>CANQXE010000003.1 GCA_947627725.1 uncultured Clostridia bacterium | reverse complement strand
ATCAAATAATCAAAAGACCTACATACACGACAAATAATAATCTCTAAACAAAATTGATTAGTAGTTGTCGAGTTCGAATAGTTGCAACGCCTGAAAAATCGGTTATATCAAAACTTTCGGAATTTGTTTATTTCAGATTCACTATAAAGCAAATGTATGAAATAATTTTTATAAAAAATTAGGTTAGGATGTAAAAAATGTTGTATTATTTTTTCAATGGTATTACAAATACACAGCAATATATTGCCATTGCATTTGTATCTGCATTTGTTGTTTGCTTTATATTGTTGAAATTAAAATTACCATTTCTGCCTAAAGATAAAGGCAGAGAATTTGCAGTAAACGGAGAAGTATCTAAAGGAAAAATAAGAGGGACAGGCTTAGTAATGATAAGCACTTTCGTTCTTTGCTCCGTTTTCTTAATACCTGCCACCAAAGAATTAATATTTTATAATATTTTAATCTTTCTTGAAATGCTGAGCGGATATCTCGATGATGCATCTGATACCCCTTGGTCTGATTATAAAAAAGGCTTCATTGACTTTATAGTTTGTGTTGTTATATCTATAGTCTTTGTTTATAACAACCCTACTACAATTATGATACTTGATTATAAAATCTATATACACCCTATTTTGTATATTGCGCTTTCTACCATATTGTTTTGGGTTGGTATTAATGTTACTAATTGCTCAGACGGTGTGGATGGCTTATGCGGCTCTTTAAGCACAATCACTCTTTTAAGCATATCTTTAATATTTTTCAGCCAAATCGGTAATCAATATACTGTTTATAGCTTTATTATGGTTGGGATTTTAATTTCGTATTTATGCTTTAATTCAAGTCCCAGTTCACAACTTATGGGAGATGCAGGTTCGAGACCTATTGGGTTGATTATTGTATTAATGATTTTAAAATCATCGCATCCAATAAGCTATTTACTGTTGTCTGCCGTATTGCTTGTTGATGGTATTGCAGGATTAATTAAAATTTTTCTAAAAAGATTTCTAAAGATAGAAGTATTGAAAAATATTCGTACTCCTATTCATGATGAAATGAGAAAAAATCATGGGTGGTCTGATACACAGGTTTTGGTTAGGTTTTGTATAATTCAAGTGTTTATTTCAACAATACAATTTATCATTTGCAAATAGTAATATGTATTTAATGTTTGAAACATATTGCATACAAAACTTTTTAATGGTGAAAACGGCAAAATAAAAAAGGACATAAAAGATATTAAAAGTTCCCACAAATTAACATTTACTGCCATATGTATATATGTTATGTCCTTGATTGTTGCATTGGTTGCTGTAATAACAAGTATTGCTTCCAGTATAGCAGTGTCATAAAAAACAGTTACATTCAACCATAAAATATTTTTGTTGTACTATTTATGTTGTTTACAAAAAGCAATAAACTTATAAAAGATATATATGAAAAGTAAAAATATTAAAATCAGAAAAGCCAAACATAGTGATATAGAAGCTATTGCCGAAATAAAGGTAATGGGCTGGCAGACCGCATATAAAGGAATAATAGACGATAAATATTTAAATTCCATGTCTTTATCTGATCAAATGAATAACTACAAAAGCGTATATTCTTTAAATACAGTATTTATCGCAGAAACAGAAAATGAAATCGTAGGTTTTTGCAGATTCTATGATTATGACAACGCGGTTTATGAAGATACGGAAATTGACTGCGAAATTCGGGAGATTTATGTAAGACCAAATATGAAAAGAATGGGTATCGGCAGCCACTTATTTAAACATACATATTTATATTTGAAGCAAAAAGGGAAAAAGAAATTATATGTTGGCTGTTTTAAACAAAATGTTAGTGCGATACGTTTCTACGAAAAAATGGGTGGTGTTTCCACGGATGAAAACACTCTTAATATAGCAGGAAAAAATCATCAAATAAAATCATTTATTTATCAATTAATTTGATAAAATACTTAACGCTAAACAATTCTCTTTTTCACATTGCGGTAAATGGACAGGGAATTTTAAATATAGATAATTTTATATTGACAAACCCGAAAAAATGTTTATAATTAAATATAGATTTTTGTAGAAATTTGTCGAAAGGAATGATTTGATGAAAAGCAAAATGGAGCGGTTTCGCGCCGGGCTTTTCGGAAAAATCACTCCTTTTATTATTTTTCTGTTAATTATTTCCGTTCCTTTTTCCGCTCTCGCTGTCAATACCGATTTGGTGGAGGACGAGCTTTACTGGATAGATAAGGGAAATGTTATTCAGTATAATGACGACGATTATTTTAAAGGCTTTTTAAAATACATAGCAGATAAGGATGAGGGTTGTTTTTATCTGTTTATTAGATTTACAGATTACAGGATAGACGTAAACAGCAAGGAAAATATTACTCTGGGTTTTACTGTTAAAAATGAGAAGAATACATATTTCTTTCAGGTGGACAAGGACGGATTAATTAACAGCCCGAGTAAAAACTCACTTGACGCGTTTGATGTTTACTATAATTTTAACGAGGCGTCGTGTAAAAAGCAGGGCGGAGGTGTTTACGTTGCTCTAAAGCTGAAAAACACTGATGACAGACGTCTCAACAATTCAATAAGCTGTGAATACTATTGCGGATTAAACTGTAATTATAACCTGTTTAATGGGATAAACCTTGATATGTATGTTCCGACTTCCGTAAGGGCAACTGCTCAAAAAGCCACAAAAGAATCTACAACGGCGAAAGCGAAAACAAAAAAAGAGACGTCAAAAAAGGAAACGATTGCAAAATCAAAAACCGAAAAAGCTGTAAAGGAAAGCAGTACGAAATTTTCAGGTACAGGGAAAGCGTACGGCACATCACAAAATGAAACAACTAAATATTCCGGCTCACAGAATTACACAAAAGAAAAGGAATTTGAAAGTGTAAACGCCGAGGATGCTGCTGAAAGCAACATAATTAACGAATCTCATGAAGAATATAAAGCAGAAAGTACAGCCGCAGTAAAACAGGGTATGTCACAGCAGGCAAAGCTTCTGCTTATTATTTTCGCATCACTTTTCACCATTGGCGTTATCTGTGTTATCCTCGGTTGTGTAAATGGCAAAAAGAGCAAAAAAGAAAATTAATCGGATTTAAAAGCAGGCTGTTTCCGTTTAAAAATGACGGAGGCAGCCTGTTTTATTTTAACTCAAATTTTTTTAATAAGAATTAAAGGAAAAATTTGGTCAATACTATTGACAACGGATAAATAAAAGATTATAATTTAATTGTACTCAATTAAATTTATATCAATTATTTATCGGAGGTATATTTATGAGCATTTACGATTACAAGGTAAAAGACGCAACGGGAGCAGACGTTGAATTATCCGAGTACAAGGGTAAGGTTCTGCTCATTGTCAACACAGCCACTGGCTGCGGCTTTACACCGCAGTATGACGGGCTTCAGGATTTATACGAGAAATATCAGGATAAGGGCTTTGAAATTCTTGATTTTCCGTGTAACCAGTTTGCAAATCAGGCACCCGGTACCGAGGACGAAATCGTTGATTTTTGTCAGTCCCGATACGGTGTCACATTTCGTCAATTTGCCAAAATTAAAGTAAACGGTTCACACGAGGAGCCTCTTTATACTTATCTGAAAGCACAGAAGGGCGGAGCGTTTGGAGGCAGAATCAAGTGGAACTTCACAAAATTTCTTATTGACAGGAACGGAAATGTTGTTGAGCGTTACGGTTCATCCGTAACACCGGAAAAAATTGAAGCTAAAATTAAGGAGTTGTTATAAATGGATTACACTTACAAAACATCCTCTGTATGCGCTACGGAAATCAGATTTCATATTGAGGGAAATGTTATTACAAACATTCAGTTTATCGGCGGCTGCAACGGAAATCTGAAAGCAATCGCAAAGCTGCTTGAGGGATGCACTGTTCAGGAGATAGAGGAAAAGCTCGCGGGAAACACCTGCGGTCGCCGCCCCACCTCCTGCGCCGATCAGCTTGCAAAGGCGGTAAGAGAAGCCTACGATACCATTAACGCGGCATAGAAAAGGAGGTTGATTATATGAATATTGCGGTACGATATTTTACAAGGTCAGGCAACACCAAAAAACTCGCTGACGCCATAGCAGGCGCTGTCGGAGTTAAAGCTGAGGATGTATCTGTTCCTCTTAACGAAAAAGCCGATATTTTGTTTTTAGGCAGCTCGGTTTACGCAGCCGGCGTGGACGGCGCTGTTAAGGCGTTTTTAAATGACAACGCACAGTCAATCGGATGCATTGTCAATTTCAGCACAGCGGCTGTACTTTCCTCTACCTACAAGCAGGTTTCAAAGCTGGCTGAAAGCAACGGAATTAAAATGGCGGACAAAGAATTTCACTGTCGCGGCTCCTTTGGCGTTATGCATAAAAATCATCCAGACAGCAAGGATTTAAAAAACGCGGCGGATTTCGCAAAAAAGATATGCAAAGAGCAATCGGTAAGCTCAAAATAATTGAATATTAAAAGTGCTTGTGATAAAATAATTTTATTATTTATTTTACGAGGAGAATAACTATGAGCAATTCCGAATATGACGGCTTAAAACTGGAAAATCAGCTTTGCTTTCCGCTCTACGCCTGTTCAAGAGAAATTATAAAAAAATACAGACCTTATTTGGAGGAGCTTGATCTTACCTATACACAGTACATCACAATGATGGTCTTCTGGGAGGAAAAAAAGATTAACGTCAAGGAGCTTGGCAAAAAGCTGTTTCTGGACTCGGGAACGCTTACGCCTGTCTTAAAAAGCCTTGAAGCAAAAGGATATGTTCGCCGTTACCGTTCTTCTGAGGATGAGAGGGTTTTACTTGTGGAAATCACTCAGGACGGTGAGGCATTAAAAGAAAAAGCGGTATCCGTTCCGCAAAAAATTTACAATTGTGTAAGCTTGGATTCAAATGACGCGTTACAGCTTTACCGCCTTCTTTATAAAGTTCTTGAAACATTAAAAGGCGAATAGACGGGGTTTGGATTATATATTTTAAATTACAATTATAAAAATTTCCACAGCCTATTGATTTAACGGATATTTTACTGTATAATATGTAAGTACAAACGGTTGTACATAGGTGCAACCGTTTTATATTTTTTTAAGAGGTTTTTGGCGCAGTCAACGAGGACTGTTTTAGTGTCCCTTTCTGCGCCCGCAGGAGAGGGAAATATGTTTAAAACAGGCTTTGATAATGACAAATATCTTAAGATGCAGTCAAGCAGAATTAAAGAAAGGATTAATGAGTTTGGCGGAAAGCTCTATCTTGAGTTTGGCGGAAAGCTGTTTGACGATTACCACGCATCACGCGTACTGCCGGGCTTTCAGCCTGACAGCAAGCTGCAAATGCTGCTTCAGCTTAAGGAACAGGCGGAAATTGTTGTTGTTATAAACGCGGAGGATATTGAAAAAAACAAGATGCGCGGCGACCTCGGAATTACATATGATACTGACGTATTCAGACTTATTGACGCATTTAAAAGCAGAGGACTGATGGTGGGCAGTGTGGTCCTTACAAAATATGTATCAACACCAAAGGTAAATGCCTTTGAACAGAAGCTTAAAAATACAGGTATACCGTTCTATCATCATTATGTTATTGACGGATATCCCGCAAATATCACACAGATTGTAAGCGACGATGGCTACGGTAAAAACGATTATATTGAAACCACACGTGAGCTTGTTATAATTACCGCTCCGGGTCCCGGCAGCGGTAAAATGGCAACCTGCCTTTCACAGCTTTACCACGAAAATAAGCGCGGTATCAAGGCAGGCTACGCAAAGTTTGAAACCTTCCCTATCTGGAATATTCCGCTAAACCACCCTGTCAATATCGCTTATGAGGCGGCAACCGCCGACCTTAACGACGTTAATATGATTGACCCGTGGCACCTTGAGGCTTACGGGAAAACTACTGTCAACTACAACAGAGATGTTGAAATTTTCCCTGTTCTCAAAGCAACCTTTGACAAAATTTACGGTAAATGCCCATATAATTCTCCGACTGATATGGGAGTTAATATGGCGGGCAACTGTATTTTTGATGACGAGGCAGTCAGGGCTGCGTCAAAGCAGGAGATAATCAGGAGATATTACACAGCCTGCTGTGAAAATCTCAGAACGGGCGGCAAAAAGGATGAAATCTATAAGCTGGAGCTTTTAATGAACAATGCAGAGCTTTCACTTGACGACAGAGCGTGTGCCGTTGCGGCTGAAAAATTAGCCGAGAAAACAGGCGCGCCTGCCGCCGCGATTGAACTTCCGGACGGTAAAATCATTACAGGAAAGACGTCGGCGCTTCTCGGCTGCGCGTCTGCTATGCTGCTTAACGCACTTAAAGCTCTCGGAAATATTGACGATGAAATTTTGCTGATTGTTCCCGAGGTTATCAAGCCTATTCAGGAGCTTAAGGTCAATCATCTCGGTAACATAAATCCAAGACTGCACACAGATGAAATTTTGCTTGCTCTTTCCGTTTCGGCAGTTACGGACAACAACGCAAAAAAGGCGCTTGACCAGCTTTCAAAGCTGAAAAACTGTGAAATGCACTCGTCAGTCCTGCTTTCCCAGGTTGACGAAAACGTTCTTAAAAAGCTCGGTATTCATCTCACCTGCTCGGCAGTATCAAGCAAAAAGAAAATTTATTAATACATACCTATTTTATTTAAGAGGTAAGGAGGACTGAATAATGAACACAAAATACATTTTTATTACAGGAGGAGTTGTATCCGGTCTCGGCAAGGGAATTACCGCGGCATCGCTCGGCAGGCTCTTAAAGGCGCGCGGTCTTAAGGTTACCGCCCAAAAGCTCGACCCGTATCTTAATGTTGACCCCGGAACAATGAACCCTGTTCAGCACGGCGAAGTATTCGTTACCGACGACGGAGCCGAAACAGACCTCGACCTCGGACACTATGAAAGATTTATTGACGAGAGCCTTTCGCAAAATTCAAACCTGACAAGCGGAAGAGTATACTGGAAGGTTATTACCGACGAGCGCAAGGGGGTTTACGGCGGTCAGACAATTCAGATTATCCCCCACGTAACTAATGAGATTAAGCGTTCTATATCAAAAAACGCAGACACGGGCGCTGACGTCTGTCTTGTTGAAATCGGCGGCACTGTCGGAGATATTGAGTCACAGCCGTTTCTTGAGGCAATTCGCCAGTTTTCCGTTGATGTCGGCAGAGAAAACTGCCTTTTTATTCACGTTACGCTTGTTCCCTATCTTGCCGCTTCCGACGAACTAAAATCTAAGCCTACCCAGCACTCGGTTAAGGAAATGCTTTCAATCGGTATTCACCCCGATATAATCGTCTGCCGTACAGAGCATCCTCTTACCGATGATATAAAGAACAAGGTTGCGCTTTTCTGCAATGTGGAAAAGGAATGTGTTATTGAAAACAATAACTGCGATATCCTTTATGCCGTGCCGATAATGCTCCACGAACAAAAAATGGATGATGTTGTTGTTAAAAAGCTTGGTCTTGACTGTCCCCTGCCCGACCTTACTGACTGGACCGCAATGCTTGACGCACTAAGAAATCCTGTTCAGACCGTCAAAATCGGTATGGTCGGAAAATATGTTGAGCTTCACGATTCATACATATCGGTAAACGAGGCGCTTAAGCATGGCGGAATTGCTACAAAAAGCGCTGTTGATATTCAGTGGATTGACTCCGAAAGTCTTGAGGATGATAATATAAATCTTGACGAAATTCTCGGCGATATGGACGGTATTCTTGTACCGGGGGGATTTGGCTCACGCGGTATTGAGGGCAAAATAAAAGCCTGTGAATATGCGAGAACAAATAATATTCCGTATCTTGGCATATGCCTTGGTATGCAGATTGCGATTATTGAATTTGCGCGAAATGTGCTTAAATTCAGGGACGCGAATTCGGCGGAAATTAATCCTGAAACGCCGTATCCCGTAATTGACATTTTGCCTGAACAAAAGGACGTTACCGATATGGGAGGCACAATGCGCCTCGGTCAGTACCCATGCACGCTCAATCCCGACTCAAAGGCATATGAGCTTTACGGCGCGTCAATGATTTATGAACGCCACAGGCACAGGTATGAGGTGAATAACGATTACCGCACGGATTTATTAAACGGCGGTATGATTTTTGCCGGCACATCACCCGACAATCATATTGTCGAAATGGTGGAAATTCCGAGCCACCCGTGGTTTGTGGCAGGGCAGTTTCACCCTGAGTTCAAATCAAGACCAAACAGACCGCACCCTCTTTTCAGGGGCTTTGTAACGGCAGCGGCACAAAGGCATAACCAAAAATAAAATCGGCACAAAGCAACAATTTGCTTTGTGCTTTTTTGATTTCAGTTCTGTTTTCTGACAATATCGTATTCGCTGCCGTCAGGGCGGAAATATCTGCAGGTCTTATCCTTATCCTGCATAAGCCTTACATACTCATCCTCATCAAGCACAAGCGAGCAAAAGCTTTCGTCAGTTTCCTCATCATATTCATTATACCAGCATTTATCACAAAGACTGTCCATGATCAACATCTTCCTTTTTATATTCAAATCTGAAATATGCTACGGCAACCGAACCTAAAGTAAATATTTCCGTCAGCACACCTGCATAAGAACTGCAAATCAAATCATAAACAGCCCACACAACGCAAACGGGAACCGTCAGCCGTCTTACCGTTTTAGGATTTTTAAAGGCGTATGAGAGTGTTGAAAGGAGCTTTCCCGCAATGGCAAGCAGACTTACAGGACCGTTCCACGTTAAAATACCCATCGCAATTATTATTACAGAAAATATTACTACTGCTTTTTTTACGTCTTTTTTCCTTTCAACCAGCCTTGCATAAGCAATATTTCTGACGCAGCCTATACCGTTCATTATAGCACCGGTATAGGCGCCGAGCAATATAAACTGCACAACAAATACAGCGTCACTCGCACACTTTAAAAGCGTAATATTCTTATGCCTGTTCGACTGAAAGGTGAGGACCGCAAGCAGAAAACCGACGAATCCTATCGCCTGAATAATTATATTATAAATGATTACCGCTCCTTTTACAGCCAAAAAGGGCAGGATTATAATATCCTGCCGCAAAAATTATTATTTAAACGCAACTATTAATGGTGGAATAATCTGATACCTGTCATTGCCATTGCAACGCCGAAGCCGTCACAGCATTCGATAACCGCGCCGTCCCGTACCGAGCCGCCCGGCTGCGCAATATACTTAACTCCTGAGCGGACTGCTCTTTCAATATTATCCTCAAACGGGAAGAAAGCGTCAGAGCCGAGCGCAACATTTGTCATTTTTTCGTGCCATGCTTTTTTCTCCTCCTTAGTAAACGGAGCGGGACACTGTGTAAAATATCTTTGCCATACGCCGTCCCTAAGCAAATCCTCATACTCATCTGAAATATAAAGGTCAATTGCGTTATCGGCATCGCATTTACGTATACCCTCAATAAACGGAAGATTGATTACCTTTTCATTGTGGCGAAGCCAGAGGTTATCCGCCTTGTTTCCCGCAAGGCGTGTGCAGTGAATACGGCTCTGCTGACCCGCGCCGACACCGATTGTCTGTCCGCCCATAGCGTAGCAGACGGAATTTGACTGTGTATATTTAAGAGTAATCAAAGAAATAAGCAGGTCAATCTTTGCGATTTCGGGGATATCCTTAACCTTAGTCGGCATATCATTGAAGAGCTCCATTGTCATTTTTGCATCGTTTCTCTTCTGCTCAAACTTGATGCCGAAAACCTGCTTTGTCTCTGTACTTTCAGGCTCATAGCCCGGGTCAATTTTAATAATCAGATAGTTTCCCCTTCTTTTTGACTTAAGGATTTCAAGCGCTTCTTCTGTGTATGACGGCGCAATGATTCCGTCACTCACCTCTTTTACAAGGAATTTTGCAACCGATGTGTCACATTCGTCGCTGAGAGCCGCAAAGTCACCGAATGAGGAAACTCTGTCACAGCCCCTTGCACGGACATATGCCTGTGCAATCGGTGAAAGCTCTAAGTCCTCAGGCACCATACATACCTTTCTTTCAGTCTCATCAAGCGGCTTTGCAACTGCCGCGCCCGCAGGCGAAACGTGCTTGAATGAAGCGGCGCTCGGCAATCCCGTTGCCTCCTTAAGTTCTCTTACAAGCTGCCATGAATTAAAGGCGTCCAGAAGATTTATGTATCCTGCCGCTCCGTTTATGATTTCAAACGGCAGTTCCCTGCCGTCCATATGAATTCTTGCGGGATTTTGATTCGGATTGCAGCCGTATTTAAGTTTATATTCAGTCATATTTTGTCACTCCTGCTACTTTAATAATTATTAACATTGATATTTTATACTATTACATTGAAAAAAGCAAGGCACAATGATACAATATATTTTACGGAGATAAAGAAATGACAGGTATTTTAGCAGTAAATCACTTTTTAAACGGCAGCAAATATGATGAGCTTCATTCGCATATTATATCCGCCGCAAAAAAAATGAATATTAATTTAATAATCAAAACAAATCTTGAGCTTGCCGTAAAAGAGGAACCGGCTGATTTTATACTGTTCTGGGACAAGGACACAAACCTTGCAAAAAGGCTTGAAAAAAAGGGCTTTCCCGTTTTCAACTCATCAAAAGCAATCGAGCTTTGCGATGATAAAGCAAAAACCTTTATTGCGCTTGACGGCATTGTTCCTCAGCCAAGAACGCTTATTGCGCCCAAATGCTTTTTTAAATCGGATATGAGTGAATTTGTTTCCAATGCTGTTGAAATACTCGGTTTACCGCTTGTTTTTAAGGAGTGTTTCGGCTCTTTCGGCGAACAGGTTTATCTTTGCGGCAGTTTTGAGGAAATTATAAATCGTATTACCGAAAAGCCGTTTATTCTGCAAGAATATATCGGCGAAAGCGGCGGCAGAGATATGCGTCTTGAAATTGTCGGCGGGAAATGTGTTGCCGCGGTTAAAAGAGAAAATAAAAACGATTTTCGCTCAAATGTAACAAACGGCGGAAAGATGACGCCGTATATACCGAGTAAGGAAGAAATTGAAACAGCGATTAAGGCTTGCGACACGCTCGATCTGACCTTCGGCGGGGTTGATATTCTTGAAAACGGTATGGTGTGCGAGGTAAATTCAAACGCTCACATTATAAATATAATGAAAAGTACGAAAATGGATATCGCGCCTTTGATTTTAAAGGAAATTACGGAGAACATCAAATGAGCGGCGTACTGATTTATACCAAAAAAGAGGCAGAGAGAAACTCCTTTGCCGTTGAAAAATTCATGGAAAGTCTTGATATTTTTTTAGCAGACGAGAGCTTTCGGGGCAAAGCCGACTTTGTCATTAACAGAACCAATGACTATAAAATAGCGGCATTTTTTGAAAAACAAAAAATCAGGGTCTTTAACCCGTCGAGCCTTTCAAAACTTGCTAATAATAAGCAGATTTGCTATGAATTTATGCAAAAAAACGGTATACCTATTATGCCTGTAAATTATGCAGGCGTGCCTGCGGTAAAAAAGCCGTTTGACGGTCACGGCGGTAAAAATGTAACAATGATTACCACGCCCGAACCCTTTGAGAAAAACTATGTTTACCAGATGCCGTGCGATACCTTAGGAAAAGATTTAAGAGTATGGGTTATCGGCAATGAAATTGTCGCCTCCATACTGCGCGAGAGCGACACCGACTTTCGCTCTAATTTTTGTTTGGGCGGGAATGCGTTCCCTTATAAAATGAATGACAATGAAATATCACTCGTTAAAAAAATTATAAGTTTAATCGACAGTGACTATATCGGTATTGACCTTCTTTTTCACAAAGGTAAGCCTGTTTTTAACGAAATTGAGGACACGGTCGGCGCTCGAATGGTTTATGAAAAGACTGATATGGACATTATAAAGCTGTATTGCGATTATATTAAAAAGGAGCTTGATAAATGAAATATACCCTGACGCTTAATGACAGCAAACAATATTTTGAAAAGCTCGAAAAAAACAAATTGTTTACTTGTAAGAAAAGTATCTCGGGACTCAGCCTGAGCTACAACGGAATATTTACGCTTATAGGCAATCCGAAAATTAATCTTAATAAATTATCCGATACGGAAATTGAAATAAATATTATACCAAACGCTTTTCTGCCGATAATCTCAATAGCTTTTACCGTATTTTTCTGGATACTCGGCGCTCTGTTAATAATTAACACAAAGCTTAATATTGCTTTAATTATTCTGATATTCCTGTTGCCGTCGGTAATATGGATTTTACAGATTATTTTCAACAGAGAAGTAAGAAAGCAAATTCTAACGGAATTAAAAAAAGAAAACAGTGATTGAATTAAGAGCAAAAATTCACCAACACATTAGGTATTGGTGAATTTTTTATGGTCAATTAATATTACCGTTGTTGAAAATTCTTTTTCTTCCTGATTATAGTCCCATCCTAAATCGCCGTCATATTTTTTTATTGCTTTGGCTACACTCTTCATTCCTATACCGTGGAGTTTTTTATTTTTCTTTGTTGTCTTCAGTTCAAAATCATTTGCGACGGGAGGCGTGTCACAACTGTTTATTACATTTATTAAATCGTACGTATTTCTGTGACCTGTTACTAAGGAAATTCTCTTTTTTTCGGATTTTTGAGCGGCCTCTAACGCATTATCAAGAATATTTCCGAGTATTGTAACAAGGTCGTTGTTATCTAAAAACCTTAAATTTGCCAGCCGAATATCAAATGTGAACTTTATTTCTTTAATTTTACATTCGGTTACATATTTATTAATAATAACGTCCAACATATGATTACCGCTGTGGCAAACCCTTGTGTATTCTTTAAGCTGGTCTGTAAGCTTGGATAAATAATCCGCGATAATCGGATTGTCATTCAATTTTTGTATCGCTGCCAAGTGATTTTTTGCGTCATGAGCATAAATCATCAGATCTTCATTTTGCTTTTTGAGAATTTCATAATATGTTTTTTCAGTGTCTAACAGGATAACCTCATTCTCGAGGGAGGCGAGCTTGTTCTCTTTTTCAATATTATGCTGATAAATGATGAACAGGACAACTATTGATAAAAAGAGTAACGTGCTGACAATTGATAATTCAAACTGCTGTTTATCGCTTATATTTGACTGTGCGCATATACTCCAGAAAACCAGCAGAGAGCCTACAACAACTATCGGATAAAAATACAATCCGACAGGAAATTTAATATTGCCTTCATCTTTTTTAATAAACCTTGCAAGAATTAGACAAGTTAGAAAATATAATGCTTTGCTAATTGAGCCTTCAATAAGCAATATTGATGTATTGTTATTATATGCTGTCGTTTCATTTTGCGTTATCATTGAAATAATAAAAATTGAAATAAATTCAAGGGAAGCATTAAATATATCTAAAATAATTGAATAAAATAATGCTTTTGAAAATTTAATTTCAAAACAAATTATACCAAATAAAAAATTAGTTAATAAAAAATATAATGTATTCAGCCAAACTATATTTGATAGAAGTATATTAATTACTGCACCACTCTCAAATAAAACAGTGCCAACTATCATACATGTTATAAAATTAAATTTTAGAGTTCCAATTTGTGTAAAAAAATTGTATGCAATTAGCATCTCAAAAAAGCATATAGCAACGATTGCAAAATTACTAATCATAATTTATCTCCTGTTGACATATGAGTACCAGTATTTATGAAAGGCGGTCTGTCTTCTCGGAGCGACCGGAATTCTTGTGCCGTCTTCCAAATACAACTCATGGTAACAGTACTTTGCAACATAGTGCATATTTACAAAAAAGCTTTTGTGTACATAATAAAAAAATCTGTTCGGCAGTTTTTCGCGCCAGAATTCAAAGCTCTCTCTTGTAACTATCCTGTCATCCTTCGTCACAATGTACAGCTTTCTGTTATCGCTTACGATGTAAATAATATCATCTATCGGAATTCTGACATGCTCCTTATTTCTGTGAATATATATATCAACATAAGTTCCGTCAATATATTCCATTGCTTTGTCAAGGCTTGCATTCAGCCTTGCGACATCCAACGGTTTTTCAAAAAATCTGAATATATTGAGGTCCATAGCCTCATCCTGATATTCCTCAAAATTAGTTATAAAGAATAGAGCAACCTTTTCATTTCGTTTCTTTAATTCCTTCGCAACGGTTATTCCGTCCGCTTCGTCCATTTGAATATCCAAAAAGGCAAGGCTGAAAGAATCGCTGCTTTCAAGCACTTCCTTTGACGAGGTTGTTATAACAAATTCCACCGTCATAAAATGATTCTTCATATACTCTTCAATATGGACCTTCAGTTCATCAACGCATTTCTGTTCGTCATCGCAAATTAAAATTTTCATATTTCCTCCGATAAATAAAAAACTCTTATCAAAAAACCTTTGATAAGAGAAAGTTTAACATTGTTTTGCTGTTTCGTCAAATATTATTTTATTTCGTCAAGATATGCTGATATTAATTTCGTCACTATTTTCAGGCTGTCAGGGGGGAATTTTTCCATTAATGAAATAATTTCAGACTTTTCATTTTCGCTGATTTTACCTATAAGATAATAATCGGGAGTTTCTCCTAAAGTGTTGCATAACTTGAATATAAAAGGGACAGTGGGGGCATATATACCCCGTTCTATATTTGACAAATGATTTTTAGAATAGCCTATTATTTCGGATAATTCCTCCTGCTTCAGACCGCATTCCTTTCGCTTCTGCATAATTCTGATGCCGATTAATTTTTTATCCAGAGTCAATATTTCCACCCCTTTTTTTGATAATATTATCATTTATTTTGACTAAAATAAACAAAGTATTACAAGTTAGTTTTGTTTTACAATTATTATTTATTAAAATACTTTGATTTTTTTGAATAAATTGTCAAATCTGCAATATTACAAGGATAATAAGCATTATTGTATGTTCAATTGAATAGCCTTTAATTTAATGATAATATTTAATAAAAAAGGAGGTAAATATTATGAGCAAATTCAGTTCACTTATTTCTAAGGCTGCAAAGAGCAGTGCGGAGCATGCACTGAAGAGAGACGCAAACACAACTACTTGTTGCGCAATTTATCAGCCGAAGGCTCCTGCAGCTCTTAAGAAGTTCAGCAAGGTAGATAATGATTAATAATCTGTCAAGGCGCCTTACTGACAAGCTGCTTTCAAACGGCACTATAACAGAGGACGAACGGGAACTATACATATACGGCTTTTTTATGCTGTTATCCCATATAATGTATTTGATTTTTGTTTGTGTTATCGGTTTAATTTTAGGCTGTGTTTTTGAAAGCATCATTTTCTATATCTCATTTCAGTTCATAAGAAGATATGCGGGCGGTTACCACGCGTCAACCGAGACAAGATGCCAAATTATGTCAAGTCTTTCTCTGGCGGCTTGTATTGTTGTTATCAAATTGTCCAAGATATATGATTTTCAAACTGTTGTGTTTGCTGTTTCAATGGCAGCGGCAGTTTGCATATTCTTGCTTTCTCCCCTGGATACAGCCCAAAAGCCGCTCTCTGAAAAAGAGATGAACTATTTTCGCAAAATTTCACGGATGATACTGTTTATAATAACCGCAGTAATTATCATTTCCTTTGCGCTGAAAATTAAATTTTTGCTGACGCCTTGCTGTATGAGCTTAATTCTTGAAAGTGTTTTATTATTTTCGGGAAAAATTAAAAGGAAATACACAAGAAAAAAATCAGCTTGATTTAATAAAATGTATATAGAAAAAAAGAGGATAGCTTAACGCTATCCTCTTAATTTTTATATTTAATTATTTGCCTGATTTGATTGCAGCCTGTGCAGCGGCAAGACGGGCAATCGGTACTCTGAACGGTGAACAAGATACATAGTCAAGTCCGATTTCATGGCAGAACTCAACTGAACTTGGGTCGCCGCCGTGCTCGCCGCAGATACCGCAGTGAAGCTCCGGACGGGTAGCCTTACCGTTTTCAACAGCCATCTTCATAAGCGCGCCGACACCTGTTGTGTCAAGCTTTGCAAACGGATCTGACTCAAAAATCTTTGCGTCGTAGTAAGCGTCAAGGAACTTACCTGCATCATCACGGCTGAAACCGTATGTCATCTGTGTAAGGTCGTTAGTACCAAAGCAGAAGAACTCAGCCTCTGTAGCAATATCGCCTGCTGTGAGAGCGGCACGAGGAATTTCAATCATTGTGCCAACCTCATATTTCATATCAACACCTGCTGCGGCAATCTCTTCGTCAGCAGTTGCTACAACTATATCTTTAACAAACTTAAGCTCCTTAGTGTCGCAAGCGAGAGGAATCATAATTTCAGGCTTAATCATTTTGCCTGTTTCTTTAGAAACATTGATTGCGGCGCGGATAACAGCCTTTGTCTGCATCTTCGCAATTTCAGGATATGTTACAGCAAGACGAAGACCGCGGTGACCCATCATCGGGTTAGCCTCGTGAAGTGAATCACAAACAGCCTTGAGGTCCTGTGCGGTCATACCAAGCTCTGCCGCAAGCTCAGCAATCTCATCATCCTTTTGCGGAACAAACTCGTGAAGAGGAGGATCAAGGAAACGGATTGTCATCGGACGACCGTCAAGCTCCTTATACATAGCCTCAAAATCGCCCTGCTGAAGAGGAAGAATCTCGTTAAGAGCAGCCTCTCTTGCCTCAACCGTTTCAGCAACAATCATCTTACGGATTGACTTGATTCTGTCACCCTCAAAGAACATATGCTCTGTACGGCAGAGACCGATACCCTCTGCTCCGTAAGCAACAGCCTGTGCTGTATCTCTCGGATTGTCCGCATTTGTTCTTACCTTAAGTGTTCTGTATTTATCGGCAAGCTTCATAAAGCGTCCGAAATTACCTGAATTTGTATCAGCGGCAACTGTCGGAATAGCCTCGCCGTAAATCGCGCCGGTTGAACCGTCAAGTGAAATATAGTCGCCTTCTTTATATACCTTGCCTGCAAGCTCGAACTTCTTGTTTTCCTCGTCCATTTTAATATCGCCGCAGCCTGATACACAGCAGGTACCCATACCGCGCGCAACAACGGCAGCGTGTGATGTCATACCGCCGCGGACTGTGAGAATACCCTCAGCGGCAACCATACCCTCAATATCCTCAGGTGATGTTTCAAGACGAACAAGAACAACCTTCTCGCCTCTCTCAGCCCACTCTTTTGCATCGTCAGCCGAGAATACGATTTTTCCGCATGCGGCACCGGGAGATGCTGCAAGAGCCTTTGCTACCGGGGTAGCCGCTTTAAGAGCGGCAGCGTCAAACTGCGGATGAAGAAGAGCGTCAAGCTGCTTTGGCTCTACACGGAGAACAGCCTCTTTTTCATCAATCATACCCTCGTCAAGGAGGTCGCAGGCAATATTAAGCGCTGCTGTTGCAGTTCTCTTACCGTTACGTGTCTGAAGCATATAGAGCTTTCTGTCCTGAATAGTAAACTCCATATCCTGCATATCACGATAGTGATTTTCAAGAATTGAGCAAATCTTTGTAAACTGCTCATAGCACTCAGGCATAACCTCTGCAAGCTGAGCAATCGGCTGCGGTGTTCTTACACCTGCAACTACGTCCTCGCCCTGTGCGTTGAGAAGGAATTCACCCATAAGTTTTTTCTCGCCTGTTGCGGGGTCACGTGTAAATGCAACACCTGTTCCTGATGTATCGCCCATATTACCGAACGCCATCATCTGAACATTAACAGCGGTACCCCATGAATAAGGGATATCGTTCATACGGCGGTATACGTTTGCACGGGGGTTGTCCCATGAACGGAATACAGCCTTAACTGCGCCCATAAGCTGCTCAACAGGATCAGTCGGGAAATCAACGCCGATTTTATCCTTGTACTCAGCCTTGAACTGGTCAGCAAGAACCTTAAGGTCTTCAGCAGTAAGCTCAACGTCCTGTGTAACACCCTTTTCTTCTTTCATCTCGTCAATAAGCTGTTCAAAATACTTCTTACCGACTTCCATAACTACGTCAGAATACATCTGAATGAATCTTCTGTAGCAGTCCCAAGCCCAACGCGGATTGCCTGATTTCTTTGCAAGTACCTCAACAACCTCTTCGTTAAGACCGAGATTAAGAATTGTATCCATCATACCGGGCATAGACGCTCTTGCACCTGAACGAACAGAAACAAGAAGAGGATTTTCCTTATCACCGAATTTCATACCGGTGATTTCCTCCATCTTCTTGATGTATTCCATGATTTCAGCCTGAATCTCATCATTGATTTTTCTGCCGTCCTCATAGTACTGTGTACAAGCTTCGGTTGTAATGGTAAAGCCCTGGGGAACCGGAAGACCGAGATTGGTCATCTCTGCGAGGTTTGCACCCTTACCGCCGAGAAGCTCTCTCATTGAACCGTTACCTTCTGAGAACAAATAAACATACTTGTGACTCATATTGAGTACCTCCTAAATTTATTAACAATATTTGGAAAGCTATACTGGTATTATTGTATAAATTTTCAAATTTATACCAACCCAGTATAATGCGAATAGAATTATAACATAATACTTAATAAATTACAAACATTTTTTGTTAATTTTTTACCTTTATCACTAATTAACTTGAAAAATATAAATTTTTAGTGCATAATGTAACAGAAAACAAGATAATTCGGAGGAATACCTATGAAATGCGCAGTAATACTTGCAGGCGGCAAGGGAACAAGAATGAAGGCTGACTGCCCCAAGGTAATGTGTAATGTTATATTTAAACCTATGATAAGCTACGTTATTGACGCAGTTAAAGATGCCGGTGTGCGGGACATCTGCGTTATAACGGGTTATAAGCACGAGGAGGTTGAGGCTTATCTTCCCGAAGATATAAAAACCGCCCTGCAGGAGCCTCAGCTCGGTACGGGACATGCTGTTATGCAGGCAGGGGAATTTATCAGGGCTCACTCAGGTGACGAAATCCTGATTCTCAACGGCGACGGTCCTCTTATGGACGCCGAGACAATCAACAAAGCATACGAATATCATAAAAGCAACGGCAACTCAATTACGGTTATCAGCGCAATCGTTGATGACACGGAGGGAATCGGTCACATCAAGCGTGACAAAAACGGTACTCTTTTAAAAATTGTTGAGCATAAGGACGCTACCGCTGAAGAAAAGCAGATACGCGAATCAAATTCGGGCTGTTACTGGTTTAACGGAGCAGATCTTATTTACGCTCTCGAAAACATTACAAATGAAAACGCGCAAAAGGAATACTATCTTACGGACAGTCTTGAAATTCTTATCAGCGCAGGAAAAAACGCGGGAGCTTATGTTGTTGAAAACAGCGAGGTTGTGCTTGGAGCAAACGACAGAAAACAGCTAAACGACTTAAATAATATTATGAGAAGAAATATCAACACAAGGCTTATGCTTGACGGTGTTGATATTCCCTGCACAGACGGTGTCATTATCGGAAAGGATGTCAAAATCGGAAATTCCACTGTAATTCTTCCTAATACTATTATATTAGGTAATACCGTCATCGGAAGCGGATGCACAATCGGTCCCAATTCGTATCTTGACAACGCAGTTGTAGGGAACAACGTAATCCTTGACAACTGTAAAATCCTTGACAGCGAGGTTGAGGATGGTGTTGACGCAGGTCCTTTTGTTAAGGTCAGAGCAAATTCCGTTCTTAAAAAGGGTGTCCACATCGGCAACTTTGTAGAGGTTAAAAACTCTGTGGTCGGCGAAGGCTCAAAGAGCGCGCATCTGACATATATAGGCGACAGCGACGTGGGACGTGACGTCAACTTCGGCTGCGGAACAGTTACCTGCAATTACGACGGCAAAAACAAATCTCGCTGCGTTATCGGTGACGGTGCGTTTATCGGCTGCAATACAAATCTTGTTGCCCCCGTGGAGGTTGGCGAGCAGGCTTATATTGCCGCAGGCTCCACAATTACGGACAGCATACCCGAAAAGGCGCTTTCAATCGCGCGCGCAAGACAAGTGATAAAAGAAAGCTGGGTAGATATAAAAAAGCCTTACAAGGAGAAAAAATAATTGAAAAAGCTTTTTGCAGTAGCTTTGGCTTCAGTTATAATAGCTGTAACGCTTGCCGGATGTAATGAATCCGCTGACGTAAGCGCTACGGCAAAATCAACTACCGAATCCACAACTACAACCACTACGACTACAAGAACAACTGAAGATATCAACACTACCTTTAAGGAGGCGGAAACCGTAAAGGTCTATCCTGCCCTTAATAAAGATAAAGACGGAAGCTATCCGTATCAGCTTTCTTCCTACACCACCTATTACGATTCTTCAAATTCAACAAGGACCGTCAATATTAAAAACGCGGTCAGCAAGCTCAATAATCTTAAAATCCCCGACGGAAGTACCTTTTCATTTAACCAGACAGTCGGAAAGAGAACCGTGCTTTCAGGATATAAGGAGGCAAAGATTGTTGAGGGTGATGAATTTGTTGACGGGCTCGGCGGAGGAATCTGTCAGGTCAGTTCGACAATTTTTCAGGCGGCGCTGCGTGCCAATCTTGAAATTACTGTGCGTGCCTGTCACTCACTGGAAATCAGTTATGTTCCGCTCGGTGCGGACGCAACTGTTCAGTGGAATTCACAGGATTTTCAGTTTAAAAACAATTCAGGCAGCGATTTAAGGCTCAGTGTTTCCGCCTCGGGAGGAACACTTACCTGCAGCGTATATGCGGCTGACGACATTGATACCGGAAATGTTAAAATCAAGGTTTCAAAGGACGGAAAATCATATGTGCTGACAAGAACAGTAAACGGAAATGTAAACTACACCACATACAGTAAATATAATAAACCGAAAACCTCTTCCACAACTAAAAAAGCAAACTGATTTATAAAGCGCAACAGGAATTTACCTGCCGCGCTTTTTATTTTATTAATTTTTTATAAACAACATTGACACGCATACATTTATATGATACACTGCAACTGTGATACCTGTAGTATCACAGTTTGTATTAATCTTTCAAAAAAGGGGGAGTTTTGATTGATTTTTATAGATTATCATAGCAGAGTTCCGATTTATGAGCAAATCAAGGAACAAATAATTATGCTGATCAACACAAATGTATACAAACCGAACGACCGACTGCCTTCAATAAGAGGTCTTTCTAACGAGTTAAACATCAATGTCAATACGATAAAGCGCGCTTTTGCGGAGCTTGAGGCTGATAAGGTGGTTTACTCGGTTCAGGGTAAAGGGGTTTTTGTATGTGAAAATCCTCTGGGCAGCAATAAAATTGCTAAGGTCGCGATAGAGGACGCCAGAACTGTTTTAACCTCTGCCAAGGCGAAGGGCGTAAAAAAAGAAAATCTGATATTATTATTGGATGAAATATTCAAGGAGGGGGATACAAATGATTGAAATTAAAAATGTTACTAAAAAATTCGGCGACTTTACCGCTATTGAAAACATTTCCTTTAATATTGAAAAATCATCAATTTACGGACTTGTCGGATATAACGGTGCGGGTAAAACCACCCTGCTCAAAACATGTGCGGGTATCTATGCTCCCGAGGAGGGCGCCGTATTAATTGATGGTGAAAATGTTTACGACAACGGAAAAATCAGAAATCATATTTTCTTTGTTCCGGACGAGATGTATTTTCCAAAGAGAGCTACACTTCTCAAGATGAAAAATTTTTATAAAGGATATTATGAAAATTTTTCGGAAAAGGTATTCGCTAAAATGGCAGGTGCAATGGGGCTCAGCTTAACCGCAAACATTCAGTCTTTTTCAAAGGGAATGCAAAGGCAGGCTGAAATTATACTTGCAATGTCAACAAGACCAAAGTACCTTTTTCTTGACGAGGTATTTGACGGAATAGACCCGCAGAAAAGAAATCTCTGTAAAAATATATTTATTGAATATATGGCGGAGACCGGGTGCTCAATTCTTATGAGCAGTCACAATCTTCAGGAGGTTGCCGACCTTTGCGACCACGTTGCGCTTATAAACGGTAAAAGTCTGAAGATGAATGTTTCTGTTGACGATGTGAGCAACGCCTATAAAAAATACAGGCTTATCTTTGACAGAGAGATTACCTTGGAAGATTTTGCCGGTATTGCTTACAAGGATATCACAATAGATAATAAAATGGTTACGATAACGGTAGACAATAATCTTGACCCGAAGGTATTTGAACTGCTTGCTCCGATACTTACGGACAGCGTTACACTCTCTCTTGAAGAGGTATTTTTAAATGAAATGGAGGATCGCAAATATGACATCTCATCAATTTTCAGCGAATAAAAGCGCTGCCGAATATGATTTTAAGAGAGCTTTTAAAAGTACAATTGTTCCCGCAATTTTTACTTTTCTTGTGTCGGCATATTATTTTGTATTATCTCCTTTAAGTGTTTTATTAATTAATTACAGCAGTATAAAGAGTATTCTTGATATAGAGAAAATACGCAAAGACATTGCCCTTTGTTTAACCGTTTTCTCGCCGGATATATCTGATTCTTCAGGCGAAAGCGCAGGAATATTGTTTATAATTCTCGGCGCGCTTTTTGCGCTTGTTTCCTTCAGATTTGTAATGAAAAAGAGAGATGTCAATGTCTTTTTTTCATCAAGCGTTGACAGGAGAACAATGTTTAAAAACAGGGTCACAGCCTGTTTATTGATAATGGCGGCGGCGCTTCTTGTTCCGATAATCGCCGATATTATTATAAATATATCCATTCTTACCAAAGCGGGATATATAATAAAATACGGACTGCTTATATTTGCCGAGTGTTATGTTTATTTACTCACGGGCTTTTCCATAATGCTTATTGCTATGTCATACTGTTCAACCATTGTTGAAAGCATTTTCTTCTCCGGCTCAATAGCCTGCGCTCCGACAGCCGTGATGTATTTTATACATTCAATGGGCGCCGCGTTTTTAAGAGGTTATAACTATTCCGATTTTCCAAACTACTCCGGTTACGGCTTTCTTCAGCCGAGTCTTTTCCATTACACCTCAATCATTAATCCGCTTATACTCGGAAAGGCGTTCGGACCTTTCTATTCCATGGATAACAACTTAATTAATTTCGGCTTTCATACATTAAATGCAGGAAATGCGGATGCAGACATTGTAGAATACAGCAGCTTGTTCAAAGGCTATGAGGAGGCATCATTTGATTATATTCTCCCGCTAATTTTATGGGCGGTAATCGGCATCTGCTTTATACTTATTGCAAGGCGGCTTTTCATTAATATCAAGGCGGAAAACGCGGGTATGCACGGCAAAAGACCGTTTGCTACAAATCTCTTTGCCGTTGAAGTCATAATATTAGCCTTTGCGCTTTGGGTGAGCATATTTTACAGTACCTCTCAAACTGTCCGCAGCACCTCACCGAATATAGTATTCACCTTGACTATTGGAATTTTAATAATGTTAGTATTATATTTCATTATTCTCTCAATCTGCAAAAGAACGATTAAGCGCAGGGTAAAGGAGCTTGCCGTTCCCGTATCTGCAATCTGTGTTACTCTCGTAATATCAGTTATCTTAATAACGGGCGGTCTTGGCTTTTCTACATATGTACCCGATGCCGATGATATAAGCTGTGCAATAATTTCTACAAACGACACCAATTTCGCGTCGGGTGAAATAAACATCGAACCCTCCGATTACTCATATTACGGAGAAATATTTTATTCAGACAATTTAAATACGATCGGTCCTTTCACGGAAAAAGAGGATTTGGAGGCGCTGACAAAGATTAACGACAAGCTCGTTGAAAAAACGGACAATATGACGGGAAATTCCGTCTGCGTCTACTATGAGCTTAAAAACGGCAGAGTTGTCAGCAGATTTTATGATACAACCGACTATGACGCCCAGTACAGCGTTCTTTCACTCCGTGACAGCAAAGCGGCGCGCGAAGAGCTTACCTACCTGTTTGCAGGCGATTCAAAGCAACAGCCTATAACTGATAAGCTTAAAAATTCAATCATTGATATTGATAACGTTTTAAATTATGAATCGGAAAAAAATATTTTTACCGTATTTCAAAAGGGAAATGTGTGGGTTGTCGACTCAAATAATATGACGACCTACAAATGCATTAAAAATACACCTGAATTCAGAAAAGCTCTATTAAGCGATTTGCTCTCCCAGACATATGAACAGCGTTTCAAGCCTGACGAGCAGGCAATCGGCGGCATATATATAACTCAGTTAAAACTTGACAACGAGGATGACTATTATGAGGATTACTCTATAGCCTTCGGCACAGGATATTACATCTATCCGTCAATGACAAATACGATTAAATACCTCAAATCGACAGGCGAGTACGAGTTGTTTGCGCCGAAGCCTGATGAAATAGAGTCAATCAGTATTAATACGGTAAAGTCAATCCGTTCCAAAAATCCTTGGCAGGATGATTCATTTTTATCGCATCAGTTCATATCACAAAACGAAACATATTCTTCAATAGCAGAGTACGGTGAAGAATACTATGATGATGAGTTTTATAATATAAAAGATTATTTTAAAGACGCAAAAACCTTTAAGGACAGCAAGCAAATCCGGGAGCTTTTGGATAAATCAAAAATTTACTGCTTCGCGGATAATGATGACTGCGTTATTATGATTAAATACAAAAAGGCAGGATATGTTACAAAGCTAATACCTGCAAACGACGTCCCGAAATGGGTTGCAGGACAGAAAAGTTCATAAACCATAAAATAACAGTTGGTCAGCGGAGTTTTCTCCGCTGACTTTCTTGTTTATTGAAAAGTTTGTCGAAAAAAGTTATTATTATTGTGTCAACTTTTTTTGCCGAATCGGGACTACTATATGAATGGAGGTGGTCATTTGGATAGCAAGGGCAAAAAAAGGACTCTGCAGGATAGATTTACACAAATATATAACCAGTACAAAAGCTCTATATATAAATTCTGTTTGGTTAAGCTGAACGGTGACAGTAATAGCGCTGAGGATTGTATGCAAAATGCATTTATTGTTTTATACAAGAAAATGAAGAATGGTGAAGAAATCAATAATCCAAGGGCCTTTTTATACAAAACAGCGGGAAATTATGTTTTGAAGTGTATTGAAGAAAAAGCAAAGGAGAACGCCAAAACCGTACCCATATCGGAATATGAGGATAAAGCGGTCGACCGTCAAAGTATTATTGACAGTGATATTGATTATTCAATATTAAACAAAAAACTTAATGACGTGCTTAATCCGGATGAAAAGCAGCTCCTGAAATTAAAATACATAGATGACCTGACAATTGAGCAGGTGGCGGGCATACTCAACATTACAAAGCCTGCTGTTGCTAAACGACTGCAGCGATTAAGAGAAAAAATAAAAAATTCTATTACAATAGAATAGAAAGGAGAACGGCATGAATACTTTAGTTAATGACAAGGTCATAAGTTCCTTTTTTAATGACGATAATTTTAATACAGAGCTTAAGGCTATGCTCAACGAAATGATAGACGAAGAGCTTTCAAAAGAGCCTGATGATATGGACTGCGATTTAATTGACGAATGTGTGCAGATGCTCATTGAAATTGAACAGAGCAAGGATGACGGATTTGCTGTTTTGGTTCCGCTTATCAACAGCAAAAGCATTATAGCCGCCTGTGAAAAACGTGGCTTCAAGTACCTCAGCAGAGGCGCCAGGGCGTCGCTCATCGCGTGCATAGTTTTAATTTCCGCAATGACAGCTAATGCCGCTGTGGCAAAAATATTTAACTATAATATTGCGCAGGAGGTCGTAAACACGATTTCCGAAAAACTGAAGGACTGGGGAATTGTTGCAAGCGCCGACGACAACGGAGAAATTGTAATAGATGAAATTCCAACTTCATCAAAAAAGACTTCTGAAGAAAAAACGGCTGCTAAGTCTGATAAAGCCGATGAAAAAGAGATTCAGGAAAAAACTACGGATGCTCAAGTAAAGGCTGAAGATGTCAGCAATCCATATAATTCGCAAAGCGGCACACAGGAAACAACGGCAAAACCCGAAGCAGAAAATTCTGCTTTGAAGGCACCTTCGCAGCCGGATGAAGCATTACAGACATACACGCTTACGCTTGACGCCAACGGCGGTAAATGTGATGTGGACAGTGTAAAGGTAACCTACGGACGTCCCATAGGCGAGCTTCCCGTTCCCACAAGGGAAGGCTATGATTTTGACGGCTGGTATAATATAGATATTAACTATTCCCGCAGCTACGGACACAAGATTGCATTTAAACTGAAAAGCAATACGGTTTATAATCTTGAAAAGGATGCCGTTGTTACAGCAAAATGGAATAAATACTGCACAATTATTTTTAATACAAACGGCGGAAAATGTGCGGTTGACAGCCTACAGGTTTCACGCTCAAGCGACGTAATGAAGCTTCCTATTCCGACTAAAGACGGATATGTTTTTATTGCCTGGATTGACGAAAACGGTAATATTGTTACCGACACCGGAAATATATGGAATCGTCTTTCAATTGATTCTACCTATAAGCTCGAAGCTGTCTGGGCAAAGGAGGGCGAAGTCTATACCGTTACCCTCAATACAAACGGCGGCAGCTGTGATATTAACAGCAAGCAGGTAATAATAGGTCATCCTTACGGAAAATTACCAACACCTACCAAATCAGGCTACCGCTTTCTTGGCTGGTTTGTTCCTAATGATATGATCTATGAGCAGATTACCGAAGACAGCATATTCCTTTATCATACTGAGTTATATGCGTTGTGGTATAAAACAACGGCTACTGTAACATTTGACGCAGACGGCGGTGAATGTGACGTTAAGAGCAAAACCGTTTATTCACATAATATGTACGGCGAACTTCCGACGCCGACAAAAGAGGGATACATTTTCCAGGGATGGTATTATAATGAATGTCTTATTTATACCTTCTCCGATGTTGGTGAGGAGCCGACAGACCATACGCTTAAAGCCAAATGGAATCCTGTAAATGTATCGGTTTCCTTCAACGCGAACGGCGGTAAAATAAGCAGTAATAATGAAATCGGCTTTACAAAGGTTTACAAATATATGACCGAATACGGCAGCTTACCCGAAGCGTCGAGAGAGGGGTACAGGTTTGCCGGCTGGTATACCGAATGTGTTGGCGGTACTAAAATTGAGGAAACGGATATCGTTGATTACCTTTACGATATCACGTTATACGCTCACTGGGAAAAAGATGAAAATATATGCACAGTAACACTTGATTCAAACGACGGGGACGAAAATATTTGTGTATTATCATACAAAAAGGGCGATAAGCTCGGCGAGCATAAGCCTGCTGTTAACGGCGGTCTGTTTTATGAATTCGCAGGCTGGTATACTGACAAATATTACGGTGAAAAGGTTGACAGTGACTTTGAGATTACAGGTGATATTGAACTTTATGCCCACTGGGTATTTAACACATCGCTTACTTCCCTTTCTCTTGAGCTTGAAAAGACTGAATATGAGCTTAATGAAGAAATAGACATAAACTCAGTTGATTTGGTATTGGGTATTCCCAATGTAAACTATAAAGATTACATAACAGGTGAAATGCTTGCTCAGGAGGGCGCACATATAGATTATGATACAAGCACCTATGGCAAGCACACACTAACGGTTACTTTGTCGGTTGATTTAGGTTATATTGTAACTCTTGAGGCTTCGGAAACCATATTCGTCAGGGGCTGTACTCATAATACGGGTACGCATATAGGCAATCAGATTGAGCCGACCTGTATTAAGGAGGGCTACACAGGCGACACGCTTTGCAACGGCTGTAATGAAGTATTAAAAAAAGGCACAGCAATAAAAGCAACAGGTCACAATGAAAACACCGTTACAAAAATCATAAACCGAAAAGAGCCGACCTGCTCTAAAACAGGATATACGGGCGATACGGTATGCGCTGTATGCTCAGAGGTACTTCAAAAAGGCAAATCCATAAGCAAAACAGCCCATATAACCGAGGAAGTAATTACAAAAGCTACGTTTGATACATCCGGTAAAATCGCTCAGGTATGTACCGTATGCGGTCAGGAGGAATCAAGAATATCCATTCCAAAGGCTACTGCCTCACTAAACAGAAGCTCATACACATATGACGGCAGTATGAAAACACCTGAGGTTACAATTTCCCCGAAGGTTGACAGCTCAAAGATGCGTTATACCATCACAATGGACGAGGGCAGGACTGAAATCGGTAAATACAATATAACAATAACGCTCAGCGGAGAATACTATACGGGTGAGAAAGTATTGTCTTTCAGCATAGTGCCTGAAAATACAACACTGAGACTCACCGCGACAGAAGACGGTTTCATTGCTGACTGGGATAAGGTTGAAGGTGTCAGCGGATACAGCATACAATATTATGAGATAAGCAGCAGAGAATACACAATTGTTTCCGTATTTAACGAAAACACGACTTCACATACAGTTGAAAACCTTAAAAAAGGAACTTATTATGTGAAAATCCGTACAAATAAAAACGGTGTAAGCTCATCTTGGTCAAATGCTGTGAAAATTATAATCGGATGAACCTTTTACCTCCCGATAAAATTAAAGGGCACTCTGACAAAGAGTGCCTTTTAATTTGCTGTAAACAGATAAAACGTCCGACGTCTTATCTTATCGCGTCTTTCATTGATTTAACGTAATCGTAAACTTTTCCGGGTGAATTTACGCCGTACTCGGCAATAATTTTTACAATCGCGGAGCCGACTATAACACCGTCCGCGATGTGCGAAAATTTTTTTGCCTGCTCGGGCGTATTAATACCAAAGCCGATTGCAACGGGAATATCCGTTACCTCCTTGATTGCCTTTGTAATTGATTCAAGGTCGGTCTTTATTTCACTTCTCGTTCCCGTTACACCGAGCGACGACACGGTATAGACAAAGCCTTTCGCATCAGAGGCAATCATTTTAATCCTGTCCTCGCTTGTGGGGGCAATCAGCGATATAACATCTATATCATAATTTACGGCGACGCTTTGAAGCTCCTCCTTTTCCTCATACGGCAAATCGGGAATAATTACTCCGCTGATACCCGCGTTTTTTGCTTTTTGAAGAAATTGATCATAGCCGTATTTAAAAAGCACATTAAGATAAGTCATATAAACAAGGGGAATATCCACCTGAGAGGACACCCTTTTTGTAAGCGCAAAGACCTTATCGGTAGTAGTGCCCTGTGAAAGCGAGCGGAGATTTGCCTCCTGAATAACAGGTCCTTCCGCAATAGGGTCGGAAAACGGAATACCGATTTCAATTAAATCACAGCCTGCCTTTGCCATACTCAGCATAATCTGCTCGCTGACCTCAAGGTTAGGATCGCCTGCCGTTACAAAGCCTATAAACGCTTTTCCTTTTTCAAACGCATTTTTTATCTTACTCATTTATCTCTATCCCCCTGTACCTTGCGATTGCCGCAACATCCTTGTCGCCTCTGCCCGAAAGGCAGCAGATAATAATATCGTCCTTACTCATATCGGGAGCAATCTTAATAAGCTGTGCTACTGCGTGAGCGGATTCAATCGCACAGATGATGCCCTCGGTTCTGGCAATATACTCAAAGGCGTTTACCGCCTCATCGTCGGTTACAGCCACATATTCCGCTCTGCCCGTATCGTGAAGATACGCATGCTCAGGTCCTATTCCCGGATAATCAAGTCCCGCGCTGATTGAATAAACGGGAGCAATCTGACCGTATTCGTTCTGACAGAAATACGATTTCATTCCGTGAAAAACACCGAGCGTACCTGTTGAAATAGTCGCGGCGGTTTCCCCTGTATGAATACCTCTTCCCGCAGCCTCGCACCCGATAAGGCGGACTTCCTTGTCATTAATAAAATTATAAAACATACCCATAGCATTTGAGCCGCCTCCGACGCATGCCATAACTGCTGTCGGCAGCTTACCCTCAAGCTCAAGTATCTGCGCTCTTGCCTCTTTTGAAATAACGGACTGAAAATCTCTTACTATCATCGGATAGGGGTGCGGTCCCATAACAGAGCCGAGAACATACAAAGTATCGTCAACACGTGACACCCATTCACGCATTGCCTCGTTTACAGCGTCCTTAAGCGTCATAGTTCCCGTTGTGACGGGATGCACTTTTGCTCCCAGAAGCTCCATACGGTAAACATTGAGCGCCTGACGGTCCGTGTCCTCCTTGCCCATAAATATTTCACATTCCATACCCATAAGAGCGGCTGCCGTTGCTGTCGCAACGCCGTGCTGTCCGGCACCCGTCTCCGCAATAACACGCGTCTTGCCCATTTTTTTCGCAAGCAGGCATTGACCGAGAACATTGTTAATTTTATGGCTTCCCGTATGGTTAAGGTCCTCGCGCTTAAAATAGATTTTGGCTCCGCCTAAATCCTTCGTCATCTTCTTAGCATAATAAAGAAGCGACGGTCTGCCCGCATATTCCCTGAAAAGCTTACCCAGCTCCTCATTGAATTCGGGGTCGTTTTTATAATGCTCATATGACTTTTCAAGATTTTGTATTTCATTCATCAGCGTTTCAGGTATATATTGACCGCCGTGAATACCGTATCTTCCTTTGCTCATTTCGTACACTCCATAACTTGTTTTATCTTTTTATAATCCTTGACTCCGTTTGTTTCAACCGCTGAAGAAAGGTCAATACAGAAAGGATTTATCCTCCTGACCGCCTCTTTTATATTATCGGTATTAAGTCCTCCAGCAAGGAAAAAAGGCTTATCTGTTTTAGGAACTTTGCTCCAGTCAAACGTCTTTCCCGTACCCGTTCCGGAATCAAACAAAAAATAATCGGTATTATATTCATCTGTCCTGTCAAACATATCGGGACTGAAATATTTTATAACAGGCGCATTAATTTTATCGCAGAATTCCGAGGATTCCTGCCCGTGAAGCTGAACCATGTCAATAATTCCTTCATTAACAAGCCTGTTTATTCTTTCGGCATCGTCATTTACAAAAACGCCGACAGCCTTAATGCTTTTATTTAGCCCCGATTTAAGCACAGCCGCCTGCTTTTCGCCGATGCTCCGCTTAAAACCGTCTGTCAGAATAAAGCCTATAAAATCAGGCTTAAGCTCATTGACATATTCAATATCCTCTTTGCGCCTTAAACCGCAAATCTTAATTTTTGCCATATAAAAGCTCCTTCAGTACAGCCTTTTTATTGTCAGCTCTCATAAGCGTTTCCCCGATTAAAACAGCGTCTGTTTTATTATCAAGCAAAACCTGGATATCCCTGTGGGTTCTGATACCGCTTTCGGATACAAATATAACATCCCGAGGTATCATACTGCGGTATTTTGTTGAGTTATTTACATCAACCGTAAAATCGTTAAGATTTCTGTTATTCACTCCGATAATCCTTGCGCCTGCCGTGAGGGCTGAATTTACTTCCCTTTCGTCGTGCGCCTCAACAACCGCGGAAATACCAAGACTGTCGCAAATTTTAATATATTCTTTAATTGTATCCGTATCAAGCAGAGCACAGATTAAGAGCACCGCCTTTGCCCCGAGGAGCTTTGCCTCATATATCTGATATTCGCATACCGTAAAATCCTTTCTCAAAACAGGAATAGAAACGACTTGCACAATCTCCTTTAGATACTTATCGCTTCCCATAAACCATTTAGGCTCGGTAAGACAGCTTATACAGGCAGCGCCTGCTTTTTCGTACTCCTGCGCGATTTTAAGATATGGAAAATCCTCCGCGATAACACCCTTCGACGGTGACGCCTTTTTAACCTCGCATATAAAAGAAAGTCCGTCTTCTTTTAACGCCTTTTCAAATTCGAAGCTTCCCTTCGGCATGGCAAGCGCCTGTGCTTTTATCTTTTCAAACGGTTTATTTTTAATTATTGAGGCATATCTTTTTTCGGTGTATTCTGCAATGGTATTTAAAATTGTACCCATAGTCAAGCCTCGTTAGTTGTCCTGATAAAGCCCTGAAGGACCTTATAGCCCTCGCCTGACATAAGAATTTCCTCCGCCTTTTTGACAGCATCCTCCATAGAAATACCCTTTTGGGCTACATAAATACACGCTCCCGCGTTAAGGATAACCGCTGTATTCTGTGCCTTGGTGCCTCTGCCCTGAAGAATATTTAATGCAATTTGCGCATTCTCCTGCGGCGTTCCGCCGAGAAGCTCCTTCCTGTCCGCTCTTTCAAGACCGAAATCCTCGGGCTTGATTTCATATTCGGTAATTTTTCCGTCGCGGATTTCAGCAACAGCAGTTCCACTGCTCGCGCTGATTTCATCAAGACCGTCAAGTCCGTAAACAACGAGCGCGTCCGTTACGCCGAGCTTTGTAAGCGCCTTTGCAATCTTAGGTACAAACTCACGGCTGAACACACCGAGCACCATTTGGTCTGCGTGACCGGGATTAGTAAGCGGACCGAGAATATTAAATACTGTTCTGATGCCGATTTCCTTGCGGACAGGACCGACAAAACGCATTGCGCTGTGGTATTTCTGCGCAAAGAAAAATACTATCCTGTTTTCAGCAAGGCTCTTTTGCATAACCTCGGGCTCACAGTCGATTTTCACACCGAGAGCCTCAAGGCAGTCGGCAGTGCCGCATTTTGACGACGCCGCACGATTGCCGTGCTTGGCGATTGTAACGCCCGCTGCCGCCGCAACAAACGCGGATACGGTAGAAATGTTAAAGGAATTTGACTTGTCTCCGCCTGTTCCTACAATATCAAGCGCGTGACCGTCGATTTTAAACTCAAGCGCCTTTGAGCGCATACCTTTCGCCGCGCCCGCGATTTCGTCGTCTGTTTCGCCCTTCATTGCGAGTGCTGTCAGAAAGGATGAAATCACAACAGGCGAAACCTCACCACTCATAATTTCGTCAACAGCCTGCCTTGCCTCCTCAAAGGTAAGGTCTTTTTTTGCCGCAACCTTATTTAATAATTCGTTTATCATAGCTATGCCTCCAAAAAATTTTTAATTATCGTAATTCCGTCGGGAGTCATAATTGACTCGGGATGAAACTGTAAACCGTATATATCCATATCCTTGTGCTTTACCGCCATAATTTCTCCGTCATCCGTCCTTGCGATAACCTGTAAGCAGTCGGGCATTGTGCTTTCAACAGCGGAAAGTGAATGATACCTTGCAACAGGTATTCTATCATTAAGCCCCTTGAAAACAGGAGATGTGTTGTCAATTGTACACACGCTCTGCTTACCGTGCATAAGCTCCTTTGCATAGCTGACCTTTGCGCCGAACGCTTCACAGATTGACTGGTGACCGAGGCAGACACCAAGTATTTTTGACATTTTACCAAGCTGTCTTGCGACCTCAATACAAACTCCCGCGTCGGCAGGACGTTTAGGTCCCGGAGAAAGAATTATATATTCAGGTTCAAGCTCCCTGATTTCATCAACTGTCATTTCGTCGTTTCTGATAACCTTTATGTCGGGATTTACCGTACCGATAAGCTGATAAAGATTATATGAAAAGGAATCGTAATTATCAATTAAAAGTATCATGCCCGCTCCTCCTGACTGATTTCCAGAGCCTTAATTACAGCCTTTGCTTTATTTATACATTCCTGATGCTCCTTTGCGGGAACGGAATCGGCAACTATACCCGCACCCGAACGAACATAAACCCTGCCGTTTTTCTTAAAAGCAATGCGGATTGCGATACAAGTATCAAGATTTCCCGTCAAATCTATATAACCGATTGCGCCGCCGTATATGCCTCGCTTGTTATTTTCAAGCTCGTTTATTATTTCCATAGCTCTTATTTTCGGAGCGCCCGAAAGCGTGCCTGCGGGAAGAACGGCATCAACGGCGTCAAGAGCCGATTTATCCTCCCGTATTTCGCCCTTTACGGTAGAGCCGATATGCATAACGTGGCTGAATTTAAGTATCTGATGATACTTGTCAACCTTAACTGTACCGAATTTACTGATTTTACCTAAATCGTTTCTGCCGAGGTCAACAAGCATATTATGCTCCGACAGCTCCTTTGGGTCTTTTAAAAGTCCCTTTTCAAGCTCCTCGTCCTCCTTAGGAGTCTTTCCTCTCGGACGTGTGCCCGCAAGCGGATAAGTGTACAGCGTTTTGTTTTCAAGCTTTACGAGCGTTTCCGGCGATGCTCCCGCAATCTCTATATCGTCAGATGAAAAATAAAACATATACGGTGACGGATTAAGCTTTCTTAAAACCTCATACGCGCCGAAGAGGGAACCATCCATTTCAGCCTCAAGACGGTTTGAAAGCACAACCTGAAAAATATCACCCTCACGGATATACTGCTTTGCCTTTTCAACCATTGCGCCGTACTGCTCGCCGTTAAAAAGAGGCTTGAACCGTGATTTAAGTACAGGCTTCGGCGGATTATCCGATTCGCCGTTTTCAATAATATTTTTCATTATTTCAAGCTCTTTAACAGCAATCGAGTAATTTTTCTCCAAATCACGGGTCTGAATATTTACAATAAGAAATAATTTATTTTCCCTGTTATCAAAGGCGATAACCTTATCAAAAAGCATAAGGTCAACGTCTTTAAAGCTTCCGTCGTCATCAGCGTCAAGATTAAGATTAGGCTCACTGTATTTAATATAATCATAGCCGAAATAACCCACAAGTCCGCCTGTAAAGGTGGGAAGAAAATCGAGTTTCGGGCTTTTATGCTCGTCAAGAATCTGTTTAATATAAGCTTTCGGATTGTCGTGAACTCTTTTTACCGAGTATTCGTCAATTACCGTCACTTCATAATTTTTACAACTGATTTCAGCCTTCGGGTCAAAGCCGAGAAAGGTGTAGCGTCCGGTTTCGCTTGTGTCCTCCACAGATTCAAGCATATAGCAGTGAGAGCTGATTTTTTTCAGCTTTTTAAGCACCTCAAGCGCGCTTATTCGTGCAGGCAGCTGCGTGCTTACGGGAACGGTTTTAAATGATGAAAACTTGTTTTTGATTTCATCAATTTCCGGTTTAGTAATCATAAAGTCATCTCCCAAAATTCCGACCTTGCAAGATACAAAAGAAAATAAAAAAGTCCTCGGCAATACATACGTATTACCAAGGACGAAATTACATTCCGCGGTGCCACCTTGATTTATGGGACTCCCATACTCTTTGCAAGATACTATCATATCTCCGACCGTTAACGCAGGTCAACACGTTACGGAATACTCGGCATCAGCCTTTCACCGTACCCTCAGCGGTCCATTTAATAAGCCGTTTAATGCTCCTTTTTCAGCGCCGGAAGCTCTCTGTAATTGCGTATCTTATTTTTATCTCCGCCTCATCGGTTTGATATTCAATTTCGTTTATCATAACATTTTATTTTTATTTTGTCAACAGTAATCTTGCAAAAGCATTTTCCATAGTTGAATTGAAAATTATATTTTCAAACTCCTTTGAGCTTTCATAGTCGGCGCTCGATTTCGGAGTTACAAAATAAAACGGTATATTTTTATCCTTGCATTTTTGTATAAATGCCTTAACTCCCTCCGGCGCGGTTGCGGAATGATACATTGTATGCAGCACCGCATCTACACGGTCAAGCTTGTAATTATTATAATCTATACCGACATACGGTCTGATAACAAGAATATTTTTCCTGTTAAGCACGCAGTTTTTTACAGGCTCAAGCTGCTTGCCGACAGCTAAAAATTCGTCATTATCGCCGGCGCTTACCGTTCTTACCGCCCTGAACAGCTTATCATAACTGATATACACACCGACAACCTTGTCACAGATAAAATCAACGGCGTTTTCAAAATTCGGAATCGCATTTGATGTGGCATCCTCAAGCGGTTTATCGGACGCGACGAGAACAATCGTCCTGTTATAAAAAATATTCCCGATAAGCGCACCTGTATACGCTAAGGTATCGGAACCGTGAAGAATAATTACTCCGTCATATTTTTCAAAATCAACCGTGTTTAAATAATCAATAAGCTCCTGCCACAGGTCAAGACTTATATTTTCGGATAATACTGAAAACGGTGACACACAGTCAAAGGCAACATTTTTACATTCAATATAATCAAGTATCTTAAACGGATTGTCAAGGCTGATATTTTCGCCCTTTGCTGAGGCAATCGTACCGCCTGTCCCCACTACAAGAATTTTGTTCATAGTATCACCATTATCATTATATTAAACAATCCTTATAAAGCCACCTGTAAATTATTTTGCGAAGAAGGTAACAAACGCCTTATAAGCCATATAGGTGTCAATCTTGCTGACAATTTCATACGGCGAATGCATAGAAAGAACAGGCACACCCACGTCAATAACATCAACGTCAAGGTTTGCGATATACATAGCGACCGTTCCGCCGCCGCCCGCGTCAACCTTGCCAAGCTCACCGCTCTGCCACAGAACGCCGTTGCTTTCAAGTAAATTCTTAACAAAGCTTACATACTCGGCAGATGCGTCGCTCGTTCCGCTTTTGCCCCGCGCACCCGTGAATTTCGTAACCACAACGCCCTCATTGATAAATGACGCGTTATTCTTTTCAAACTGAGTTGGCCATGTGGGGTCAAACGCGGCGTTTACATCGGCTGAAAGGCACTTTGAATTTGAAAGGACATCTCTTCCCTCACAGCCTTCAAGTCGTGCCAAATCCTCAATAAAATATTTAAGATAGCTTGAATTGAGACCGGTATTTCCGTCAGAGCCTGTTTCCTCTTTATCCGTTAAAACGGTGATTGCTGTGTACTCGGGCGCGGTATCAAGAGCAAAAATCGCCTGCATAGCAGGATATGAGCAGACACGGTCGTCGTGACCGTATCCGCCGATAAGGCTTCTGTCAAAGCCGATATCGTCAACGGTAAAGGCAGGCACAAGCTCAAGCTCCGCGGAAAGAAAATCACGCTCAACAATACCATATTTTTCGTAAAGAATATTGAGTATGTTAAGCTTAATCTTTTCGCTTTCCTTGTCGTCCTTAAAAGGACGTGAGCCGATAACAACATTAAGCTCCTCGCCCTTAACTATCTCGTTTGCCTTTCTTGCCATCTGCTCTGCGCCGAGATGAGGTAAAATATCAGTTATACAGAATTTAGGCTCTCCAGGCTCCTCGCCGACCTTTATGTCAACATAACTGCCGTCATTCTTACAGATTCTGCCGTGAAGTGAAAGCGGAATAGCTGTCCACTGATACTTTTTGATACCTCCGTAATAATGCGTCTTGAAAAAGCCGAGTGAGCCGTCCTCATATACAGGGCACTGCTTAAGGTCAATACGGGGGGAATCAATATGCGCGGCGCTGATACGCACGCCGTCCTTGACCGGACGGGTACCCTTAACGCAAAGGATAATAGCTTTTCCTCTGTTAAAATAATAAACCTTTGAGCCGGCTTTAAGCTCATCTCCGAACTTGTCAAATTCAGTAAAGCCGTTCTTCCTTGCAAGCTCTAATGCGGATTTTGCGAATTCTCTTTCCGTCTTGTTTTCAAAAAGGAATTTTTTATATCCCTCGCAGAAATCGTCACAGGCTTTCAGCTCCTCCTCACTCATAAAATCAACGCCGTTTTCCTTTTTGTTAAAAAGAAGCTCCTTAAGCTCCTGCGCCTTTGTTTTTTCGCTCATAGTATTTCCTCCATAATTTTTTCAATTTGTTTTTCAATATTTTCTCCGTTGTTATAAATAACAAAGTCGGAATTATTTTTATAGTATTCTTCGCCAAGCTGTGCGTTAATTCTTGCGTCCGCCTGTTCTTTTGTTATGCCGTCTCTTAACAAAATCCTTTTAAGTCTTGTTTCATAAGAAGCAACAACGCTTATCACCTTATAACAGCGTGACTGCGCGTTTGCCTCAAAAAGCTGGGGCGCATCCAGAACAGCAGGCGGCTTTGCCTCTTTTTCACAAAGCGAAATAACCTCGGGGTGAACAATTTCATTGAGCCTTTTCGTGTTTTCCTTTGACGAAAAGGCAATATCCGCAAGCCTTTTTCTGTCAAGTCTTCCGTTCACTAATATATCATTCCCGAATTCTTCCGCAAGTTTCTTTAAAAGAGCGGGATTATTTTCATAAATTTTTTTTACGTATCTGTCACTGTCAAGAATATTAAAGCCGAGTCTTGACAGGTACCGGCAAACATATCCCTTGCCCGCACCGGTCTGCCCTGTAAGCCCTATAAAAAACGGTTTTTTCAAATCAATTATTTTGAATGCGGCGGCTCTTATGAGCCTGTTGTAAACAGCCATACCGACACCGTCGGTATTCGGTATTCTTGCGTAGACCTTTTCCGCGCCCATTTCATCAAGCCGTCTCAGTGCGTCAAAAAGCTCCCTCGCCTGTGATAAATCATCGTTCTCTTTTCCATAGGTCAGCTTTGGTATATTGACATTATCACCCTCAAAGCAAAGCGCAAAGGCGTTTTTTCTTGAATTGACAAAATCCTCATATGCTTTTTTATCGGCGTCTACGATAATCACCTTTGCCTTAGGGGCATAGTGCTTGTATTTCATACCCGGAGACGCTGCCGTCTGACTATTATCCATACCCTCTAAAACCGCACGGTCAACATTCACCCTGCCTATAACGGTTTCAATCATTTCCTTGGTTACCGCACCCGGTCTCAGAATAGAGGGAGGGTCTGCCGCAAGTGTAATAACGGTTGACTCCACACCGAATTTACAATCGCCGCCGTCGATTATCGCGTCAATTTTACCGTTCATATCATCAATAACATACTTTGCCTTTGTCGGTGAAGGCAGACCCGACGTGTTTGCGCTCGGCGCGGCAATCGGACAGCCTGCGGTTTTAATCAGTCTTCTTGCGGTATCGTTTTCAGGCATACGCACAGCTACCGTATCAAGTCCTCCGCTGACGGTATTTCCCACCAAATCGCTCTTAGGCAGAATAATCGTAAGAGGTGCAGGGAAAAAGGCGTCAATAAGCGCCTGCGCCTTTGGAGTGATTTCCTTAACCAAGGGAGCAAGATCCTCCTTTTCGCTTATATGAACAATGAGAGGATTATCACTCGGTCTGCCCTTAGCCTCATAAATTTTTTTAACCGCGTTTTCATCAAGCGCGTTTGCGCCTAACCCATATACCGTTTCGGTAGGAAAGGCAACAAGCCCGCCGTTTCTGATAATTTCACCCGCAAGAGCAATGTCATATTCACTTGTAGATAAAATCTTAGTTTTCATATATCTTATTTATTCCTGATTATATTTATCAGTTAATGATTTTTGTTTTCAAAACTTTTACACGAAACAAATATTCTTTCAAATACTCAGAAAAAAATATTAATCTTCTCCCTGCGCTTTGAGCTTTTCGGCTGTATCGGCAGTAATCAGAGCGTCAATCATTTCGTCCAAATCACCGTTTATAAACTGCTCTAACTTGTAAATCGTAAGCCCTATTCGATGGTCTGTCACGCGTCCCTGCGGATAGTTATATGTTCTTATCCTCTCGCTTCTGTCGCCTGTGCCTACCTGTGATTTCCGTTCACCCGCAATTTCAGCGTCATGCTTTGCCTTTTCCGCGTCATAAAGACGTGAACGCAAAACCTTAAGCGCCTTTTCCTTATTTTTATGCTGAGAGCGTTCATCCTGACACTCGACTACCGTGCCTGTAGGAATATGGGTGATACGGATTGCGGATGAGGTTTTGTTGATATGCTGTCCGCCCGCACCCGACGAACGGAAGGTGTCAATCTGCAAATCCTTCGGATTGATTTCAAAATCAACCTCCTCTGCCTCAGGCAAAACGGCGACAGTCGTTGTCGATGTATGAATTCTGCCCTGGCTCTCAGTTTCAGGCACACGCTGAACACGGTGAACTCCCGATTCAAACTTAAATCGGGAATAAGCGCCGTCACCCTCAACCGAAAAGCTGATTTCCTTATATCCGCCGAGACCCGTTTCGTTCGCGTTTAAAACCTCTGTTTTATATCCCTTTGCCTCGGCATACATTGAATACATACGGAACAGAACGCCCGCAAAAAGAGCGCTCTCCTCTCCTCCCGCACCGCCTCGGATTTCAATGATAACATTCTTGTCGTCGTTGGGGTCACGCGGTAAAAGAAGAACCTTTAGCTCCTCCGTGATACGCTCCATATCCTGCTTGCTCTGCTCAAATTCCTCTCTTACCATCTGCGCAAAATCATCGTCCATACCGCCCTCGTCAAGCATAAGCTTTGACTCATTAAAGGTTTCCTCCGCCTTTTTATATTCTCTGAACTTTTCAACAACAGGGGTGAGATGCTTGAGCTCTTTCATAAGCTTTGTATATTTTTCCTGGTCTGAAACAATATCGGGATTGCATACCAGCCCGTTTACCTCTTCAAATCTTTTTTCAACCTCAATAAGCTTTTCAATCATACTTAATCCTCTTTTTTGCGTTTTATGCTTTTTTCCGCCTTGATTCTGGGTATCATAATCTCGTGTCCGCAGCCGCAGCATTTCAGCTTATAATCAACACCCAGACGTGTTATTTCAAATTCCTTTGAACCGCATGGATGCGGTTTTTTCATTATAACAATATCACCAAGCTCCAGATTCATAACGTCACCTATACTAATTATAATTCTAATTATTATAACACCTGTTTTAAATTTTTACAATATAGAGAACGATAAGTCAGTCAGAATTTTCCTCATATGTGAATTATGCGTAATTTTTCAACATATATTTAATTATCATTAAAAAGAGAGTGATGTTATGAAATTTTACCCGGAGGGGAAAAATCAGGAATTATCAAAGCAGTTTGAATCGGTTGATGAATTAAAGGCAGCTATGATACAGGGCAAGGTGCTTGAATCAAAGGTATTGCTCTGCGACAGGGAGCATAATCTGCACGTTGATTTAGGAGCGGTGCGCGGTATTATTCCGAGAGTTGAGGGAGCCGTCGGAATTGACGACGGCACTGTGCGCGACATTGCGCTTATCTCAAAGGTAAACAAAAGCGTATGCTTTACCGTTCTCGGCTTTCAGCGGGATATATATGACAACAATCTTGCAATTCTGTCACGCCGTGCTGTTCAGCTAAGGTGCCTGAACGAATATCTGAGTAAGCTGATTGTCGGCGATGTGATTGACGCGCGTGTTACCCACCTTGAAAAATTCGGCGCTTTTATTGATATAGGAGCGGGCATTAATGCGCTTATACCCATTGATATGCTGTCCGTATCACGAATCACACATCCGAATGAAAGGCTTACCGAGGGGCAGAATATCAAGGTTGTGCTAAGAAAGAAAGAACCCGACAAAATGACCTTTTCACTAAAAGAGCTGCTCGGAAGCTGGGAGGAAAACGCTGATAATTTTTCACCCGGCGAAACGGTAACAGGCGTTGTAAGAAGCATTGAGGATTACGGCGTTTTTGTTGAGCTTGCGCCGAATCTCGCGGGACTTGCCGAGCCGCAGGATAATCTCTTTATCGGTCAGCAGGTTGCCGTTTACGTTAAATCCGTTATTCCCTCAAAAATGAAAATCAAGCTTGTGGTCGTTGAAACCTTTAACGAAATCGCAAAGCCCGCGCCGCTGAAATACTACATAGATGAAGGGCATATCAGCCGCTGGCAGTACTCACCCAAGGAAAGTCAGAAACAGATTTATACTGATTTTGAAGAAGAATAAAAATATCAAAGACCGCCGCTAATTCAGCGGCGGTCTTTCTCATTCATCTGTATACTCCTGAGCCTCAACATCAATCTGCGGATTGATGTTATATTTTACAATTTTTCTTACTTGAATAAAGGTTATAAAATCCATAACCGCATAAATAACAAGGCTTATTCCGAGAAGTCTTGTGAGCACCATTACGCTGTCAAACGGATTTACAATAACAATAATACCGAGAATGATTGTTACAACAGACATCAGAAGGGAAACAAGCCAGCTTTTTAAATCGTTTCTCCGTGCGTCAATAGCCGATATAAAATCGACTACTCCGCTGACAAGAACAAATATTCCGAAAAGGAAAAGCACAACGGTTATAATACTTTTATATTTTACACAAATTACTATTCCTGAAATGATTGCAAGCGTGCCGAGAATAGCTAAAACTGTTGATTGCATTTTTGCAAAATATGAAATCCACGCCCCCGCGCCGAGCAAAATCACCGTTGCTCCGCAAAGAATACTGACAATCTGCACGGTTTCGTCGGGCTTTAACAAAAGCACAATTCCGATTATTAATCCTGCGACAATTGTGATAAGCGATAAATTCTTTAATTTAATATAATATTCTCTCATAATCAATCCTTCATATACCTGATATCGTTACCAACTAATACAAGCTGTCTGTACTCGCCTGTTATTCTTGAAGTAATACGCTGGTCATACTTTTCCTCAAGCTCGTCAAGAGAAAAGTTTGTTGAAATTATTGTTGGAAGCTTTGCGCCGAGCCGTGAATTGATAATGTTATAAAGGCACGCTGCCGTGTATGCGTTTTTATACTCCGTACCCAAATCATCAATTATGAGCAAGTCGCAGGTAAGCACCGCTTTTTCATAATATAATAAAGCATCATCCCTGCCGAAATTTTCATTCTGCAAATCTCTTAAAATGTTTTGCGCCGTTCCGTATACAACGCTGTATCCTTTATTGATAACAACATTCGCAATCGCGAGTGACAGGTGGGTTTTGCCCAGTCCCGTACCGCCCATAAACATAATGCTTTTTGCGGAGGTGTTAAAATTCACGGCATATTTGCTACAACTGTTTTTTATTTTCTCCGCCTTATCTCTCGGTGAAATTCCGTTTTCCATAATCTGCTGGGGATAGTAGTTTACATCAAATGTATCAAAGGTGCATTCCTCAATAGGCGCTATTTTCGCAATCCTGCTGCGTTCAATATCCTTTAACAGCTCTGTATGGCATTTGCAGCGCCTGTTTTTGATAAAACCCGTATCTTTACAAACAGGGCAGGTGTACTGCACATCAAGCGCATTTTCGCTGTAACCGTTTTTGGTCAAAACAGCTTTTTTCCGTTCCTGTAAGGAAAGGCTTTCCTGCATAAGCTGTTTTATATCAGCCTGCTTGTCTGAGCTGTAAAGGAATACTTTTGATATATTAAGACCTATCCGGGCAAGCTCCCGCTGAATTTTTTCAAGCTCGGGAAGCTTTTCACTGATTTCGTCAAAACGCTCCTGCGCCTCAGTGTTTGCCTGCTCCCGCCTACGCTCAAGAATTTGGATTGCCCGATTATAAACGTCCTGTGAATACGGCATAAACGCACCTCCTTATTGATTATATTTCTGTATTTTCCATTGCCTCTTTTTTGATTTTTTCCAGATTGTATGACGGCTTGCTTTTTAGCTTGTCAGAATTCTTCTCTGTTTTGCTCTTTGCAAAAGCCTCCTGCTCAGCCTGAACCTGCGCAGGCGAGAAAATCTCCTTTTTCTTCCATTCCTTTAAAATTTTATTTATGTATGCAAGCGACGGTTCGGGTATATTTTCCTTCATAATATCTGCGGCAAGGGTAATCATTTCAATGTTAAAATCCCTAAACCAAGTATCAATCATTTCACGCTGCTTTGCAGTCGGGCGCCTGTGGCGGATACCCGTTACCGCGACAATTTCGTTCCAGAGCCTGTCGCTTCTTGCAATGTCCTGAAGCTTATTTTCCGCGTCCGCAATGGAGTTGATGCCCTCCTCAGCCCAGTTTTTTGCCATTGAATTCACATATGAAATACCGATTGATTTTCCCCGTTCCTTTTCACCCCGGTAAAATTCAAGTATCATTAAAATGACTTCAACCCTCAGCCCGTAGTAATGCACCATATTGACAAGCATTTCCTGTTCGGCGTGGCTGATTGTTCTGCCTAAAACGGTCTGCGCTTCGGAAAGAAGAAAGCGTATAGTTTCATCTTCTCTTGAAAAGACGACAATATCCTTCGGCGTCAGTCTCGGGGCTGAAAGCGTTTCTCGTATGGCTTTTTTCTTCTCCTGCTCCTTTGGCTTTTCCTCCGCCTTCGGCAGAACATTAAACTTTTGACCGTCAACAGCAATAATATTCTCTTCAACCCAGAACTCCAGCAGGTCATCAATATCCGAAGCGGTCTGACCGAGCGCCTTCGCTATCATAGAGGAGGATGCCTGACCGCCGTTTCTCAGAATATAAAGCAGCGCTTTGAGCTGATACTCGCTTGCCAGCTTCAAATACTTGTCGGCAAGGTCGTTTGGAACATTAAAAATCCCGTTGCTCCACACGTTGCCGAAGGGCATAACACGGTAGTCCACACAAACATCTCCTCTCATAAATTCAGACTTTTATTTTATCAAAAATAAGCGGATATGTAAACATATATTTTAAACAAAATTATTAAAATCACTTGACAAAGTCAATTCCTGTATGTATAATTACACTTGCATTTGCGGATGTAGCTCACCCGGTAGAGCGCAACCTTGCCAAGGTTGAGGTAGCGAGTTCGAGCCTCGTCATCCGCTCCAAAATAATACCGCATAAGGATTGTCCCTATGCGGTATTTTCTTTACTGAAAACACATATATTAATTATATAACCGGATTAAACCAAATCCGGGCTTGAATTTGATTTGCATAGTTGATATATAATGCAATTTATGGTAAAATAATCACTAAATTATAAATAAAATTCAGCCTGAAAGCGAGGTGGAGCCGTGAGAAGATACAATTATTTTGACGATGAGCCGGAAGAAATAAATTCTAAAGAAAACATTACGCCGAAAATTGATTTTCATTCTTTAATTCTAAAGGCGAAGGGCTTATTTCAACAGCTTGTCAGCGGTGAAATCCTCAATGATATTAAAGAGCTCAATAAGTTCCCTAACCTTAAAAAGCTGTCACTTAAGCTTGGTGCTTTCATTTTATTTATAATCGTTGTTATCATATTTATTTTTATTTTCAGCCACACAATTAATTCGCAGAATAAAAAAAACGATCAGTTTTATACAGACGCCGGAAAGGTATGCACCGATTATATAACCGACTACGGCTCTGTTAAATGGGAAAGTATGCCCGACGACACTTACGGAAAAGATATGGCAAGGCTCACAGGTCTCTGCTACGCAAGGCAGATGGATTTTGACCATGACGGACGTGACGAGCTTATGGTGGTTTATAACAACAAAAACGTCTACACGCTTGAGGTATGGAGCTACGTCAAAAAAGAGTTTACAAAAGTATACAGCGAGGAGGCTAATTCCACTCAGGACGAAAGGGACGGAAGCTGGATAGGTTTGTACCACAAAAACAATAAATATTATATATGTAAATCCGAAAAAACCGCGCCCGAAAAAGTCAGCCTTTATGCATTTAAAAAAGACAGCTTTATCAAAACTTCAGCCTGTGATTACGATTATAAAAATAACATCTATTCGGTTAACGGTAAAATTAACGCGCAGGATTTTGAAACAATTAAGCTGTCCGTTATCAAAAAGTCGCGCGCAGATGCAATAACCGATATTGTCACCGCAAATATAGACAGCTTTGCCACTGTGTCAGTTGTAAATATTGAAAGCCAAAAAACGCCTGAAAAGCTCAAGGCGGAGGCTTATTATCAGGTGATTGAAAACAGAAATGAACAATACGGCAAGGCAAAGCTTAAAACAGAAAACGGCAAATCCTATATCGACGGCGTTGCGCTTGTAAAACTGGTTGATTTCAACAATGACGGCAATGACGAGCTTTTTATTGCTTACAGAAAACAGGTTAAGCAAAGCGCTACCAACTACTATACAGGCGAATATATTGTTATCGAGGAGCCGACATACTGTATGGAGGTTTACAGCTGGAACGGCACCGTCGCTAAAAAAATATTCAGCAAAGACTCCGTTTCAAATCTTATGTCCGATAATGAAACGAACTATGTAATGCTTCAGAAATCAAATAATACCGTTGACATCTGCACAAATTCATATTCGTTTGAGAGCGAGTACACATATACTGCCTCGTCAAGAATTTACAGGATTAATAAAAACGAGGAATTTGAGCCGATATTCAGCGCAAGAACCGAATCGGAATACGGCTATATGCAGTATTATATTGACAATGAATACACCTATAAGTCCGAATTTGAGGAAAAGGCATACAGAGTTCCGATGTTCCTTGATGACGACGGAAAATATGATGAGCAAAAATATACGGTTGTTTACCTTTCGGGCGACAAGAGCGAAAGGTTTAATACCGTCATAGATGAAACGGTTAAAACAATAGAATCCCTTAACAAAAATTATATTGCGGAAGAATAACAAAAAACGTACCTGCTATTTGAACAGGTACGTTTTTTATTTAATAAACAATTGCCGGAGCCCGCAAATAAAAAACTGCAAGAAATTAAGAATGATAGTATCGGGGTCAAAGTAAGTGTTTTATCCGCAGACTCCGGCAACGCAAGAGGAGCAATATTTAAACATCTTTTACTTGATAAATTTATTTGGCAATCGGGAACTTAGCTCTCGCCTTGAAAAGATCGCCGTCTATTGAGATTTCAAGGTCGCCGTTCTGCACTCTGCAAAGCTCCTTGGCGATTGAAAGCCCGAGTCCGTTGCCCTCCTGATTACGCGATTTGTCGCCCCGTACAAAACGCTGGGTCAGCTCGTCGGGCGAAATATCGAGCGGCTGAGCCGAAACATTTTTAATTTCAAATACACCCATGCCGTTTTCCTCATAAACATTCACGTAAACACGCGACGCCTTCGCGCTGTACTTTCTTGCATTTGAAAGCAGATTTTCAATAACTCTGAAGGACTTTGGTCCGTCGGCTGAAATGGCAGGAGCAACGCCGTTTTCCTTGACAATCAAATCAAGCCCCGCCTTTTCAAAATCCTCCTGCACGTCAACAACAGCTTGCAGACAGAGCTCGTAAAGATTAAGCCTTGTAAGATTTACCGTAATATTACCGCTTGTGACCTTTGACGCCTCAATTAAATCGTCAATAAGCCTTTTGAGCTTTGCACCCTTATCATTAAGCACCTTAATATATTCCCGCGCTTTTTCATCCTCAATACCGCACTTTGAAAGTAGGTCGACATAATTGATAATAGAGGTCAGCGGTGTTTTTAAATCGTGCGATACGTTTGTAATAAGCTCTGTTCTTAATCTCTCGTCCTTAACGGCTTTAGCTACAGCGCTTTGAAGCTGTGCGTTAGTATATTTCATTCCCTCCGCAAGCACCTTGAGCGACTGTGGGAGAGCATCAACGTCAAGCGCTATATCCTCGTGATTTGAAACCGCGCAGATAATCATATCAAGTTTTTTGATATAGCTTAAAAATTTGATTAACAGATAAATATTTACTCCTAAATCCGCGAGAGTGAGCAAGACACCGAGCGGAGCCAAATAAACCGCAAAAAGCCATATAATGATTATGACCGCAATTAAATTACAGAGAGCATAAAGTACAGCAATCAGTATGACATTTCTTTTAAATTTTTTAGGTGAATAGGAAAGAACAGAGAATACTTCTTTAATTGATTTTCTGATTTTATTTGTTAATTTTACCGTTGTTTTAAAGACGCCTTTTAAAATAATGAACAGCAGTCTCAATATGTAATATGTTAAGAAATTCTTATAGATTTTCCTGTCTGACATTATATTTCTTGCAACAGATGCCGAAAATTCAAGGACAAGAAGCCACATCAGCGCCGCGTAGATAATCATCACCCAGACAGACAGTACGGATATTTGCAAAGATTCGACTATACCGACAGCAATAAAGTATGTAGCCAAAAATCCCAACCCGATTAAAGCACCCAAATGAATTTCAAACGGCACATAGTCTATAAAGGCTAGTTTGGCGGGCGCGTTTTCATCTCTCTTTCCCGCGACAAGCAGATACCTGATACCTGCCGTAAATGATATAATCAGCATCAGTACTGCAAATACGATATACATAATAAAATTGTCATAGCATCTTACAGCGGTATTGTGAAAATCTTTTAATCCGACAAAGTAATCATATGTATCAATATACTCTAAAATATTAAAACGGTTTTCTGTGTTCTCGGGGAAATCGAAATAAACATATACATCTGTTTTTTTGGCATAATCGTTTGACAGATAACTGGTTATGCTGTCAAGCCATTTATTATTTATGCCCTTTGCCTGAGCCTTTCCGTCTTTATAGACAAAATAAATATCGGAATTATAAAGCTCCTTTTCATTAAAGCTGTCAAGGTTTGACCATTCGCTGTCGTTGTATACGGCACGGCACCGCAGACTTTTAATTTTGTAAATATAGTCTCCTTCTCCGTAATAAATATCTTGAACACTATTATCTATAAAAACGCTATAAAGCTCATTAATTATTTTATTTACTGTCTCCTCATCGCCGGGCATACTTTCGCCGTTAAAGTGATAAAGGTCATAGGTTGCAACGCAAAAATCGTCGGAACTATCCGTAGTTTTGACGCTTATATTGTAGCTGTCTTCGGGAAGATCGTTGTAATCAAACTCGTCTGCGGGATTATAGTATTTTTTATAGTCCGCCATATACTGTTTACTTATTTTATCGACAACGCTTTCTCTCTGCTCCTCCAAAGATTTCTTTTTATTTTTCAAGGCAATATCTTTATATGCGTTTCCCGCCGTTTCACAGACAATTCTGCCGAAATAATCCGAAAACGCATATGTATCTGTAAAGCTTTCGGGTTTTTCCCCGTTACCGTAAAAGAAAGTAAAGATACTTACCGTCACCAGACTTGTTGAAACCATAAATGTTATAAACGCAAGAATTATACATATTGCTTTTTTCAGAGCGGAATATTTAAACCTTTTCGCACTTGTATCCAAGACCATACACCACCTTCAGATATTTCGGATCTTTTGGGTTGATTTCAATTTTTTCACGGAGATTGCGGATATGTACGGTTACTGTTTTTTCGCTTGTATATGACGGCTCGTTCCATACCGCCTCATAAATCTGAGATGAGGAAAGAACTCTGCCCATATTACTCATAAGATAATTCAGTATCTTATATTCCATAGGCGTCAGCTTGACCTCTTCACCGTCAACCGTTACCCTTTTTGTATCTGTATCAAGAACAATACCGCCTGTAATGAGCTGACTGGGTTTAATCTCCATACTTCCGAGCGTGACGTAACGCCTTATCTGCGACTTTACGCGCGCTACAAGCTCAAGCGGATTAAATGGCTTCGTGACATAATCGTCCGCGCCGAAGCCGAGCCCCGTTATCTTATCCGTGTCCTCGCTTTTGGCGGAAAGAAGAATTATCGGAAAATTATATTTCTCTCTGATTTTAAGCGTGGTTTTTAGTCCGTCAAGCTTAGGCATCATAATATCAAGCACCATACAGTGAATTTCATTATCGCTGATTCGTTCAAGCGCCTCGATTCCGTTTACAGCCGTAAGGACATTGTATCCCTCATTATCAAGGTAAATACGCAGCGCCTCCAGAATAGCGTCGTCATCGTCGCAAACCAGAACCGTTTTCATTTTTTCTCCGTTCATTTTCATCAATCCCTTATCCGTTATACATATTAAATCATACCATTTCAAAAATAAGTCTAAGAAAAAGTAAAGAAGCAGTAAAGATAAAACTCACGGGCGAATTTAAAATCCGCCCGTAATATATTAATCTATATTTCTATTCCAAGCTCCTCGATCTTGTCCCTGACCTTCAGCCAGTCGCCAAACGCAAGCTCCTTGTTATTTGGATTTCGCAGAATAGCGGCAGGATGGTATGTACCCATAAACAGAGTACCGTTTTTGTCAATAAACTCACCATGCTGTTTTGTTACCCTGAAATCCTTGTCAATAAGCCTCTGTGCCGAAATTCTGCCCACGCAGATGACGATTTTCGGCTTAATAATTTTAAACTGCTCTCTCAGCCATTTTATACACTGCTCCTGCTCCTCCGGCTTGGGGTCGCGGTTTTTCGGGGGACGGCATTTTACCATATTGGCTATATAGACATTTTTATTTCTCGAAAGGTCAACGCTGTCAAGAAATTTATCAAGAAGCTGTCCCGACCTGCCGACAAAAGGCTGCCCCTGTAAATCCTCGTTTTCTCCCGGTCCTTCGCCTATCAGCATAATATCGGCGTCTTTTTTTCCGACGCCGAAAACAAGGTTTGTCCTGCCGTTGCAAAGCTCGCAGGCGGTACAGCCTTTACATTTTATTTCAAGCTCGTCCAATGTCACTTTTCATCACCGATGCCATTATATCAAATTTGGTGTTGAAAAACAATGTGAATAGGTATAAAATATTTATAAAATATTGGTATTATTTTTTTATTAAGGAGATAAATTATGGAAAATCAGGTATTGGTAGAAATCTCGGCAAGGCACGTACACGTTTCACAGCAGGACCTTGAAACATTATTCGGAAAGGGATATGAGCTCACCGTAAAAAAGGAGCTTTCACAACCCGGTCAGTTTGCCTGTGAGGAACGTGTTAAGGTAATCGGAACCAAGGGAGAGTTCCCCGCCGTTTCAATCTTAGGTCCGTGCAGAAAGGATACGCAGGTAGAGCTTTCGCTTACGGATGCCCGTTCAATCGGTGTATCGGCTCCCGTAAGAGAGAGCGGAGATATTGAGGACTCAGGCGTGTGCAAGCTCGTAGGACCCGCAGGAGAGGTTGAGCTTACAAAGGGTGTTATCGCCGCAAAAAGACATATTCACGCGACAACGGCAGACGCTGAAAAAATGGGGCTTGAAAACGGCGAAATCGTATCTGTCGAAATTCCGACGTCAAACGGAAGAAATCTCACCTTCGGCGATGTTGTCGTAAGGGTTTCGGATTCATACGCACTTGCAATGCATATTGACACCGACGAGGCAAATGCCGCCGGAATGGCACCTAACACAATAGGCAAAATCATTAAATAGTTATACATAAAATAAAAAAGGAGCTGTTTTTGAACAATCCTGATAAGAAAGCAATTATGAAAAAATACGGTGCAGAGCCGAAAATGGCGCTGCGCCGTATCTTTTTGCTCGTATTTTATCGGCAGGTACGGGGATTTTGAGAGCCTTGCGGCGATACAAAATCCATGCCCGCTATTCTTACGGACGGGAAAAAGCGTCCAAGTGTAAAAACTTGGACGCTTTGATTTAATGTCTTATGCAGTTGGCGACTCACCGGCAGGAAAGAAGAAATCAATCCCTCTTTTGCTTATATAAAAAGACAGGCTTTGTTCTATCATCAATTTCAAATTTGGAATCACTCACTCTTATATAGACGCTTCCTATCGGTGACCTCAAGTACGGAATAATGTCTCTATCATAATTACAAATTGTATTGATGGCAAATACGTGATGATTGTCGGGATTGTTCATATATTCGTCACTTTCGTTTCCTGCCAAAAATACCCAACCGCTGTCCGGCTGACCCTCAGCCGGCACTTCACGGTACATATAGCCGACTTTGAAGCCTTCTTTGGTTATTTTATCGGAAACAATACATCCTTCGCCGTTAGGTTCGTTCCATTCTATTAAATTCTTCAGTTTCACCTTAATAAAACCTTTATTTGTTTTGTTGAACAATCCCATATCGGTATCTCCTTAACAAACCTTCGTTTGGCTAATTATCCGTCAATAGAAAAATACTTAATATCCTCAAATGCATCATCTAAAAATTCAAACTCAAAAATATGGATATCGTCAAATGTTCGCTCTAAATATTTAATGGTGCCGTTATCATAATCAATAACCGGTTTTCCCAACTTTTCTTTAACCGTTTCGGTATCAACATCGCCATACACTTCTATTAAATCAGGCATCATAAATGCAATAATTTCATCCAAATAATTATGGCAATTGCTTTCAAATTAATGCCCTATGCGGCGTTAGCCTTTACAGCCCCTTTTTTATTCTGTTCAGTTTAGTTATCGTAGGCTTTTGTTACGTTTTTTAGACTGCAAAGCATTGTTCTCGTTCCGTCATTCAGATTAATAATTTTCCGTCTGTCCTCAACGACTAAAAACTTTCCTCTGCCGGTACGGATTGAATATCTTATAACTGTTTCGTTTCCGCCTTCATTAATCTGCTTTTTGATATTTGCGGTAACATACTTTACCTCTCGTTCCTGCATAAAATCAGAAAGCCTTCCCCCATGCTCGTCAAAAAGCACCGAGCGCGGCTGACCTAAAAAATTAATGAAATCCTCGCTTACAATCTGGAGTGTAAGCGGATTTTCCGTATCGGTAGAGAATACCGCGTTAGGTAAATTTTTAAACACCTTCAGCAAATTGTCGTACATTTTATCGGACTTTGCCTCCGCCTCTTTGACCTTTGTTACATCCGTCAGCATAGCGAGAAAAACAGGGCTGTCATTGTCGTCGTATTCCTGAATTGAAGCATTGACCTTGCACCATTTATATTCATCCTTATGTACAATTGTGCGAAACTCAATGTCCATAGGCTCATCGGTTGCCATTGTCCTTCCTATTGCCTGAAAAACAAGGCTCCTGTCCTCAGGACGAATAAGCTCGTCAAGACGGTAATCCTGCTTCATATACCTGTTCTTTGACGTTCCGAAAAGGCGGCATCCTCCTTCATTCATATACTTAACAACAATGTGCATATCATCCGTAACCTTAAAAAGGCAAACTCCGCCTGTTACAAGGTCTATGAGATAATTCATTTCACTTGCCTTTTTTCTGAGCTCCTCCTGCTTTTGCCGGGATTTTGAAACATCGGCAAGCGTAAGACGGCAAAAAGTGGAATTTTCAAAATTCTGACCTGTGCAGTGAATGAGTATATCGTTATTGTTTTTATCAACAAACTCGGCGTTAAAATAAACGTACGGCGAATTTTTTTTGCACAGCACCTTCATTATTTCCTCACGGTAAACGGGCTTGATAATATCGTGCAAATATAATTTTCCCTGTTTTATTTTAGAAAGGTGAACACCTGTAAATTCAGAAAAATGCTTATCGGAGTCCACAACCTTTAAATTATCCGACTTATCAACAACGAGATTCATAAATTCAACCTCGTACAAATCCTCATCGAGAATCTCAGCCATCGCTTCACCCCTTTCCTTAATAATGTATGCCTTATATTAAAATCACATAACATTAGCACACCAATTGTTAATTATATCACAAAAAATTAAAAGTTTGAATAGTTTATATGAATAAAAAATTAATTTTACATTGATATGAAAAAATATAAAATTACTATATCAAATTTGCTTTTTTTATGTTAGAATATATCATATAATTATATCTGTTATTAATATAAGTTTATTAAGGAGAATACAAATGGCAAAGGTTTATCGCGTATTTGTGGAAAAAAAGAAGGGCAACGACATTGAGGCGGGTCAAACGCTTGACGACCTCAGGGAAAATGTCGGCATAACCGCTCTTGAGGATTTAAGAATAATTAACCGCTATGACGCACAGGGATTAAGCGAGGAAGAGTTTAAGGTTGCAGTTAATACAATTCTCTCCGAGCCTAACCTCGACAATGTTTATTATGAACTGTCCATTCCTGACGGCTGGCGGTATTTTGCTACGGAATACCTTCCGGGACAGTATGACCAGAGAGCGGACTCTGCCGCGCAGTGTATCCAGCTTTTAACAGCGGGCGAAAGACCTGACGTTTTATCGGCTAAAATTATCGCCGTTAAAGGAAATATTACCGACGAGGAATTTGAAAAGATTAAGGCATATATCATTAACCCTGTCGAGTCAAGAGTAGCGTCGCTTGACGTTCCGGACTCTCTTGATATGCACTCGGATATCCCTGCCGACATTGTCCGCATATCAGGTTTCATAAGGATGAATGATAAAGAAATTGCCGAATATCACGCGTCAATGGGCTTTGCTATGAGTATTGCCGATTTGTGCTGGGTAAGGGATTATTTTAAAAATGACGAGAATCGTGATCCGAGCCTTACGGAGCTTAAGGTAATTGATACATACTGGTCCGACCACTGCCGCCACACCACCTTTGCGACTGAACTTGACGATATAAAAATTAACGAAAGCAAGTACAGTAAAGCTATCAGCGACGCGCTCGAAAAATATTTTGATGTCCGCAGGGAAGTATACGGTGACAGAGATAAAATTGTCTGCCTTATGGATATGGCGTGTATCGGAACAAAGGTGCTAAAAAAACGAGGCTATGTGGACAATCTTGACGAAAGTGATGAAATCAACGCTTGCTCCATCCAGGTGCCTGTAATGATTGACGGCAGGGAGGAGCAATGGCTTGTTCAGTTTAAAAATGAAACACACAATCATCCGACGGAAATTGAACCCTTCGGCGGAGCCGCAACCTGCTTGGGCGGCGCTATCCGTGACCCGCTGTCGGGCAGAGCATATGTTTACCAGGCTATGCGTGTAACAGGCGCAGGCGATCCTACTACTCCGTTTGAGGATACACTCGACGCAAAGCTGCCGCAAAGCAAAATTACAACAGGAGCTGCCGCCGGCTACTCAAGCTACGGCAATCAGATTGGATTAGCGACAGGTCAGGTAACAGAGCTGTATGATGAGGGCTACGTTGCAAAGAGAATGGAAATCGGCGCGGTAATCGGCGCGTCACCAAAGGATAACGTAATTCGTAAATGTCCGCAGGAGGGAGACGTTATTGTTCTTCTCGGTGGAAGAACGGGACGTGACGGCTGCGGCGGCGCAACAGGCTCGTCAAAAGCGCACAATTCATCATCAATTGAAACGTGCGGAGCGGAGGTACAGAAAGGTAATCCGCCTACCGAGAGAAAAATTCAGCGTCTGTTCAGAAAAGCAGAGGTTGCAAAAATGATTAAACGCTGCAACGATTTCGGCGCTGGCGGCGTATCTGTTGCAATCGGAGAGCTTGCGGACGGACTTAAGATTGACCTTGATAAGGTACCTAAAAAATACGACGGTCTTGACGGAACGGAGCTTGCGATTTCCGAATCGCAGGAAAGAATGGCAGTTGTGCTTGATAAGACCGATGTTGAAAAGTTTATCAGGCTCGCAAACGAAGAAAATCTTGAGGCTACCCCTGTTGCCGCCGTTACCTCTGAAAACAGGCTTGAAATGACCTGGCGCGGCGATAAAATTGTCAGCCTCAGCAGAGATTTCCTGAATACCAACGGCGTTACCCAGCACGCAAAGGTTGAGATTGCCGCCGTTGATGATAAAGAAAATTACACAAAGCAGGTTCCTGAATGTCTTGCAAAGCTTGACAACGCGCAGGCGCTCAAGGCTAACCTTTCACGTCTTGAGGTCTGCTCTCAAAAAGGACTTGTAGAGCGTTTCGACTCCTCAATCGGCGCGGCTACCGTTCTTATGCCGTACGCCGGCAAATATCAGCTTACGCCCGAAGAGGCAATGGTTGCGAAAATCCCTCTCCTTGAGGGAGAAACAGACACCGCAACAGTTATGGCTTACGGCTTTATTCCTAAGCTCTCACGTTGGTCTCCTTTCCATTCGGCTGCCTTTGCCGTGTCCGAATCACTTGCAAAGCTTGCCGTTGTAGGCTGTGACCCGTCAAAAGCAAGACTTACGTTCCAGGAATATTTTGAAAGACTTAATGATGTTCCGTCACGCTGGGGAAAGCCGGCAGCCGCTCTTCTCGGCGCGCTTATGGCACAGCTCGGCTACAAATGCCCGTCAATCGGCGGTAAGGATTCCATGAGCGGCTCTTTCAACGACCTTGACGTGCCTCCCACTCTCGTTTCCTTTGCTGTCGGAATGAGCGAGGCATCAAAAACAGTGTCTTCTCAGTTTAAGAGGACAGGCTCAAGGGTTATGCTCCTTCCGCTTCCTGTTGATGAAAGCACAGGTCTCCCCGACTTTGAAAAAGCAATGGAGCTTATGATTAAGGTTTACAAGGGTGTAAGAAGCGGCAAAATACTCTCCGCATCCGTTGTCAAGGAGGGCGGCGCCGCTGCCTGCGTATGTAAAATGGCATTCGGAAATAAGTTCGGCTTTACATTTGCGCAGAATCTTGACAAGGAAACCCTTTTTGCCGCTAAAGAGGCGTCATTTGTTGTTGAGCTCGCGGAGGAAGCGTCATTTGACGGCATAACGCTCGGTACAACAAACGACAACGGTATATTCATTATAGACGGTGTTGTTCAGACGGTTGACGAGCTTATCGACGCGTGGACAGGCAAGCTTGAAAAGGTATTTGCTACCGATTCGGGCAAAAAGGCAAATATGCCTTATGACGTACCGCTTTATAAAGAGCGTTCAATCTTTGTTGCTAAAAACAAGGTTGCAAAACCAAAGGTATTCATCCCTGCTTTTCCGGGAACAAACTGCGAAATTGATACGGCAAGAGCATTTGAAAAGGCAGGCGCCGAGCCCTCTGTACTCGTTGTAAACAACCTTTCATCTGCCGCTATCAATGAAACGATAGATAAAATGGTAAAGGAAATTGAAGCCTCGCAAATCATAATGATTCCGGGCGGATTCAGCGGCGGTGACGAGCCTGAGGGTTCAGGTAAATTTATTGCCACGACCTTCAGAAATCCGCGTGTTAAGGAGGCTGTCACAAAGCTCCTAAACTGCCGTGACGGTCTTATGCTCGGTATCTGCAACGGTTTTCAGGCGCTCATCAAGCTCGGTCTTGTTCCATACGGTGAAATCCGTGAGATTAAGGAAACTGACCCGACGCTGACATTTAACACAATCGGCAGACACATTTCATCAATGGCTTACACAAGAGTGTCAAGCGTTAAGTCACCATGGTTGGGAAGTGTGAACGCCGGCGATATGTTTGCAATACCGATAAGCCACGGCGAGGGAAGATTTGTCGCGGATAACGATGTTATGAAAAAGCTGATTGAAAACGGTCAGATTGCTACCCAGTATGTAAATCCCGACGGCGAGCCTGTCAGCAATATGCCGTTTAATCCGAACGGCTCCGTATGCGCGGTTGAGGGCATTACCTCTCCTGACGGCAGAGTTTTCGGCAAAATGGGACATTGCGAGAGAAAGGGCAATAATCTTTATTCAAATGTACCGTTTGAAAAGGATATGAAGATATTTGAAAGCGGCGTCAACTACTTCAAATAAAAATTAATACTCTCTGATGCGGATTTATATTATTTCTGCGGAGAGAACTTTACATATTCTCCCCGGCACATTCTCTTGTGCCGCACCGGGGAACTTTATTCAAACATGGAGGAAAATATTTTGAAATACATTATTGTATTATACGACGGTATGGCTGACTATCCCGTTCCTGCACTTGGAGGAAAAACTCCTATGATGTGTGCAAAAAAGCCTAATATGGATATGCTTGCGTCAAAAGCGGAAGTCGGACTGATAAGAACCGTTGCCGAAGGTCTAAAGCCGGGAAGCGATGTTGCCAATATGAGCGTTATGGGCTTTGATCCCATGAAATATTACACGGGAAGAAGTCCTCTTGAGGCTGCGTCAATCGGTATTGATATGAAGCCTACGGACGTTTCACTCAGAACAAATCTCGTTACTCTTTCTGAAGATGATTTGCCGTATGAGCAAAAAACAATTGAGGACTACTGTGCCGACGACATTTCCACGCAAGAGGCTAAAATTCTGATTGAATATATTGATGAAAAGCTCGGTACAAATGAATTTAAGTTTTATCCCGGTGTATCCTACCGCCACTGTCTCATATGGCGTAACGGTACAACCGAGCTTGGAAAAATGACCCCGCCGCACGATATTACAGGCAAGGTCATTACCGAGCATCTTTCTGACGCCGAAAACGCAAAGCCTCTTATTGAGCTTATGAAAAAATCGTATGACCTGCTCAAGGAACACCCTGTTAATATTGAGAGAAAGAAAGCGGGAAAAAGACCCGCAAATTCAATCTGGCTCTGGGGTGAAGGCAGGCGTCCCGCTCTTTCACCGTTTGAGGAGATTTACGGAATAAAGGGTGCTGTTGTTTCCGCTGTTGACCTTATCAAGGGTATCGGCGGCTGCGCTAAAATGGAGGTTGCCGATGTTGACGGCGCGACAGGCTATATTGACACCAACTTTGAAGGCAAAGCGAATGCGGCTGTTGACTTGCTTAACAGAAATGATTTGGTATACATCCACTTTGAGGCTCCCGACGAATGCGGACACAGAAACGAGCCTGAAAACAAGGTGAGGGCAATTGAACTGATTGACGAAAGGGTTTTGCCGATTCTTTTTAAAGGGCTTGAAAAATTTGACGATTACAAGATAATGATTCTTCCCGACCACCCGACGCCTATTGTAACCAGAACTCACGCGAGCGACCCTGTTCCATATCTTATTTATCATAAAAATAAAGAAACTAAAGGCGTTGACACAATCAACGAGGAAACCGCAAAGCAAACAGGAAATTTCATTGAACACGGTCCGAGTGTAATGAAGCATTTTCTTGATGACTGATATAGGAGATATTACATATGAAAATTAATTCAATCTGCGTACAGGGCGGCTATAAGCCCAAAAACGGTGAACCGAGAGTAATTCCGATTGTACAGAGTACAACATACAAATATGATTCAAGCGAAGAAATGGGAGATTTATTTGACCTTAAAAAATCAGGTTATTTTTACTCCCGACTGCAAAATCCCACCTGCGATTATGCTGCGCAGAAAATCGCTATGCTTGAAGGCGGAGTGGCAGGTATGCTGACTTCGTCAGGTCAGGCTGCTAATTTTTACGCGATATTTAATATTGCGCAGGCAGGCGACCATATTGTATCCTCCTCTGCAATTTACGGAGGAACATTCAATCTTTTTAATGTTACTATGCGTAAGCTTGGAATAGATTTTACTTTTATAAGTCCGCAGGCAAGCGAGGAAGAAATCATGGCTGCGTTCAAACCGAATACAAAAGCTGTTTTCGGCGAAACGATTTCTAATCCGAGCCTTGATATTCTTGATATTGAAAAATTCGCGAAAGCCGCGCACGCAAACGGTGTACCTCTTATTATCGACAACACCTTTGCAACTCCTATCAATTGCCGCCCGTTTGAATTCGGCTGTGATATAGTAACTCATTCAACAACAAAATATATGGAGGGACACGCTTCAACAATCGGCGGAGCAATCGTTGACTCAGGTAATTTTGACTGGACACAGAATGATAAATTCCCCGGTCTTACAACGCCCGACGAAAGCTATCACGGAATAACCTATACAGAGTCCTTCGGCAAAGGAGCATATATAACAAAGGCAACTGTTCAGCTTATGCGTGATTTAGGCTCCATTCCCGCTCCGCAAAATGCTTTTCTGCTCAATGTCGGTCTTGAAACATTACATCTCAGAATGGAAAGACATTGCGAAAACGCCAAAAAGGTGGCGGAATACCTGAAGAATAATGACAAAATCAAATGGGTAAAATGCGCTATGCTTCCCGACGACGAGCAATATCCTCTTGCTCGGAAATATATGCCCAACGGCACGTGCGGTGTTGTTTCGTTCGGCATTAAGGGAGGAAGAAAGGCAGCCACAGTGTTTATGGATTCCTTAAAGCTTGCCGCAATTGTGACGCACGTAGCCGACGCGCGCACCTGCTGCCTGCATCCTGCATCAACAACCCACCGCCAGCTCACCGACGAACAGCTTGAGGAATGCGGTGTCAGCCCCGACCTTGTCCGTCTAAGCGTAGGAATTGAGGACGCGGACGATATCATTGACGATATCCGCCAGGCGCTTGATAAAATATGAGTAATACAACCGCACATAATCACAACCATAACCATAAACACACAAAGGAAGTATCAAACAGGCTTGCAAGGGCTATCGGTCATCTGCAAAAGGTAAGGCAAATGGTCGACAGCGGCGAGGACTGCTCACAGGTGCTTATTCAGCTTGCGGCAGTAAAATCCGCTATTAACAACACAGGTAAGCTGATACTTAAGGACCACCTTGAACACTGCATTGTTCACGCGCTTGAGGACGGCGATGAGGAAATGCTTAACGAGCTTAACAATGCAATAGATAAATTTATGAAATAGCAAAAAGCTGTATTGAGAGATTTCTCAATACAGCTTTTACTTTTGCCGACGGTTAAGCGGTTAGATGTATTTTTGCTGAAAAAATAAGAATAATTAGTGAAATTAAACAAATATTGTCAATAAAATTTGTAGAATGTCACAAATCCGAACTTATTGAAATAATTTGATAAAAATTATATAATCTAAGTATCTATAGTTATTTATATTAAGAATTATAATTTAAAATATTTTTGGATAAAGGGGAATAAAAAATGGTAAGGACAACTGCTAAAAAGAAGGCTGTCAGTATCTTTCTCGCAATACTGATTGCATTTACAGGATTAGTGCCCGCGGCAACTGCCTTTGGTGCAAACGGTGTTGAGGGCTACTATGATATTGAGCTTTTCTACAAGGACAATGACACTATTGTTCCGTCTTATCAGGAGGACGGTGAAAGTACATATATTGAATATATGACTGAGGGACAGGAGCTGAATTTAACATATAAGCTCATTGATACGGAAATGCCTGATAACGGATATATAAAGTGGTACAGCGAAACACCCACTCTTGTTGATGTTACTCAGGAGGGCGTTGTTAAGGCATTTGACTCATCAAAAGGAGCTGTTGTTCAGTCCTGGATTGATAACGAAGTTAAAACCATTCCGCTTGTGGGCAGTATAATTGCTTCTGTTATTGAAAAAGCACTGTTTAACGAATATATTGACCTTGACTCAATGGATACGGACGCAATCATTCAAGTCGTTGAGGGACTTTTCGGGTCGGAATCTCTGCTTGACAAGTGGATTGAATCGTACAAGGGTGAGCTTGTTGACTCTCTCCGGCACTATCTTGACAACATAAATTCAAATATTCACGTTCAGCTTTATTCCGCTGATGGTACGCTTCTTGACGATGACTATGTTCAAATCTGTGTTACAAAGAATGAGGAATGGTACGCTAATTTCCTACCCAACGGTACTCATATTACAAACAAATCACAGATTAACACCACAGTTGCTGTAGGTTCAACAGCACAGCTTTATGCAATAACAACTCCGCTGAGACTTCATTACGGTGTTGTTTACTCTGTCAAAAGCTCATCAATTTTTGACAAGGGCAAGGTTGTTGCCACTGTAAACGACAGCGGTCTTGTTACCTTTAAAAATACAGGTACGGTTACAATCCTCGTTTCCCCGGATACAGAACAAATTATTGAGGGTATATTAAAGCTTGTCAATTATATATATGCTCTTGACAATACAGGTACGCTTGATACTGATAAAATCGCCGGAATACTTATCGACTACATAGGACTTGACATCAATAGAACTGTCCTTGCAGGCATTCTTGATGTCTGCTTCGCGATAAAGGACATTGCGGGTGATGCGGCAGACCCCGTGCAGCTTACGGCAACAGCCATTGAAATAATTGCGAATCTTGTTCTTCAGTTTGCTTATAACGATTCCATCACTTTTAATGTCGTTGAAGCTCAACCGCTTACAGATTTTGATATCGAAGGCGCAAATACAGTAAAAGAAGGCTCGCAAATACAGCTTTCTGTAACAAATATTCAGCCGACAGCAGGTAACACAACAGATATAACCTGGTCATCATCAGATCCGTCAATCGCAAGCGTTGACCCTAAAACAGGTGTAATAACAGGCAGAGACGCAGGCGGATCTCTCGGCGCGCTTTCAAGCCAGAAATGCACAATTTATGCGACATCAGCCGCAAATAATGTTCAAAAATCCTACTCCATAACAGTAACGGGAAAAACAGGAAAATATCTGTCTGATGTAGAAATAGCAGGTAAGGAATACCTTGAAATGAATGAGGAAACCGATTATACCTACTCTGTATTTCCAAAGCGTGTCGCACAATCGGACAACCTGTATATAAGCTGGGGTATTCAGAACGGTACAGACGAGGAGGGTAATCCTACTTACATCTGGGCGGACAGTGAAAATCCCGCTACAGACGGAATAGGAACAATTGATTCCAAGGGACATTATATTGCGACCGACGGTGGAAAATGTACTATTGCCGTTAAGGCGACTACCGGTTATTATCTTACAGACAATAACTTTTATGAAATTTCCTCATTTACGGATACATTTACCGTTTCAAACGGTATTCCGATTAATGAAATAAGCATTTCTGCCGTTGACGGCACCTCAAACGGCGACCTTAACAGAGTGGTTCCCGTTGATATTAACGGACAAAAATATACGTACGTAACAATCCACAAGGGTGTTGCGGAGGCATATTTTAATAACGGCGCTGTCATTTCCGCGTCTGTTTATCCATCAAACGCGTCAAACCAGACTTTAAAGTGGGTTGTTGATAACGAATATTATAACAGCTCCGTTTCCGACGATACCCATACAGCAACCGTAAGGCAAAGCGCCGGTCACGAGGTTGCTGATACGTTTAACATTTACGCGGTATCCGAGGACGGCAGAGTAAGATCAAACACTATTACCGTATGTGTTACAAGAAACTATGCTGTTACAAATACGATTGACCAAAACTCAATTGAAATTACAAACGGAAAAACGGCTGATGCCACACATACCATCAGCTTTGACGGCAGCTGGACATCTACGGCATACGCCTGCTACAAATGCAACTGGTATTCAAGCGATGAAAGCGTATTCACGGTTGAAACAAAAAGAAATGACAACCGCGACGCAACACTGACCGCTGTTGACGTAGGTACAGCAACACTTTACTGTGTATCATCTGACGGAGGTATTGTTGACTCCTGCGAGGTAACTGTTTATCCAGACAAGGAAAGACTTAAGAATATTGTTAATCTCTGCGACAGAACAATTGTAAAAAGAACTGACGAAAACAGGTCTCTTTATAATGAATATATGAAAAGGCTTGATTTGGCATATTATGTTCTCTATGACGAGCCGATGGCGTCACAGAGCACGTGTGACACTTATGCAAACGAGCTTCTGTTCGCTTTCTACAAGGTCGGCGGATTTATAAATATTACCGGAGTTAATATACTGGGCTCAAACAAGAGTAAGCTTGACAGCGACCATATCACCGTTAATGTCGGCTCAACAACAAGTTACACAAAATACAGCTATGATTTTGAATACGAGGTATTACCGTCCACCGCTATGTACAGTGATATTAAGTGGACCTCCTCAAACAGCAATATAACCGTTGATAAAAACGGAAAATGTACACCCGCCTCAAATGACCCCTGCTCCGCAATAATCACCTGTACGGTAACAGACTATATGGGTAACGAAACAAGCGACAGCGTTTTCCTGACCTTCGCAAGAACGGCGGTTACTGGCGTTACACTTGATACAGACAGAATTGTCGGCGGTAAAATCGGAGAAACGCAAACGCTTACCGCAACAGTTTCACCAAAAGGAACACTCGGCATAGGTGACGCGAACTGTAAGGACGTTTACTGGTCATCAAGTGATGAAAGCATTGCAACTGTTGACCAAAGCGGCGTGGTTACCTTTGTTGCGGGCGGTGACTGTACGATTTACTGCACAACTTACGACGGAGGCTTTGTTGCGCAGTGTGCCGTAAATGTTGTTACAAACTATTCCTCCCTTGAGCTTCTTATTTCGCAGTACACCGACCTTTCTCTCAATCCTGTAAATTATTATCCTGACAGCTGGAGTGTATATACCGACGCTATGGAAAAGGCAAAGGCTATGGTCGAACAGGGCGGATATTCTCAGGCTGAGGTTGACGCAATGACTGCCGAGCTTGAAAACGCGTATAAGAATTTACAGAAATATAATTATCTGCAAAAGGTTGAGCTTTATCTTGACGGTGAGCAGACTAAGGAATTTTATCAGTATGATTTGAGTCTGCTTTCAGAAGGCTTAAGCTACAGGAACGCCGAGCTCAATCTAAACGTAAGGCTTTATCCCAATAACGGCTCTTATGAATCGGTTAAATGGGAGTCATCAACTACTGACATTTCAGTAACTGACGACGGTAAATGCTCGCCGACAATCAACGCCTCCTGCTACGGCAGAATTACATGTACTGTAACAGACCATTACGGCAACGTATTTACAGACTCGGTTTGGGTATCGTTTGCTTTCTATCCCGTTACAGGTCTTGAGCTTTCACATTCCAATATAACAGGCGCGGTCGGCGATACATTTAAGCTGAGCTGTACAGTTCTTCCCACCGGCACATCACTTTGGCATGTCGGCGCCGCAAGTATCCAGGATTACTACTGGGAATCTGATAACCAAAATATTGCGAGTGTTGACCAAAACGGCACGGTTACATTTGTAAGCGCAGGTTCAACGATAGTTCGCGCGGTATCATACGACGGCGGTTTCTCGGCTGAATGTGTAGTTTCCACTGACGGCGACAGAAGCGCGCTTCGTTCGGCTATTGAAGCTTATAAGGATGCCGATTATACCCAGTATGTCTACGAATACGGCATTGCCTTTAAGAACGCGTATGAGAACGCTTTGCGTGTTATGGATGATAACACCGTTTCCCAGCAGGATATTGACGACGCGGCGGCAGAGCTTACCGCGGCATATGAAAATATGATAAATCATCCGCTTACCAAGGTAGAATCAATCGATATCGCATACACAACATATAAAAAGCCTCTGGTCGGCTCGGCAAGCAGTGTCACAAGCGGCTCTGTATCATCAAGCGATGCGCTTTCCGTAAATCTTTCAAATAATTATTCAAACTATAATGATTATAATTATGTAACACTTACGGCAAGTCCGTCGCCGAGCGGCGCTATGTATAAAACGGTTGCCTGGACGGTTGACTCCTCATATCAGATGAAATCATCAACAAACAACAGCTCAATCACTCTGACGCCTGATAAAAGGTCTGACGGCGGCTGGGCGAAAATTACCGCTGTGGTTACTGATGATTATGACCGCACCTACACAAGAACCATTACGGTCGTTATGTCGGACAACACTATAACGGGCTTTGATATTACCGATACAATACAGACAATTTACGCAACCGAACAAGGCAGACAGCTCGCTTACACGTTAAGCGGTTCAGGCTTTACAGATATTTACTGGAGTTCTTCAAACGAAGATGTATTAAAGGTTGAAGGAAACGGTATACTTATCCCTGCGGACAGGGGTACTGCCACAATTACGGGAAAGACTCTTGACGGCGGATACACAGACTCAATTACTATTAATGTTTTGACAGATTTCCGTACTCTTGCTGAGAAGCAGAACGAATATTATACTTTAATTGAAAACGTAAAGGATTCCTACACCTATACTCAGGAGTCTCTGGATGTTCTGGCACAGCTTGTTTCCGAAGCACAGACAATGATTAACGAGGGAAGAGCAACTCAGGCTGAAGTAAATCAAATGATTACAGACCTTGACAACGCTTACAACTCATTAGTTGAATACGTTGCGGCAAGAGGTGTTTCAATCGGCTTTGAGGAACAGTCGGAGGTAAGCCTTATTAACGATGGTTATATACGTTATACCGGAACGATTTCTCTAAACGGCAAAAGCGTAAATCTTTTACCTGAATTTGAACCGGCAGGCTCATTCTACAAATCAATCACATGGGAATCTTCAAATGAAAATATTACTGTTGATGAAAACGGTGTTCTCACCAACAAAACGGCAGATTCCAGTGTAACAAAGGTTACCTGCACCGTAACCAATGTATTTGATGAAACATACACCGCAAGTGCATATGTTTCCTTTGTCCGCTCCGGCGTAACGGGAATCAGCTTCGATGAGGAAATGGTATTCGGCGCTCCTGCCGAAACGGTACAGCTTTCACCTAAAATCACTAATATAAATAATTCATCGTTGGCTCTGTCAGTTGTAAAAGACTGTATTTATTCCTCAAATGACGAGGACATTGCAACCGTTGATAATGATGGAACTGTAACCTTTATTTCACAGGGTGAGGCTGTAATTACGGCAACCACGCTTGACGGCGGCTACACCGCGACAATCAAAGCATACACCACATGGGACACAACCGCACTCCAGGCTGCCATTAATTCAGCAAAGTCGATAAACTATACAGACTACGCTTATGACTACGGCACAGCATTTAAAACTGCCTATGAAAATGCATTAAATGTTTACAGTAATATCTATGCGTCCCAGAATGAAATTGACGAGGCATGCGCGTTATTAACCGAGGCAACAAACGCTCTTGAAGGTCACGAATTCATCTTGCCGGCAGTTACAGTTTCACAAAACGGCGAGATTGTTGAAAACGGCGCTTTAATTCAGACAGATACCAACAACCGGGCAACACTTGACGTATCATTTGGAGAGGGCGCGATGGTTAAGTCTTTTGACATCACGACATCAAACGAAAACGGTGTTACAGCCAAAGTAGACGGTAATAAAGTGGCAATCACCAAAACTTCTGATACCGGCTCAATTACAATTACGGTTAAGGTTATTGACGATTACGACAGAGAGACTGTCAGCACCTACGATTTCAGCGTTATTGAAAAAATAATACCTGTAACCTCTATTAAGCTTACAGCTGACGGCGAGACTGTAACAGGTCCGATTGTACGCTCCTGCGGCGGTTCATACGCAAACTTCAGCGGACTCACAATCGGTTATATTCCAACACCTGATAATGCAAACGCTGTCACAAGCGTAAGCTATAGCTCATCGGCACAGACCTATGTTACAATAGACAATAACGGTTCAATAAAAATAACAACTCTCGGAAAGCTCAGGTCATCAAACACTGTAACAATAACCTGTACGGTAACAAGTGCTGACGGCTCAACTGCATCAGCTTCGGTACAACTAACAATCACAAAAGCTTAGGAGGGGTAAATTATGAATAATAAATCAAAAAAATATTTATCGCTTCTCCTTTCGGTCACTTTGTTATTAGGTTGCTTTGGCATCAGCTTCTCAGCCTTCGGTGACGATTTGATTGCGATTGACTCAAATAATTTTCCCGACCCTGTTTTCAGAGCGGTTATCTCCGCCAGATATGACAATAACTCAGACAACTATCTGAGTGCTGATGAAAGAAACGTCAGCCTTATGTCAATACCGGGTATGGCTGATGATGAATCAATTAAAACGCTTAAAGGTATTGAGTTTTTTGCCGATTCCCTTTCCGTTTTACGATGCGGCGCGGTTAATCTTGAGGAGCTTGACACCTCCGCACTGGTAAATCTTACCTCCCTTACCTGTATGGGTAATATGTTAAGCACACTTGATGTTTCAAAAAATACAAAGCTTGTTACGCTTAACTGCTCAAGTAATATGCTGACATCATTGACACTCGGCTCGTTAAGCTCGCTGAATATGCTTCATTGTTACGCAAACAACCTTACAAGCATAGATGTGTCACAGCTTACAAATCTCACCGATTTCAGATGTGACCAGAATGAGCTTACGGAGCTTGACGTTTCTGGCAACCCTCATTTAAAGGAGTTTACGTGTTCGTCAAATCATTTGATTTCTCTTGATTTAAGCCATAATACGGAGCTTGATTCTGTTGTCGGTCCGTCTATCGGAGGACAGACAACAACCGCGCAGGCACAGATGAACGGCACAGAAATAATTATTCCCTTTAAAGTTGATAACGGTGAATGTATCACATCAACTTCACTTGACAGAGGCGATTTTTTCGGCTACTCGCTCGGTGAGTTTGTCGCGTATGATGTAAACGATTTTAAAGACGGCGTTGACTATACATATTCAACCTCTCTTCCAAGCAGTGAGGATATGACTGTTCATATTGATGTATCAAGGGATTTTTATCAGGTAAGCTTTTATACGGCTGAGGATATGCAGGAGCCTTTGGGTGTAAGCTTTGTTGAGAAAAACGGCAGCGCAAGAGAACCGCAGCTTCCTCCGTTACCGCTCTGCAAGGCATTTGATCGATGGAGTGAGGATATTACTGACGTAACAAAGGATATGCAGGTTTATATAATCTTGAAGGACAATCACTCATATGCTCTTACCGCTTTTGAAAATGATGTTGCCACTATCAGTTGTTCAGCCTGCGGTGACAGCTATACAGTAAACTTTACTGACTGCATTAACGCAAATAAAACGGACAGTAATTACTGCGAATATATAGATATTGTAAATGACGGATATATAAACGCAAAGGACTATGCGCAGCTTATAAAAATGTTTTAAACTACAATATTAAAGAGGAACGGAAATTCCGTTCCTCTCTGTGTGTAGAAAAAGTCCGAAAATCAAATTTCTACACACTGGCAGGCTTCGAGAAATGGAACTGAATTTACCTTTTGGCAATTCGTAGGCGTACAGAGGTACGGTAGAGTCCCCAAAAGGTGAAAACGCCGAAAGCCGCTTGAATTCGATGTTCAAGCGGCTTTCACAATATAAAAATAAATTTAGTAATGAATATGGCATACTGTTTTTAAATATATAAATATTCATATGCCTGTTTTTATTTAGGCGTGGTTCAGACCACTTTATCGATAGTCTGAAAGGAACGGGATTTCCGTTCCTCTTTTTTATATAATGTTCTTATTCTAAATTCCCTGTCAGAAGCATTATTGCCGTAAGCGCGGTGACAGGCGCCGTTTGCGTTCTGAGAATTCTTTTGCCCAGTGTTGCTACCGCCGCTCCGCTGTCTTTAATCAGCTTAACCTCGCTTTCCTCAAAACCCCCCTCCGGTCCGATATAAATAGATATTGATTTTATATCCCTGTCAATAATTTTAGTAAGCGGCTCACCGCCACCCTCATAAAACAAGATTTTTAAATCACTGTTGTCTTTTTTTACTGCCTGTTCAAGCATTTCCATTTCGCAGATTTCGGGAACTATTCCTCTTCCGCTTTGCTGTGCGGCCTCGAGCGCTATTTTCCGATATCTTATCTGTTTCTTTTTTGCCGCCTTTTCGTCAGGTCTGCTTACAGAGCGGCGTGTCAGAACAGGCTTAATTGATGTTATGCCAAGCTCCGTACATTTTTGGATAATATCCTCCATTTTATCATTCTTCGGAACGCCCTGAAAAAGTGAAACCTTTACTGTCGGCTCGCTGTTATTTGCCTGCTTGTAGCATACGCTGAGTATTACGTGCTCTGAATTTATTTCATCTATAATACAGCCGTAATCGTCACCGTCCCCGCAGGTAAGAGTAAGCATATCTCCAACCTTCATACGAAGCGACCTTGCAATGTGGCACGACTGCTCTTCGTTAAGAAAAACTTTTCCCTGAGGAATAAAATCTACAAACAATTTTTGCATAATAAAATCCTTATAAATATGTTAAATATTATAAATTATTTCTTGCCCAGTGGAAAAGATACTGCTGGGCAATACCGCCGATACCCTTAAAGCATTCGGGAAGTCCGTCAGGATAATATTCCATAACTCTTTTCATCCACACATCAACAGGAAAAGCGTCATAAAATCCAAAGCCGAAAAGCAAAGCGCAATTTGCGACCTTTACACCGACACCGAAAATGTTAAGCATCTCTTTTCTTGCTTCATCAAGAGAAAGGGTTTTTATTTTTTCAAAATCAATTTTTCCTTCCGCGACATCCTTTGAAAGCTTTTCAAGGTATTTTGCACGGTAGCCTGCTCCGATTGCCTCAAATTCCCCGACCGTCAGCCTGCTCAGTCTTTGGGCGGAGGGAAAGGAATAAAAGCCTTCGCAAATCTCGTCTCCGTATGCTTTGCATAATCTGTCTATAATCCCTTTGATCCGCTTAATATTATTCTGCTGACTTATAACAAACGAACAGAGCGTCTCCCAGCTATCCTGATTAAGTATTCTAATACCGTAATACTCATCAACCGTCGGCGCTAAAAGCTCGTCCTGTTTAAGCGTATTACAAATTTCAACGTAATCCTTATTAAAATCAAAATAATTAAGCCATATGCTTTTAAAATTTTCTTTAGAGGTATTTTTCAATATCACGGTATCACCATTTTTAGATATATTCAGAAATACTCCCCTTACAACACCGCTCCAGCTTCCGTCTTTTTGCTTCTCCCAGCGAAACGCTTGTCCGCAGTCAAGCGTTAAATCTAAATCAAGACATTTAACATTATTTAAAACGATATCATTACCGATATAATCAACCGTCATATCTTTTTAAAATCTCCTTTTTTATCACAAGGTAAAACCTACAGAGAGTATAACATTTTTTTGTCAATAGTGAAAGTTAAAAATGGCAAATTACACAAAAATTTATTTCATTTTTGTAACTTTTAAAAATGTTGAAAACAATGTGTAAATTTATGAAAACTTAAAACTATTACTTAATTTTAAGTTTTCAACAATAAAAAATGTACTAAATAAAGGGAAACCGCACAAAGTTTTTAACATTTTCCACACAGTTTTCCACAAGAAAGATATTTTTAACAAATATACTTTTGGTTATATAAAACCGCTTGTCAAGTAAATTTTTTTGAAATATTTCACAAATATCGACAAAAAAATTTTCGTATATTTACACCTTAAAAATCCTACACTAATTGTATAAAAATGAAAGGAATAAATCAAAAAATGATAAAGGGTGTCAATAAACAGATTTTGGAAGTGACGAATACGGAAAATCCATATTTTGAAAAAATAATTTTTTTCGTTAAACCGGAATATAAAAACGAAGATAGGAAAAAACTACAAAAGGAGGCAGAGGCTCTCGCCACTATTGCCCAAAAGCCGCCGCGCACAAAAATCAGCAAAAAAAGGATTATCCGAATTGCTGCACATTCTGTACTGTTTACGCTGGCAGGCTTTGCCTTATCTTTTTTAATTAATACATTTATGTAAAGGGAGATTATTATGACAGTATATAAAGCAATGAAAAATTTTATAGCCGTATTGGTTGCTGTTGCGATTCTTGTCGGCGGTACAGTTTTCGGGGGTATCGGATATCTCGCGTTTTCCGATAATACCGAGAGCTCTTATGCCGTATCAAGACTCGGCTCAACAGGCTCGGAGGTGAGGTCAATTCAGCAAAAGCTGTCCTCGCTCGGCTACTACAAGGGCTCTATTGACGGTATTTACGGACAGGGAACAAAATCCGCAGTTACCTCTTTTCAACGTAATTGCGGTATCACAGCCGACGGAATATGCGGAAACCAGACGCTTCTTTATTTGGGTCTCGGAGGAGGCGGAGGCTCTTCAAACAGCACAAGCTATTCAAATTCCGACGTTGAGCTTTTAGGTAAGCTTATCAGCGCGGAGGCAAGAGGTGAGAGCTATGAGGGTCAGGTTGCCGTTGGCGCAGTAGTCCTCAACCGCGTCAAGCACCCATCCTTTCCCGATTCAATCAGCGGCGTTATTTATCAGAACGGTGCATTTTCCTGCGTAAACGATTCAAACTGGTATGCGGCAATCGCGGATTCCGCAAGGCGTGCGGCAATCGACGCATTAAACGGATGGGATCCGTCAGGCGGGGCAATATATTATTACAACGCCAAAAAGACAACGAATGCCTTTATGCACTCACGACCTGTTATAAAGGTAATCGGAGATCACAGGTTCTGTAAATAAGAAACAGACTTATTCATCGTAATTCAAAACCTTATTATAACCTTATATGCAATAAAAAGCCGGCGGATAAATCCCGCCGGTAAATTTTTTAAAATATGAACAGATATCCTACCGCACCGTAAACGGAAGTTAAAAGCACCAACAGCTTTGATAAAGTCGTCGGTTTTCCCTTTGCTACGGCGATAACAATAGCCACAGCCGACGGAATAAGTCCGAGCCACGCCATAATTATCTGCGGTACAAATTCTGCCTGCAAAGACGTCGCGTCAATAATTGTCACAAGTATACCAAGCATAATCGCAAGGGAAAAAAATATTTTATGTACTGTTTCATCTTTTTTAGGTACAAACATAAATATGCCTGTAGCTATAAATGAAAACAGAATAACAACCTCTAAAATAAATAACGGACCTAAAGCCATAATCTGTCTCCTTATTAAATATAAATACTTATTATATCCGTAATTATTGCCGCAGCGCCTGCTGCTATCGTTCCCGCGGCATACGGCAAAATTTTATTATACGTTTCTAAAATTAAGGGAAGCCGGTCATCTGAAGGCGTAAAATTATTAACAGACTTACAACTCCTGCAAACAGTATAACGAGCCTGTGTCATTGTGCCGCATATATTGCAGATTTTAAGCGACGAATTGATTACCCGCTTAAAATATATAACATTAAATATACCTGCCCAGAACGGAAAAATTACAGTGCCAATCCTATTGATTTTTTTGTTTTTCACATAAACAGAGTCACACCGCTTAGTGCAAATAATAGAAAGCGTCAGGCAAATTAAGTTTAAAATAACCGGCAATATATTTAAAAAAATATTATTACTGTAAATATTTTTTATAAGCCTATTTAAAGAAATAATAATAGCATACATACCATTGCCCCTTAAAAATTATAGCTTATATCCGTATAATTAGTCAAGTACGGCGGGATTAAATAATCCCGCCGTCAATCATTTTTTATTTTTTCTTTTTTACAATAAGAGTACGCATTGCGTTTGCAATCGCTATAAGGCAAACACCCACATCGCCGAAAACCGCGAGCCACATAGCGTTTTCATCAAAAATTCCTACGGCGCAGCCGATAATAATGAGAATTTTAACAACAAGCGAAAATATAATATTTTCACGCACAATACGAAGGGTTTTTTTGGCGATTCTCCGTCCGACCGCAATTTTTGAAAGCGAGTCGCCCATTATTACCATATCCGACGCCTCAATTGCAACGTCTGAGCCGACGCCTCCCATCGCGATACCTAAATCTGCCTGAGCAATAACAGGCGCGTCGTTTATTCCGTCGCCTGTATAAAGGACCGTCTTTCCGCTCTCCTGAAGCGCCTTAACTTTTGCAACCTTCCCATCAGGCATAAGTCTTGCGTAAACTGTGTCAATTCCTGCCTTTTTTGCAATATCCTCCGCTATTGGCTCCTTATCTCCCGTGAGCATTACCGTATGCTCAACACCCAGCTTGTGAAGCTCCGCAAGCGCCTCCTTGCTGTCCTGCTTAATTATATCGGCAAATACGATATCGCCCTTAAATTCAGTTTCACTTGCACAGTATACTGCTGTACCTATAAATTTTGTTTCGACAAAATCAATGCCGATTTCTCGCATCAGCTTTTCATTTCCGACATAATACTTAACGCCGTCAACTACGGCGGACACTCCCTTGCCCGCATAGTTTTTAGCGTCCTTAACATCACAATCATCAGCATAATGACCAAAGGCAAGATTAATTGATTTCGCAAGCGGATGAGTTGAGTATCTCTCACACGCAGCGATTATTTTTAAAAGCTCACGGTGATGATTATCGCTGCAATGGCAGTGATAGCATTCACAATTCACGTACTCAAATTTACCGCTTGTAATTGTTCCCGTTTTGTCAAACACACCCGTATCAGCCTTTGCAAGCGCTTCAAGGTAGTTTCCGCCTTTAATCAGTATACCTTCCTTTGAGCAGGCACCGATACCTCCGAAAAAGCTGAGCGGAATAGAAATAACAAGCGCGCACGGACAGGAAACGACAAGCGCCGAAAGTCCTCTGTATATCCATTCTCTCCATTCCCCGTTGAGAAAGATAGGCGGAATAAGAATGATAAGCAGAGCAATAAGACAAACAATCGGCGTATAAATTCGCGCAAAACGCCTGATAAAATTTTCCGCCTTGCTTTTTTTGTCCTCTGCGTCCTCAAGCATATCAAGAATTTTCGCAACAGTTGAGTCCTTGTATTTTTTAACTGCCCTGACGGTAATTGCTCCGTCAACATTTACCGAGCCTGCAAGTATCTCGTCGCCAGCCGACTTTGATACGGGAATCGACTCTCCTGTGAGCGCCTTCATATCAATTTCGGCATTACCCTCAACAATCTCGCCGTCGACATCAAGCTTTTCTCCCGGCTTTATAATCATAAGGTCACCAATATTAACCTCCTGAGGAGCTATGACAACCTCTCTTCCGTCACGGAGAACAGTAACCTCATCAGGCTTAAGCTCCAGCATATTCCTTATTGATTTTCTGCTTCTCTGCACAGCAAGGCTTTGCAAAAATTCGCCGATTGTAAAAAGAAATACTACGGCACAGCCTTCTGTATATTCGCCTACCGCAAACGCACCGATTGAGGCTATGCTCATAAGAAAATTTTCATTGAAGATGTCTCCGTGAATTATTCCCTCAACAGCCTCTTTAATAATTGAAAAACCAACAATTAAATATGATATCGCAAAACAGATAAGATAAATAAAGCCTGGTATATCAATAATACCCTTTTCGCAAAGCTCATTTAATATGTAACCCGCTACAAGGAATATACCTCCCGACGCTACCTTGAACGCAAAATCCTTTTTGTCAAGCTCCTCGTGTGCATGGTCATGTCCGCAGCCGCAGCCGTCACCGTGATGATGCTCGTGCTCACAGCAGCAATCTCCGTTATGTTTATGTTCGTCTGCCATAATTACTCCTCCACGTGCTCTGTCGCACAATCAATAATAGTTTTTACATGGTCATCAGCAAGTGAATAAATCATACTCTTTCCCTGACGCCTGTATTTAATAAGATGATTTTGTTTAAGAACTCTTAGCTGGTGAGAGATTGCCGTCTGGCTCATCTCAAGCTTTTGGGCAATATCGCCTACGCAAAGCTCACCATCAAAGAGCGCAACAAGAATACGTATCCTCGTTGAATCTGAAAAGACCTTGAACAAATCCGCAAGGTCATAGACGATTTCCTCGTCAAGAATTTCATTATCCTCCATAATATGTACCTCATATGAATAATTGTTCATATGAGCATTATATTCTATTTTTCATACAATGTCAACTGTTTTTTTAAATCGACTGTCGCAAGCAGGATATCCTCCGGTCGTTTTCCTTTGTTTCTAAGCTGTCTTTCAAGCTCCTCCTTACTGAAATGTGCATTCTCCAAATCCTTTTCCATTATATGCCCGTCGATAATAACATTGATATAAAGCCCCTCTTTTTCAGGCGCAAAATTGAAATCCTTGGGGTTAAGCTGCCGCTTGAGCGCGACGGGAAGAAAGCTGATTTTACCCGTAGTCTCCATAATGGCATAATCGATATCAGACAAATTAAAATAGCCGTTGCTCCTCGCGCTTGTCAGCAAATCGTTAATTTCTATTCGCGCTTTATTTAGATTTTTTTTGATTATTTTACCGTTGTCTATTAAAATTATCGGCTGACCTGAAATCAGCTTTCTTGCCACAATGCTTTTTTGAGAAATGTAGGAAAGCAGTATTCCTACGACAGCGTAAAATACCATAGCGGTTACGCCCTTCCACCACTCAATATCAATATTTGTTGCCATTTCAGCGGCGATTGAGCCTATGGAAATTCCGACAACATAATCAAAAAAGCTCATTTCGCTTATCTGCCTGAATCCGATAAGCTTTGTCAAAATAAAAAGAACGGTAATGGATACTAATGAAAGCACAAGTATATAAACAAATTCCATAAAATCACCTGTTTTATTTTGTGCATTATTTTCATTTATATTAACGATTTAATATGATATAATATTTTTAATATATTGAGATATTGTTATGAGGTGAAAAATTGGGAAAGCTCGGAGTAAAAACCGCTGTTTTCGGATTCGCGGCGAATTTTGCCTTGTTTCTTGTCAAGCTTTATATCTCAGTCAGCTCAAATTCGCTGTCCATTTACTGTGACGCTGTCAACAATCTGGCTGATACACTTTCATGTGCGGTGGCTCTTTCGGGTTTTATCATCCTACTTAAATTTGACGAAAAAAGGAGCAAAAGGGTCCAGTCGCTTGTCTCATTTTTAATCGGTATTGCTTTAACCGCGACAGGCTTTTATTTCGCGTATAACGGAATTGAAAGACTGATGTATCCTACCGCTGTTTCATTTTCAAAAAAATATGCAGTCCTTTTAATCACAACAATTTTTGTTAAAATCATTATGGGATTTATATATATAAAAATTAACAGAAAGAAATATTCGCCCATATTTAAAACGCTGATACTTGACAGCTTTCTTGACAGTGCCATTACACTTGCCGCCCTGCTCGGATTATCGTTTACAATAAAAATCAATTACGCGGTTGACGGTTTAGTTTCCGTCATAATCGGTATTTCTGTAGCGGTAAGCGCGTTAAAAACAGTTTTTAATCAGGCAAAATATCTGATAAATGACTAAAAGAGAGGTAATTTTATGAGCGAAAAAGCAAAGGTAAAACGCACTCCCAAACAGCGTTTTAAAGTATTTATCAAAATATTAATTATCATAATTATGATACTTGTGCTGATATTAGCTTCATTTGCCGTTGTCACAATGGTAGGGATAAAATCAAACGGCAACTTTATACAGTCGCTTGAGACGGTAAGCTATGACGGACAGCTTGAACCAAAGCTTGACGATGACGGCTTTTATTCGTTTACAACCGACAGGGATTTTAAGGTACTTCAGCTTACCGATGTACATATAGGCGCGGGCTTTATGAGTATTAAAAAAGACACAATGGCGCTGAATGCCGTTGCGGCAATGCTGACTGAGGAAAAGCCGGATTTAGTTATTGTTACAGGCGATATTGCGTATCCCGTTCCTTTTCAGGCAGGTACTTTTAACAATAAAAGCAGTTCGAGGCTCTTTGCCGATTTAATGGAAAAGCTGGGCATTTACTGGTGTCCCGTTTTCGGAAACCATGATACGGAAGCATATTCTTATTACAGCCGTGAGGATATGTCCGATTTTTATTCGTCAGGTGATTATCCGCATTGCCTTTTCAAATCGGGTCCCGAAGAGGCTGACGGTTATGGAAATCAGGTAATCAATATAAAAAATCCAAACGGAGAAATAACACAGAGCCTCATTATGCTTGATTCCCATTCATATGTTGACGGCGATTTTCTCGGAATTATGTGGAAATATGACAGTATTCACGAAAACCAGGTGAAGTGGTATGAGGATACACTGAACAGCCTCAAGGCTGAGAACAATAATATTATGCCGAAATCCCTCGCGTTCTTTCACATTCCTATACCAGAATATAAGGAAGCTTGGGATGAATATACGGCAAATAATTGTCAGGACACAGAAAATGTTAAGTATTATTACGGCAAGGCAGGGGAAACGGATCTTGTCGTTTACGCAAGCGAATATAACTACGGCTTTTTTGACAAGGCATTACAGCTTGGCTCTACTAAAGGTATGTTCTGCGGTCATGACCATCTGAATAATTTTTCTGTTGATTACAAGGGAATCAGACTAACCTACGGGTACTCGGTAGATTATCTCGCATATTCTGGAATTATGAAATTCGGATTGCAGAGAGGCTGTACGGTAATAGACATTAAGCCTGACGGCACGTTTGAAAGCCACCTTGAAAACTATTACCAGGACAAATACAAACCTGTCAACGAAAAAGAGCAGGTTGAAATGGAAAAAGGCTATTACAGCGACGCTGAAAAGCAGTAATTAAAAACACTATTGACAAATGCGGATAAGAGCATATAATAGTTATTGCAGACAACAGTCTGACTAAAATATTTTCAGGGCGAGGTGTAATTCCTCACCGGCGGTTAAAGTCCGCGACCCATAGAAATATGGCTGAATCGGTGAAATTCCGATACCGACGGTTAAAGTCCGGACGAGAGAAAATGTTTGGCTGATTTCAGCCTAAGGTCAAAGCATTTACGCCCTGACACTATGGTGTCAGGGCTTCTCTTTTTGTAAGTTTTAACGCCCAAAAAGGAGAAATTATGAAAAATAAAAAAATCAGAGTTCTTACGGGAACGGCAATGCTCACAGCGGTCGGAGTTGTGCTTCAGTATCTGGAAATATCAATACCGATTATGCCAAGTTTTATTAAACTTGACTTTTCCGATTTGCCGGAGCTTATCGGCGCATTCGCATACGGTCCGGCAGCAGGCGTTATTATCTGCCTGTTAAGGAACTTGATTCATATGGCGGTAAGCCAGAGCGGCTTTGTGGGTGAGCTTTCAAACTTTGTTTTAGGAGCGACCTTTGCGCTTGTTGCGGGACTTATATATAAGCACAACAAAACAAAAAAGGGCGCGGTTATCGCTGGCATCAGCGGAGCCGCAGCAATGGCGGCGGTGTGCCTTCCGTTTAACTATTTTGTCATTTACCCGCTTTATTATTCCGTACTCGGTCTGCCCGAATCCGCAGTGCTTGACGCTTACAGAATAATTCTTGCCGGCGTAAAAAATATTTTTCAGGGAATACTTATTTTCAACGTGCCGTTTACCTTCATCAAGGCGATGATAAGCGTGGCGGTAAGCATTCTTATTTACAAACCGCTTTCACCGCTGCTCAAGGGCAGACAGCGTGGTTGACACCGAACAAATAATGGGTTAAAATACTATTAATTCGTATTTTAAGGATGTGAAAAAATGAAGCTTTCGTTTGTTGTTCCCTGCTACAATGAGGCTGACAATGTTAAACCGTTTATTCAGTCTGTTTATGAAAATTTTCCCGTTACAGAGGAATATGAGGTTGTTTTTGTAAATGACGGCAGCGCAGATAACACAATAAATAACCTAAAAGAAATTAAAAAAACAAGCCCCTGTAATGTTAAAATTATCAATTTTTCAAGGAATTTCGGCAAGGAATCAGCAATGTACGCGGGGCTTCAAAACGCTTGCGGAGAGCTTATTTCAATTATTGACGCGGATTTGCAGCAGGACCCTGCCATTGTAAAAAAAATGGTGAAAATGCTCGACGAAAATCCCGAAATTGATTGTGTCTGTGCCTGCCAGGAGGACAGACATGAGGGAAAGTTTACAACACTCTGCAAAAACGCGTTTTATAAAATTGCCGACAAATTCACTGAAATTTCTTTTCAAAGCGGCGCGTCCGATTTCAGAACCTTCAGAAAGAGCGTTCGGGACGCACTCGTTTCGATGAGTGAATTTCACAGATTTTCAAAGGGGCTTTTCAGTTGGATAGGCTTTAATACAGTATATATTCCGTATACAGCCAAGGAGCGTCTGACAGGCAAAAGCAGTTTTAATTTTGTAAAATTATTGAAATACGCTTTCGAGGGCATAATTGCCTTTTCAACCGCGCCGCTTAAATTTGCGTCTGTTTTAGGCTCTGTAGCAACGCTTTTCAGCGTAATTTACGCTATAATCACCTTTATCAGAAAGCTTACAAGCAATATCAATGTGGACGGTTTTACACAGCTTGTTATTCTAATAAGTTTTCTCGGCGGTATACAGCTTTTCACAATCGGAATTATCGGAGAATATCTCGCCCGAAGTTATATTCAGACTAAAAACAGACCGATATATATTGCTAAGGAAATCATAACATATGAAAGCAAGGATAAGGAAGAATAAAAGAGGCACTTATCCCGCCTCTAAGACTGCCGATAAGGCGGTATGAATCACGACTATAAATAAAAACATATTTTTAATATTGTGAAAGCCGCCTGAACATCGAATTCAAGCGGCTTTCGGCGTTTTTACCTTTTGGCAACTCTGCCGTACCTCTGTACGCCCGCGAATTGCCAAATGATAAATTCAGTTCCATTTCCCGAAGTCTGCCGGGGTGTAGAAATTTGCTTTGTGCTTTTTGACTTAATAATTAAGTTGATATTTATTTTGATTTGTAGTATAATATTCCAAGTGAAAATTTAACACTAAATATAAGTAAGTATAGGAGATTTAATTATGCCATTAGTTACTACAACCGAAATGTTCAAAAAAGCATACGAGGGCGGTTACGCTATCGGCGCTTTCAATGTAAACAATATGGAGATTGTTCAGGGCATCACCAGAGCCGCTAAAAAGCTCAATGCACCTGTAATTCTTCAATGCTCGGCAGGCGCGAGAAAGTACGCGTCACACGATTACCTTGTTGCTATGGTAAAAGCAGCCGCTGAAGAGACCGGTCTGCCTATTGCTCTTCATCTTGACCACGGTCCCGATTTTGAGACGTGTAAGTCCTGCATCGACGGAGGCTTTACATCAGTTATGATTGACGGCTCTTCGCTCCCTTATGAGGAAAATGTTGCTCTCACAAAAAAGGTTGTTGATTACGCTCACGCTCACGGCTGTGTTGTTGAGGGTGAACTCGGCACGCTTGCCGGTGTTGAGGACGACGTTCAGGTTGACGCTGAAGCCGCGTCATACACAAGACCTTCAGAGGTTTTTGATTTTGTATCAAGAACAGGCGTTGATTCACTTGCTATCGCCATCGGCACAAGCCACGGCGCATACAAATTCAAGCCCGGACAGAAGCCTCAGCTCAGATTCGATATTCTTGAAGAGGTCGGCCAAAAGCTCCCCGGCTTCCCGATTGTTCTTCACGGCGCGTCATCGGTTAATCAGGAGCATATCAAAATGATTAATAAGTACGGCGGAGAAATGCCTGACGCTATCGGTATTCCTGAAGAAATGCTCAGAAAGGCGGCGTCAATGGCCGTCTGCAAAATTAATGTTGACTCAGATATCCGTATCGCAATGACTGCCGCAATAAGGAAGCACTTTTCGGAAAATCCTGCGCACTTTGACCCGAGACAATATCTCACTCCCGCAAGAGAGCTTATTGAAGAGGTTGTCGCTCATAAGATTGACGTTGTATTCGGTGCGGCAGGTCACGCAAACGACTAATATATAATTATACTTAAAAGCGAAAGCACCCGGCAGTTTTACCCGTCGGGTGCTTTCGCGCATACTTATTTTGAATTTTGTGTGGTCGAGTTTTGTCCGGCAACATGGATTATTTATAATCCTCTATAAGAATATACTACTTTTTGTAGGATTTCAAGTCCTTGTACTACTTTTTGTAGTAACATACAAAAAGGGATGTGATTATTTATGGATTATAGACAAAAATTTTATAATTTAAGAATTGATAATAACTTAACACAACAAAATGTAGCAGATATCTGCGGTGTATCTGATGCTACTGTCGGTCACTGGGAAAATAGAAAAAGAGATATGAGGGTAGACAGCATAATTAAATTGTGCCACTACTATAAAATATCAGCAGATTATATACTTGGTTTACCAAAAGATTATGATTATCCCGAAAGATAGTAAAAAGGGGTTAAGATTCAACCCTTCAAATCGCCGAAAAAGTTTGCCAAAATGTTGTGTAATATTAACAGTATAATTATATATTAAAAATTACCCCGTATACCGATTACTCGGCATACGGGGTATATAGCTTTTTAATATCACATTTTGCAACTGACCTGTAATATTGCTGTGTAAACAAGATGTTTGCAAACGATAAGAATTCAATTAATCATTTTTTCTTTTTCTGCTTTTTACCGCATAAAATCCGGCTGAAGAGAATAATGCCGTTATACTTATCAAAAAGCATGGCGTTAAAATATAATCGTAATTATCGGCGCCGGTATAAGGCGATTTTAAATTTGTTGGGCTATAATTTTTGCCGTTGCTTTCGGTGGGCATTTCCTGTTTGCTGTCGGTTTGGTTATTGCTTTCCTCCTTTTCGGTATTTTCAAAAATTTCATTATCGTCTTTATTTTTCGGAATTTCTTTTATTTCAAAGGTTTTAATTGATTTTCCGGTAAAATTATTTATGCCCTCAACGCATACGGAAGCTTCTCCCGTTTCAATGTTATTTGAATATTCAACTGTGTAGTTTACGCCTTCGTAAACGGGCTTATCGTTATATTTAACCATTACCTTAGGTTTCTTTTCAAGACCGTCATATTCAAATTCATTACTTTCAATTTCCACCGAACAATCATTGATATCTATCGGTGCCGCAAACGAAATCACTCCCGTAATATTATGCAGCCACGTTGTTCCGCCATAAGCGGTGCCGCGTCTGACGTCCAAAGAGTTTACCGTTACGGCGTTTACATAGCGCACCGTAAGATCGCCTACTTCGTCAACAACCGAACCCAAATCGCTTACCACAAAGTTTTTATTGCCGTCAATTCCCAAATAAACCATTGTATGCCCCGGAAAATACAGCAAAGAGCCTGCGGGAAGTGTTGAAATATATTGGATTTTCTGCTCATCGCTCATATCGGAAATGTTTTTATATTTATCGGGCGTTTTTTCCTGCCACGTTGTATTTCTCGGAAGTTCAACTCCAAAGCATTTATAAATGCTTCTTGTATAAAGCGAACAGTCCATATAACCGTTCATGCCGGCCCAGCCGTAAGGGTCGCCGATGCATGAAAACGCAACTTCCAACACATTTTCTTCCGTTAACGGTAAAAATCCCCTGTGAAGCTCCAGGCTCTTATTCAAAACAGCATATTGCTTTACGGCGTTTCCGTTTTCGTCATTTCCTGCAAAATACACAATATAGTTATCCGCTTTTTTTGACGCTAAATCAAGAGGTATAAGCTCCTCGGGCACTAATTTCAAATATGTTCCCAACATCGCGTTTACCGTTTCGGAGGTTCCGTTATTCAAAACAATTCTGCTTCCTGTAACAGTAACAAAATCATCTGCGCTTGAACTGATTTTCCAATAATCCAGCCATTCCGATTCTGTTTGGCAAACAGCCACGTTTTTTCCGCTGACCCAGCCTGTGCAGTTATTTGAGTAGCCCCAATAGAATATATCTCCGTTAACTTCACATTTTGCCTGGATTATCATAGGCTCGTTCAGATTCAGCGCCGAGCTTTGCATTTCGTCATCGGTATCCGAAGCGCTGTAACCTATAACATCGTTGGTAGGCCATGCTTTCATATCCGCACGGTTTGTGCATACCCCAAGCTTTGTTTGCTGCGTTCCTGTATACCCGGTTTCCGCAATTGCAGTCAATAATGATGTGAAATATTCTTCGTTGTTTATTTTTGTGCCGTTTACGTAAAGATCTCTCGTAGGTATTTCCGAATTTGCAAGACTTTGCTTTCTTGAATCCGCGTCAAAGGTTTTATTTAACTCTTCCAAATCAAAAACCATTGTGCCGCTGCCGTCTACAATCCGCCTGTTTAACGTGTCTATTTGAGAATTGTTCATTATAATTTTATCCAAACCATAAAAAGTTTTGTCTTTCCAATAGTTTGCGGCACACATCTCGGCAGTAATTCCGTGGAGATATGTTTCTTTCCTTGCGTGGTCTGATTTTTCTCCCGTAAAATATTGCGTTGAAGCATACGCGTTACCGCATAACGAAAGCATTATCAACAAAGTTGTTAAGAAAACAATTTTAAATTTAACTTTCATTTTCCGTTCCCCGCCTTTTATTTCTTGCTTGCCTCCGTAATTATCTTTCAATATAATCACCTTTGCAACAGTATAACATAATTTATAAGATATTGCCATACAACTTGAAACAAACCCCTCATTTTCCTTGGCGCAAGAAATTTTCGGATTATGGTTTTCCCGCTTTGATTCACTCCGTTTTCCTCATATTAAAAATTTAACCCTAAATCGGAAGTGGATTTAGGGTTTTTCTACACGCTGAAGGGTTAAAAATTCAACCCTTTTTTATTCAACTTCTATTAATTCATATTCTTTAGTTCCGAATCCAAGCCCGGCTGCGGCGTCTATTGTATGTGTGCCGTGTCTTGAATTAATTCGTTCCAAAAGATGTTCCTTTCCCGGATCGTCGGAATTTATCACTAAATCTATACACGCCTGATCTATTGCCACAGGGTCAAGTGAGGCTAAAATGCCGATGTCCTTCATACAAGGGTCTTCTGCTACGGCACAGCAATCGCAGTCAACGGACATATTGCACATAATATTAATAAAGGCTATGTTCCCTTTAAAATATTCAACAACTGACATTGCGGCGTCTGCCATTGCCTCTAAAAACATATCCTGCTCAGGCATATTATCCCACAATACAGACTGGTCTTTTATTTTCCCCGCCGAATGAATCCACGCCTTTCCCTCTGATGAGGCACAGCCGATTGAAAGCTGTTTTAATGCTCCGCCGTATCCGCCCATTGGATGTCCCTTAAAATGCGATAAAACAAGCATTGAATCGTAATTTACGAGATCCTTGCCGACAAAATTTTGCTTTAATACCTTGCCATTTTGAATTTTTAATTCAAGGTCGGGTCCGTTCTCATCTAACAAATCGACATTAAAATATTTGCTCCAGCCGTGATTTTCAAGAAGTTTTTTATGCTTACTGCTTGAATTTCTTTCACCGTCATAAGCCGTGTTGCATTCAACTATTGTGCCGTTCACATATTCCACCATCGGTTTCATAAATTCGGGGCGCAGATAATTCTGATTTCCCTCCTCACCTGAATGAACCTTAACAGCAACCTTTCCCGTCAGTTCCTTATTTAAAATTTTAAACATCTTTACAACGCTTTCGGGAGTAAGCTCCTTAGTAAAATAAACTTTGGCTTTATCCATTTTTACTGTCCTTTCATATTTGTTATTACTTTTATTATATATAATTTTATCATAAATTACCATTAATTTTTTAAAAAATAACAATTTTGAAATTAAATGCTTTGGAAATAATATTTTTAAATAACATTTTTTCATCAATTTATTATTTGTGTTTTTGCAGATAATATTACTGCACGGAAAGTGCAGGAGGAGAATTTGTTATGAAAAAGAAAACCACGGCAAACGTAATGAAGGTTATGGGCGCAACTCTTGCTGTTTTTTCTGCTGCCGCAATGATGGGTGCGGTAAAAACCGACAACAGCTCAGTTAAAAAAACAATGAAAAAAACAGCCGATAAGGTTGTGGATTTCGTCGACACGGTAGCCTCATTTATGTAAAGAAGAAGCAGGATAAATTCCTGCTTCTTCTTTTTAATCTATTTTTTGGATTTTCTGACCCGTAAGCTTATCAATAAAAGGCTTTATATCCTTTCCGTAAACTAGACCGTTTGGATAAATATCAAGAAGAGGTTCAAGAATAAATCTTCTTTCATGGTATCGCGGATGAGGAACAATTAAATTTCTGCTTTCAATTTTTAAATCTTCTGCAAATATAATATCAATATCAATAATTCTCGGTCCGAAGCGGATACCTCTTTTTCTGCCGAAACCCGACTCTATGCCGAGACATGCGCCGAGCATTTCGTTAGGCTCAAAAATTGATTCGACTTTTAATATTATATTGTAAAAATTTTCCTGCCTTGCGTATCCGACAGGCTCGGTTTCATATACGGCGGATTTATCAATAACGTCTGTATAAGGAAGAAGATTAACGGCGTCAATGCATTTTTCAATATTTGCTTTTCGATCACCTAAATTCGTTCCGACACTGAGTATATATTCCATATAGACTATCTTTCTCTTGATATCTGTACACCGACCCAGCCGAAATCGGCTTTAATCGGCGCTTCGGGTTTTTTCAGAGTAATATCCACGCTGAAAACATCGGGATACTCCTCAAGGATTGCGTCTGCCGCCGCCTGAGCAAGGCGTTCAAGCAAATCATATTTTCTCTCGGTTGCAACACGTCTGACGGTTTTAATAACCCTTGCATAGCTGACGGTATCGAGTATATCGTCGCTGAAGCAGGCCTTTGTCATATTGACGCTTAAATCAATATCAAAAATAAAATTCTGCCCGTCGCGTTTTTCCTCGGGATTAACGCCGTGATAGGCAAATATTTTTAAATCCCTGATTAAAATTTTATCCATTATTTGTCTTTGACCACAACTGCCGTACCTGATGCGGACACCATAAGCATATTGCCCTGACCGAGTACCTCATAGTCTATATCGACACCGACTACTGCGTTTGCGCCGAGACTTGCCGCGCGGCTCTGCATTTCCGCAAGAGCGTTTTCACGGGCGGAAATAAGCTCCTCCTCATAACCGCTTGAACGTCCGCCAACAAAATTTCTTATAGACGCGCCGAAATCCTTAATAAAGTTTACGCCCGAAACTACCTCTCCCGTCACAATACCCTTGTATTCAACGATCACTCCGTTTTCCAAATTGTTTGTTGTTACACAAATCATAATCTCACATATCCTTTCATATTTTGAGCCATTAAAATGCCCTGTTTTTCATTTTTTACATCGTGGACGCGGATTATATCCACACCGCCTAAAACGGCGGCTGTATCTGCCGCAATATTGCCGTAAATTCTTTCCTTTGGATTTTCCTGACCGCTCCCCTGCCCGATAACTCTTTTTCTTGATGTACCGAGAAGCAGCGGATATCCGTCAATTTTATATTTGCGTACATTTGCCAGAAGCGTCATATTTTCATCATAATTCTTGCCGAATCCGATACCCATATCAAGACATATCTGATTTTTTTTAATACCAAGACTTACACATTCGTCAATTGATTTTTTAAAAAAATTCTTTACATCAGAAGGTGATGCGGGTCCGTTATGCGTTATAATCCAGCCTGCGCCCCGTTTTTTGACGGTTTCTGCCATTTTATGACAAATTATACCGCTTACATCATTAATAATGTCTGCGCCCGATTTAAGAGCGTTTTCAGCCACAAGCGGATAATATGTATCTACTGATACGGGGACGGTTAATTTTCCGTTTAAAGCACTCAGAACAGGCTCCAAGCGTTCCCATTCCTCTGTATACGAAACGGGAATATATCCGGGACGTGTTGACTGAGCGCCGATATCAATGATGTCAGCTCCGTCCTTTTCAAGCTCAAGGGCATATTTGACGGCGTTCTCGGGTGAAAAATGTTCTCCCGCGTCCGAAAAGGAATCTGGAGTAACATTAACAATTCCCATAATTAAAACTTTATTGCCGTATTCAATTTTTTTATTTTTACAATTCCAGATTTTCTTTTCAGCCATATTTTTAACAATTTATTTATCAAGCAGCGCAAGCACCTCTGTACGTGTTCTCGCGTCTGTACGCATAATACCCCTGAGCGCAGAGGTCTGCGTTTTTGAACCGGACGCCCTTGCTCCCCTTATTGACATACACATATGTTCAGCCTCAATAATAACCGCCACGCCTTTCGGCTTTAAGTTATCGTTGAGAAAATCGGCTATATCGTGTGTAAGCCTTTCCTGCACCTGCGGTTTTTTAGCAAAATTGTCCACAATTCTCGCAAGCTTTGACAAGCCGATAATTTTATTATCGCTCGGTATATACGCAATGTGTGCCTTGCCGACAAACGGTAAAAGATGATGCTCGCACATTGATGAAAAGGGAATGTCCCTTACTATAACCATTTCATCATTTGACTTTTCGTCAAAAAATTTCAGATGTTTTTTCGGGTCCTCATTCAGCCCCGCAAAAATTTCTTCATACATATTTGCGACACGAAGCGGAGTTTCTTCAAGACCGGGACGGTCAGGATTTTCCCCGACAGCGATTAAAATTTCCCTTACCGCTTTCATAATTCTCTCTTTATCCATAAATCACCTAAACTACTTAACAAAGTAGCCCTTTATTTTTTTTAGACTTTCCGTGCTGACTGAGCCGTTTTCATATTCCGCTCGGGCGCTGTAAAGGCTTGCGCCCGTTCTGTAATCACTCAGAACCTTTAAATCATCATCTGCCAATGAAAAATCCCTTACAGTTATATTAGTATCGGCGTTTGTTATGAAAAGTTTGAACAGTTCCTCGCTTTTTTCCAGGTTATCGCTGTTTATCTGCTGTGAAAGACAGTTTAAAACCAAATCATTTGCTAATGAGGAATTGTTTTCCTCATCAAGATAATAGCGTATAAGATTAATAACCTGCGAGCCGTTCAACTTCCGCTCTCCCGCCTCAAGCCTTATGGAATAGTCTGTATCACCATTACCGCTTTTAAATTTTATATCGGACAAAATCGGATAATAAAAATCTCCAAGCTCGTCAAAAAAGTCCGCATATTGGGTATTGTTCATAGAAATATAATAGTCAAAATCAGCACCAAGCAGACTTTCGACCGCAGTTTTTACGTTTTGTGCTCCCGACTGCTTAAAAATATCCTTAAGGCTTTTTCCGTCGCAGATTGTATCTGCCTTCATTGTGCATACCTTATATGAAATATTATCCATATCAACCTGTGTAAGAATAACAAAAAGCAAATTTTCATCATTATTTACAAGCGTTATAAAATTATTTTTTCCGCTTACCTTAGGCAGAGGTTCTTCTCCCTCGTCTGTTACCTGAGATACTTTAAGATTATCGGGAGCAAAAAATTTTTTTGCGCTGAAATCATATTTAACAGACAAAAAAACGACGAATATTACTGTAAAAATTACAATTGCAGTCAGTGCGATAATAAGAATTTTCTGTTCGGCAGATTTCTTTTTATTTATTTTTGAAAAATATATATCTCCGCGGTTTTTAAAAATTCTCATACTGCACCTCCCGTTTAATCAATTATACAATACACCTATCCATTTTACAAGATTTATTCCAATAAATAAATTTATATAGTGCTATATAATGTATATTATATAAATAATATATATTTTTATTAATTTATATTGATTTAATATTTAAAAACTGATATAATGTTTTCTATAATGGATATTTATACATAATTATGTTTTTCATATATTAAAATCCGGGAGGTTGAATATGGACTCGTTTAACGATATATGGCAGGCGGTTTTGGATTATTGCAAACAGAAGGTTAATATAACAGCATATAATCTTTGGATTAATACAATAGAATTTACAGGTTTTGAAGCGTCAACGGTAACGCTTTGTTTCCCGAAACCTATGTATATGGATGTAGTTATTCCGCAGTACGGTACATTGCTTGATGAGGCTTTTGAAAATATAATGGGTTTCAAAGTTAATATTAATTACATCTGCAAGGAAGAAAATGAAAGCAAGGATTATGATACTACATATCAGGACAAGCATTTAGAGGATTATAAGAATGAACAGTTTACCTTTGAAAATTTTATTGTCGGTCCAAGCAACAGATTTGCTTATGCCGCCGCAAAGGCAGTAGCCTCCGATCCCGGCTCAAGACTTTCACCCGGCTCAAATTTCAGTAATTATAACCCTTTATTTATTTACGGTAATTCAGGTCTTGGAAAAACCCACATCCTTAACGCAATTTGTTATGACGTTGAGAAAAATTTTCCCGATATGAATATTATGTATGTTCGGGCGGAGCAGTTTGCGAACGAGTTTTATCAGGCGCTTCAAAATAAAACTATTGATGAATTTCACAATAAATACAGAAATAATATTGACGTTTTTCTTATTGATGATATTCAGTTTATTGCGGGAAAAACATCGACGGAGGAGGAATTTTTCCACACCTTTGATACATTAGTCTACGGCGGAAAGCAGGTTGTTATTACGTCCGACCGCCCTCCCCGCGATATTCAGTCGTTGACAGACAGGCTTAAATCACGTTTTGAAGACGGACTTTTGGCTGACATTCAACCTCCCGAATTTGAAACAAGATGCGAAATTATTAAAAGAAAAGCCAAACTTCTTGATTTTAAAATTTCAGACAATGTTGTAAGCTACATTGCAGAAAAAATTAAATCAAATATACGTCAGCTTGAGGGCGTTACTAAAAAGCTCTACGCGCTGTGTGATATAAATGACCACACTCCGACAATTTCTTTGGCTCAGAGTGTTATTAAGGTAATACTTGAAGATACACAGCCTCTTCCTGTTACAATACAAAAAATCGTTGAGGAGGTAAGCCGGACAACAGGAATTTCCGTTGAGGATATTTACAGTAAAATTCAGAAAGCAAACATATCCCACGCAAGAAAAATTACCTTTTATGTTGTCAGAAAGGTAACCAATATGAGTTATGAGGATATAGGAGCTGAATTTAATAAACATCATTCAACCGTAATGTATAACATAGACCAGATTGAAAAGGAGCTTGAAAAAAACTCAAAGCTCGCACGACAGATAAATGATATTATAAGTAATGTTAAAACAGAATAAAATTTTTAACATTTTTTTCATTTTCCACAAAAATATTTACACATACAATGTTAAAAAAATTTTTTTTCAGCAAAATACACAATCTTTCAACAATTGAATTATTAAAATATTTTGATTGTTTTTTCTTTTAAAAAAACAAAGTTAAAAGTTTTTAACAATTTCAACACCCTATACTACTAATACTAAAAGACAAACATTCTATAAAAACGGAGGATACGTTTTATGAAATTTACCTGTAACACAAGAGAATTAAGTGAGGCATGCTCAAATGTTATGAGAGCAGTAAGCACAAAAGTAACTATTCCTACTATTGAGGGTATTTTAATTGAATGCGGTTCTGATACTCTCAGTCTGACCGGTTATGATTTTGAATTCGGAATCAATACTACATTACAGGCAAATGTTGCTGAGCCGGGAGCAATCGTAATAAATGCTAAGGTTATTAGCGATATCATAAGAAAACTGCCTGACGGAAATGTTACCTTTGATATAAGCGGTACCTCCGTATCAATTATAAGCGGAGCGGCGCAGTATAATATTATGGGTATTGACGCGGAGGATTATCCCGAGCTTCCGTCTGTTTCAGGAGGTTATCCGCTGTTTTTAAATGAAAATATACTTCAGGGTATGGTTTCACAGACTTTATTTGCGGTCGCGGATAATGAATCATCAAAGCCTGTTCATACAGGGCTTAAATTTGAACTTACTCTTAACCGGTTAAGACTTATAGGTGTCGACGGTTATCGACTTGCGATAAGGACAGAGACAGTACAATATGATGGCGAGGATATCAGCTTTATTGTACCGAAGAAAACCATAAGAGAACTTATTAAACTTATGGACGGTGACAATGATAAAAACGTATCTATCAGCGTAGGAAAAAGGCATATTGTTTTTGATGTTGAAAATTACAGTATTATCAGCCGACTTCTTGACGGGGACTTTTTGGATTATAATGCGGCTATTCCCAAAACTGCCTCAACAACGGTTTTAATTAATACAGATGACGCTGTCAACTGTATTGAAAGAACTCTTCCGGTAATTGAAAATGATAAGAAAAATCCTATCAGATGCTTGTTTGAAAATGATGAAATGCGTGTTTCAACCGTATCGGGCTTAGGAAGAGTTGTTGATCATACACACGCAAATATAAGCGGAGACCGAGTTGAAATCGGATTTAATTCAAAATTTATTTTAGACGCGCTTAACGCGGCAGATACCGATCAGGTTAAAATTGAATTAAACAGCGCTATAAGCCCTGCAAAGGTTATGCCCGTCAATGACGACAGCTTTTTGTTCTTAGTTCTTCCTATGAGGCTTAAAAATGAAAATTAAAGTTAAAGCAGCCAAAAGAAAAAATGAGGATGTACTTATAAAAACCGATTTTATCAGACTGGATTCTCTTTTAAAATTCATAGATGTTGCACAGACAGGGGGACAGGCAAAATCGTTTATACAGGATAAAATAGTTAAAGTAAACGGTGAAGTTTGTGAAGCAAGGGGAAAAAAGATAAGACAGGGAGATATTGTATCGGTTTTCAGTGTAGATTATTACATTAAAAATGAAAATTAATTCAATTGATATAGAAAATTTCAGAAATATTGAGAGGTTGAATCTCTGCTTTGACAATGTAAATATTATTTACGGTGAAAATGCGCAGGGAAAAACAAATCTAATTGAGGCAGTTTATTTATTTACGGGAAGTAAAAGCTTCAGAGGAGTAAAAGATAAAGAGCTTATTACCTTTAACAAACAGTTTTCAAGACTTAAAATAAATTTTGAAAATAAGAGCAGACAGCAAAACGCGGAAATTTTTATTGAAGATAAACGTACAGCAAGCTTAAACGGCGTTAAAAAAAAATCACCCGCAGTTTTAGGCGAAGAGTTAAAGACTGTTATATTTTCACCCGTTCATTTATCAATGATTAAGGACGGACCTGCTCAAAGAAGAAAATTTGTTGACAATGCTCTTTGTCAACTGAAATTTAATTACAGAAATGTTTTAAAAGAATATAATCGCGCTCTTACACAGAGAAATATGCTGCTAAAGGATATTTCAAAAAACAGCTCTCTTTCCGATATGCTTTATGTATGGGACAGAAATCTGGCTTCAAGCGGCGCGAAAATTATTTATCAGCGCAACAAATATATTGAAAAGCTTTTACCGTATTCTAAAGATATTTTTGACGGTCTATCAAACGGTAAGGAAAACATAGATTTAGTTTTTAAAGGAGCCTTTGACTATAATAATCTGACTGTTGAAGAGATTAAAAATAATCTTATTTCCGCTTTTGAAAAAAGCAGAACAAATGATTTAATAAACAGGATTACCACTGTAGGTCCGCACCGTGATGATTTGGAAATACTCATTAACGGCAAAAGCGCAAGAAGCTTTGGCTCACAGGGACAGCAACGTTCGTGTGTTCTGGCTCTCAAGCTTGCGGAGGCAAGTCTTTTAAAAGAAATGACAGACGATGAACCTCTTGCTCTTCTTGATGACGTTATGAGTGAGCTTGATATATCAAGACAGGATTATATCTTGAATCATATCAAGGACTGGCAGGTGTTCATTACCTGTTGTGACGCGAATACGGTGTTACGTCTTAAGGATGGAAAAACCTTTCATATTTCAAACGGGGGTTTGATTTGATGTACATATATCTCGGCGGTGACACTGCAATAAAATCAGATAAAATCATCGGCATATTTGATATGGATACATCAACGGTCAATAAAGCTACCCGTGATTATCTTTCAAAGGCGGAAAAGGAAAAAAAAATTATTTATGTAAATTATGAACTACCGAAAAGTTTTGTAGTTTGTGAAGATAAAATTTATGTTTGTCCGCTTAATACGGCTACCCTGTTTAAGCGAAGCAAATAAGGAGATTTTTATTTTATGAGCGAGGAAAACAAAATCAATTTAGAGGAAGAGGATATTGATACTGTCGTAACCGAGGAGTATTCCGCGAAGGATATTCAGGTGCTTGAAGGACTGGAGGCTGTCAGAAAGCGCCCGGGTATGTATATCGGCTCAACGGGACCGAGAGGTCTGCACCATCTTGTTTATGAGATTGTGGACAATTCAATTGACGAGGCGCTCGCGGGCGTCTGTACACATATTGAATGCGATATACTTCCCGACAATATTATTCAGGTGCGTGACAACGGACGAGGTATTCCTGTCGGAATAAATGAAAAAACAGGACTTCCTGCAGTTACGGTTGTGCTTACCGTTCTTCATGCGGGAGGTAAATTCGGCGGTTCGGGATATAAGGTATCGGGCGGTCTTCACGGAGTAGGCTCTTCTGTTGTAAACGCTCTTTCAGAGTGGCTTGAGGTTGAGGTTACACAAAACGGTCATATTTACAGCCAGAAATTTGAAAGAGGTATTCCCGTAAACGAATTACATATTATCGGGGACGCAGACGGACACGGAACACTTATAAGATTTAAGGCGGACGACGAAATCTTTCAGGAAACGACGGAATATGACTACGAAATTCTCGCAAGGCGCTTGAGAGAACAGGCTTTTCTGAACGCGGGTCTTTCAATTACTCTTACGGATAAAAGAGGCGCTGAAGATACAGGTGAGGAATTCTGCTATGAGGGCGGTATACGCTCCTTTGTTGAATATATTAACACAAGCAGAGGACTTAATCCTGTGCAGGATGAGGTAATTCACCTTTCAACAACAAAGGAAGACAGAAGCGCGGAGGTTGCTATCTGCTACACGGATTCATATAATGAAACCCTTTTATCATTTGCAAATAATATCAATACAATTGACGGCGGTACTCACGAAACAGGATTTAAAACGGCGCTTACAAGAGTGTTCAATGACTACGGAAAAAAATTCGGTATTCTTAAGGACAGCGATAAAAAATTCAGCGGCGAGGATGTTAGAGAGGGTATAACGGCTGTTATTTCGGTTAAGCTTACCGAGGCTCAGTTTGAAGGGCAGACAAAGGGTAAGCTCGGGAATACCGATATAACAGGTCTTGTGTCATCAATGCTTTACGAAAAGCTGATGACATATTTTGAGGAGCATCCTGCCGTTGCAAAGGTGCTCATAAATAAATCGCTTGACGCGTCACGTGCGAGAGAGGCGGCAAGAAAGGCAAGGGAAAACGCAAGGAGAAAATCTCCGCTTGAGAGCAACTCACTTCCCGGCAAGCTTGCAGACTGTACAAGCAATGACCCTTCAAAATGTGAAATATATATCGTTGAGGGTGATTCGGCAGGCGGCTCCGCAAAGGAAGGCAGAGACAGAGAACATATGGCGATTCTCCCTCTCTGGGGTAAAATGCTCAATGTTGAAAAGGCAAGAGTTGACAAGGTTTACAGCAACGAGAAGCTGATTCCCGTAGTAATGGCGCTCGGAACAGGTATAGGAGACGATTTTGATATATCTAAGCTCAGATATCATAAAATAATTATTATGGCTGATGCCGATGTTGACGGCGCTCATATCCGCACACTGCTTTTAACATTTTTCTTTCGGTATATGCCGGAAATTATTGAGAAAGGTTATGTTTATCTCGCACAGCCCCCTCTTTTCAAGGTAAGCAAGGGAAAGAAAAGCTCATATTGCTTCTCCGACGAGGAAAGAGACAGGAAGATTTCCGAATTCGGCGGAGACTGCGATATACAAAGATATAAAGGTCTTGGTGAAATGGACCCGTCTCAGCTTTGGGAAACCACAATGGACCCTGAATTCAGAACGATGCTCAGGGTAACGATTGAGGACGCGCAGAGAGCGTCTGAAAATTTCTCAATTCTTATGGGCGACAATGTTGAGCCGAGACGCGAATTTATTGAAAAAAACGCAAAATTTGTACAAAATCTTGATGTTTAATTATGAAACTGACATTTAAAATGACGGGCGAGGAATATTATCTCGGCTGGAAATATAAAAGAAAAAAGTGCTCGCTTAACAGCCACGCGCTGCTCATATCCATAATATTTGCGGCGGTTTTAATAGCTATTTCAGTTCTTTTAAAAATAGATTATTATTTGTATTTTTTTGCGGGACTGATAATTGTTATAGGGTTTTTAGGCGTTTTTACGGAGAAAAAAGCGGTTATAAGAGAATATGAATATTCTCCGATATTAAGCAAAGAACAGACGGTGCGTATTTTTGACGACGGCATTGAACTTATTAACAGCTATGAAAAGGTATTTGCACCGTGGCAAAGTGTTTTTGCCGTTATGGAAACGCCCAAATATATAAAAATACTCCCCACCTTCTGCAAAGGAATTGCCGTTATCAGCAAGGAGAGATACAAGTCAGACGAGCTTGATAATATTATAGATGCCGTCAGGGCGCATATTAAGGTCGAGGAGGGAAGAAATTAATGGCGGAATTTGTTTATTCCCTGACGTATGACGACTATGTTGTCTTTGAAAAATTTAAAATGAAAAGGAATAAAACCTCGTTTTTTTCATATCTGATGTGCTTGTTCTTTATCGCGACAGGAGTTTATGATGCCGTGGTTTACAAAAATTCAGATATGATAATCATTTCTGCGTTAATAATTTTTTCCGTTTGCGCCGCGACATTATATTCTGTAAAATTTGCTCCAAAGCGAAGAATCAGAAAACTGCTTTCGCTTGACAGTGCTTATTTGTGCCGGAATAGGGCGCTAATTGACGATAAGGCAATTGAAATAAGAAATATCCCTGATAAAAAGCAAGCGGGTATAGTTATGGTTTACCCATATTCTGTAATGTCTGCGATTTATGAAACACAGGATTATTTTTATTTCTTTATTGTAACAGAGGTTAAAATTTTACCGAAACGGGTTATACCCGCCGAGCTTTTTGACTATGTTGAAAAGATTATCAGAAAAAACAGAAATTATTTGTTTATAGCTTAGGCAAGATGTATCCCGCCTTTAAGGCGGCGGGCTCCATGTTCGGAATCAGCGGGGTAAACGTCTCACCTTGTCTCATTGAATGACGGGGCAAGCCCCTTATTGAAAATAAATACTCCACTCGGAATCGGAGGAAAGTAAGAATGGATAATAATGAAATTCGTTATGACAATCAAAAAATTGTGGATGTTGAAATCAGCACGGAAATACGAAAGGCATTTCTTGACTATTCAATGAGTGTTATTGTTCAGCGTGCGCTGCCTGATGTGCGTGACGGCTTAAAGCCTGTACACAGGAGAATTCTTTACGCAATGTATGACAATAATCTTTATCCCACAAATCCTTACCGTAAGTGCGCCACCACAGTCGGAGAAGTTCTCGGTCACTATCATCCTCACGGTGACGCTTCTGTTTATGACGCAATGGTAAGACTTGCGCAGCCATTCTCAATGAGGCATACGCTTGTAGACGGACACGGAAATTTCGGCTCTATTGACGGAGATCCTCCTGCCGCTTACCGTTATACGGAAAGCCGTATGAGCAAGATTTCAATGAAAATGCTTGAGGACATAAAGAAAGATACCGTTGATTTTGCACCTAATTTTGATGACACAGGCAAGGAGCCAACGGTGCTGCCTGCGCGTTTTCCTAACCTTTTGGTAAACGGAACAACAGGTATTGCGGTAGGTATGGCAACCAACATTCCTCCGCACAATATGAACGAGGTTATCGAGGGCATGTGCTGCCTTATTGATAATCCCGACGCTCAGCTTGAGGATTTGATGGAGCATATCAAGGGTCCCGATTTCCCGACAGGCGGAATTATAATGGGCGCAAAGGGTATTAAAGAGGCATATGCTACGGGTCGCGGAAAAATATATGTAAGAGCGAGAGCGGAAATTATTGAGACAAGAGGAGACCGCTTCAAGATTGTTGTCAGCGAAATTCCTTACGGCGTGAACAAGGCAAGGCTCATTGCAAGAATTGCCGATTTGGTAAAGGAAAAACGGCTTGAGGGTGTTGCCGACGTTCAGGACTATTCCGACCGCCGCGGTATGCACATTGAGATAGTGATTAAAAGAGATGCGAACGCGCAGGTTGTTCTCAACAATCTTTATAAAATGACTGATATGCAGGTAACCTTCGGCGCTATTATGCTTGCGCTTGACGACGGAGTTCCGAAGGTGCTTACCCTTAAAGAAATTCTTGAAAAATATATTGCTTTCCAAAAGGATATTGTAAGGCGGAGAACGGAATTTGATTTAAGAAAAGCGCAGGAGAGAGCGCATATATTAGAAGGACTCGCAAAGGCAATTGATATCGTAGATGATGTTATTGCGGTAATTCGTGCCTGCAAGGGCGGACAGGCTGAGGCAAAGCAGGCAATTATGGACAGATTCGGCTTTGATGAGCCGCAGGCAAACGCCATTGTTGCTTACCGTCTGGGACAGCTTGCCGGTCTTGAAATAGAAAAAATTATAAATGAGCTTGATGAGCTTCACGAAAGAATAAAGGATTATAATGATATTCTTTTGCACGAGGAAAGAATATGTGAAATCATTAAAGAAGAAGCAAGAGCAATCGGCGATAAGTTCGGAGATGAGAGAAGAACAGAAATATCGGGCTTCAGCGGTGATGTTGACGATGAGGATTTAATCCCTGTTGAGGAGTGTATACTTACCTTAACCGAAAAGGGCTATATGAAACGGCAGACCGTTGACACATATAGGGCACAGAACCGCGGTGGACGCGGAATTATGGGAATGACAAGACGTGAAGAGGATGTCGCAAAGACAATGTTTACCTGTTCAACACACGACTTTGTTCTTATTTTCACAAATAAGGGAAAGGTGTTCAAGCTTAAGGGCTATGAAATTCCCGAAGCGTCACGTACCAGCAAGGGTATGAATGTTGTAAATATTCTTCCGCTTGAAAACGGCGAGCAGATAAGCGCAATGGTTAAGGTGCCTCACGAGGAGGACAGGGCATATCTTTGTATGGTTACACGCAACGGTATTATCAAGAGGACTGCGCTTAATCAGTATGACCATATCAGAAAAACGGGAATTATCGCAATAAATCTTGACGAGGACGATGAGCTTTCCTGGGTTGATATAACCGACGGTGAAAGAAAGCTTGTTGTTGCCACACATGACGGTATGAGCATTTGCTTTATGGAAAAGGACGCAAGGCTTATAGGCAGAACAGCGAGAGGCGTCAAAGCAATTCAGCTTAGCGAGGGCGATTATGTTGTCGGCTTTGCTGTTGAGCGTGAGGGTTACAGTCTGCTTACCGTTTCCGAAACGGGATACGGCAGAAAGAGCGAATTTGCCGACTACCGTGTTCAGTCAAGAGCGGGTAAGGGACTTATCAATTATCGTACCGCACAGTACGGCAAGGTTGCAATGATTGCTGCCGTTAATGATGAAAACGATGTAATCATGATTTCATCCGACGGAATTATTATCCGTACTCCTGCCGACCAGATTTCAACCTTCCAGAGACCGTCAAAGGGCGTCAAGGTAATGAAGGTAAATGACGGCGAAAGGATAGCGACACTTTCAGTCGTTGACAAAATAGAGACTGAGGACAGACAGGAGGAAAATGCTGAAAAAGTAATTTCCGAGGAGCAGCAATAAACTGTTTAAACGGTTATTTGTGCTGTTTGTGAGAATAAAAGGTTTTTGACTTGGAAAATGTGTTAAATAATGTTATTTACAATTTATCTATAGTATTTTCACATATTTTGTTGTATAATGTCAAAAACCTTGACAAAGAGGAGTGAAATCATTTGGAGAAAGAGTCATACAACATAGATGATATCCTCTCTGAAGTAAAAAAACGTAGAGAAGAACAGGAAAAAGTTTTAAAAAAAGCTGAGTCTGAGGAAACAAATACGCAAGCGCCTGTCAAAACAGAGCCCGTGGAAACAGATAATGATAATCTTTTAAAGGAAGATAATACCGAAGAAGAGGAAGACCGGCTTTTTGACGATTCAAAAACGGCTCAGAAAACCGAAAGCGAGCCTGAGCCTGAATTTAAAGAGGTTATTCGCACAAAAGAAGATTTAACGGCGGAAAATAATGAAGAGCAGGAAACCGTCAACCGCGACGCAGACGAGCAGAAAACCGAAGAAAATAACGGTGATATGGTTGATATTCTTCAGATGGCAAAGGAGGCTCAGTCTGAGGCGGTACCCGAAGCTGCGGAGGCTCCGGAAAAAGAAAAGTTTTTTAAGACAAAAAAGGGTAAAACAGTTAAGGTTGTTATCATAATTCTCGTTGTTCTTATTATTGCGGCGGCAGTTGTCGGAGCGATTTTTATCAACAATATGCTTAACGATGTTACAGATGATGACGAGGAGCCGTATAAAGCAACGGAATACTATGACGGAATGGACTTCTTGCAGGAGGACTTCCCTATGATTGAAGAGCAGTCCGCCTACGATGTATACAGCTATAAGGATTATCTTAAGTACTGGTATCAGAACGGAGATCCCGTAAGATCATCACATGTGCTTAACATTCTTTTAATCGGCGAGGATACGCGCGAGGAGGAAATTACCGATACCTCAAGAGCAGACTCCGCAATAATCGCAAGTATTAATATTGATACGGGCACAATTCATTTGACATCTGTTTTGCGTGATATTTATGTTTACTATGAGATAGACGGCGAGGGACGCTACGGAAAAATCAATGAATCTGCCGCCTTCGGGGGTATGAAAGCATATATAAATACGCTTGAAAGATATTATAAGATTTCAATTGATAATTATGCGGTCGTTAATTTCGCAAGCTTTCCGAAAATTATTGATGCTTTGGGCGGAGTTGAAATCGCATTGACACAGGCGGAGGTTTACGAGGTAAATAATCATCAGATAAGATATGCACACGTTACGATGCCCGAGGCTCAGTATGACGAGCAGGGAAATCCGCAAAAGGTTTTGCTGACAGGAGAGCAGGCGCTTGCTTACTGCCGAATAAGAAAGATTGATTCCGATAACGCGAGAGCGGACAGACAAAAAACGGTTTTAAACGAGCTGTTTGTTAAGATGAAAGATTCAGGCAGGCTTGATGCCGTTAAGGTTGTAAATCAGCTTTCACAGTATACAAAAACAGGCTACACAAAGAAAGAATTAATTTCTATCGGAAATCTTGCAATCAGAGATAACTGGCTTGACTATCAGATAGCCACAACGAATGTTCCCGCGGAGGAAAACAGTCTCGGCGGTGATAAATTCTCAGTAAGCTATAATAACTGGATATGGCTTGCGGATATTCCAAAGGACGCATATGAGCTTCAAATGTTGATTTACGGAAAATCAAATATTCAGCTCAGCGAAAACAGACCTGATTATATTTCAATGGGCAAATAATAAAAAGCACGAAACAAACCCTGTTTCGTGCTTTTACAATATAGTTTAAAATAGCTTGAATTTTAATTGCCTTTTAGGTTTTTAAGAGAGGTTGGAGCGGTATCCGCCACCTCTATTTTCTTAGCCTGCATCCAAAGGGACGGCGTGAGCCGGAGCTTATAGCCGTAGCCCGCGTCCATCTGCCAGTGAGCCATCGGTGCTTCGGGTAAGCCGTAGCACGAAAGAATTGTCATCAGCACGCCGGCATGTCCGACAATCGCGAAATTATCTGTTGAGGTTTTAACACAGCCGTCAACGACCTTTTCAAATGCGGCGCAGATACGCTGAGCAAACCGGGCGTTGCTTTCCCCGAAAGGCGCCGAGGCATAAACGCCGCCACTCAGCCAGCTTTTGAAATTCTCATTGTCTTTCAGGTCGTCGGCAGTCAGCCCCTCAAATTCACCGAAATTATATTCAATAAAATCATCAATAACAATAATATTATTTTCGGGGAACATGATTTTTGCCGAGTCAAGACATCTCTTAAGAGGAGAGGAAAATACAGCGTCGACCTTAGGATAATGCTGATGCGCCTTGATGTTTTTTAACTCTGATATACTATCTGTAGTGAGAGGCAAATCCGTATGCCCAATATACTGTGCGTTTAAGTTCCCTTTTGTGAGACCGTGCCGAAAAAGATAAAAAGTATAGGTTTTCATTATAAAAAGCTCCTTTTATAGCGAAATATTACAAATAATTAACAAATCATAAATCCGTCTTTACAAATAGTAATATGGTGATATAATACTATTTGTAATAAACGGAGGAATTTTAATGGACATCACTTTAGAAAAAAAGAAAACCTCAAAACAGCAAAAAACAGAAAAGCTGTCAAGATTTGCAGAAATACTTTCACAGCTTCGCAAGGAGAGAGGAATAAGCCAGAAGAAGGCAGCAAGCGATTTGGGAATAAGCCAGGCTCTCCTCAGCCACTATGAGAAGGGTATAAGAGAATGCGGACTTGATTTTGTAATTAAATGCAGCGAGTATTACGGTGTAACAACCGATTATCTCTTAGGCGTGAGCGACAGCAGAAACGGTGTGGATATGGCGTATATATCCGCGCTCGAAAGTGCCGAAGGGTCATCTGTTCAGACGCTTGCGCAAGCGTCGAACATACTGATTAAAATGCTCGCAACCTCAAAGGATATAAAGGTTTGCAAATGTATAAACGATTATTACACGCTATGTATTTATCGCGGCGCGCTGACAATGGCAAAGGCGGGTATTCTGCCGAAAGAAATGTTCAAGCTTGATTTTAATCTCGGCAGAGAGCTTGTTTCAGCGGCAATGGCGATTGAGGACGCGCGCTTTGTATTTATTGAGGACAAGTCCAGAACAGGTACTGATTTAAGCGAAAAAACGGCGCTTCACTCAATTATTGAAAATGCCGAGGAGCATATTTTAACAAGCCTTTATTTAGAATAAAGCAAACTGGTTTCGCTCTGATTTTATATATTCAATTATTATCGCTGTGGAAATATCCGCGGCGATTTTTTTAAAGGTGGGATAATCAAGCTGTGCCTGTTCGTTTCCGCCGTCGCTGATTGAACGGATAACGGCAAAAGGAATATTATTCGCGGCGCAGGTGTGACCGATTGCTCCGCCCTCCATTTCACCGCAGACAGCGTTAAAGGTTGAGGCGAGCTTTTGCTTTAAAGCGTTTTCGGCAATAAAGGTATCTCCGCTGGCAATCGTGCCGCGATGGATTTTTTCACCGTAGTTTATAGCCGTGCGCGCAAGCTTTTCGGAAAGCTCCTCGTCGGTTTTAATTTTAATTGTATTCAGACCGTTAATAAAGCCGAGCGGTTCTCCGAGAGCGGAAATGTCAATATCATATTCGCAGACGTCTGTTGCAATTACGATATTTTTTATTACAACGTCGTCAGAAAGAGAACAGCCGACGCCCACATTGATAATTTTATCAATGTCAAAATTGTCAATCATTGCCTGTGTGCAGAGCGCCGCGTTGACCTTGCCGGGTGAGCATTGAGCAACACAAACCATAACCTCCTCCAAAAAACCGCACACAAATTCCGACCCGGCGATTTTTGTTACGGTTTTACGGGTAATTTTATCTTTAATTGCGTTGACCTCTACATCCATTGCGCCGATAATTCCGAGCATAATAAATTCAAACCTTTCCGCATAATAATTATTTTGAAAATTTCAGTACGTCCGATTTTATTTGTATAAGGCATAATTAAGTCAATGTAAAATTATTTCTTATTTGATATTCCCTTGGTGTGTTTAAAACCGTATTACCCAACATATAGTGTAATTATAATATATAATAAGAATAAATACAAGAATAATAAATTTTTTGTTGACAAGTCTTTATGCTTTAATATATAATATCAAACGATAATGTGGAATTATATCCTTATCATCAGTAAGTGCCTGCGCTATACCGTGCAGAGTTTATAAAAGATTAAGACAAGTTTAGTCTTTTGAATGGAGTGAAAAAAGAATGAAAAGAACTTTCCAGCCTAAGAAAAGGCACGCAAAAATGGAACACGGCTTCAGAAAAAGAATGTCAACAAGAAACGGCAGAAAGGTGCTTGCCCGCCGCCGCGCAAAGGGAAGAAAAAAGCTTTCCTACTAATTACCGAATGGGAGTGATTAGGTGAAAAGCACAGCCCTGAAGGAAAACAAGGATTTTCGCCGTCTCTATTACAGAGGAAAAAGTGAAGCTGCCTCCTGTCTTGTTACGTATGTAATGAAAAATAATTTTTCTAAAACAAGAGTGGGGATTACAAGCGGTAAAAAAATAGGCAACGCAGTCAAACGAAACAGAGCAAGAAGGCTTATCCGAGCCGCTTTCAGCGAATATGAGGACAGGCTCAACGGATATTATGATATTGTTTTTGTTGCGAGGACAAGAACCGCTCAGGTAAAAATGCAGGATGTCAGAAAGCAGATGGAGGAGCAGCTTGGAAAGCTGGGTGTACTGAGTGAAAAGGCTGATAAAAAAAGCAGTAATATTTCTGATAAAAACATATCAGATAACGATTAGTCCCAGATTTTCTCACGGAAGCTGCCGCTATACCCCAACCTGCTCGCAATACGCGATTGAAGCGATTGAGATTCACGGAATTGTTAAGGGCGGTCTTATGGCAGTATGGCGGATTTTAAGGTGTAATCCTTTTTGTAAGGGCGGCTGGGACCCTGTTCCCCCAAAGAAAAGTAAAGAGGATAATTAATGAACAGTATTTTACTTGCAACAAATGTCGTATCAAACGGCATTGCGATATTTAAGCCTCTGTATTGGCTGTTCGGTAAATGTATGGGCTTTCTTATGGAATTATTGGGTAATCAATATTTCCTTGCGATTGTTATATTTACTTTTGCGACTCGTCTTTTACTTTTACCGCTGAATATCAAACAGCAAAAAACGATGGCGAGGACAACAAGACTTCAGCCAAAAATTCAGAAAATTCAAAGTAAATATCCCGACCCGAGGGACAGAGCTAAATTAAATCAGGAAATACAGGATCTGTATACGAGAGAAGGACACAACCCTATGAATATGGGCTGCGGACCGATGCTTTTTCAGATGGTATTTCTTATGGGAATTATCGGTATTATTTATTATCCGCTTGCATATGTGTTGGGAATAAGCGATTTTAATGATAATTCTCAGGCAATTTATGATGTAATTTATCCAATTTATCAGAATATTTCCGGAGACGCGGATGCAAAAATAACTTATTTTCAACTTAATATATTGGAAAATTTTGATGCGTATAAGGAAGCGTTAATATCAAATTTCCCAAAGTTATTTTCTCCGGAAAAGTGTGAGGCTATATCCGAATACCGTGAAAGTATGAATTTATTCGGGCTTGATATGACGGCTGTTCCGCACTGGAAGGACGGAATCATTGTTATTATTCCGATTCTTTGTCTTGTAACCTCACTTGGTTCAAGCCTGATTTCGACATTGATTCAGAAGAAGAACAATCCTGCTGCGTCACAGCAGATGGGTTCAATGATGCTGATGATGCTGATGATGCCGTTTTTCTCATTTTATATTGCGTTTAAGGTTACGGCGGCAGTCGGTTTCTACTGGATTATTTCAAATATTGTTGCGATATTGCAGCAAATATTCATATTCAAAAAATACCCGCCGAGAAAAACACAGGCAAGACTTATGGTTGAAAATACTATTGAGCGCCGTTCTCGCGAGGAAAATGTTAAAAAAATTAAGTAATTATCGGAGGATTATATGATAAAGGAATTTATCGGTACCGGTAAAACTATCGAGGAGGCAACCCTTGCGGCGAAGACAGGTCTTAACGCGCCTATGACGGCGGATGTTAAGATTGAAATCGTTGCAATGCCAAAGAAGAAGGTTCTCGGTTTATTCGGCGGCAGCGACGCGCAGGTTAAAGCAAGCTACGACGATGGCAAAAAGGAAAAGAAGCCGAAGCAAAAAAAGAGCAAGCCCGCGCAGGAAAGGAAGCCTGCCGTTCAGAAAACGGATACGGTTAAGAAGGCTCCCGTAAAGGAAGAAAAGCCGGAGACTGAAAAAATCAGCGATAGTGATATCGATTTGGATTATGTATGCTCATATCTTAAAACCATGATTGACGGCTTTAAGGTTAATGACGCAAAAGTTACAGCTAAGATTGTGGAAGACACTGTCGAGATTAATATTGAATGTGACGATTACGGTATTATTATCGGTCGCCGAGGTGAAACGCTTGACGCGCTTCAGTATCTTACGAGTCTTGCAATTAAAAAGGCAACTGACAAATATGTGCGTGTTGCGCTTAATGTAGGCGATTACAGGGCGAAGAGAGAGGAAACTCTCAGAGCGCTTGCTATTAAAAATGCTAATTATGTAGTAAGAACAGGAAGAAGATACGGCTTTGAGCCGATGAACCCTTATGAGAGAAGAATTATTCATACAGCGGTTCAGGAGGTTGAGGGAGCTACGTCACGTTCTGTCGGAAACGGTATGGACAGAAAGGTATTAATCGAGCCTGTAGGCGGAGTCAGATATTCGGGCGGTCACTCGGGCAGAAGGGGCAATTACAGAAGTAACGCTCCTGTTTCAAAGCCTGATCCCAACCGTGAGAAAAAGGTTGACCGTGCCGATATTCCGAAATTCGGAAAAATAGAGGTCAACAAGGACTGAAATATTTATTGTATGGCGGAAATGGTGGACGTATGTGTCCACCATTTTGTGCTATGGCAAAAGTGTATTTAAAGGAGGTGTATCGTTATGTCAAAGACTATTGCGGCTGTTGCGACAGGCAACAGCGTTTCCGGTATAGGAGTTATACGTATCAGCGGAGACGATGCGATTGAAATTGCACAAAAGGTTTTTAAAGCAAAAGACGGTACTCCCCTTTCATCGCTTAAGGGCTATACCGCGAAATTCGGTAATGTTTACTGTGACGGTGACAGCTTCGACAATGCTGTTGCGCTTGTTTTCAGAAATCCTAAGAGCTACACGGGCGAAGATGTAGTTGAGCTTTCCGTTCACGGAGGAATTTTTATTGTTGAAAAAACTCTTGAGGCTGTTCTCTCGGTCGGCGCTGTTCCCGCGCAGGCAGGCGAATTCACAAAGCGCGCTTTTTTAAACGGTAAGATAGATCTCGCTCAGGCGGAAGGCGTTGCTGCGCTGATATCCGCACAGGGACAGGAGGCGGCAAAGGCGTCGTTCAACCTCCTTCAGGGATCTTTGAGCAAAAAAATTTCACAGGTGCTTGATGAGCTAATCGGTTGCAGCGCATTAATGGCGGCATGGGTTGATTATCCGGACGAAGAAATACCCGAGCTTGAGGAGGATAACCTAAAAAAAATCCTGCAAAATACAGCATCCTCCCTTTTTAAACTTCTTAAAAATTATGAAAACGGAATAGTTATGACGCAGGGGGTAGACACCGCGATTGTCGGCAGACCGAATGCCGGAAAGTCAACTCTTATGAATATGCTTTCGGGTACAGAAAAAAGTATTGTTACGCATATTGAGGGTACAACACGTGACATAGTTGAAAATTCCGTAAGGCTCGGTAACATTGTTTTGCATTTATCAGATACAGCGGGCATCAGAGAGAGCAAGGATATTGTTGAATCAATCGGTATAAAAAAAGCAATGGATAAGATTAACAGCGCATCTCTTATTCTTGCTGTTTTTGACAGCTCCGATATACTTAATGACGATGACAGAATGTTGATTGAAAGCTGTAAGGGCAAGCCGTGTGTGGCGGTTATCAATAAAACCGATTTGGACAGCAGGATAGATTTATCACAGATAAAGGCTCATTTTGACAAAATCGTATTTATCTCGGCAAAAAACAATGAGGGAACGGATAAATTAGAGCAGGCGGTAAAGGAACTGCTTGGCGTTGAAGGTTTTGATTCTTCCCAGCCGCTCCTCGCAAATCAGCGGCAGAAGCTCTGTGTGTCAAATGCTTATGACTATATTTGCCGGGCAATTGAGGGAGCGCAAGCGGGTATTACCTATGACGCGATAAATGTTATGATTGACAGTGCGGCGGACGAGCTGCTTTCGCTCACAGGAAAAAAGGCAACGGAAGAGGTTGTAAACAATATTTTCAGCAGATTTTGTGTCGGTAAATAGGGTGCGGTTATGGAATATTTTTCTCAGGAATATGATGTAATAGTAATCGGAGCAGGACATGCGGGTATTGAGGCATGTCTTGCCTGCGCGCGTCTTGGCTGCAAAACCGCGGTGTTTACGATAAATCTTGATTGGGTCGGCAATATGCCGTGTAACCCGTCAATCGGCGGAACATCAAAGGGGCATCTTGTGCGGGAGATAGACGCGCTCGGCGGAGAGATGGGAAAGGCTGCCGATAAGTATTGTATTCAGTCACGTATGCTGAATTTAGGAAAGGGACCTGCCGTTCATTCCCTCAGAGCGCAGATTGACAGACGTGAATATTCTGCCGGGATGAAGCATACGCTTGAGCTTCAGGAAAATCTTGATATAAGGCAAGGTGAAATTGTAGACATCAAGCGGCTTGAGAGCGGTTTGTGGCAGGTAAAAACAAGGCTTGAGGCGCTTTTTACCGCAAAGGCTGTCATTATAGCAACGGGAACCTTTTTGGGCGGCAGAGTATATATCGGTGACATTTCATATGAAAGCGGACCGGACGGAATGTTTCCGTCTAATGATTTGGCGGAGGCTCTTAAAAGGCTCAATATTCCGCTGAGAAGATTTAAAACGGGTACACCGCCGAGAGTGAACAGAAAGTCAGTTGATTTTTCAATGCTTGAGGAACAGCCCGGTGATGACGAAACCGTTCCATTCAGCTTTGATACGCAATTTCCGCCGGAAAACAAGGTATCATGTCATATTACATATACAAACGACAAAACAAAGCAGGTAATACTTGATAATCTTCACAGAAGCCCTATGTATTCGGGAAAGATTGAGGGAAAAGGTCCTCGATATTGCCCCAGCTTTGAGGATAAAATCGTCAGATTCTCTGACAAGGAAAGGCATCAGCTTTTTATTGAGCCGTGCGGTCTTAATACGGAGGAGATGTATTTGCAGGGGTTATCCTCTTCTCTCCCCGAGGATGTCCAGCTTGATTTTATTCATACAATACCGGGTCTTGAAAACGCACAGGTCATGCGTGCGGCATATGCTATTGAGTATGACTGTGTTGACCCGACCGCATTAAGGGCAACGCTTGAATTTAATGATATGGAGGGGCTTTACGGAGCGGGACAGTTTAACGGTTCAAGCGGTTATGAGGAGGCGGCGGCACAAGGTCTTGTCGCCGGTATCAACGCCGCGTTAAAGATTCAGGGAAAAGAGCCGCTGATTCTTGACAGAGGCAGCTCATATATCGGTACTCTTATTGACGACCTTGTTACAAAGGGCTGCACAGATCCCTACAGAATGATGACAAGCAGGAGTGAATACCGCTTAGTTCTTAGACAAGATAACGCGGATTTTCGATTAACGCCTCTTGGGTATAAAATAGGCTTGATTTCAGAGGAAAGGTATGATAAATTTTTAATTAAGGAAGAAAATTTCAATGCGGAGCTTAAGCGTATTACTGAAAAATCAATTCCTCTGACTGATTCCTTACAGCAAATTCTTATTAAATGCAACACAACACCTCTTGAACGAGGCTGCAAAATGATTGAATTAATCAAACGTCCGCAGGTTACATACAAGGCGCTCACGCCTGTCGATGATGACCGTCCCGATTTACCTAAGGAGATATTTGAGCAGGTTGAGATTGCGGTAAAGTATGAGGGCTATATTGCGAGACAGGAACAGCAAATCAAGGAAATGCGCAGAATTGAGCGCAAGAAAATCCCGAAAGATATTGATTATAATTCTCTAAAAGGACTTAGGCTCGAGGCTATCGAAAAGCTTTCAAAGATAAGACCGGAAAATTTAGGACAGGCAGGACGAATCAGCGGAGTAAACCCTGCTGACGTTGCCGCGCTTAATATTATTTTGGAGACATTATGATTAATTATGATTTATTAAAGGAAGAGATTGAGAAAATCGGCGTTGAGCTTGATTCATATGGCTTTGACAGATTCGATTCATACGCGGAAAGACTTGTGCGCTGGAATAATCATGTGAATCTTACGGCAATTACAGAACCCGACGATATTGTCATAAAGCATTTTGCGGATAGCTTATATATTTTAAAATATTTACATATAAGCGAAGGACAGAGCCTTATTGATATCGGAACGGGGGCGGGCTTTCCGGGACTTCCTCTACTCATTACCACTCCGGAGCTTGAGGTTGACTTTGTTGACAGCGTCGGAAAAAAGCTTGCTTTTATTAAAGATGTTCTGCGAAACGCAGGGTTAGTCGCAAGGGTTATACATAATCGTGCCGAGGAGCTCGGCAATGATGAAGACTACCGAGAAAAGTATGATTATGCTGCCGCGAGAGCCGTTGCTCCGCTTAATATAGTGTGTGAGTACGGTTTACCGCTTGTTAAGCTTGGCGGGCTTTTTGTTTCACTGAAAGGCTCAACAGGTAAGCAGGAGTTAAAGCAGGCAGAGAACGCAATTAAGGTTTTAGGCGGTGAGCTTGTCAAGTTTGACGAGTACACACTTTCAAACGGTGACGCAAGAAGTATAATTATTATAAGAAAAATTTCGCATACTCCGACAAAATACCCGAGAAAGTCTAAGAAAATAGATACCCGCCCGCTCTAATAAAATAATTATATGTCGAAGGCAAAGGATTTCTCACGATGAGAAATCCTTTTTTTCACTTAAACTTTGTGATATAGTTATATCAAGGAGATGAAGCGGATGGAGCAAATAATTCAGATTCCTACCGAGAAATTATTACCTAATCCGTATCAGCCAAGAAAACAGTTTAAAAGTGAGGACATGCTGTCACTTTCAGAATCTATTAAGGAAAACGGTGTGCTTCAGCCTCTTTTATGCAGACAGATAAATAACAGCGACTATTATGAAATCGTTGCAGGAGAAAGACGGTTAAGGGCGTCAATACTTGCGAATCTTCAGACTGTTCCCTGTATAATAATTGATTGTGATTATGAATCAAGCGCAGTTATTTCAATTCTTGAAAATATACAGCGCAGTGATCTGGATTTTTTTGAAGAGGCACAGGCAATAAGCCAGCTTATCGAGCATTTTGGCATGACGCAGGAGCAGATAGGAAAAAAGCTCGGAAAAAGTCAATCCTCCTTGTCGAATAAGCTGAGACTGCTGAAACTCCCTGTCGATGTAAGATATTTTATAGAAAAAGAGGGCTTAACAGAACGCCATGCACGAGCTTTGCTAAGGCTTGAGACAGAAAAGGATATGTGGACAACCCTCAAGATTATTAAGGAAAGAGGGCTCAATGTTGAGCAGACAGAGGCTTACATAGATACAATAACAGATAAGAAAATAAAACCGAAAAGAAACGTTGTTAAAATATTTAAGGACGTCAGAATATTTGTCAATACAGTTAATAAGGCAATTCAGACAATGAAAGAAGCCGGAATTGACGCCGAGTCGGATAAGACAGAGACAGATGAATATATAGAATTCAGAGTAAGAATTCCGAAGGACGCAAAAAACAGCGTGCCGAACACTAACTTTGCTTAAAACGGGAAACCGTTTTAACATATTCTCCTCTTTTCATCACGTGGAAAAAACGAGCGAAAGCTCGTTTTTTCTGCATTTACAGATACTTTTAGCGTTGCGTTTCATATGAAATGATTATACAATATATTGAATTTCATACAAACAAAGTTTTAAATTAATAAATTTAGTATACGATTCACAAAAATATACATTTCTGTTAAATTGCTGCTAAAAATATGTTTCACGTGAAACGTCTATATGTAGTATATTAAAGTATTGCTATATACAAAAGCAAAAAAATTTTCTTATGTTTCACGTGAAACCCCTTGCACCCTGCCGTATATATATTGTATAATGTAAAGCACGGAGGTGCTGTTATGGGTAAAACGGTATCTATATTTAATCAAAAAGGCGGAGTTGGAAAAACTACAACCTGTATTAACTTTTCAGCCGCGTTAGGAATTAAGGGAAAGAAAACCCTGCTCGTTGACGTAGATCCTCAGGGAAACAGCACAAGCGGAGTGGGAATTGATAAATCAGAGATTGAAGCCTCGTCGTATGATGTGCTTATAAATGAAATTCCCGCGAAGGAAGCAGTTTTGGCAACGGAATTTAAAAATTTGTATCTCCTCCCCGCCAATATGGACTTGGCAGGCGCCGAGCTTGAGCTTGCGGAGACTGAAAACCGCTTCAGTGCGCTGAAAAAGGCATTAGCGCCGCTCGTTATGGAATATGATTTTATAATTATTGACTGTCCCCCGAGTTTGGGACTTCTGAGCTTGAACGCCTTAGTTGCGTCGGATACATTAATTGTACCATTGCAATGCGAGTATTATGCGTTAGAGGGGCTTAGCCAGCTTGTAAGCACAGTTCGTACCGTAAAGCAAAATTACAATGAGCATTTGGAGCTTGAAGGTATAATTTTTACGATGTATGATAACAGGCTTAAGCTAAATCAGCAGGTTTTGGAAGAGGTTGATAAATTTTTTCCGCAAAAGGCGTATAAGGCACGTATTCCGCGGAGCGTAAAATTAGCGGAGGCTCCAAGCTTTGGTAAACCTATACTGTATTATGAAAAGTATTCAAAGCCAAGCTTTGCGTATAAGAAATTAACCGATGAATTTTTGAAGAAACAATAAAGAGGTGAAATATGGCTAAAAAACAATCAGGTTTAGGCAAAGGCTTAAATGCGCTTATGCTTGAAAATTCCGTAGATGATACAGCGATTAACACTTTATCTATAAATGACATTGTTCCAAATAAAGACCAACCGAGAAAAACCTTTGATGAAGGGGCTCTTCAGGAGCTTGCGGACAGTATCACGCAGCACGGTGTGCTTCAGCCGCTGCTTGTAAGACCGCTTCCGTCTGGCGGATATCAGCTTGTTGCGGGTGAAAGACGCTGGAGAGCCTCAAGAATAGCAGGTTTAAAGGAAGTTCCTGTTGTTATTAAGGAGCTTTCAGATATTGAGACAATGGAAATCGCGATTATCGAAAACCTGCAAAGAGAGGACCTTAATCCTATTGAAGAGGCGGAGGGTTTACAGGCTCTCATTGACCGTTGCGGTTTTACACAGGAGGAAATCGCTGTTTCAGTTGGAAAATCAAGACCTGCAATCGCAAATTCCCTCAGACTTTTAAAGCTGCCGCAGGATGTACGGGATATGACCAGAAAAGGTGAAATTTCCGCTGGTCACGCAAGAGCTTTGCTTGCATTTGACAATGAGGCAATGATTTACGAGGTCGCTGAAAATATAATCAGAAACAACTTAACCGTTCGTGATGTGGAACGGCTTGCAAAGATGGCTGACAAGCCCGTGAGAGCCCGCTCTAAGAGCAGAAGACGCGACTCCTTTTATGACGAGGTTGAGCTTTCTTTGACAGAGGTCCTCGGAAGAAAGGTTAAGGTTTATAACGGCAGAGGCAGGGGCACACTTGAAATTGAGTTCTATTCTGCAGAGGATTTAAAAGAAATCGCAAATAAGTTAGGAGAATAAATATGCTTGATATAAAATTTGTAAGGGAAAATCCTGATATAGTAAAAGAAAATATAAGAAAGAAGTTTCAGGATAAAAAGCTGCCTCTTGTTGACGAGGTAATTGCGCTTGACGAGGAAAGGCGGGCTGTTATATCGAGGGCTGATGAGCTTCGCGCGAACAGAAACAAGCTTTCCAAAGAAATCGGTGTGCTGATGTCACAGGGCAAAAAGGAAGAGGGAATGGCAATCCGTGAGCATGTAAATGCCCAGGCAAAGGAGCTTGAGGAGCTAGCCGTAAAGGAAAAGGAGCTTAATGAAAAAGTTACGTCAATTATGATGACAATTCCAAATATCATTGACGCCTCCGTTCCTATCGGTAAGGATGACAGTGAAAATGTTGAAGTGCAGAAATACGGAGAGCCCGTTGTTCCCGATTATGAAATTCCGTATCATACTGATATTATGGAGAGCTTTGACGGGATTGACCTTGAGTCCGCCGGAAAAGTGGCAGGCAACGGCTTTTATTATCTTATGGGCGATATCGCGAGGTTGCACAGCGCGGTTATAAGCTACGCGAGGGATTTTATGATTGACAGAGGCTTTACTTATGTTGTTCCTCCGTTTATGATAAGGTCAAATGTTGTTACGGGTGTAATGAGCTTTGAGGAAATGGACGCAATGATGTATAAAATTGAGGGCGAGGACCTTTATCTTATAGGTACATCGGAGCATTCAATGATAGGAAAGTTCATTGACACAATTACGCCTGAATCAGAACTGCCCAAGACTTTAACATCATATTCACCCTGTTTTCGCAAGGAAAAGGGCGCTCACGGAATCGAGGAGCGGGGTGTATACCGTATCCACCAGTTTGAAAAGCAGGAAATGGTAGTTGTATGCAAGCCTGACGAATCAAGAATGTGGTTTGATAAGCTGTGGCAGAATACGGTTGATTTATTCCGCTCACTTGATATTCCGGTAAGAACACTTGAATGCTGTTCCGGCGACCTTGCGGATTTAAAGGTTAAATCGGTTGATGTCGAGGCATGGTCACCGAGACAGAAGAAATATTTTGAGGTCGGCTCATGCTCAAACCTTACAGACGCACAGGCAAGACGTCTTAAAATCAGAATTAAGGGAGAGAACGGTAACTATCTTGCCCATACGCTCAATAACACCGTTGTCGCTCCTCCGAGAATGCTTATCGCCTTTCTGGAAAACAATTTACAGGAGGACGGTTCAGTCCTTATTCCCGAGGTGCTTCGTATGTATATGGGCGGCAAGGACAGAATTATTCCGAAAAAATAATGCAGACTGTTTTTGTAATTATAGGTGTACTGATATTTATTTCTTTTGCGGTTGCAATATTTTACGGCGTGCTTAATTTTGGAAATATTGCGGGAATGGCGCTCGGAGGATTATATGTCATATTCGGTTTACTGATAAACAGACTTGACACGCCAAATCAAATTTTGTCCGCTGTTATTGCCTTTTGCGTTTTGTCGCTTATTGTTTTAAAAATGAGAGATATTTATATGGCAGGCAAAACGACGGCAGACAGAGAACAGGTAATTCTAGTTCTCGGCTGCAGAGTAAGGGGAAATGAACCAAGCACCGAACTCGTGAAAAGAGCTGACGCGGCATACAGATTTCTTTTAAGCAATCCTCAATCTGTTGCCATTCTCAGCGGCGGACAGGGCAGAGATGAAAATATATCCGAAGCACTCTGTATGCAAAATATTCTTATTGACAGAGGTATAATTAAGGACAGATTAATTTTAGAGGACAAATCCTCATCAACAGAAGAAAATATCAGATATTCACTTGGAATAATGGCAGAGCTTGGTATGAAAAAAGAGGCGGCTGTTGTCACCTCTATGTATCATCAGAAAAGGGCGCAGATGATTTGCAAACGATACGGACTATCCGTTAAAGCGGTTTCATCAAAAACAAAGACCGCGCTTCTGCCGACTTTTCTTATGCGTGAGATTTTTGCCTTAGCAAAAGAGCGAATTTTTAGTAAAACGGGACGGCAATAAGTCTGTTTTTATAAAAAGTATATTATTAAATTAATCAAGGTATGGACATAATCCCATACCTTGATTTTTTATTTAAATAATTGCATTGTTCTGCTTTTAGACCTTATTTTCATCTTTCCTATTGACAAGTATAAATTTTTGTGTTTTAAATAAATTGGAGTTCTTTTTATTATTTCAAATATATCAATCCGATTATCGAGTAGAGCGGAATGCTTTTTATAATCTGTAAATCAATTTTAAAGATTAAGGTAAAGAAGAAAATTTATGATAACTGAAAAATAACAGGTTTTTAATGAATCTCACAATGCTAAAACATATTCGCATCTGTCCAGCGATATTTATGATACTGATAACGATTTTAGTGCCGTTTAAAGTGAAATAGTATTTATTGATGGCGCAGAATATAAATATCAGGATGTATTTGCAGACGGTAAAGAAGTAACTCGTATTATGAATTTGACATATAAAACATATACGCAAGGGTTTTGAATAAAGCGCAATACCGTTATAATTTGACCTTTACCAAGTACGGGCGAAGGCTATGGAGTTTATAGTTTTTATCAGCTTTAATATTTTTATAAGAATAGACAGACGGAGGGATAGCGCTATGGATTTTAAAAAATTTTATATTATTACAAATTGCTGTTTTATAGCTGTGATAATTATTTTTGAAATGGCTATGTACTTTTTTGTCGGAGAGGATGTACTCTTAGGAAAAGGAAAAATGCGCGTACTATGGATTTGCTTTCCGATAGTTATTGTCGGTCTGTCTTTTTTGAGGGATTTCATTATTAAAAGAAAGTATAAAAATAATGATAATGTTGGTAAAAAATAAAATAAATTAATCAATATAAATATACATTTTAAATTTGGATTAGTTAGAAAATTGTCAGTTTTGTTGCTTTTTACGATTGTTAAACGGAGGATCTTTAAATGAAAAAAGTTACTGTTTTCAGCACTATTACAGTTGCTATATTAATAAGTGCCATTTTTGTTTTCTCAGTGCATAACAAAAGTTCAATACCTGATACTCCCGCCGTAGCTGTTACGGATGTCGATTTTGCAACTCAAACTGTAATTTCTGAAAATCTTTTTCAGGAAAGTGATATTCAATTCTCGAACAATTCTTTAAATGTTAATGGGTATTACTTTGATGGAATCAGACTATATATTTCAATTTCTTCTAATAACAAGGAAAGAAAATTTGATTTGGAACCAAGCTCTTTTTGCCTAAAATCGGAAAGCAACGAACAAAATGCGGATATAGTTTATAAAGCAGAAGATATAGAGCGTGTTATTGGGGAAAATACTGATGATTTTATTGTGATATTTAATTCGTTTAACTATAATAGTGATGCAAAATTTTTGATATCATATAATAATTCTAATACCGAATGGTTTTATATTAAAGAAACCGTTGCACGCCATTATGAAATTGGACGTTCCAATGAAGAAATGATTTTGAATTATGCTGATTTTGGGACTACGAGTACGCTGTTGAATTGCAATTTAAACGCCTTTCCTGAAGGATCTTCTTTTAAATTTCAAACAAAGGATGGTGTATATACCGTTTATTTGATAAAAAAGGATAGAAATAATTATTCATTCCTTATTCCTTTGAAATTAAACGAATTATCGGAAGGATATTTAATTGTTAATGGACAAGATAAAAATGTTGAATTAAGGGCTTTTGTGAATTTTGCTAAGAGTGATCCGGAATCTGTAATATGATTTTTGGTTTTTTATTAACTAAATAATATGAGTTGTTATTTTTATGAATAACATAATATAATACGTAAGGATATGTTTTTTGTTAGCAGATTATTGATATAAATTCTGAAACTTATTCAGATAATAAAATTATTACAAAAAGGAATATAGGTTATTTTATAAGAATATTTAAGAGAAGGTGAACAGAATGAAAAACTTGTTTTGCAATCTTAAACCGTTTTTATCCTATTGGTGTGTGTTTGCGGTATATTTTGTTGTATGTTTGTTTGAGTTGATTCCTATCCATGTAATGGCTATATGCAGTATTATATTAATATGTATTTTAAATTTTATAACGGGATATACGGACGGTGTAAAAAAAGACAGCGTCGGAATTACGCTTTTTTTCTGTTCAGCTGATTATTTTTGCAATTCTTGGTGTGTTTAATTTGAGCGAAAGCAGAATGATAGTATTCGGAAATTTATTTCTTTCTACGTGGTTTATCTATAGCGAAAATGCCATTACAAACGTGTTGTTTGCGGTTTTGTCGGTTGTTTTGCCGATTGCTCCGTTTTTTATCGGAAGTTTGATTAAAAATAAAAGGATTCACAGCGAATTAATTTCGCTGTGAATCGGGTATGTTTTAATTTACTATATTATACAGGAATGATTTAAATAAGCGTAACAATATTAGGCATTATTGCCGTTGTTACGCTTATTTAAATTTATCTTATAAAGTTTTCCACAGGAGCTGATTGTTTTCAAAATCAGCTGTGATTTTTCCGTTGTCCTTCAGGTATGACAGATATGAGCGTACCGTACTGCCTACAAGAGCATACTGTTCAAAATTCATTTTCAGATTAAAGCAGTCAAACAATTTTTTCAGCAGTGCTTCAAAGCACATAGGCGTTTTAAGAATACTCTGCATTTTCTCTGAAATTTCGTAGACCTTTTCACGGTTAAGCTTTACAAGCTCTTTTACATTATCAGTTACCTCCGCGTGAGCGGGAACGAAAACCTTTGCCTGCATTTTCTCAACCATATCAAGAGTATTCAGATATGCCTCAATATCATATATAAATGAAATCTGATATTTTTTAAGTGTGCTTTCACTGCTTACGCAATCGGCGAGGAACACCGTGTCGTCAGGTGTGCGAATACCTATCATATCAAAAAAATGACCGGGAAGATTAATAATTTCCAATTCCTTTGGAAAATCAGCGTCCGTAATATCAACCGCGTCGCTTTTATCCGCAAGCAGAAATTTATGCCTTAAATGCCGACAGGGATAACCGCCGTATAAAAACGAAGGCTCCAAAATCGGATATTTTGTAAACGCCGCTTCAATACCCTTGGCGAAAATTTTGCAGTTTGTTTGATTTTGCAGATATTTATTGCCGCCGATATGGTCTGCATTTGAATGTGTGTTGATTATTCCCCTTAGTTTCCAGCCGTTTTCGTCAAGGATTTTGCGTACTCTTCTGCCGGCGTCCTTATCGTTTCCGCTGTCTATAAGATAAACGTCTGTGTTATTTGCCTTGTAAATTCCGATTTTAGCAGGACAGTTTATATAATAGCTTTTTTCATTAATCTGATTTAACTCAAACATTTTTAATCATCTCTTTTACAAAACAGATATTTTGCGGTTATTTTAAATATAAGGTTACTTTTTTGCTGTCCATTGTTTTTTTCACGTTAATGACACGCTGATTTGATGAGCCCCGAAATACAAGAGATATATCCTTTTTGTCCTCAACAAAGCGTCCGTCAACAAGAACATCAATCAAACTCAGCATTTTAATACTTGTTTTGGTATAAGCTCTTGACTTAACCTCACCTGTAATTTCCTCAATGGTAAAACCGGAATAGCACCAAATATTTTTATCGGGATAACGTTCCCTGAACTTAATCAAAAACGGCAGAAGTACCTCCTGGTTTTCAGGCTCGAACGGCTCGCCCCCGAGCAGAGACAGACCGTTTATCCAGTCGGGTGCGCAGGAATCCAGTATTTCCTCCATTGTTTTTTCCGTAAACGGATTTCCGAAACCGAAATCCCATGTCTGTTCATTGAAACAGTTCTTGCAGTGATGTCTGCATCCGGAAACAAAAAGGGAGGTCCTGACTCCCTCACCGTTAGCAATATCATTTTTTTTAATTTCGCCGTAATTCATACATATAAACAAACCTCCGAGGGTGAAATACTCTCGGAGGTATCTCCTTATAAGTGTAAAACTCTTTCCTTAATTTCCTGTGTCCTGCCCTGATTCCAGAACTGTGTGCCGATATAACCGCAGGTTCTTCTTGCGACGTTCATCTTATCCTGGTCCTCATTGCCGCATTTAGGACATCTCCATATGAGTTTTCCGTCTTCATTTTCAACAATCTGAATTTCTCCGTCATATCCGCAGCACTGGCAGTAATCCGATTTTGTGTTAAGCTCCGCGTACATAATATTGTCGTAGATGTAACGCATAACCTGTAAAACAGCAGGAATATTGTTCTGCATATTCGGAACCTCAACATAGCTGATAGCACCGCCCGGTGAAAGAGCCTGAAATTCGGATTCAAACTTAAGCTTTGTAAACGCGTCGATTTCTTCGGTTACGTGAACGTGATAGGAATTTGTAATATAATTTTTATCTGTTACGCCGGATATGATTCCAAAACGCTTTTGCAGGCACTTTGCAAATTTATATGTTGTGGATTCAAGCGGTGTTCCATATATACTGTAATCAATATTTTCCTCAGCCTTCCACTTTGCGCAGGCGTCGTTCATATACCTCATAACCTTGAGAGCAAAGGGCTTGCCCGCCTCGTCGGTATGTGATTTTCCGGTCATATATTTTGTACACTCGTAAAGACCTGCATAGCCAAGAGAAATTGTTGAATATCCGTTGAAAAGAAGTCTGTCAATTGTCTCGCCCTTTTTAAGTCTTGAAAGAGCGCCATACTGCCAGAGAATAGGAGCGGCATCACTCTTTGTACCCATAAGTCTGTTATGACGGCATAAAAGTGCTCTGTGACAAAGGTCAAGACGCTCGTCAAAAATTTTCCAGAACTTTGTCATATCTCCGCCGGAGGAGCATGCAATATCAACAAGGTTAAGGGTTACAACGCCCTGATTAAAGCGTCCGTAATACTTGTGCTTACCTTCCTCATAATTCTTGGCATTTGCAATATTTCCTACTCCGTTATCCGTAAATCTGTCAGGTGTAAGGAAGGAACGGCAGCCCATACAGGTATATACATCACCCTTAAGCTCTTTCATAACCTTTTCGCTGATGTAATCGGGAACCATTCTCTTCGCGGTGCATTTTGCGGCAATCTCGGTAAGATAGAAATACTCGCTGTCCTCTTTGATATTATCCTCTTCAAGAACATAAATGAGTTTTGGGAATGCGGGAGTAATCCATACGCCGCTTTCATTTTTTACGCCCTGAATTCTCTGCTTAAGCGTTTCCTCAATGATAAGGGCGAGGTCCTTCTTTTCCTGCTCATTCTTAGCCTCGTTAAGATACATAAATACCGTAACAAATGGTGCCTGACCGTTTGTTGTAAGCAGAGTTACAACCTGATACTGAATTGTCTGAACACCCTTGCGCACCTCGTCGCGAAGGCGGTTTTCAGTAATTTTGGAAATCTTTTCCTCGTCAAGCTCTACGCCGAAATCGTTTGACTCATCAATAACCTGCTTGCGTATTTTTTCACGGCTGACCTGAACAAAGGGAGCAAGATGTGTAAGAGAAATTGACTGTCCGCCGTACTGGCTTGAGGCTACCTGAGCAATAATCTGTGTCGCGATGTTGCAGGCAGTCGAAAAGCTGTGAGGCTTTTCAATCATCGTATCGGATATGACAGTGCCGTTTTGGAGCATGTCCTCAAGATTAACAAGATCGCAGTTATGCATATGCTGTGCAAAATAATCGGCATCATGGAAATGGATAATACCGTTTTCGTGTGCGTCAACAATATCCTGCGGAAGAAGAATTCTCTTTGTAATGTCCTTTGAGACCTCACCTGCCATATAATCACGCTGAACGGAATTTACAGTAGGATTTTTATTTGAGTTTTCCTGCTTAACCTCTTCGTTGTTGCACTCGATAAGTGAAAGAATCTGATTGTCAGTGGTGTTCGCTTTTCTTATAAGCGAGCGGTTGTAACGATACTTAACATAAAGTCTTGCAACCTCAAACGCACCCTGAGCCATAATTTGATTTTCAACTATATCCTGGATTTCCTCAACGGATAAAGCGCGGTTTGCTTTTGAAATCTTAAATTCAATGTACTCTGCAATTTCGTTAATCTGACTTGGTGAAAGTTCTTCTTTTTTGCAAGCGGCATTTGCTTTTGAAACGGCAACGATAATTTTGTTAATATCAAAATCAACCTCCGAGCCGTTACGCTTGATAATCTTCATATCTTAACCCCCTTAACAATTATTACAAAAAAGTTACAATCGAAAAACCCGACTGCATTAATCATAACAAATATTTAAACCCGTGTCAATAGAAAATATAGAAAAAGCACAAGATATTGTATTTTTAATTTTTAAGCACCACAATTCTATGTATATGAATAAAAACAGACACTTGTCTGTTTCACAGATAAAATTGTAATTTTTTACCTAATAAAACGAAAAAACGGTTACAAAATAATGTGAAACAAAATTGATAAAGTCAGATAAATTAATGATAAGAGTCTCGTTATTATCTTCATATATTCCTGTTTATTTGATGCCGATACGCATACGATAGCAAAAATTAATGTTGAATTTGCGGTCTTTGTAAATTTGATTAATCGTATTTTCAAAATGGCGGATATCGTTTTCAATCAGTTCAGGCTCTGTCTTAAGTATTGTCTGTAATCCGCCTTGACTGAGTGCAATGCCGATAAATCTTTCAGCGCTGCATATTTCTTTACTGTCAAAAATAATTTCTCTAAAGTATTTGAAATATCCACTTTCCCGTATATTTTCTAAATGTTTGCTTTTATTCCATCTGTGAAATGTTTTATAAATGCTTGGGTTTTCCTCTTCGATTATTCTGATTTTATTGAGCAAAATATCGTATGCTACTTCAGCCCTCCAATTACAAACCGGTGGCCAATCGCAGTCAATAGTTGCAAAAATACCTCCCGGCTTTAAAATACGGTTTATTTCTGAAAGTGTATCAACAGGATTCATCCAATGAAATGATTGTGAGCAAACGACTATATCTGCACAATTATCAGACAAACCCGTATTATTTGCATATGCCCTTTTAAAATGAATTTTGGACGTACTTTTTTCTTTTGCAATTGAGAGCATGTCGAGGCTCGGCTCAATACCGATAATATTATCACATTTATTTTTCCAGGCAAGCGTTGACAAGCCTGTACCGCATCCTAAATCAACTATTTGTTTGGGTGTTCTTTCCAGATAATTTAATATAAATTCACAAGCCTTTTTAGGTACAGTCGGGCGGTTGTTTTCATAAATCTCGGCAAAGCCTAAAAACCTGTCTGCATTTATTTTATCGTTATTCAAATCTGTTAGATTTTTTTCATCCACAATTGCATTTATTGATATATCAAAAACGCGTGAAATCAATCTTAGTGTGTCAATATTAGGTTTGGTTTCGCCACGCTCCCATCGAGATACAGCTTGCCTTGTAACAAACAATTTTTCCGCCATTTCCTTTTGAGTCAGGTTATGATTTTTTCTTATATTATAAATAATGGTTTTTGTATCCATAACATTATCACCACATATAATAATAAAATATTAATTGTTATAAATCAAGCAACTGTGTGTTGCAATAAAAACCACAAACGAAACACCGCAGCAAAGCCGCGGTGGAAATGACAGTAATGTCAATTATTTTTATCAATCTTTATCGGGGAGCTGGTCTACACCGTTTACAGCCTCCTTGAGTCCGAGATCGTGCTTAATCATTGTTGTCGAAACGCCGGGGGTCCTGTCAAGAAATACAAGCTCACAGTAATCCTTAAGATAATCAAATTTGTCGCTGCCTGCCCAGTCGCCTCCCATAACAACGGTATCAATATGATATTCCTTTACGTCGTCAAGCTTTTGCTCCCAGCAGTTTTCGGGAATGACAAGGTCAACATATCTTATAGCCTCAAGCATTTTCTTCCTTGTCTCATAGGTGTGGTATGCCTTTTTGCCCTTTCCGGCGTTAAATTCATCTGTTGAAAGCGCAACTACAAGATAGTCGCCTAAAGCCTTTGCCCTTTGCAAAAGTCTGATATGACCGTAATGTAAAAGGTCAAAAGTTCCGTAAGTTAAAATTCTTTTCATAATTTTCTCCTAAAATCTGAAATGTTGTTATCATTAAAGCATATAAAGCGTCAATTGTCAAGAATTCAGCCCGTTTGCTTATATTTTTAGACCTGTTGAAAGATCAAAGGTAAGGCTTTCATTTTTTCCGTTTACAGAATAATCTATTCTTATAATTTTATCTTTAATAAATTCGGCATTATTAATAACAGCTTTGGGCTTTGTAATTGTGTCTGAAAATATTTGCTTTTGCTCGTCGGTGTAGGTTGAAACATCATCTGAAACAAAGAGCAGATTACCGCACAGGCTGTTTACCTGCGCAATGATTTTTCTTTTACTGAGCGGCATTTTAATATTATTATCACGCAGAAGGAAAACATCGGGGTCATTTAAAAACGCTCTGCCGTCAAGATGCCTGCGGAAAATAGTATTTGTAAGCGTGTTCTGCGTTGAAACGTCCTCACGCGAGAATGCCTTGTTTTCCCAGCAAAGTCCGACATCGGCGCCGACGCGGCAAAAATCCACATTTCCGAATGCGGGCGCAAGCGGAACACCGCAGCCAAGAATAATTTTATCACCGCAGAGCCTTCTTAAAAGCTCCATTGCGTCACACATAATTTCTCCTCGGCTTTTACCGTGAATAGGGATAATCGAGCAGGCATAGAGAAAATCGAGCTTGACCATATCATATCCCCATTCACTAAGTATGGTGTCAAAAACTTTTTTAAGATACGCTTTTACATCTTCATTATAGATATCAAGAGCGTAAAATCCGCCCCAGTTATGTGAGGCATAGCGGTATTTGCCCTTTTTATCACGAACAAGCCAGTCCTTGTGCTTTTTAAAAATGTGTGATTTCGGAGTAACGGCAAAGGGCGCGAGCCAAAGACCCGCAAGCATTCCCTGCTTGTGGATATTGTCTGCGGCAGCTTTCATACCGCCCGGGAACTTGTTTTTATCTGTTTCGAGCCAGTCGCCGACTGTGCGCTCATAGCCGTCGTCAATCTGGAAAATGTCAATCCCGGTATTCAGCTTTGAAATTGCGTCAAGGTCATTTGCAACAATATTCTCGGTAACATTTGTATAGTAGTTATACCATGTTGTATAGCCGCATTTTCTTGCAAATCTCGGCTTTGGTATATTCATCATTTCAAAATATTCATCAAATACTGCGTTGTATTCACCATTGAGAACTGCAAGGGACAGTACAAGCGTGTCATCATTAAATGAAACGCCCTCAAGGTCTTTCTCAATCGTTATGCATTCGGCGGAGGAATTGAAGGTGATAATGGTATAGCCGACCCTTTCGTTTAGGGAGCCGAGAAGAAAAAGCTCGCTTTTGTTTCTTACGTAACCGTATGAGTAGCCATAAAAAACACCCGGCTTTTCAGGATATTTATGGAAGGTCAAATCGCCCGCGCCCCAGATTCCCAAGGGATTTACCTTTCTTTTTTCTATTCCCATTATTCTCGGGCTGAACTCATCCATAGAACCGTTTGGTGAATATTCCTTTGATACGGTCCAGCTTTGATAGCCGTTTGTAAAAATACGCTGACTGCTGTTAAATTTGAACGGCATAGTCATTTCAAATTTAACAAATTCAATCTCACGCTTAGGTTTAAGCGTAAGTGTAATCAGCTTACTTTCAATTTCCGCCTCAACTGAAAAATCAGCATTGTCAGGCAAATCGGTTTTTTTAACCTCTCCGTCTGCCTTATATATAAAACTAAAGCTGTAATTCATAAGAATACCTCATATCGCTTTATTATTTTTCTTTTTCTTATGTGATAAAGCTATACCTGCCGCCATAATAACGAAAATTGCGGAAAGAACAATAATAACAGTCAAGAAAGAAGATTGATTAAAAAAACCTGCCTGTTCCGATATAACCGAGTTATAGCGCGAAAGAGAAATAAGTGCGTCTCTTGTTGCATAGGGGCTTTCCGTCCCGCCGTAAGTGAAAACACCTGTATCAGAGCTTTCAAATGCGCAAAGCTCTTCATAGATACCGTTTAAAACAGCGGAACTTTTTTCTGTATTGCCAAAGCAAGCTGTATATGACGATTGCGCCATTAGAGCGAGGGCGATTGAGTCTGCGTTCGGATTTGTATCATATTCGGGATTAAAGCAGTAACCACCGTCAACCTTATACGTATCAAGCACCTTTATTGCGTCATTAAGGACATTTTTATATTTTTCCGAGCTGATTTGGCTTAAACAAACAGCGTCAATAAAATACGCAGTGTTGTCACAGGAAAATCCGAAATAATCTACACCCTTGCCCATTGTGTAGTACGAGTTGATATATGTGTTACAGAGCGCCTGTAAAAATTTGTCTGAATTTTTACAGTAAAGCGCCGCCTGAATAATAATGCGGCAGTAATTCGGTGTAAACGTATCAGCCGACGTATCCATTGAGATAAACGCTTTTGTAATATCATAGCCGTTAAAATTTTCGGGGTTTTCTCCAAGTTTTTTGAGAGCAATAATTACAGCGGCGTATGTTGTGAGGTTTTCACCGTAAGATGAGATAATTTTTCCGCCGTTTCTGTCAAGATTTGCCTTAACGTCTGATAAAAAAGATTTTGAAAATTTTGATACGTCGGCACCGGAATCGACAATGACGCAAAAATCCACCGCTTCGTTTACGCCGTAGCTTTTAATATCATTAGTGAGATATGATGCCGCGCCGTCAATTTGTTCTTTAATTTTTTTAACATTCGGTGTATTTGACGCAAGGGAAGTGATGTTTGCGGTAAATATAATACACAACGAAAGGAGAAATGATAATATCCTTTTAAATTTATAGGTCATAATATATTAGTTATCATATGAGCAAATGTAGGAAAATTCAACGCTGTCACCGTCTGAAAGAGTATAACTGTCACAGCTTACTGACGGGGATTCTCCGTTTATGGTGTAGGTCCAGCCGCTCTGATTACCGCAATCCTTTTCGTCAATGTTGTTAAAGCCTGAAATGTATTTGCCGAAACTGCTGTTTGATATATTGACAGGTATATTCCGTTCGTCGCAGGCTGACATAACCGCGTCATAGGCGGTGCTTCCGTCGGGTACAGTTACGGAATATCCGTTTAGTATATATCCGTCAGCCGGAACATAGTCCTCATGTCCCGCCTTAAGACTGTTCATATCGGAAAGTATGCTTTTACATTCAACCGTAACCGTACACGTAACGGTTGACGAAGTACTGCTGTTTTGCTTCGTATTACTGCCTGCACCGCAGCCGAAAAAAGCAAAACAAAAAACAAGGCTTAATAATATAACTGTAAATTTTTTCATAGTATCCCTCATAATTTATCGGCATAAATATGCCTGTTATTTTTTATATATTTCTTCCTTAAGGATTCCGATATACGGTAAATTTCTGTAAAACTGATTGTAGTCAAGTCCGTAACCCACGACAAACGCGTCGGGAACATCAATACCGATATAATCCGCGTGAATTTTAACCTCACGTCTTGCGGGCTTGTCCAAAAGTGCGGCTATTGAAATGGACTGAGGATTTCTTTCTGACAGCATATCGTAAATATGCTTCAGTGTCCTGCCCGTGTCAAGAATATCCTCTACAAGAAGAACATCAAAGCCGGTGAGGTCAGATTGAATGTCCTTAATAATGCTGATTTCACCGCTTGAAACCGTATTGCCGCCGTAGCTTGACGCTTGAATAAAATCAATATTGCAGGGCAGTTCAATATGCCTTGAAAGGTCGGTTAAAAAATAAATTGAACCTTTCAGAATACCGACTATAAGCAGCTTTTTTCCCGCAAAGTCATTTGTTATTTGCTTGCCGAGCCTCGCTGTGATTTGAGCAAGCTCATTTTCGGTTACGATGATTTTTTCTATATCAGTATTCATATCCGCTCCTTATTTATAAAATGGAATATGATTTTTAATCTTATATAAAAATATTATACCATTTATACCGCTTAAAGTAAATAAAAAACCTGTTACATAAAAGGGCGGATTAAATATCGGTTTATGCCATATTATGTGTTTTTATTGAAAATATAAATCAAAAGTGTTACTATAATTAAGATATTAAAAGCATGTAAGGAGTCAAAATGGAGTGGGAATTTAATTTGCCTGTCAAACTTATTTTCGGTTGCGGCAAAAGGAAAAATATTGAAAGCTATATTAAAGAAACAGGCGGCACGAGGGGCGTGCTCGTTGCGTCAGGGAGCTTTGTGAAAAACGGACTTGCCGATAAATTTGTAAAAATGGGCGGAGGGCTTATCAAAGCTGTTTTTGGTGACGTTCGTCCTAATCCGACAACAGACAATGTTGATGAATGTGTTAAGCTGATGAGAGAAGTTGACGCGGATTTTGCCGTTGCGCTCGGCGGCGGTTCACCGATGGATTGCTGCAAAGCGGCTTGCGCAATCGCAAAGGGTGACGATGTAATCAGTTCCTATCATTCGGGAGGAAAAGCGGTAGACAGTAACGAGGCTATTCCGATGATTGCGGTTACCACAACGTCGGGTACAGCGTCCGAGGTAACAAATATATCTGTTTTGACAGATTTAAGGCTTAATCTCAAAAGTCCTATGAACGATCCTGCGATGTATCCGAAAATCGCGGTTGTTGACCCGGAGCTTACCCTGACAGTTCCGCCTCAGGTTACGGCTTCGACGGGGCTTGATGTTCTATCCCACGCTGTTGAAAGCTACTGGGCAACGATTCATCAGCCTATTTGTTCAGCCTGCTCAATTTACAGCGCAAGACTTGTTTTTGAGTGGCTTGAAAGGGCATATAACAATCCCGGCGATTTACAGGCAAGGGAGAAAATGGCGGAGGCTTCAATCGTTGCGGGTGTTGCGTTCAGTCATCCGAGAACAACAGGCTCGCATGCCTGCTCTTTTCCGCTTACAAATATTTACGGTGTTCCTCACGGCGAGGCCTGCGCCTTCACGCTTGATTATTTTCTTAAATTTAATGCGGACAATGCTGACGGTGACGGCAGGATAACGGCGTTGGCAAAGGAGTGCGGTTTTAATTCACCATATGAGATGGCTGACGAAATTACCGCAATGAAAAAGAGAATGAAAATGAAGACCGCTCTTTCCGAAATCGGATGTACAACAGATGAGCAGATTCTGGAGCTGACGCAAAAGAGTATGTCTATGCTTATGACGCGGAATCCTGTTGAGCTTACCGAAAAGGATATTTTTGAGATGTATAACGCGCTTAGATAGCAGAGAGGGAATATTATGAAAGAATTTTTAAAAAAATATAAAGAAGTAATTACGTATATCATTTTCGGCGTCTTAACAACTTTGGTCAGCTGGGGTTCGTATGCGGTATTCGTAAATCTTCTTTCAATGAAGGTTTTTACAGGTAATCTTTTAAGCTGGATATGTGCTGTTGCCTTTGCTTATATTACAAATAAGCTGTGGGTATTTGATTCAAAAAGCTGGAATGCGGGAGTTGTAGTTAAAGAAATTATAAGCTTTATCGCGTCAAGGGGAGTAACGGGTGTCATTGAAATTGTCTGCGTTCCGCTTCTTGCAAAAACAGGATTTGACAATATCTTTTATAATATACTTGAAAAAATGAATATTTCAATCGGTATTCTCTTTACAGACGGCATATATTCAAAAATAGTTCTTGCCGTAATTGTTGTAATACTTAACTACTTTTTCAGTAAATTTTTAATTTTCAAAAAGAAGAATGATAAATAAATCACGGTTGTTTTTTCTTGAGTGAACAGCGGTTCAGCGAGTAACAAAGGAAAAATTAAAAAATTCTGCGTGCTGTTGGACTTTGAGAAATGAAACTTAATTTTGTATTCTTGCTGTTTATACCGCTCCCGCAAACAAAAACCGAGAAACGCCATACGCCCGAAAGTTTACTGCTTTCGGGCGTTTAATATCAATTATGTTTATTTTATTGTATTTGGAAAAAGCTTACCTGATATAAAGTAACTATAAATTTAACTGCCGGTGTGGTTCGGACCGGTTTTTGACAGTTTTGGTCGCTGTTCACTTATGAAAAAGCGGCTTTGTTTTATCCGATTTTATTTTGTTTTTTATATTATCAGGGGCGTTTTTAAGCTGCTCTGAGCGTTTTTTCAAATGCTCGTGTGTTTCCTTAAGTTCTTCACGCTCAACATAGCATTGTACAGTTAAACCGAAAAAAGCAATTATAACCGCGAAAATTGTTTTAAGAGTATGCGGTAAGCCTAATGCGTTTCCAATAATATCAAAAAGCATAAATGAGCCTGAAAACGATGTGGTTATTATGACCATTATGTATTTGTATTTTATGCTGAGAACCGCGCACAAAACAGCGATTATAAAGCCCGCGATAATGCTGACGGAGTCACCCAGAAAGGAAAGATACGAAGGTACGGAAATAAACACCATTATAAGAGTGGTTATAAAAAGCTGTACACGAAATATTTTCTTTGAGTAAACGGCACAGGTCACACCTATTCCCGCGCATAAAACCGCGCATATCCAGAACAGAATTCCGTTTGGAGCGAAAAGCGCCTCAACTGCAATCATCGGAATAATAAAGCCAATGCCGAAAAAGAAAAACGCTTTCCACAGTTTATGCACTGTATGACCGAAAAAGCAGGTAGCGGCGGTACATATTCCGAGAATCCACGGTAAAATAATTTCCGCCAGGTGTCGCTGTTTTTCAAATTCTGACGGAATATAGCTTATTACGGTTTCGATAAATTCATAAAATTCCACATTGATACTCTTTCAAAGAAAAAGTCCCAAGAGGGACTTTTTCTCTATATTATCTTAAAAAGTTTTCTGCTGTTTGGGCAATATTATCCGCGCTTAGACCAAACTGCTTAAGCAGGTCAACGGCAGGACCGCTGTGACCGAATTCATCGTTAACGCCGATTCTTTTAACAGGGGTGGGGCATTTTTCACTTAAAAGAGAGCAAACTGCCTCGCCGAGACCTCCGATAATGCTATGCTCTTCAACGGTGATAACCCTGCCTGTTTTCTTTGCGGATGCAATTACAAGCTCTTCGTCAAGCGGTTTAATTGTTGCAATATTAATAATCTCCGCGCTGATACCTTTTTCGGCGAGTATTTTTCCTGCGTCAATTGCCTCCGCAACCATGAGTCCGTTTGCAATAATAGTAATATCGCTTCCCTCTGCGATAACCTCTCCCTTGCCGATTTCAAATTTGTAATCATCATTGTGAAATACGGGAACGGCAAGTCTGCCGAATCGGAGATAAACAGGTCCGTTATATTTATAAGCGGCTTTGACTGCCTGCTTTGCCTCAACATCATCAGCGGGACAGATAACAACCATACCGGGAATTGCTCTCATAAGAGCAAAATCTTCACAGCATTGATGGGACGCGCCGTCCTCTCCGACAGAAATTCCGGCGTGGGTAGCGCCTATTTTAACATTGAGGTGCGGATAGCCGATGGAATTTCTTACCTGCTCAAAGGCTCTGCCTGCCGCAAACATAGCAAAGCTTGAGGCAAACGGAACAAGTCCCATTGTACTCATACCTGCGGCCACACAAATCATATTTGCTTCGGCTATACCGCAGTTGATATGGCGCTTTGGATATTCCTTTTTAAATATACCTGTTTTTGTTGCTGCCGAAAGGTCGGCGTCAAGGACAACTAATTTATCCGCGCCCTCGTTTGCAAGCTCCTTAAGAGCATTTCCATAGCTTTCACGAGTGGCAATTTTTTTAATCTCTGCCATAATTATGCCTCCTCAATTTCTGCAAGCTTAGCTCTTAACTCAGCCATCGCAATGTTATACTCTTGCTCATTCGGCGCTTTGCCGTGCCAGTCAACCTGATTTTCCATATAGGAAACGCCCTTGCCCTTAACGGTTTTCATTATGATACCGAATGGTTTATCGCATTTGTGGAAAGCGTCGAATGCCCTTTCAAGCTCGTCAAAGTCGTTGCCGTTTATTGTCATAACCTCAAAGCCGAAGGCTTTAAGTTTTTCGTCAATCGGCTCGGCATTCATAACATCCTCACATGCGCCGTCTATCTGAAGACCGTTGCTGTCAATAATAACACAAAGATTGTCGAGGCAATACTGATTTGCAAACATCATTGCCTCCCAAACCTGACCCTCTTCAATTTCACCGTCACCCAAAAGGGTATAGACGTTGATATTGTCATTTCCTATATATTTTGCGCCCTTAGCCATACCTACTGCGGCGCTTATGCCCTGACCGAGTGAGCCTGTTGACATATCAATACCCGGTACGGTATTCATATTCGGATGACCCTGAAGGTATGAGTCAATATGACGGAGCGTGGGTAAATCCTCAACCGGAAAATATCCCTTATACGCAAGCGCGCTGTAAAGACCGGGCGCACAGTGACCCTTTGATAAAACAAACCTGTCGCGCTCAGGTGATTTCGGATTTGCCGGGTCAACATTCATTTCCTTAAAATAAAGGTAGGCAAAAAGGTCTGCTGACGAAAGGCTTCCGCCCGGATGACCCGCTTTTGCGCCGTATGTGCTTTCAATTATGCCCATTCTTATTTTTACGGCATAGGATGAAAGCATTTTTTTAGTTTCTGCGTTCATTGTAAAACTCCTATATAAAAAATTTAATCAATTTGTGTATAAAACGTATCAAGAACGGTTTGCATCAGCTTATCCTCGTCGGGATAAAATTCAGCGTAAACAGCATTTGAGTAATCTATTCTGTCACTCGGTTTCATTTCGCCCTGAAGTGTAGTTGTTTCAAAATCAGTAATATTTCTTGAAATGAGAAGCGACGCCAGATAGGTTGCGTCAGTAAGAGAAATGTTGGTTGTGCTGTAATCGGTTGCAGTGTTATAAAGTTCACTGACAATGCTGAAATCATTTATAACCGCGGGGGCAAGCTGTGAGGCAAACGCCTTGATATACTGAACCTGCCTTGCCGTTCTGTTAAGAGACGCCTCAACATTATCCATATCTCTTGTCCTTACATATGCCTCGGTTAAATCGCCCACAAGGTGAACGGTGTCACCCTTTTTTATGCCGAAATTTTTTAAATCATAAAGCGATTCAACCGTAACTCCGCCTATTGCGTCGTTTATAGGCGCAATTCCGTTTAAGTCAAGGGCAAAATATTTATTAATGGGAACATTGTATAAAATACGGCTAAGGGAGGTTGTAACATTTGTAGCCGATGTACTTGTACCGTTGCCGTAAGCATAGCTTAAGCAAAGTTGCATTTTCTCATTTCTGAGGAAAATATTATTTTCGGAATAAAGGTCAACATCTACCATAGTATCACGAGGAATGGCAATCGCCTTTGCTTTGCCTGTTGAAGAATCAATAGTGAGTACAATATTTGCGTCTGCCTGACCTGCCGTACCGACCTTATTATCCTCAAGACCTAAATCACGTTTGTCAACGCCGATAAACGCTATTGATATAATATCGTCATTATATACATAGTCATGACCGTTATATGTTATTTTTTCCTCATAGTCGGTCTGGGTTGTAACATTCGTAAGGTCGCTTTTCCCCTTATATTCAAGGAAGAGAAATGTTCCGACAACAGCAAAAATAAGAAATAAAATTAAAATAAGAATTACAATTGCAATTTTAGCGGAAATCGGTAATTTTTTCTTTCCTTTTTTACTGCTGTGGTGTGCGCTGTGAGAATGTGATGCGTGTGACCTGTGAGATGACGAGCCGTCACTGCTGTGATGGTGGTGATGGTGATGATGATGTTCCTTTTCGCTTAAGGTCATCTCATTTACAGAGGATTTTTGGCTTTCCGCTGTGCTTCCGTAATCTTGATGTGTGTGAAAGCTCTCGGAATTATCCGTTGAGAAGGCGTTGCCCGTACTAAAGGAGATATCATCTGTTTTATCTTCATCAATATTGACTAACAGCTCATCATTTTCAAAATTTTCTAAATTAGGATCAATAGGTTTTTTCATTTTTCGTCAATACTCCGCATACTAAATATCTGCTGCTCTTTTGATTTGTTATACAAGTTGAAAGGATAACAAATTTACTTGAATCTGTAATTTGGCTGTCCAAATCCGTTCTTACATTTTTTTGTGATGATGACGGATTTTGTATGTAATCATGAAATTCCTTTACAACTTCTAAATCAGCAAAATTAAATGAATTCATAATATGACGGTCGTCATACTTAAATGCTGATACAACCTGATAAGTGAGCTTCCTGCCAGGCATATATATATAAAAGTAGGGATGTGAGTTGAAAAACTCCGTATCCTCAAATTTATGAAGCGTCGTAAACATTGTGTCGCCGTAGCCGTTATGACCGTAAACAACAGTAAAGGCGTCGTTAAAATTTTTATGATTTACGAGCTCCGTATATACTGCTCCGCTTGCCGACCAGCTTTTATCCTCAGCCGAATGCTTAAGATAAAATGAATCGTCTGCCGCATTTTGTACAATCGGATAATTGACATTAGTATCGTCAACCTTAATCCAAGCGTAGATTTCATCATTTTTCGACTGTAAGGATGTAAAATCAATCGGATTTTCTGCTAATTTGTCAGTTTTTTGTGAATCGGTAGTAACCGAGGAGGTGGTTTCATCGGCGGCAGGCTCCGCTAAATGATTATAATAAATTTGTATGCCGAAATATATTCCGCAAAAAACAATAACAAATACTACAATGAAAATAAGTATAAGCTTTGCGGATTTGTTGTTTCCCTTTTTCTCATTTTGCTCGTTTAATTCATTTTCATTCAAAGCTTATCACCTTTATTATAATTAAGATAAAAGCCTGTTTACCCATGCGGTAAACAGGCTACCTTATTGTTATTAGAAATTACTCAGAGAACTTCTTTTTAGTTGCCGCAAGAACAGCTATACCTGCGCACGCAACAGCAACACTGCCTGCTAATACTGATGAAGACATACCTGTTGCAGGAGCCTTTGAAGAATCGTTCTTGCTTGTAGTAGCTGTTGTTGCAGTTGTGCTTTCACCCTCGTCAACAAGGGCATCAATGACTATTTTATTAGTATCCCAGTAATTCTGGGCCTTTGCGCTTATAAGTGTAATTGTAAATGAACCGTCTGCGTTTTCAACTGCTGTGTAATCCACACCTTCAACGAGACCTAAGTTCTTGCAGTTCTCTTCCCATCCGAGAAGCGAGCCGCCGCCTACGTAATTGAATGTGTAGGAATTGTTGTTCTCGTCCTTGGTATAAGTGATGTCCTTATCTGTCGGAACACCGTTTACCTCAAGGGTAGGACCTGTCGGAGCGGCGGTTGACGCCGTAGGACTGTTAACAGTGTCCTCAGCCATTGCCGGAATAAGAGAAACAGCGAAAACCGAAACGGCCATCATTGCTGCAAGAATAACTGATAAAAGCTTTTTCATAAATAACACCTCTTATATACTTTCATAAAATATCACATAATTTGATTAAATTATATCATTAAAAAACTCAATTGTAAAGGTTTTTTTAAAAATAAGTTATTAGAAAATAATAGAAAAAATTATGACGACACAAGGTATAGTGTAAAAAAAGCTAAAATTAAAGCAAAAATATACAAAATAACCGAAAAAAATAATTGAAAAATTTTTTAATTATTTAACTCAGCTTAGCCTTTCCCGTGCAGAGTTCATAATATCTACCCTTTTGACTGATTAAATCGTCGTGGTTTCCGCGCTCAATAATCTCGCCGTGCTCAAGTACCATAATAGCGTCGGCGTTTCTGACTGTTGAAAGTCTGTGAGCGATAACAAATACAGTTCTTCCTATCATAAGTCTATCCATACCGTGCTCAATGTGAAGCTCTGTTCTGGTATCAATCGAGGATGTTGCCTCATCAAGAATCATTACCGGAGGATCCGCGACAGCAGCGCGCGCTATTGCAAGGAGCTGTCTCTGTCCCTGTGAAAGATTGCTGCCGTCACCCGTAATCATAGTATTATAACCGTCAGGAAGACGCCTTATAAACGAGTGAGCGGAGGCGAGCTTTGCCGCCTCAATACATTCCTCATCGGTTGCGTCATGTCTGCCGTAACGGATATTATCCATAACGGTACCGGTAAACATATGTGTGTCCTGTAGAACGATGGCAAGGCTTTTTCTCAAATCATCTTTTTTAATACGCTTGATGTCAATTCCGTCATAGGTAATAGAGCCGTCCTGAATATCGTAAAAGCGGTTAATAAGGTTTGTAATTGTTGTTTTACCCGCACCTGTTGAGCCGACAAAGGCAATTTTCTGTCCGGGTCGTGCATAAAGATTGATATCCTTAAGCACCTGCTTTTCGGGCACATAGCTGAAATCAACATTTTTAAATACAACATTGCCCTCAACGGCAATTTTTTTGTCGCCGTCAATCCAGTACCAGCTTTTACAGTCGGAGGTTTTTTCCTCGCTGAGAGTGACAGTGCCGTTGTCAACCTCACTTTCCATATCCATAATCTCAAACACTCTTTCAGCGCCCGCGAGAGCGGAAAAGATCGTATTCATCTGGTTTGCAATCTGGTTAATCGGCTGTGTAAACTGCCTTGAATAGCTAAGAAACGTGAAATAGGTACCTATATCAAGCGTTCCCGATAAAGCCAAAATACCGCCCACAAGAGCAATTGACGCGTAGCTTGAATTATTTACGCCCATTGAGGTAGGACCCATAATACCTGAAAAAAAGTTTGCGTTTGTTGCGACCCTGCGGAAATTCTCGTTAGTATCCTTGAATTCACCGACGGCCTGCTCCTCATGATTAAATACCTTAATAACCTTGAGACCTTCAATTGATTCCTCAATTTTACCGTTCATTATACCGAGATTTTTTTGCTGGAGACGGAAATACTTTTTTGATTGCCTGCCGATAGCGGTAACCGCAATCACCATAATTATAAGGAATATAACAGCGACACAGAAAAGAATCGGACTCAGAACAATCATCATTGTAACAATACCGATAAAAGTAAAGGCAGAGGATACAAGCTGTACCATTGATTGCTCAAGCATCATCTGAACATTATCAATATCATTCGTAAAACGGCTCATTATTTCGCCGTGTGTTTTTGAATCAAAGTATTTGAGCGGAAGAGTCTGCATATGATCAAACAAATCCTTTCGGATAAGGTTTGTTGTCTTGTACGCAAGCTTTACCATAATTCGGCTCTGAATATAGCTGAAAACCGCCGCGCCGACATAAAGGGCGGAAAGCCTTATAAGATTTGTGATAAGGACATGTATGCCCTCATCAAGAAAGTTGTTTGCTTTGATTGACGCTTCAATGTCATTCAGGATAGGCTTAAGGCAGTAGGATGCGCCTATTGAGCAGACGGTGCTTAAAATAAGCGTGGCGAAAACTACAATTAAAAAGAATTTGCTCCTTCCCATATACTTGAGAATTCTGCTGAAAGTCCGCTTTGCGTTTTTTGGCTTTTTATAATCTGAATTTCTCTTTCCCGGAGGACCCATTGGCGGCATTATTCAAGCACCCCCTTTTGCTGAGTTTTATAAATTTCCCTGTATATTTCATTGCTGTTGAGCAATTCATCATGGCTTCCGATACCCTTGATTTCACCGTCGTCAATAACAAGAATTTTATCGGCGTCCTGAACAGACGATATACGCTGTGCAATAATAAATATCGTAGTGTCGGAAAGCTCGTTATAAAAGCTTTCACGGATTTTTGCCTCAGTCGCGGTATCAACAGCGCTTGTTGAGTCATCAAGAATTAAGATTTTGGGCTTTTTAATCATAGCTCTTGCAATGCAAAGCCTCTGTTTTTGCCCTCCTGAAAGATTGAGACCGCCCTGTGAAAGCTCGGTATCATATCCGTTTGGCTGTGCCTTAATGAATTCGTCAGCCTGTGCCGATTTGCAGGCGGAAATGATTTCCTCCTCGGTTGCGTCCTTCTTTCCCCAACGCATATTTTCTCTGATAGTTCCGCTGAACAGGACATTTTTTTGCAGTACAACGCCGATTAAATTACGCAGTGCCTCTATGTCATATTTTCTTACGTCAACGCCGTCAACAAGGACCTCTCCGCCCGTTACGTCATACAGACGGGGAATAAGGTTTACAAGGCTTGATTTACCGCAGCCTGTACCGCCGACAATGCCAACGATTTCGCCCGCTTCAGCAGTAAAGGAAATGTTATTAAGTATGTTGTCGCCTGATGTCTGCGTAGAATATTTAAAGCAAACATTTTTAAATTCAACCTTGCCTTGAATATCCTCTTTATTTGGAATGTATGCATTTTCGGGATTTGTAATATCAATTTCAGTATCAAGCACCTCAACAACACGGTCGCCGCAAGCCTTGCCTCTCGCAAGCGTTAGCAGCATCATTGAAATCATCATAAGATTCATAAGAACCTGTGTGATATAGGAGGCGATAACGGAAATCTGACCCACCTGCATTTGGCCCGCATTTGCCGAAACACCGCCGCGATAGTAGACGTAAACCACAACCACATTAAACATAAGCATCATAACCGGCATTATGGTAACGATAAGTCCCGACGCTTTCGCTCCCTGCTCGGCAAGCTCATCTGACGCGGTATGGAATTTCTTTTTTTCATAATTTTCACGGACAAACGCTTTTACTACTCTGATACCGATCAGGTTTTCCTGCACAACCCTGTTTACGTTATCAACACGCTTTTGCATTTTCTGGAACATCGGAAAACCGAATTTAAGTATAAGCACAACGATAACCGCAATTATGGGAATAAGAAAGACAAGTATCATAGAAAGCTTTGTGTTGATGTTAAACGCAAAAACCGCCGCAACAACTAAAAGAGCAGGACCTCTTACAAGGATACGCAGACTCATCATAAGAACATTTTGAAGTAAAGTAATGTCATTCGTCATTCTTGTTGTAAGTGACGCTGTGGAAAATTCATCAATGTTTTTAAAGGAAAATCTGCTTATTTTTTTATATACATCATTTCTCAGTCTAAAGGCAAAACGCTGGCTGACAACGGCTGACGTTTTCATTGTGGTATATCCGCCGCTTAGACCGATTGCCGCAAGCAACAGCATAAACAGTCCGTATTTTATTATCTGGTGCTTTGTTTCGTCAGGTGTTGAGGTTGTGCTGACCATCTCGTAAATGGTGTTTGCAAATGAAGGCATCGCAAGCTCGCAGATAGCCTCAATAATCATACCTGACGCGCTTAATAAAGCAAGACCCCATAAGCCTTTCATATATTTGGCAAGCTTTTTTATCATTCCTTCTCACCTCTTCCGGTCATATTATGGATAGCGGTATCAAGCAGTTTTGAAAGCTCGTTTACCTGCTCCTCGGTCATATCCTTTTTCAGTATTGACTCAAGCGAGTCCATCTTTTTCTTTATGTTTTCGGGCGCCAGCCTTGCCTTTTCCGTCGGGTAAAGGCGTGTAATCCGGGCATCATTTTTGTCAGGTTTTTTTATGACAAAGCCTGCCTTTTCCATTCTTTTAATTGATACGCTGGCAGTTGCGCTTGAAATGTCAAGCTTTTTTGCCAAATCGCTGAGAGTTATGCCCTCATTTTCAGTTAATGCCAAAACAATATCCTGCTGACCTAAAAAAAGTCCCTGCTCGGCAACAGCCTCGTTGAAAGCTTGGCGAATCAGCTTTGAAAGGCAGACTACACGCGCGCCTATCATACCCTTTGGAGGCGGACTTTTGTGCTTTTTATATTTCATAAAACGAAATCCTTTTTAGTTAATTTAGTCGACTATCTTTAGCCGGCTAACGATTATTTTATCATAAGTATACAAAAAGTCAAGATAAACATTGTAAACTATTTATTAATGTGTTAGAATAACACGCGGTCAAAGAAAAATCTGCCGATTAAACGGAGCAGGCACTATGGATTTATATGATTATAACACCGTAAAAAGAATACTTGCCAAGCATGGATTTAATTTTTCAAAGGCGCTCGGGCAGAATTTTTTAATTAATCCCGACGTTTGCCCCGGGATGGCAGAAAGTCTTTGCGCCGATAAAAATACAGGGGTGCTTGAAATAGGTCCGGGTATCGGTGTGCTCACAAAAGAGTTGTGCAAAACAGCAGGCAGGGTCGTGTCATTGGAGCTTGACAAAAGGCTTATCCCCGTGCTTGATGAAACGCTTGAAGAATTCAATAATGTTGAAGTAATAAACGCCGACGTTATGAAAACAGACCTTAACACCCTCATAAATGAAAAATTCAAGGGGTGTGCCAATGTAAAAGTATGTGCCAATCTGCCGTATTATATTACCTCACCGGTAATTATGGCTCTTCTTGAAAGCAGATTGCCGATTGACGAAATTGTAGTTATGGTGCAGAAGGAGGCAGGCGAACGTCTTTGCGCTGAGGTCGGCTCACGTCTTGCGGGTGCTGTAACGGTAGCCGTAAATTATTATGCGGACAGCGAAATTTTATTTGATGTTTCAAGAGACAGCTTTGTACCCAAACCGAAGGTTGACAGCGTTGTAATCAGGCTTAAAATCCGTAAGGAGCAAAGGTTTAAGGTAAAGGACGAGAAAAAATTTTTTACAGTTGTAAGATGCGCGTTTTCACAGAGAAGAAAGACAGCGCTTAACAGTATATCAAATACAATGGGAATTGAAAAGAACAGAGTTTCGGCTGTATTTGAAGAGCTTGGTTTTGATTTAAACATTCGTGCCGAAAAGCTGAAAATGCAGGATTTTATAAATATATCAGAAAAAATATAGTTAGGAAATGTGATGAGGAAATGAAAGACAATACGAGAATTTTTGAGGATTACAAAGTGCCGAAAGCAGTTGCGGCAATGGCGGTGCCGAGTATGCTTGGTATGCTTATCAATATTGTATATAATTTAGCAGATACCTTTTTTGTAGGGCAGACAGGCAACAGCAATCAGGTTGCCGCCGTATCGGTATCAATGCCGTTATTTTTACTTTTTATGGCAATAGGCAATCTGTTCGGCGTAGGCGGCTGTGCGTTTATAAGCCGTTCGCTCGGTGAAGGCAGGAAAGACAGGGTAAAAACAATCAGCAGCTTTTGTATTTATACCGCGATTATTTTAGGCATTATCGCGGGAGTGCTTTTTCTGATTTTCAAGGAGCCGCTGCTCTATCTTGTCGGTGCGAGCGACAATACAATCGGTTATGCGCAGGACTATCTTAAGTGGGTCGCAATAGGCTCGCCGTTTGTGGTAACGGCAATCACCGTCTGCAATCTTGTACGAGGGGAAGGCTCGGCAAAAACATCCATGTTCGGTATGGTACTCGGACAGCTTGTTAATATTGTTCTTGATCCTATATTTATCCTTGACAGCGGCGACAAATTGTTCGGAATAACGCTTCCGTTCGGTCTTAATCTCGGTGTTGCGGGAGCCGCGATCGCAACTGTTCTCGGAAACGTTTTCAGCGTGATATTTTTCCTTATCTATTTTCTGAGGGGAAATAGTATTTTAAGTATTACTCCTAAGAGATATTCAGCAAGAAACGGAATCGCAAAGGGTGTTGTAAATGTAGGACTGCCCGCAAGCCTTAATAATCTCTTAATGAGTATCAGTAATATTATTGTAAATATCGTTTTAGTAGGATACGGTGATGCCGCCGTTGCGGCAATGGGTGTCGCAATGAAGGCTAATATGCTTGTTGTTATGCTTCAAATCGGATTGGGACAGGGTGTTCAGCCGCTTATAGGATACTGCTACGGAGCTAAAAACTATACACGAATGAAAAAGTGCCTGCGTTTCAGTATCTGCTGTAATATCATTATAGGTACGGTAATGATGCTGTTCTACCTCGTATTCAGGGAAAATGTAATAAATATGTTTATAAACGATACTCAGGTTGTAAATCTCGGAGTAAAAATGCTCACCGCTCTGATGACGCCGGGACCCGTTATCGGTATTATGTTTGTACTCAATTTTGCGTTTCAGGGAATGGGCAAGGGTCTTCAGTCACTCCTTTTGTCAATCGGTCGTCAGGGTCTTATTTATATACCGCTGTTGTTTATTCTTAATAAGGTTGTCGGACTTAACGGTATTATTTGGGCACAGGCTACAGCCGACTTCTTCTGCGTAATAATGAGTATCGTGATGTTTATGTTTGTGATGAAAGGCATAAATAAAAAATATGCCGTTTCAGGAAAATAATAAATAATATAAAAAGGGGCTGTCTCACGTGGGTGAGGCAGCCCCTTTTTAATGGATTCTATACCGTTTCAATTTTATAAAGTCCTGCTCCGTGAGGGGCAATTATCGGTTTAAAGATGTTTTTAAACTCACCTAAATTTTCTTTATTCCAGATATCATATACAGAGTACTTTTCATCCGGCATTAAAATTTGTGAAAAATCAAGTTTAACGGAATGTTCCTTATCTCTTGTGTTGAAGAGGGCGACATACTTACATCCCCTGCCGTTTGCAACCCAGATAATATCACCCTTACCGTTCTTCTCATTACGCAGATGCTGATGCGCGCCATACGCCGTTCGGTGCATTTTCATATACTCTTCATTAGTCAGAAGAGAAAGCGTCCACTCATCGTTTTCAGGCATATTGCCACCCATCATAAGGGGACTTTTGAATATGCCCCAAAGACTCATCATTGTAAGCTGTTCAGGCTTTGTAAACTGTGTCATTCTGTTCTGCGGACCGTGGCACACCCCGTTCTTTGAAATTTTGCCGAGAGGCAGCATATCGCAGTCGGGATAGTTTCCCGGTCTGACTTTATCCTGCCAAGTATAGCACCGCTCAAACATATTATAAAGCTTATCCCAGGAATCCCAGAAATCGCCTGTTATTCGCCACATATTTGCGTTTTTTGCAAGGTGATCCGCGTTTTTAATATTAGCGGGACCCGGGGAAAGAGAAAGTACAATTTCCCTGCCGCAATTGTCAATTGCTTTCCTTAACATTTCAATCTCATAGTCTGCCGAGTACGGGCTGTCCCACTGTCTGAACTCTGTAACGCAGATGTCATCGCACTTAATGAAGTCAACACCCCATGAGGCATAAAGCTCAATAATCGAATTATAATAGTCCTGTGTTCCGGGGCAGTTTATCATACCGTACATATCCGTATTCCAGGAGCAGACAGAGAAATGATGCGCTACCTGACGGGCTGTATATCGGCTGTTTTTTATAGGAAGATTTTCGTGAACTGCCTGGCGCGGAATACCGCGCATAATATGTATGCCGAATTTAAGTCCCAAGCTGTGGCAGTAATCTGAAATCTCCTTAAATCCTTTGCCGCCTTTTGAACTTGGAAAACGGTTTTCGGCAGGAATTGCTCTTCCGTATTCGTCAAGGTTAAGAGGTGTAAAGTTAAAATAATCATTGTTCTTTGCATTCGGCTCGTACCACTGAATATCACAAACAATATATTCCCAGCCGTATTGCTTTAGATATTTTGCCATATAGTCGGCATTTTCCTTGAGCTGTTTTTCCGTAACGCCTGCGCCGAAGCAGTCCCAGCTATTCCAGCCTAAAGGTGCGGTTTTTGCGAATCTTCTGTGCATAACAATCACCATATTCCCCTTATATCAATACATAAATATACTATATTATATTATTTGAAAGAATTTATGTCAATAAGTAAAAAATGCCGTGTCAAAGACACAGCATTTCTGTTAATTTTTAATATTTGAAGTGACAGCCGCCGCCTCTTTTTCAGCCTTGCGCTGCGCCCTTTTTTTCTTAGCCTTGTAGCCCAAGAGTTTGTCCAGATGTTCGTTCGGTGTAGTGCATGTTCCGATTGTAACGGTTTTGTTTCCGTAGATACCGTGGAAATCCGAGCCGCCGGTTAAAAGGAGCTTGTTCTTTTTACAAATTTTACTGAGGGTTTCTATATCTTCGTCGCTTGCGGACGGGTGCCATACCTCAATACCGTCAATCCCAAGCTCGATATATTTGTCAATTTCACTGATGTTATCAAAAAGAGACGGATGAGCAAGAACGGCAATACCACCTGCGTTATGCACTTCCTCAATAACATCATCAATTTCAGGATATTTAACAGGGGCAAGCAGATTGGTTTCGCTGTCGCTGTCAAACAACGCGTGATAAAGACTGCCGAAAATTTCGTTCGTATATCCCGCGTCCATAAGCGCATGCATAATATGCTGTTTAAAAAGGTTTGTTGAACCGGATGCGTGATTAATAATAAAATCATTTGAAACAGGAAAGCGCGCGGCAACCTTAAGCATCATAATCTGACCCGCTCTTTTTCTTGCGACCGAAGTACGCTTGCAAAGACCCTCAAGCCTGTCGGGTTTCTCCGCGAGATAGCAAAGTATATGTACTTTTTTGCCCACCTCGCTGTCAAATGCCGAAAGCTCTACTCCGGGAATAACATTAACGCCGTAACGCTTGCCTATTACCTGACCTCTTACAGTACCCGCGAGGCAATCATGGTCAGTTATGGCAATAGTGTCTATTCCGCTTTTTTGAGCAATGACGATTAAATCTTCAATACCGACTGAACCGTCGCTTAACTTTGTATGACAATGTAAATCTGCTGCCATAACTATCTCCTTTCAAAGTCAGTATAAATTCCTTTAGCTTCGTATAACGATTAAAATAGTGAGCCAAAGCTCACTAAAAAACTTAAAACTCTCCCTTTCTGCATAATAATATAATATCACTAAATAATAATTTTTTCAAGCACATTTAAGACACATTTCAAGAATTTATAGTAAATCCGCCAAATTTATACCGATTTGTCTAAATTTTTGTATAAAATATCTAAAATAAAGCCTTATTAAGAGCGCTGACAGGCAAGCCCACAACATTAAAATAATCGCCCTCTATTCTCTCAACAAATAGAGAACCCTTGCCCTGAATACCATAACCGCCCGCTTTGTCAAATGGTTCAGATGTATCTATGTACGCTTTGATTTCAGTATCTGTCAATTCAAAAAATTTCACCTTGGTTTCAACAGAAAAGGTAATTGTTTTTTGAGGGCTGATAACTGTTACGCCGGTGAAAACGCTGTGATATTTTCCGCTCAGGAGCTTCAGCATATTATAAGCGTCATCTCGGTCCTTAGGCTTGCCGAGGATAATACCGTCAACGGCAACAACCGTGTCCGCGCCGATAACGGTGTCGGTTCCGTTGTCAAACGGCTTTGCCTTTAATCGTGACAAATATTCAACAGCCTTTGCTGTCGCCAGATAAGGATACTTTTATGTAGGATGCGGTGCGGCTTCCTTTGGGAAGCTGCGCCGTATCCTTTTGCTATGCTACAAATTTGAAGTCCTGCGGATTTTTCTGTATTTCCTCTATCATCGCTTGGATTTCTTTTCCCGTAGGAATATCAATCATTCCTACCGCCGTGAAGTAAATATCTACCTTCACATGGCTGTGACCGCTGGATTTGTCGCTGCTGTGGACTTCAATGCGTTCAATCAGGGAATTGACGAGGGTAGGGGTAAGCTCCTTGATGTCCGTCATTTCCCGCAAGGTACGCAGCACAAGCCTTAAATCCACCGCTTTCTGTTCGGCGTTTTCCAGTGCCTGCCTGCTTTCGGCTGCCTCCTCCGTCAGTTCCTTTTGCTCCTGCTCGTATTTTCGGAGCATAACCGCAAAGCGTTCATCGGAGAGTATCCCTGCGGCGTTCTGTTCAAACACCCGTTCAATCAGTCGGTCAATCTCCGCAATCCGCTTTGTGCCGCTGTCAACCGCCTTTTTCAGCCTTTGGAATTCCTTCTGCCGCATGGCGTTGTTTTTCTTCGCCAGCATATAGAGGAATACCGGCTCGTAACAGCGGGCGAAATCGGCTAAATCGCTGACAGCTTCCAGCACCAGTTTCTCCAAAACCGTATCACGGATATAGTGCATCGAGCATTCCCCTCTGCCGGATTTGTAGCGGGAGCAGCGGAAGTGTTCCTGCTTCCTTGTCATACTCTTTGCGGCGACAAAGTGCATTTTCGCCTTGCAGTCATAGCAGTACACCAGCCCTGAAAAAAGGCTCGTCCTGCCGGTCTTGGTCGGTCTGCGCTTGTTCTTCCGCAGCTCCTGCACACGAAGCCACTGTTCTTCGGGTATGATGGCTTCCTGCATATGGGGAATGATTTGATAATCCTCCGTGTTATGCTGGATTCTCTTATGCACCTTGTAGCTGACCGTCGTGCTTTTGAAGTTGACGGCGCAGCCGGTGTACTGGCGGTTTTCAAGGATATAGGCGACAGTCGCCTGCTCCCAAGCGTAAGGGTTTTTCGGTACTTTCTGTGCGTGCTTCCTGCCGCAGTGTTCCAGATAGGCGGCGGGAACGAGTACTTGTTCCGTTTCAAGCTGCCGTGCAATCTGTGCCGGTCCCTTCCCCGCAAGGCACAAGGCGTAAATCTTTCGGACGGTCTGTGCCGCAGGCTCGTCAATAAGCCATTTCTTGGAATTATCCTCCGCCCTTTTGTAGCCGTAGGGGATGGCGGAAGATACCCGTTCCCCGTGTTCCGCTTTCGTCTGCCATACCGCACGGATTTTCTTACTGGTCTGCGCCGCATACCATTCGTTGAAAATGTTGTGGAAGGGCATCATCTCCACGCCGTCGCCGGTCAGCGTATCCACACGCTCCTGTATGGCGATGAAACGGATACCGAGAGAGGGATACACCACCTGCGTCAGCCTGCCCATTTCCACCTGCTCACGCCCGAAGCGGGAGAGGTCTTTGACGATAATCGTGCCGATTTCGCCGTTCTCCGCCATTTTCTCCATGCGCTGAAAGGAAGGTCTTTGGAAGGTCGTACCCGATACGCCGTCATCTACGAAGAACATCGTGTTGAGATAGCCTTCTTTTTTGGCGAAGTCCGAGAGTATCTGCTTTTGGTTGGTGATAGAGTTGGATTCCTCGTCCTTGTTGTCATCGTCTACGGATAAACGGCAGTAGAGAGCCGTGATTTTTTCGTCTGTCTGCCCGTTGGTTTTGATTGCTGTTGTCATTGTGTTTTTCTCCTTTCCGACAACCGGGCATAGCAAAGGCAGATTCAGCATACTATGCCCGATGGTCTTTTTCCACTCTGCGATTTACCCGATAAGCTGCTCGGAGAGTATCAGATTTTTGAATTGCTCCAACACGCTCTGCCTGCCCGTGTCGCTGAAATGGGTGCTGACCTCGTAGGTCGTGCCGCCGATTTTAACGGAAAACTCATTTTCGCCGCTGAAACGCACCAGCTTCCCGCTTTCCATGCGTAAGTCGGGGCAGCGTGGCGTGAGTGCCTGCGCCAGATTGACCGGCGCGTTTTCGTCCATCGGCTCCGGCGGCAGCATCCATATCACATTGGGATTGACCGTAAAATTATCTATCTTTTTCATAGCGTCACCTTACCTTTCGTCACGGCTGCTTCGTCTGCGTTCCAGCTTCCGCTGGTTTTCATACAGCAGCTTCAAAATCGTATCCGTCATCTGTTTCTGCGTGTAATTCTTCGGGAAAAATCCCCGCAAGTCCTGCACCTTGAAGCTGATACGCTCGGTCTGGTTTGCCTTTTCCTCCGACATAATGGCATAGATACTGTCCGTGGAAAGAACGCCTTGCTGTGATAGCTTTTTCATGCGGATACTCTGTGCGTGAGAGGGCGTACAGTCGTTCAGGCTCATGGCGTCCAGCAGGATTTTCTGCTGTTCCTCGGAGAGATAGGAAAGCTCCACGGCGGGGCTGAGGGCGATGCTGCCCTCGTCTACCCTTTGTAAGAGTTCAGGGATAAGGCGGGTAAGACGGATATATCGGAACACTTGGTCACGGCTCTCATTCTGTGTTTTCCCGATTTCGGCGGCAGTATCGGACTTTGTCGCAGCCTGCGACAAAGTTAAATCGCTTCGTTTTCCCTGACATTTCAACGCCTCCATTTTCATCCTGTAAGCAAAGGCTTTTTCCGATGGGAGCAGCTTTTCCCTGTGCAGGTTGCTGTCCACCACCGCAATCGCCGCTTCGTTTCGGTCAAGGGGATAGATTAGGGCGGGTACTTCAAAAAGTCCTGCTTTCTTTGCCGCATACAGCCTGCGGTGTCCCGATATGACCTCGTATTCATCAGGTCTGCCCTCCATTGGTCTGACAATCAGCGGAGAGATAACGCCCTGCATTCGGATACTTTCTGCGAGATTGTCCATTTCCGCATTGTCATTGACCTGAAAGGGGTGTCCGTCAAAGGCGTGGAGCTTGTCTGTTCTGATATTTGCCGCCCGTTTCTTCGGCGGGGTGTTGGTTTTGATTTCCGTGTCTGTCATCTTGCATACCTTCTTTCTCTTGTTTTGTTCAAGACGGCGGCTTCCGCCTGCCGTTCCGCTTCGATTACTTCTTGCAGCTTCGGCAGCTTTTCCAAAACCGATTTTGCTATGGACAGTTCCTCCCGCAAAGGTTTGATTTTTGCGGAGATTTCCCTTGCCTGAGCGTTTAATGCTCCGCTTTTCCTATGCCGGTTTTTGTTGTATATGGATTGGCGTTCACGCTCTAATTCAGCAATCTGTTCCCGTTTTTCGCTGATAAAGGAAACAAGCTCCTGCGGAGAATCAATCTGTTTCTCACATAGGAACTTGTATTCTGTAAGCGTTTTATCAAGTTTTACAACCTCCTGCCGCATGGCGGGAGACAGCGGGCGGGGCGTATCGGGAGCAGGATTGTTTCCCGTAATCAGCCTGCAAAGCTCAATCACAAGGGCAAACAATAGCTGTATCCCGTCCATTTTTTGTGCTTTCCGATATTCCATCTCCAATACGAGAAGCGGCGTATATTTGGGTTTGTGGAAAGGCATATATCCCACATACCGCTGGTTGTCGAGCAGCCGTTCCCGTATCGCCTGCGGCGTATAGGCTTTGCCTAAGCTGTCCAAGCGGACGGCTCGTTTCCAGTCAGGGGCTTTGAGGGAGTAGTGGGCGAAGCGTTCGTCACGGCGGATTTCATAACCCATATCCTTCAGCCGGATTTCAAAGGCTTTGAAATTGGTGGACTGGGCGAGGGCGGCGTCAATATCCGCCCGCAAAAGCTCCCTGTGCGTCAGGTTGCCTTTCTGCTTCAGCCAGTATTCTTTCTTATCTCCGCCGTAAAAGGACGCTTCCTTCAGCACGCTTTTTCCGTATTCCAGACAGACGGCGTCGGAGATTTCCCGAAGCCTGTAATGGTCGGAGATATGGTTTTCAAACTTCCTGCCGGTCTTGAAGGATACGGAGTTTACCACAAAATGATTGTGCAGGTTATCGGTATTGAGGTGGGTGGTCACGACGATTTCATAATTGCCGCCCCACATACGCCCTGCGGTTTCCAGTCCGATTTTGTGCGCTTCTTCGGGAGTTACCTCGCCTGTCTGGAAGCTTTGATAGCCGTGGTACGCCACATTGCCGCCCGTTTTCCCAAAGCGTTTTTTCGTTGCCATCATACGCTCATAGGCTCTCTTGGCGTTGCAGTTGATACCCGACACATACATTTTCTTATCGGTCTTTTGGTCGTTGGAAACATACTGTAAAGCGGCGTACAGGTCGCTGTCCACATACTTTCTGTCGATGGTCTTATCGGGATTTTCCGCATAGTCAATTACTTCCTTGAGCCTGCTTTTGACAGGCCAGAAGCCGGTAGTCGCCATTTACACCGCCTGCCTTTCACGCTGCGGCAGTATGAGTTCTTCGGTGATACTGTCAATGAGGGCAATGATTTTTTCTTCTGTATCCTGCGTGATTTTGCCCTCGCATACAACGCAGAGTTCATCTAACTTGTCGCTGAAAGAGAAAAATACTTCGGGCAGGACGGCTCTCGGCATATATCCCAAAGCACGCTGGCGGAGATATTCCGATACGGACAAGCCGCATTTTTCCGCATTGCGTTCAATGAGATGCTTCTCTTTTTCGCTCACTCTGATAAAGAGATTTTTGTTCTTCACATCGTTCATAATATCAGTCCTTTCTTTGGATTTGGGGTGTTAGGGGCGGCAGCCCCTAAAGAGGAATCGGCAAGGTCTGCCGATTGAGTGGAAACTGTCAATACAGTTTCCCTGCTCGTTACGGTATGCGACTTTGCCGATACCGTTGTTTCTGTCTTTTTTGCCGGTCTGCCTGAATGCAGTTCCTGCCCCCGTCAGGCGGCGTTGTTTCGCTCGCTCTCCGAAAAAGAGGTCTTGGCAAAATCATATCCCATTCAGCCGGTCATTCAGTTGTAACCGGCGTTTCGGGCAGCAAAAAAAGCCGGCACACAAATGTGTACCGACTTAACCGTAAAAGGACAGACTTATCCCTTTGTGTCGTTGGTTTCACATTCATGTAACCGGCTTTGAAATCCAAAGTCGAAACTGTCCTTTACGCTTTCCGTCCGCCGACAGTTCAGGGCAGATGTGGAAGCGGCGGCATTTCCTTTCCGCATACCGCAGGCGTGTACGGCGTAAAACCGTACTCCAAAATTCCGTGAAGATATGTAATTGATTGTGGCTCTCCTAAGAGAATATTTTATTATACTCGACAGGGCAGATGTCTGTCAATACTTTTGGAAAGATTTTTTGAATACTTTTTCGGCTGGTGGGGAATACTAATAGATTTGGGCATAAGAAAGAGCCAGCAAACTGAAATGATATTCAGTCGTTCACCGGCTCTGCGTCAATGCGTCTGGATCTTTGTTTATGTATGTCTGCCCGATAAATTGGAAGTTATCGCTTTCTGCCAATATAGCGACAAACTTTCTTCTTATATTGCAGATACTCATTTCCAAATGTGGCAAGGAAAAAATCTTCTTCGACATTGACAATCTGCAAATGGTACATGATGACCGCAAATACCGTTAGGAAGCACAAAATCCAGTTAAAAAACATCAATAGTGTGCCAATATATAAAAGGTCAAATCCCAGAAAGGCGGGATGGTGGCTGATTTGATAAATGCCGTTTGTCACAAGCTCCGTTTTATCGGTTTTGGAAACTCCTACCCGCCAACTATCCCGCATCGTCCATACCGCAACGATAAATATAACCGTTCCTGTAACACTCAGTATCGCTCCCAAAATCCGAACTGCAGCAGGACTATGACTCGTTTCAAGAAAAATACTGGCAAGTCCCGCTATAAAAACAAGAATCGCCGCAATCTTCATGGTAACTTCCACGAATTTCACAAAACCAACTTTGTTCTTTCCGATTTGGTCTGTCTGTATTCCCTGCTTTTTTTGATGAAACAATTTCACAAAATAGCAGCCATAAAAAGCAATGAAGCTGGCTATGGAAATCAACTTAAATACCATTCTTTTCTTCCTCCAAATTCTGAGTTTTATTTATACCTGACTTCCCGACAAACGGGAAGTTATTTAATCGTATGTGCTGTAATAATTGTGTAACTGTACGAGTTTATCGTTATTTTAACATTGTCAATTTCGCAATACCAATTTTTTCCCTGCTTATAAATATTGCACCCCTCGTCTAATAGCTTTTTCTTGCACCATTCAACCACATCATCGGTATCTAATTTCAGATTTTTCTTTATCCTATCAATTCCCATTTCCGTAGTGTGAACCTTGCCTATATTAGATAACAGGATTTCTTTATTCATATGCTACCGCCTCCGTAAACACCGATTTGTCGCTGAGTTAATCATCTCGGCGTTTTCGCTTCAATCCCTTTAATCACTGTTACCTGTAAATCCTTTGCGTCAATCAAACTTTCCTGTCTGCACTTCGGGCAGTAGAGGGGAAAGTTTTTCAATTCCGTATCCGCCCGTAGCTGCAATCTCGTCTTATTTCCGCAGACAGGGCAGTGTACCCATTGGCTGTTTTCCATAGAAACCCTCCTGCGTTACTTCGCTCTGCCTCGTTGCTCCAATTCCGCACCGTAACGAACAACCATTGCAAGTAAAATCAAGCAAATGCCGATACCAATGCCACCGCCGTTATCCATCCGTTCTGAAACAAACGCAAACTTTTCCATCGCAGAAGAAAATGCTGCTGATAAAATATCTACAACAATAAAGAGTATTCCGAGTTTCGTTATGATTTTTGCTCCTGTTTCGGTAAAAGGTGTTCCCTCACTCAGTTCCAACTTAAAATATCTGCAAACACAAATAGCTTCAATCGCTCCGAAAATCAAAACCACACTTTCACAGAGCAGGGCTATTCCTATTTCACGATTGTCAATCGTTCTGTCAGCTTCTATGAGCAACCTTTGCAGAAGCTCACCAAATGGAAGTTTATCTGCCATCAAACTTACGCTGCCAGTTACTAATGTAAAGGCAATCGCCACAAAGCTAAATACCATTACAATCTTCGTTAGTGTTTGAAAGACTTTCATTGTCTTTTGGATTTTTTCAAGATTATTCATTTTTTACACTCCTTCGTTTTTAATCGTTGCAAATAACAAGCTCACTTTTAATGCCGTTCAGTTCTATGACATTTTCCGCATCGGGCGTGTCAAACCGTTCCGTCTGCCTGCCGTCCTTTTCATAGGAAATGCTCGTTCCAATACCTTTCGTAACAGCAGTAAATACTTCACCCTCTGGAATATGGATTTTGGAAGTTGCCGACACCTGATTGATTGCAAGGTATCCCTTTAAGGAATTGCAAACCACACTCATATCCAGATTGCAGTTAATTTCTACTGTGCCGCCGACATCGTTTAGAATGATATTCGGTGTCTTTACATCAAGCTCTATGCTGTCGCATTCCAGAGAGCGGATTTCTACGGTTTCCGCATTGACCGCACATTCGATTTTCCCAATATACGGCGATGGGATTTGGACGAATATACTGACCGCTTCCTTTGCTGCCGCTTCAGATACGCCGTTTCTACGGTTTACATCCACATCAATCCTTTTTCGGATGTCGTCAATCTTGACCTTAAAGTCATTCTGGAGCGTGGAGAGGGTATTGGACGCCAGACGGACACGGATTTTCTCCCCTTCATAACCAGACAATACGAATTGCTTTGCTCCACCGAATTTCATATCATAGCGTTTCGGCTCGTCAATATCGTATTCCGTGATACTCTCATAAAGATAATCCGTCGGTTTTTTCGCCCCTCTTTCATTAGAGAGCAGCTCGTCAATGGAAATGTCAAATAGGGCGGAGATTGCCATAATATTTTCAATGTCAGGAATACCCGCGTCCGTTTCCCATTTTGTAACCGCCTGCCTTGACACGCCTAACTTCTCCGCAAGCTGTTCCTGCGAAAGTCCTGCCTGCTTGCGGATAGATTTTAGTTTTTCTGCAAATGTCATTCTCGTGACCTCCTTGTGTTGATACGCCAAGTATAGAAAACCGTGCTTTGCATTACAAGCAAGCAGGGGTTACATTTCAGTTTTTTCCGCTACTTTGCGTGGCATTTCCGTATTTCAAGTGTTTTTGCTATATTTCCATAAAATATGAAACGCTTAAATCATTTCATCAAGTTCTACTCTGCAATAACTATACTTTCTGCATTTAGGGCATCGCAGGTATCTTTTAGTTGGCGAACGCATACCCAAAAGATAGGCTGTTATGGTCGGTTGAAAATGATGATGGCATTCTCTGCACTCATAATGTCCTGCGGCTCTATCCAGTATAACGGCAATGATAAAAGCTGCCCCAAAGGCTACGCAGCCGCCTATTATGGTTATGACTTTCACCGCCAGTGTCATATTGGAGATATTTTCTGCTGCCAAAATACAGGCTGTCAACACGCATACTCCCAGAACGGCAATTACCGCTGCCAAAATTCTCTTATGATGATTTTTTTGTCTTTGATTTGAAACATTCATTTTCTTAATCCTTTCAGTTATCCTATATCTGAAACTGGCTAAGCCATTTCTTTATATGCTGTTCTGTATCAGAATGAACAGGCTGTGCCGCCAGTCGCCCATACTGTTTTTTTACAGTCATCACGCTGTTGTCGTCATCTATTTCACGCAGGATATGGTTTACATTATAAGGTGTATAACTTTCCGCAAACGGTATGCCATGCAGGGCAGAAAGCCGCCTATAATCAGTTGAGATGTCTGCTGTTCCCGTAACTGCTAAAATCGGCTTGCCGTATTGCTCCAAAAGTGCAACATAATCTTCTGAACGGTAAGAAGCGTGTTCTTTTACCCATTTGGCATTGAGCATTGCACCGCCGAAAAATACCCTGTCCTTTTTTGCAGAAATACATTTCTGGAACATAGCGTCAACTTTGGCATCCGTCTTTTCCTGCGATGTCTGGCTTCTAAGGAGCATACCAAGCAGCCCCTTTTTCTTTGCAAATTCCTCTGCCGCAAGATAGTTCTGGTAGAGCAGGGCGTCTTTCATGCAGGTCGCCGCACCGCCAAAAAGCAAAAGCCCTGCCGTATCCTCTTTCGATGAAAGTAGGGTGGCTATCATAGCTCCCTCGCTGTGACCGCAGACAATTACTCTTGTTTCATCTACATAGGGCAGCGACTTCGTGTATTGAATTACAGAAATGGCATCGTCCATAAGGTCACCCAGTCCCGCCGTATTATAGTTTCCTTCTGTTTGGTAAGTTCCACGCTTATCGTATCGGACACTCACAAAGCCACACTTCGCAAACATTTCTGCAAAGTTTTTATAAAGGTCTGTTTTGAAGCCTTTTTCATTCCCGTCACGGTCAGTCTTTCCCGTACCCATAATCAAGACGATAGCAGGATATTTCCCGCCGTCATCGGGATAGAAAACTGTTGCCCCAATAGATACGCTTCCTTTTATCGTTACTTTCTTTTCTTTCATAGCCATACTTATTGTCCTTCTTCCTCGATAGGAGCTGAAATAAAGGAAATGCTTCGCAACTTCCCATTTTCCTCCGCTTTCTGATATTTTTCTATGACTGCCCCGATTTCCTGCATAAAGCTGTCAAAGCTGTTATCCGTGAGTGTGAAAACGCAAGTCCTCATACTAAGACGGTCTTTTTGCGGGTCAGCATCCGCTTTGCCGCCATACCTCTGGAATTTCATAAAAAGCTCCATCAAAAACTGGTACGCAGTTTCCGATATGCTGCTGTTGACCGTCTTTGCTATTTTTTCTACATTGATTGCAAGCAGCCTTTCCAAGCTCCCCCGTACTTTTCGTTCCTCTTTTACAAACAGGACTTCTTCTTTTAGCAGGGTGTTGATATGCCGATACAGTGTAGGGGCAGGTACATCTGTGACTGCTTCGGAAATCTGCTTTGTCGTTGCTTCGCCGTGTGCTTGCAAATATTGCATTACCTGCATCCTTACTGGATTAGAAAGCACCTTCATCAGTTCCATTGTCTGCACCACCTTTCTTGAAT
>CANQXE010000002.1 GCA_947627725.1 uncultured Clostridia bacterium | reverse complement strand
GGTTATTTTTCGCCAATACTCTCGCCTTGCTTGCAGCTCGGCGGTTTTATTTTTACTAAAGCTTTCTTCTTCCCCCCGGTAGAACCGGGGGTTGTCACGCAAGTAGCTAGACAATAATTAAAATCCCACAGCAAATGCTGTGGGATTTTTTACTGTATAAAATATCCTATGCCTGAACGACATAGGATATTTTCTTAATCACTTAATAATATGATCTACATGTATAATTTACTTTACCCTTTACATATCTTCTAAGCGTAAAGTTTTTACCGCTTTGTGTAACTTTCAGTGAAACTGCTGACGGCTTTGCCTTAACGGATGTATAAAAACTACAGGTGATTTTACCGTTTTTAACAGTCATTACAATCCTGATAGGCTGACCTGTCGTGTTTTTCCACTTGAAATCCTGTGCTGTACCAGAAATGGCGGCATCTCTTCCAAGAGGTACATATGCAACTCTCTGGCTGTGCTGATGTCTTTCTACAATGCCTACATTTGCTTTTAATACACAGTTAAACATAGTTGAAGCAACCTGGCAAATTCCTCCTCCGATACCGTCTTCTACACCATTACCACCTGTGAATACAGGAGCAGATTTGTATCCTTTCGCGGATGTTCTCGGACCAACAACATCATTGAATGAAAAGGTTTCACCCGGCTTAATAATAGTTCCGGAAATTGCCTTTGACGCTATCTGAAGATTTTTCGTTCTGTTCGCATTGTTGACATAGCTTGACGTGTAGGTTGCGTAGAGGTTTGAGTAATAGGTACTCAGATAGGGACTGCATATACCTTTATGAGCAACATTTTTATAATTGATATATGCTCTTACTTTGACGTAGTAATTCTTGTTTTTATTTACATTTTTAATCTTATATGATGTTCTGGATGTGCCTTTTAAGGTAATACACTTATAATTTTTAAATTTGCTGTCCGTGCTGTAAAATATCTGATAACCTGATGATTTTGTTTTTTTCCATTCAACGGTGATTGTTCTTCCGCTCTTTGTAACAGACGTTGTTGTGATTCGTACAGGTGCTGTTGCTGTCGCGACGTCGGCACTGTACGCACCGTAATAATTGGTTTTTTTGTCGCTTAATGTCTTGTATGCTCTGATTTTAAAATGATAAGCTGTTGACGCGTTCAAACCGCTTATGGTACATCTGATTGCGTTAGCGGATACCCTTTTTACCTGAACATATTTCTTTTTATTCGGGTCATATTTAACAATCTGATAGCCTGAAATACCTTTTTGCTTAGTCCAGCTCAGCGAAACTGAATTGGCTGTTGAGCCTGTAATTTTAAAGCCGGTTGTCTGCTTTGGTAAAATTCTGTAATTCTTTTTAACCGTTCCCGAGAAATTACCCTTACCTGTTATAGTAACTGTTGCCTGACCAATATTTACGTTATTTGTCCATACAGCATTATAATCTGTATTTCTGACAAGAAGAACCTTTTTGCCGCCGTTATTCCAGTAAATTTTTGGAAGAGGGGTCTTTTTAGCGCCTGAATAGGTGCAGCTATTGTAGCCTAAGGTAATAGAAAAGGTTTTACCGGTAATGCTGATTGCCTTGATGGTAAAATTCTTGGTGAGCGTACCTGTATATTTGCCTATACCGTCAATCGTTACTGTTGCTTTACCAACATTTTTATTATTAGAATATTTAATGTTGTAATCTTTACCTTTAACAAGTGTGATTTTTTTACCGTTATCGTCTGTATAAACGACCGTGGCATTGGGCTTTTTCTCTTTGGCGTCATAATTATATGATGTCTTATCAAGAGTAACAGCGGTATTTTTACTTGTTATCGCAATCGGCGCGGACGGTTCGTCGGGAACAGTCGTTTCTTCAGCAAAAGCATTAAATGTAAAAAGTGAACAAACAGTTATTGCAATTACTGCAATAAGCAATGAGATTTTCTTAGTCAACATTTACTCCTCCTTAAAATTATTTTTGTCCGTAATAAGCATTTTTGCCATGTTTTCGTTGATAATGCTTATCAAGGAGATACTGCTCAATGCCTATATTTGAATTTTCATCATATTGCGCGACTCTTTGAGTACGGCTTGCCATTTTCGCAACCTCTTCAAGAATAAGGGCGTTTTCAACAGCCTTAAAGGGATCTTTGCCCCACGTAAACGGTCCGTGTCTGTGAATTAAAACAGCCGGACATTCCTCGGGACTAATGGCTCTGCGTTCAAATTCTTCAACAATAACCTTACCCGTATTAAGCTCATATTCACCGTTTACTTCTTCCTTGGTAAGACCTCTTGCGCAGGGAATATCGCCGTTTGCAAAATCGGCGTGGGTTGTACCGTACGCAGGAATATCGCATCCTGCCTGCGCCCACGCGCACGCCCATGAGGAATGTGTATGAACAATACCGCCGATATTATCAAATTTTCTGTACAGTTCAAGGTGCGTCGGAGTATCTGACGAGGGGTTAAGCTCTCCCTCAACTTTATTTCCCTGCAAATCCATAACAACCATATCGGAGGCTTTCATAGTATCATACGGCACACCTGACGGCTTTATGACCACCAAATTCGTTTTTTTGTCAATGGCGGAAACATTTCCCCATGTTAAAACTACAAGCCCGTATTGAACAAGCTGTAAATTAGCTTTATAAACCTTTTCTTTCAATTCCTCTAACATCAAAGCACCACCTTACATTCCAAGCTTATATGCCACATCATTGTAAAACAGTTCTTTCTTAAAGGAATTCATTTCAGTATCCTTATTAATATGGATAAATTCAATTCCCATAATTTCCGCAAAATCTCTCATATGTTCAGCAGTAAGTGTATAGGAAAGAACGGAATGGTGAGCGCCTCCTGCGTAAATCCAAGCCTCGGCAGAGGTCTGGAGACAAGGCAACGGCTTCCAGAGCACGCCTGCAACAGGAAGATTCGGCATATCATGCTCCTGCTCTTTACATTCAACATCATTAACTATCATTCTGAGACGGTCGCCCATATCAACAAGCGTTACAACAATAGCGTTGCCTGTCTGCGCCTTGAATACTAATCTTGCCGGGTCCTCCCTGTCGCCGATACCGAGCGGGTGTACCTGAATTTTTGGCTTATCCTTAGCAATTGTCGGGCAAACCTCAAGCATATGCGAGCCTAAAAGCATTTCATTTCCCGGCTCAAAGTGATACGTATAGTCCTCCATAAAGGCTGTGCCGCCCTCCGTCATACCTTCGGACATCAGCTTCATAATCCTTGTCATAGCGGCAACCTTCCAGTCACCCTCTGCTCCGAAACCATATCCCTGACGCATAAGATCCTGTGATGCAAGTCCGGGAAGCTGTCTTAACTGCTGTAAATCCTCAAAGTTGGTATGGAAAGCACCAAAGCCGTTTTCATCAAGGAATTTTTTTATTGCGACCTCTTCACGCGCCTGATAGCGAACAGCGTCAATATTATCGGTATCCATATCATAATACTTCTCATATTCAGCCATCTGCTCGTCAATTTCAGTGTCAGTTACCTCGCCAACAAGTCTTATAATATCGCCTACGCCATAGTGGTCAACCTGCCAGCCAAGCTTAATCTGTGCCTCAATTTTATCACCGTCAGTAACCGCAACATTTCTCATATTATCTGAAATACGAAGAACTCTGAGCTTTCTTGACTCGGCAGCACCGACAGCAGCCCTCATCCATACTCCTATCTTATTCTGAAATTCCTCGTCCTTCCAGTAACCGGCGGCAACCTTAACCTTCTTTCTCATGCGAGCGTGAATATAACCGTGCTCTCTGTCACCGTGAGCAGACTGATTTAAGTTCATAAAATCCATATCTATATCATTCCATGGAATGTCACGGTTGTACTGAGTATTCACGTGGAGATACGGCTTTGAAAGCTCGTTAAGTCCCGCAATCCACATTTTTGACGGTGAGAATGTGTGCATCCAAGTTATAACACCTGCACAGGCAGGGTCAGTATTTGCCTGACGCATAATATCTAATATTTCAGCAGACGTCTTTACGCAGGGCTTCGAAACAACTCTGCAAGGGAGCTTATTCGTCCATTCGTCGCACATTTCCTGTGCGTGAGCGTTTATATCAGCAAAAATCTCCTCACCGTATAAATGCTGTGTTCCTACTACAAACCAAAATTCATAATCCTTGATAGCCATAATAAACTCCTTATATTTCTATATATTCTCAACTGCCGCTTTTTCAACGGCAATCGCTTTCTTGTATAGCTTCATATAATCGGCAAAGCCCTGAACATCTGCTTCATCAGGCTCAATTACCGAGCTTTTATATTTGCTGAAAACCTTAGTGTCAAGATAATCCTCAAGAGATTCATCTGACTTGTCAAGAGCGTATTTAGCAAGAATCGCGATACCCCACGCACCGCCCTCTCCGGCAGTTTCCATAACGGCAACAGGCGTATTCATTGCGCCTGCCATAAGCCTTTGACCGACTATTTCTGTTTTAAACAGTCCACCGTGTCCCGTCAACGAATTAATCTCAACGTTTTCTTTTTCAAGAATTTCCATACCTATTTTGAGAGTTGCCATTGTGGAATAAACCTGAGACCGCATAAAGTTTGAAAGATTGAAATTACTGCTCTCGCTTCTTACGCACAACGGTCTGCCGCTGTCAAGCTTAGTAACCGGCTCACCTGAAAAATAGTTGAATGAAACAAGACCGCCGCAATCTTTTTCACCGTCAAGGGCGGTGTTATAGAGCAAGTCATAAATCTGCGGTTTAGTCAAATCCATTTCAGCAAGCTTTGAAAACTGAATAAATAATGATACCCAGTAGTCAAGGTCGGTACAGCAATTATTACAGTGAACCATTGCAACAGGCTTTCCTGTCGGAGTGGTAACCATATCAATCTCTTCATAGACCTTTGAAAGCATTTTATCAAGAACAATCATTGAAAAGATGGACGTGCCTGCCGAAACATTACCCGTTTTTACTCTGACGCTGTTTGTCGCCGTCATTCCTGTTCCTGCGTCACCCTCAGGCGGACACATAAGCGCGCCCTCCTCAAGAGTACCCGTAGGGTCAATTAAAAGCGCACCTTCTTTTGTAAGTGTTCCTGCGTTATCGCCCGCAAGAAGAACATCAGGAAGTATATCTCTTAAATTCCAGTCATATTTTGAAACCTCAGGCAAATCGGAAAATTTGGAGAGCATATCGGCATCATAGTCGTTTGTACTGCTGTCAATCGGGAACATACCTGACGCCTCTCCGATACCGAGTACCTTTTTGCCTGTCAGCTTCCAGTGAACATATCCCGCAAGAGTTGTAAGAAAGGCAATTTTATTAACATGCTCCTCACCGTTTAAAATTGCCTGATAGAGATGAGCAATGCTCCAGCGCTGAGGAATATTAAAATTAAAAAGTTCTGTAAGTCTTACCGCAGAATTCTGGGTAATTGTATTTCTCCACGTTCTGAATTCGGCAAGCTGATTCCCTTCCTTATCAAACGGAAGATAGCCGTGCATCATTGCTGAAAATCCGATTGATGAAAGTCTTTTAATTCTTACCCCGTATTTTTCATAAACATCATCATTAAGCCTTGCGTACGCGTCCTGAAGACCTGTCCACACGTCGTCAAGATGATATGTCCAAACACCGTTTTCAAGTCTGTTTTCCCAGTCGTGACTGCCTGTTGCAATAGGATTGAAATTTTCATCAATTAATACGGCTTTAATTCTCGTAGAGCCAAACTCAATACCGAGCGATTCACTGCCATCAATAACATATCCTGACATAAAATAACCTCATCAATAAATATATTTACATACATTTCTTATTTTAACTTATATATTATATTTTTGCAATAGTTATTAAATAAAATAAATTAATATCTTTATAATATATGAAAGGCTGTGAAGATAAATACCTTTCCTTCACAGCCTTTGTATATATTTACATCATTATTTATTAACTGCCCCATTCAACATCGGTATCAGGTTCGCCGCTTGTTGTAATAACATCAACGGTTTTGAATTCTTCAACTTCTGCTAAAGGTTTAATATATTTTTCTTTCATTTAAGTTTACCTCCTTATTTATGCTGCTTTATTTAATGACGCCGCAACATCATCTTTAATTTCTTGACTTATTTCATCGTCATTTAGTATTGCGTTTGCCACAGAACTGTAACTCCGTGTTGTTACATCTGAATAGAAATACATACCATCTACGCAGACATATGCTCTTGCAGAAATTTCATCTGCATAATGACTTGCAGGTATTTTTGTGAATACAACATTGTATGTTGAAACCGTACCTTCAACATTTCGTTTATCGGCTGATTTTACAAGAACATTGCTTTTATTTGCTCTTAAACTAAGATTCTTTTGGAAATCATTCTTATTTTCAAGAGAATCATAAGTATAGACAAAACCATAATCAATATTTTCAACATATTTCTTGAAATCAAAATCAATGTTTGATTCGTCAAATTCAAAACCAAAACGCAAGCCATTGTCTCTTGTTCGTATTTGTCCACCTTTACTTGTGGCGAATTCGTCACTGTTTACACGAATAAATCTATCAGTATAACCGTCTCTGTCGGCTTCATTAAGTCCCGGTGTGTATTCCGGACTAATGAATGTATATTTATAGTCTTTGTATTCATCAAGAAAATCAACACCTGTTAATTTATCGCTGCAATAGATTGTTGTGTTATTTGGAATGGAAAGTGTAATATAAGTAGTCACAGGTGCAAAAATCATCTTTAAATTCGTGCAACCTTCAAAGCCTGAGCCTAATCCTGTTACTTTAGGAACATAAAGGTTTTCAAGGTTTTTGCAGTTGTAAAAAGCATTGTTTCCCACAGTGGTTACATTATTCAAAACAATATCCCTTGCAACACAATTTTCAAATGCACTGTCGCCTGCTTGAGTACAATTCGGGAGTTTTATGGTTTTGAAATATGTTCCTGCAAAACCTTTATTTCCAACCCTGTCAAGCAGTGGGAGTTCTAAATCTTGATTCAGTAATTCACAACCTGAAAGAGCCTCACTTCCTATAAATCTTAATGATGACAAATCAATATCGGCAAGTTTATTACAACCATAGAAACAGCGTTCATTTAAGTTGCAAATACCATTTGCGGTTATGGATTTCAAATTTGTGTTACTAAAAGCATTTTCGCCGATTGTTTCAACTGTATCCGGCAAAACAATACTTTCAATATTGCTGTTATTAAAGACTTTTGAACCTATTTCTGTCGGTACAATCCCGTTTACTATATCGGGAACAACAACATTAGTTTCATTGCCGAGATATGCTTTTATTATCCCTGAATATCCACTTTTTTCAATTACAAATTCGCTTTCATCCTCTTCTAAAATATAATAATCAAGATAAGTAAATTTGCTGTGCATTGGCGTGCCTGCTCTTGCAAAAGCTGCCGCAATAATTCTTGTGGAATCGCTAATATCAATAGGGGCAGTATATTTTGTGCCGTTTGTTTCCGTCGGCAAAGTACCATCTGTTGTATAGTAAATATCAACAAGAGTGTTGGCACATTTTAATTCAACGCTTATATTGTTACGATACGCTCCGCTGATATAATTAGCTGTAACATCCTTGCATCTTGTGCCGTTTATAATATTAGAAAAATTAACGATTCCTGCACCGTAACGATCATAATAGCAATTACTTTTTTTGAATGGAGTTGCAGTTGCAATAAGTTCTTGTTTTACTTGTTCAGGTGTATAACTTTTATGTTCCATAAGAACATAGGCAGCAGCAGCCGATACAAGCGGTGTGGCAAAGGAAGTGCCACTACCAAACACATACGCAGTATTACTGCCCATATCTGCTGTGTATACATACTCACCCGGTGCAGAAATATCAATACATGCACCATAGTTTGAAGAACTCCATGCATTGCCATAACGATTTGTGGCTGCAACAGTTATAACGCTGTCAAATATTGCGGGCTGCTGATATACTTCTTTGCCTTCATTGCCAGCACCGGCGACAACAGTAACGCCCATATCAACAAGTTCATCTACTACAGTACCAAGACCTGAAAGAATTACAAATGAACAATTGATTATATCAGGCTTGTCTGAAAGCTGTTTGATGTATTCAAAAGCAGCTAAAGCCGTTGCTGCAGTTCCTTCGCCATTATGGTTATGAATCTTGTAGCAGGACAGTTTAACATTATTCGGTGTACTTTTAGCAATTGCACCTGCAACATTTGTTCCGTGTCCGTATTTATCCATTTCATCATTGGATGCATCTGTGCTGAAATCTGCGTTAGTACGAACAGTTCTGTTTTTGAACAGTTCGTGATTATAGTTTATTCCACTGTCTAATATGGCAATATTTATGTTGGATTTAACCTTTAACTTATAATAATCAAGAGCAGAAGCGGTATCCGTTTCTTCATATGCCCATTCATCATTCATATTACTACCAGGAGTTATAGAGGTAGAGGAGGTGGTAATAACACTGTCATAATCTGCCGTATAGCCTGAATTTTCATACTGCTTTTTCGCAAATTCAGCCGATTTTTCATCTGCATACTGCAAAAAGGCATAGCCGAAACCATATACACTGTCAATAGCACCGTATTCATCAATGGACTCATCAGTTTTTACAATCAATCTTGTATAAATGGTTTTATCCTCATCATTTGATGAATCTGATTTGTCTATGTAATCTTCATCATATATGGCACACATTTCTGATATATCCTGCCCTATTGAAAGAATGTTATCCAATTCTATCTCCTGCGCAATAACACTTTGACACGGTGCAATAACCGATGACGCCATCAGGATTGACAAAATGAAGCATAACTGTTTTTTCATAATATTCCCCTCGCTTAAATATCTAACATCCACCAATATAAATATATCATTTAATAACCAATTAGTCAAATGAATATAAAAAAGACCTGCATTACACAGGTCTTTAAATGGAGGCACCACCCAGATTTGAACTGGGGCGTAAAGCTTTTGCAGAGCTCTGCCTTACCACTTGGCTATGGTGCCGTATAACAAAAGGCTTCAAGAGAAGCCTTTATACATTTGGAGCGGATGACGAGGCTCGAACTCGCTACCTCAACCTTGGCAAGGTTGCGCTCTACCGGGTGAGCTACATCCGCAAATATGGTGCTTCCGGACGGAATCGAACCATCGACACGAGGATTTTCAGTCCTCTGCTCTACCGACTGAGCTACAGAAGCACAAATGGCGACCCGGAACGGGCTCGAACCGTCGACCTCTAGCGTGACAGGCTAGCGTTCTAACCAGCTGAACTACCGGGCCATTTGTGGTGGGAACAACAGGGCTCGAACCTGTGACCCTCTGCTTGTAAGGCAGATGCTCTCCCAGCTGAGCTATGCTCCCACGTGCCATATCGCGTCTTGCGACGTGTTATATAATACAATACCTGCCAAAAAAAGTCAATACCTTTTTTAAACTTTTTTAGCTATAAGAGCTTTTTGATTTCGGCAGGTGTAAACGTATAAACCTTATCGCAAAAATGGCATTCAACAATTGTGCTTTCATTTGAATTTGCCATTTCCTCCAACGATTCTCTGCCTGTTGAAATCAGGGCTTTTTCAACTCTTTCTTTTGAGCAGTTGCATCTGTATTCAATTCGGCTTTCGTCAAGCTTATCAATTTTAATATTATTAAGCGCCCTTTTCGCAATATCGTCAGCGGTCATACCGCTTTTGAGCATTGCCGTTACCGGCTCAATATCTTGCATGGAATATTCTATTTTATCAATAACTTCTTCAGGACATCCGGGCAGAAGCTGGATAATAAATCCTCCCGCAACCGCAACAGTCAAATCCGGATTAACAAGAACACCGAGCGCGCAGACAGACGGCGTCTGCTCGGATGTTGCAAAATAATTTGTTATATCCTCCGCAATCTCTCCGCTGATTATCTGCGTCTGACCTACATAGGGCTCATTTAATCCTATGTCTTTCATAACAAAAAGATAACCGTTTGTTCCGACTGTTCCTTTTACATCAAGCTTCCCCGCGTCATTTAACGGAATTTCAACAACGGGATTCTGAACATAGCCGCGTACATTTCCCTCGCTGTCCGAAACCGCAATAACAGAACCGGCAGGACCTCCGCCGTTAAGTCTTAAAGTTACAGAATCATCTTTGCCTTTAAGCATAACGCCCATCATTGACGCGGCAGTCATAAGCCTGCCTAATGCGGCGGTATTTACTGCTGAGGTCTTATGAATCTGCTCAGCTTTCGCAATAACGTCTGTTGTATCTGCCGCGATAACAAATGCGCTGCCGTCGTCAGTTATATATCTAACTATTTTACCCATGTAACAATTTCTTCCTTTTGCAAACAAAATATACTCGCTCGCTGTCCTCTTTGGGCAGATTTTCAGTGAGCTCATCATAAACACCGATTATTTCAAATTGACTTAGCGCAGACATCAACTCCTGAATTTCATAAGCCTTTTCATAAAATTCTTCACTGTATCTGTCATAGCTTTTGCCGTTATATACAAAAAAATCAAGAATAATTCTTACCCTGTTGTCCTCTGTGTACTCATTGTCCCAAGCGAGAAAAAATTCCTCCTCATCAAAGACAAAGGTATTGTCAGCAAGAACAAATTTGTGTTTATAAACTGTATTTACGTCAAATACAAAAATACCGCCATCATTAAGCGCGTTATAAACACAATTAAAGCATTTTCTTACATCTTCAATTCCTTCAAGATGATTAATGCTGTCAAGCATACAGATGCAAAAATCATATTTATCTGGCAGTAAAAAATCTGTTATATCGCCCTTAAGAAAACCGACCTTACCGCCGCATTTATTCTGCGCAGCGGTCAGCATTTCCTCAGAAATATCCATGCCTGTAACCGAGTAGCCTTTATCGCTGAAAAGCTTACTGAAAGTTCCTGTTCCGCAGGCTAAATCAAGCAGTTTACCGCTCTTATCACAATCAGAAAAAAAGTTAGAAATGTAATCACTTCTAACTTTATAATCTACATTTTCAGTTAAACAATCATAAAATCGGGCGAAGGTTTCATAACTGCTCATTTTCGTCTTGCTTTCTGATTCTTTCAAAAATCTTATCATAACCGTCACAACCATACTGAAGTGAGCGGTTTACCCTACTGATTGTGGCAGTTGAGGCGCCTGTTGAATTAACTATATCAGTATATACGCATTTTTCCGAAAGCATTTTAGCGACAACAATACGCTGGCTTATTGCCTTTAACTCCTGAACTGTACATAAATCCTCAAAAAAGTCATAACATTCATCCATATTTTCAAGTGATAAAACAGCCTTAAATAAAAAGTCAAGATTGTCGTCCTGTAATTTCCTGCTCATATTATCCCTCCCAAGATTAATCATATTGTAACACATTAAATTGTGAAAGTAAAGAAAAATCCCCGAAATATATCGGAGATTTTTTAATTTACTCTTTAATTAATTCATCGTAGAAATCAAAGCAGTCAAATGTTGCAAAGTAATCCTTTGGCGTTTCGGCTCTCCTGATAAGCTCAAATGAGCCGTTCTCTTTAAGGAGAATTTCAGCGCTTTTCAGCTTGCCGTTATAGTTATAACCCATTGAAAAGCCGTGCGCGCCAGCATCGTGAATAAAAAGATAATCGCCCATATCAATTTCAGGAAGCATTCTGTCAATCGCAAATTTATCGCAGTTTTCGCAAAGAGAGCCTGTGACATCATATTTTCTGTCACAGCTTTCATTTTCTTTACCGAGTACGGTAATATGATGATACGCGCCGTAGATTGCCGGTCGCATAAGATTTACCGCACATGCGTCAACACCTATATATTCCTTATGCGTATGCTTCTCGTTAATTACCTTAGTGACAAGTCCGCCATACGGTCCCATCATATATCTGCCAAGCTCGGTATAAATTGAAACATCATCCATACCCGCGGCGGTGAGCGTTTGCTCATATGCTTTTCTCACGCCCTCGCCGATAACAAAGATATCATTAGGCTCCTGGTCGGGTCTGTACGGAATACCTATACCGCCTGAAAGATTAATAAATGAAATATGAACGCCGAGCTTGTTTTTAAGCTCAACAGCAAGCTCAAAAAGGATCTTAGCAAGCATAGGATAATATTCGTTTGTAACTGTATTTGAACAGAGGAATGAATGGATGCCGAATTCTTCAACACCCTTTTCCTTCATAATTTCAAAAGCCTTGAAAATCTGCTCCGTAGTCATACCGTACTTTGCGTCACCGGGATTGTCCATAATATCGTTAGTGATTTTGAACACACCGCCGGGATTATAGCGGCAGCTCATTTTTTTAGGGAGCTTTCCGCAGGCTTTCTCAACGGCGTCAATATGTGTTATATCGTCCAGGTTGATGATACCGCCTAAATCATTGCAATATCTGAATTCGTCAAGCGGAGTATCATTTGATGAAAACATAATATCATCACCTGTTGCCCCTATTGTTTTTGAAAGCATAAGCTCCGTTTTTGACGAGCAGTCACAGCCGCATCCGTACTCCTGCAATATTTTTATAAGAAAAGGATTAGGCGTTGCCTTAACCGCAAAATATTCCTTAAATCCCTTATTCCAGGAAAATGCCTTTTTTAAATTTATTACATTTTCCCTTATTCCCCTTTCGTCATAAAGGTGAAACGGTGTCGGATATACGCTCGCAATCTCCTTAACCTTTTCCTTTGTAACAAACGGTTTCTTTACCATAACTTATAATCCTCCAGCATCACAGATTGCATTTTCAATATAATTTTTTATTCCGTTTATCCCCTGTCCTGTTACGGCGGAAAACGGTATAACAGGAACATTTCCCGCAAAAGCAAGCTCCTGCTTTGAAAGCTTCAGCCTCTCCTCATATGCTTTTTTCTTCAGCTTATCAGCCTTTGTCATAACAATGATAAACGGTATGTTCATTTCAATCATAAAATTAATCATACCCTCATCGTCCTTAGTCAGCGGATGGCGCATATCAATAAGCTGAACGACTAAGACAATATTTCTGTCTGTTTTAAAATAGCCTTCCATTAAGTCGGAAAAACGATTGAGCTCCTGCTTGCTTATTTTGGCATAGCCGTAACCCGGAAGGTCAACAAATTTAATGTTATCAACATTATAAAAGTTAATCGTTACCGTTTTCCCCGGAACAGAGCTTACCCTCGCAAGCTGTTTTCTGTTAAAAAGTTTATTTAAAAGCGAGCTTTTCCCCACGTTTGACCTGCCCGCAAATGCGATTTCAGGTTCATTGCTTTCGGGAAGCTGAGACAAAATACCGTAAGCACGCTCAAAATCTGCTTTATTATAATTCATAATTCACCTACTGTGTTATTACCGTTGACTGCGCCTTCTTATTTTGAATAACAACATTAGCATTATTACTGCCGGTTTTCGGCTTAAGAGGCGCTTCAAGCGCAATAGGTATAATCTCATCAAATTTTGTAACAGTTACAAAATTAACAGAGACCTTTACCTCATCCGATATTTCGCTCAAATCCTTAAAGTTTTCCTCGGGAATAATAACGGTATCACAGCCTGCCTTGTAAGCCGCCATTGATTTTTCCTTAAGTCCGCCAATCTGCATAGCTCTGCCCTTAAGACTGATTTCACCTGTCATAGCAACATTAGGCTTTATTGCGATTCCTGTAAGCTCGCTTACAAGCGCCGTTGTAATGGCAAGACCTGCCGACGGACCGTCCTTTGGAATCGCTCCCTCAGGCGCGTGAATATGTATATCCTTGGTTTTATAAAAATCAGAATCAATGCCAAACTCATTTGATTTCGACCTTACAAAAGAAACGGCAGTTTTTGCGCTTTCTTTCATAACATCACCGAGATTCCCCGTAAGCTCAATTTTTCCTGTACCATCAAGCGCCGAAACCTCAATCGGAAGAATTGTACCGCCAACGCTTGTCCACGCAAGTCCGTTTACTGTACCGACAAGGCTTACAGAGCTAATCTTATCGGGAAAATATTTTTTCCTGCCTAAAATATCCTCAATATTCTTATCGGTAACCTTAAAGCTTTTTGCACCACTCTCAAGCGCAACGGCTGCTTTTCTGCAAAGTGAGGCAATCATTTTTTGAAGTCCCCTGACACCTGCCTCGCGTGTATAACCTTCAATAAGGGCATTTAGAGCGTCATCTGTTATTTTTAAATCTCTGCCGCTGAGATTGTGCTTTGCCATTTCCTTTTTAATAAGGTGTTCTTTTGCAATATGCAGCTTTTCAACAGCTGTATAGGAATTAATCTCAATAACCTCCATACGGTCATACAAGGGCGCTGATACAGCGGAAATATCATTAGCAGTCGTGATAAAAAGCACCTTGCTCAAATCAAGAGGAAAATCAATATAATGGTCGGTAAACGTGCTGTTCTGCTCGGGGTCAAGCGCCTCAAGAAGCGCAGACGAAGGGTCGCCTTTATAATCATTACCAACCTTGTCAATCTCATCAAGAAGAATAATCGGATTCATAGTACCGCTCTTTATTACCGCGTCAACTATTCTGCCCGGCATGGAGCCTATGTAAGTCTTTCTGTGTCCTCTGATTTCTGCCTCGTCGTGAATACCGCCGAGCGCAATGCGTACATAATTTCTGTTCATACTGCGCGCAAGTGATTTTACGATTGAAGTTTTACCAACTCCGGGAGGACCCGCAAGACATAATATCTGTCCGCTGAAATCGGGATTTCTTTTATAAACAGCCAAAGAATCAACAATTCTTTCCTTAACCTTATCAAGTCCGTAATGGTCCTTATCAAGAATTTTTCTTGCTTTGTTCAGATGAATTGTATCCTTTGTATACTTACCGAAAGGAATTTCAAGGCATTTGTCAAGATAATTGCGAACTACCGTTCCCTCGTGAGAGCCTGACGGCATTTTCATCAGCCTGTCGCATTCTTTTAACAGCTTGTCCTTTATTTCCTCAGAGCAGGAAAGGTCATTGATTCTGTTTCTGTATTCATCAGCTTCTTCAAGCGGATTTTCACTCTCACCGAGAGAATCGGCAATAACCTTCATTTCTTCTCTCAAGTAGTACTCACGCTGATTTTTATCAATTTCCTCCTGCACCTTTTCGTGGATTTCAGCCTCAATTTCAAGCGTGGAATTTTCCTTTTTAAGCAGAACAAGAAGCTGAGCCAAACGCTTATAAGGATTAAATTCTTCAAGAATAAGCTGCTTTGACGGGTAATCAAGAAAAGTGTTTGAACAGATATAATCAGCAAGCTCACTGCTCTCTTTTATTGAAATTACCTTTGCAATCACGTCGCTGCTTATTTTTGGCATAAGAGAGGCATAATTTTCAAATTCCTTTTTGACTAATCTTTGATATGCCTTTTCCTCATTTGCGTCCGAATCATAATTTTTATCGGAAATAACATTTACAGTGCCGGAAACAAAGGGCTTTGTCTGTGTAATGCTCATGAAAGCAGCGCGTTCAATACCCTCAACAACTACCCTCAGATTTTCACTGTTAGGTATTCTTATCATCTGCTTTATATGACAGATAACACCGATATCATACATTTCGTCAATATTCGGGTCATCAATGGAAGCATCCTTCTGACATACCAAAAAAACCTTTTGATTAACCTGCATTGCATTTCTGAGCGCCTCAACACTCTTTTTTCTTCCGACATCAAAATGAAGTACCATATCGGGAAATACAACAAGTCCGCGAAGCGGAATAACAGGCAATTCCACTATATTTTCAACAATGTCCAATTCACTCATAATAAAACCTACTTATAAAAAATATATATAATTATATAATATTATTTAAAAAAAGGCAACAGGATACTTACCGATGTTGCCTTTTAAAGTATTTTTATGCATTTTTAAGGCTGTTTGCCGTAATATTCTTAGGCTCCTTGTTAGGATTTCTCAAAATGATAGGCTCCTCGCCGTTTTTAACCGTATCCTCTGTAATAATTATTTTTTCAATTGTATAATCACTCGGCGTTTTAAACATTAAATCAGTAAGCACAGACTCAAAAACACTTCTCAGTCCGCGCGCACCTGTTTTGCGCTCAAGCGTTATATCCGCAATTGCAAGGAGCGCATCCTCCTTAAATTCCAAAACAACGTCATCCATTTCAAAAAGCTTGACATACTGACGTAAAATTGAGTTTTTAGGCTCTTTAATAATTCTTATAAGCGCGTCTCTGTCAAGGTTTTCAAGAACCGTTATCACAGGAACACGACCGATTAGCTCTGGAATAAGACCGTATTTAACCAAATCGTGCTGTGTTGCGTTTTTCAGAATCTCGTCGCCGTTTACTTTTGAAGCCTCAATATCAGCGCCGAATCCGAGAGATTTACCGCCGATACGCTTGCTGATAATTTTTTCAATTCCGTCAAAAGCACCGCCGCATATAAAGAGTATATTGCTTGTATCAATCTGAATAAACTCCTGCTGAGGATGCTTTCTTCCGCCTCCCGGAGGTACATTTGAAACCGTACCCTCAAGTATTTTTAAAAGAGCCTGCTGAACTCCCTCGCCGCTTACATCTCTTGTTATTGAACGGTTTTCACTTTTGCGTGAAATTTTATCAATCTCATCAACGTAAATAATACCATGCTGCGCCTTTTCTATATCAAAATCAGCCGCCTGAATAAGGCGAAGCAGAATATTTTCGACATCCTCGCCGACATAGCCTGCCTCAGTAAGCGTTGTGGCGTCCGCAATAGCAAAAGGTACGTTAAGAATTTTTGCAAGCGTTTGCGCAAGCATTGTTTTGCCTACGCCTGTTGGTCCCAAAAGCATAATGTTGCTCTTTTGAAGCTCAACATCATCATTGCCCGCACCGCTGTAAATACGCTTGTAATGATTATATACAGCAACGGAAAGAGCCTTTTTCGCATCCTCCTGCCCAATAACATATTCGTCAAGCTTTGCCTTAATTTCCTCCGGCTTCGGCAGCGCCTTATCGGGATTTGTGCTGCTTGTATGCGGAATATTGGGCGATTCTGTTTCCATAATTAAATCGTGACAAAGTCCTACGCATTCGTCACAAATATAGACGCCGGGACCCTCGATCAACTTGTGAACCATTGCCTCAGATTTACCGCAGAAAGAACATCTTGCAATATTTCCTCGTGAATCGTCACGTGCCATAAAATCTCTACCTCAATTATCTCTTATCAATTACTTTATCAACAAGACCGAATTCAAGAGCCTCCTGCGCGGAAAGCCAATTATCCCTGTCAGTAGCCTCAGTGAGTTCTTCAAGCGTTTTACCGCAGTTTTCAGCCATAATGGAATTGAGCTTTTTCTTGGTACGCAGAATGTGCTGCGCGGCAATCTCAATCTCTGTTGCCTGACCCTCGGTTCTTCCGAGAGGCTGATGAATCATTACCTCCGCATTGGGCAGACATATTCTCTTGCCCTTTGCACCGCTTGAAAGAAGAAATGCGCCCATAGAAGCTGCCATACCTACACAGATTGTTGATACGTCACACTTTATATACTGCATTGTGTCATAAATCGCCATACCGTCAGTTACAGAGCCGCCGGGACTGTTGATATAAAGATTGATATCCTTTTCATTATCCTGTCCCTCCAAGAACAAAAGCTGCGCAACAACTAAAGAGGCGGTTGTCGCATTAACCTCGTCTGAAAGAACAATAATTCTGTCAGAAAGCAAGCGAGAATAGATATCCATTGACCTTTCGCCGGCGCTTGTCTGTTCAAGAACATATGGTACTAATGCCATTAATAATCACTATCCTTCATTTAAAATATTTATTATTCCTTTATTGCAGAATCAACAATAAGCTCAAGAGCCTTTCTCGTTTTGATATCAGACGCAAGCTGTTCGGAAGAAACGGCGTTCTTAATCTGATCCGCCTCCATTTGATACTGCTCTGCGAGCTTTGCAATTTCAGCCTCAATTTCCTCATCAGATGCCTCAATTTTTTCAGCGTCCACTACCGCTTCAAGAGCGACAGATGCTTTAACCTGATTTTCAGCACCCTCCCTGAAAGATTTCTTAAAGGTATCCATATCCTGACCGAGATAAGAAAGATATGTATTGAGATCAATACCCTGCATCTGAAGTCTGTAGCTGTAATCCTGAATCATTTCGTCAGTTCTGCTCTCAAACATACACTCGGGAATTTCACATTCCATATTTTCAACTACCTGCTCTATAAGCTGATTTTCAAGGTCTTTCTTAGCGTCAGCCTCTTTCTTTTCGGTAATCTGCTTTTTAATATCGGATTTAAGCTCGTCGAGTGTGTCAAACTCGGAAACATCCTTTACAAATTCATCATCAAGCTCAGGCATTTCTTTTGTCTTAATCTCATTGATTTTACACTTAAATACGGCGTCCTTGCCCGCAAGCTCAGGAGTATATTCCTCCGGAAATGTAACATTTACGTCAAATTCCTCACCGATTTTATGTCCCGCAACCTGATCCTCAAAGCCGGGAACAAATGAACCCGAGCCAAGCTCAAGCGGATAATTTTCGCCCTTACCGCCCTCAAACGGAACACCGTCAACAGAACCGTCAAAATCAAGCTCAACAGTATCTCCTGTTTCCGCCGCTCTGTCTTCAACGGAAATAAGACGGGAATTTCTGTCACGCATATTTTCAAGCTCCTTATCAACATCCTCATCGGTAGCCTCAGTCGGGAGCATTGCAGCCTTAAGTCCTTTATATTCGCCGAGCTTAACCTCAGGATAGACCGTAACTTTCATTTTCATTTCAACGCCCTCAGATTTGCTCATAACAGGTACCTCAAGGTCATATGGCTGGTCAACGGTTCGGAGCTCAGCCTCGCTGATAGCGGCAGTAACAGCCTCAGGATATACTATTTCAAGCGCTTCCTCATAAAAAGCAGCCTCACCGTATACCTTTTCAATCATACCCTGTGTTGCCTTGCCTTTACGAAAGCCGGGAATCTGGATAGATTTTCTCTGCTTAATATACGCGGACTTACAAGCCTCGGTAAAAACCTCAGGTGTAACCGTAACCTCAATTTCATAAGTATTTGTATCAATTTTATTAGATGATTTAAGCGCCATAATTATGACCTCCTGACAAATTTTTCTAATTACTGAAATGGCATTATAACATATATTATTCTTAATATCAAGTTATTTTAAAATTTCTTAATTAAATAAGGAGTAAAGGCAAGCTTATCGGCAGATATTAATTTAAAGTCAATTCCTTCAAGATTATCATCAACGGCAAATTTCGCGGCTACACCGTGAAGATGCCCGTAATAACATTTTTTTATACCGTATTCTTTAAGTAAATTTAAAATTTCATCACATTTTCCGTTAGTGGTAACAGGCGGATAATGAAGAAAAACAATCTTTTCCTCACACTTTGCGCTTTCAAGAGACATTCTGAGCCTGATTACCTCACGGTTAAGCACTTTTACATCGAGTAATTCATCGGAATCAAAGAGCCATCCTCTGCTTCCGCAAACGGAAAATCCGTCAAATTCAAGGGATGAATTCTGCAAAAATGATATTGAATCAAAATGATTTTCCTCAATAAATTCATTCATTTTTTTAACAGTATTCCACCAATAATCGTGATTACCCTTAATAATAATTTTTTTACCGTTCAGTTTGTTTAAAAAATCGAAATCAGCCTTTAGCTCATTAAAATTCATCGCCCAGCTTATATCCCCGGCAATTACTACATAATCGTTATCAGAAACTAATTTATTCCAATTTTTTTGTAATTTTTCTGTATATTTCTGCCAGCCCTCAAATGTGTCCATCGGCTTATCCGTACCGAACGACAAATGAGTATCGGCAATTGCAAAAAGTGACATTCTTTCTCCTTGAATAAAAGCGGATTATAAACAAATAATATTTTTGAAGGGAGTGAAACTGAATGGATAAAGAAATTAAAGGAATTTCCTGCGAGGTTAAAAACTGTAAGTTCCACGATATGTCAAACAACTGTCATGCGGGTCAAATCCGCGTAGGTGACAGATCTGCTACAAGTGTTTCCGATACAGCCTGTGAAACTTTTGAATGCTGTGACGAATGTGAGTGCAGATAAAACAGTCCTTTCAAAAAAAATGCGGCTCAAACGAGCCGTATTTTTTTATAAATCAAGGAGCTTAAATACCATACGGCTCATATACTCTTTCTCGCACACATCAGAAAATCTAACCTTCTTATTTTTGAGTGATGCCAAAGGTGCGGGAACATCAACACCCGTTACTCTGTTCAGCTCCTCAACCATTTCAAATTCATCAAGTTTGGGAACATTTTCTCCCAAAACTGCTTTAAGAACGCTTGCGGAAAACTTATAAGGTGAAGCAGTTGAGTCGATAACGGTAGGAATATCATCACCCGTAGTTTTTACATATTCATCATATACCTTAACGGCAACAGCAGTATGTGTATCGCAAAGATATTTATAATTTTCATAGTGCGATTTTATAGTTGAATTTACGCTTTCCTCACTTGTATAGCCCGCATCAAAAATTTCCTGAATTTTCCGTAAAAGTTCATCAGAAACAGAATACTTGCCCACAACAGAAAGCCTGCTCATTAAATCGGCAACCAATCCGTCATCCTCACCGCTCATATGATAAAGAAGCCTTTCAAGGTTTGAGGAAATCAGTATATCCATAGACGGCGATGTTGTCGCGTAAAAATCTCTGTTTTTATCATATGTTCCTGTTTTCAAAAAGTCCGTAAGAACATTGTTGGAGTTTGACGCACAGACAAGAGTTTTTATCGGAAGTCCCATCTGCTTTGCGTAATATCCCGCAAGTATGTTGCCGAAATTACCTGTGGGAACAACAACATTAATTTTATCGCCGGCTTTAATTTTACCCATATCAAGCATATCGCAGTAGGCTGAAAAATAATAAACAATCTGCGGAACAAGTCTTCCCCAGTTAATTGAATTCGCCGAGGAAAACATCATATTTTTTTCTGCAAGCTGTTTTTTAATTCCGGCGTCAGTAAAGATAGATTTTACCGCGCTCTGCGCATCGTCAAAATTACCTTTGATAGCGCAAACCGCAACATTTTCGCCCTCCTGCGTTGTCATCTGAAGCTTTTGCATAGGTGAAACACCGTCAACGGGATAGAAAACCAGAATCTTTGTGTTATCAACATTCTTAAAGCCTTCAAGCGCAGCCTTGCCTGTGTCGCCTGATGTCGCGACAAGAATAACAATTGTTTTGCCGTCGGCGGTTTTCTTGGCGGAAACAGTCATAAGATAAGGTAAAAGCTGAAGCGCCATATCTTTAAAAGCGCACGTAGGACCGTGCCACAATTCAAGAATATTTTTATTGCCGTCAATATTAACAGTCGGAGCAATCTTAGGTGACGAAAACTTTTCAGCGGAATATGCACCATTAACGCAGTAATCAAGCTCATCTTCAGTAAAGTCTGTTAAAAACTCCTTTAAAACTGTTTTAGCCCTATCAATATATGACATAGAAACCATTGATGTAATTTTATCAATTGAAAACTCCGGTAAATCAACGGGAACAAAAAGACCACCCTCGTCGCTAATTCCCCGCGCAATTGCCTCTGAAGCAGTAACTCTTATTGATTTATCTCTCGTAGACGTGTAAAGCATAATCATTCTCCTTGTAAAAATCTAATATATTTTATAATAATCAAAAAGCATTTTCAAGATGTTTTATTGAATTCATTTTATTATCTTTTGTGTAAATCTCAATTACATCAAATCTCGGCTGCAAATCCGTTTTGTTTGATGAAAGATAAAGCTTGGCTGACGAAATTATTTTCTGCTGTTTTGACGCCGTAACAAATTCTTTAGGCAGCGCGATTGAGCCTATGTCTCTCTGCTTAACCTCAACAAAGCAGATATACTTTCTGTTTTTCACAATCAAATCAATCTCACCGAAGCGCGTACTGAAATTGGCGCATATCAGCTTATATCTTTTCTTTCTTAAATAATTTGCCGCTTCAATTTCCCAAAGCTTACCATTATTATTCATTATCTAAAATCTTCTTTAAAAAAGTTTTTCTGTGAATCGGTGAAATACCGTATTTTTTAATCATCTCGTAGTGCAGCTTAGTGCCGTATCCCTTATGCCTTTCAAATTGATATTGAGGATATTTCTCTGCCATTTCAAGCATATATCTGTCCCTGCTGACCTTTGCGATTATAGACGCAGCGGCGATATTGGCGCTTTTAGAATCACCCTTTATGATATCCCATTCCACGATATCAAGCCCGGGCTTTTTGTTGCCGTCTATCAGGGCAATATCAGGCTTAACGGAGAGACCGTTTACCGCTCTTTTCATTGCAAGAAAGGTTGCCTGAAGAATGTTTATTTCGTCAATTTCCTGTTCGCTTGCAGTACCGACACTGTAACAAACACACTCGCTGATTATCTTTTCAAAGAGCATCTCTCTCTTTTTTTCGGAGAGCTTTTTTGAGTCGTTTACACCCTCAACGATATGCCCCTTCGGTAAAATAACAGCAGCGGCATATACGGGACCGGCAAGGGGTCCCCTGCCCGCCTCGTCAACTCCGCATATTATTTTATATCCGCTCTCAAGCGCTTTATTTTCATATTCAAGCCAGTCCATAATCACGGCAGTTCAAGGGTGATTTTCCCAAGCCTTCCTCCTCTGAATTCATCACATAGCATTACGGCGGTACGTTCATAGTCGATTTCTCCGCCTTTTATCAGAAATCCTCTCTTTTTACCGATAAGCTCCAAAATTTCCCAGCCCTGAAGTCCGTCAATGCTGTCAAGCTTATATCGTTCCAAAATTGCTTTCGGTCGGGTTTTTGCGAGCACATCAAGCAATCTGCAGGATAATGTTTCAATATCAGTTACCTCATCCTTGACAGCACCTGTAAAGGCAAGCTTATCACCAACATTCGGATCATCAAATTTAGGCCACAGAATGCCGGGAGTATCAAGAAGTTCAATTCCCTTTCCTACAGCAAACCATTGCTGCTGCCGTGTGACTCCCGCCTTGTCAGCAACCTTTGCCCTTGAATTTCCTGCCATACGATTGATAAATGAAGATTTACCCGTGTTAGGAATGCCGACAACCATAAGCCTGAGAGATTTACCTCTCATTCCCTTTTCATTGTTCCTTTCAATGACATTTGAAAGGGCCTTCTGAACTGTCGGTATAAAGCTGCTCAGTCCCTTGCCTGTTCTGCAGTCAACGGGCAGGGCATACAAATTTTTAGTTTTGTAATAATCAATCCATATTTTTGTCGCATCTTGATCAGCAATATCACACTTATTAAGAAGAACAATTCTCGGTTTATTCTTAATTATTAAATCAAGGTCCGGATTAGACGAACTGTACGGAATACGCGCGTCAACAAGCTCAACAACGCCGTCAACAAGCTTTAGACTTTCCTTGATAATCCGCCTAGTTTTTGCCATATGGCCCGGAAACCACTGAACTGTCTGCTTTTGAAAATCAGCCATGCTTGTCCTCCTTTTCCTGATTTTAGCTATTATACTAAAATAAAACAAAAAATGCAAGACGGATTGCGTTTTGAACACAATCCGTCAATAGACGTTATTTACTTAAAATAATATACTCTCGTTTCATATGGGCGGGTGATAAACATATTTGCCGTCTGCGGCTGGTCTTTGTAATTACAGAGAACCGCTTTGCCCTTTTCAAGATCGAAGCCCTCGGGTGCTTTGAAGACAACAGGCTTATCTGTATATGAGCAGACAACGAGCAGACGTCTGCCTTGATAATTGCGCTCATAAACATAAAGCTGCTTGCTCATCTTATTATGCTCCTTATAATCGCCGTACAGAACAATCGGATTTTCAGCGCGGAATTTGATAAGCGCCTTATAGTGATTAAATACGGAGTCAGGGTTTTTCATTTCAGCTTCGGCATTAACGCCTTGCTTGTAATTAGGATTTACAGGCATCCACGGCTTACCCGTAGTAAAGCCGGCATTTTCGCTGTAATCCCACTGAACAGGCGTTCTCGCATTTCCGCGGCTAACCTTTTTAAGCCTTTCGATTGCTGTCTTTTCGGGAACACCGAGCATGCGGAGAGTATGATAATTGTTGACGCCGAAAACATCCTGATAGTCCTCAAGGTTAGGCAGCTTAATACTCGTCATACCCAGCTCCTGCCCCTGATAAATAAACGGCGTACCGCTCTGAAGAAAATATGAATTAGCAATAGACTTACCGCTCTCTGTTCTGTATTCCTCGCTGCCGTAACGTGAAATGATACGCGGATGGTCGTGATTTTCCATATAAAGCGCGTTCCATGCCTTGCCGTACAGCTTTGTCTGCCAGTTTGTAAACGCTCTCTTCATTTTACGCAGGTCAAACGGTGTAGCAAGAAATTCGGTAAACAGACAATCAGCAGACATATGCTGAAAATGGAACATCATATCAAGCTCCTGATTCGGACCCTCCGTTATGTACGATAAAGCGGTTTTCACGTCCATCATAGGCGCTTCGCCGACTACAAAGCAGTCATATTCATTAAGGACGTCACGGAATTCCTTAAGATACTCGTGAATATGCGGTCCGTCCTTGTAATGCTCCATACCTGTTGCCTGGGGAATAGGTATACCGTTCGGAAGTCCCTCACGCTTGGAAATAAAGGTAATAACGTCCTCTCTGAAACCGTCAACACCCATATCGAGCCAAAAGCGCATAATATTTTTAACCTCTTCCCTGACCTTTGGATTATCCATATTAAGATCAGCCTGCTTTTTCGCAAAGAGGTGGAGATAATACTGATTATTATCCTTGTTGTATTCCCATGCTTTACCCTCAAATAGAGATGACCAGTTGTTCGGGCGTTTATTTCCCTTACCGTCACGCCAGAAATAATAATCGTGGTAGGGACTGTTCTTATCAATTCCGTCCTTGAACCACTGATGCTCGTCGGAGGTGTGATTTACAACAAGGTCCATAATCACCTTGATACCACGCTTATGCGCCTCGTCAAGAACCTTTTTGAATAGCTCGTTATCACCATAATCGGGAGAAATTTTTTTATAATCCGAAATATCATAACCGAAGTCAGCATTAGGTGAGCAGTAGAGAGGAGAAAACCAGATGCAGTTGACGCCAAGCTCCTTGATATAGTCAAGTTTAGAGAGAACACCCTCCAAATCACCTATACCGTCACCGTTTCCGTCACAAAAAGAACGCGGCCAGATTTGATAACATACCGCTTCCTTATACCAGTTGTTCTTTGCCATAATTACCCTCCGTTTTCATTCATAACATTTTCTGTTTCACAAGACGGCTGACTGTATTCATCAAAGCCGTTTTCTATTCTTCTGCGGTCAATCTCTGCCTTAATGTCGTCATAAGCCTTGCCGTATAGACGATATTTTCTTTTATAAATTATCAGTGCGGCAATGCACAGAGGAATAGGCATTAAAAACATAAAAGCGCGGAGAATAGTCAGGCTGTCTTTTGATATAAGATTTTCTTGAACAAACTCGACTTTGCCGTCATATTGACTGTCGCTCTGGACTAATTCCCATTTTTCTTCATTATTGATTAAATATTTATCATCCTTGTAAAAGGCGCTTACTGACGAGTTATATGTACCGTCGGGATTAGTTATGGGAAGGTCTGAAATAGTAGGCAGACCTGCGGCGGAAATACCAAGTCCGATAATGAGCATAGCGACCGCTGAGGCAATCTTACCAATAAGCGTCGACACGCTGAACATAATACTGTCCGCGCGCTTTCCTGTTTTATACTCGCCGTAGTCGGTTATATCCGCAATCATAACTGTACTTCCTATTTGATTCATACCTGACGCAAGCATTAAAAAAGATCCTGAGAGTGCGATTGCGATAGCGTTTATCAGGTAATTTTTTTCTTTAAGGAAGAAGAATATTACAAACAGTAATATATAACTGACTATACATCCCCAGAAAGAAAATTCATATATCTTCTCTCGCGGGATTTTCTTTGTTATCTGATTATAAAAGAACATTGCAATACCCTGACCGGTGCAGGCAACAACCCAAAAAAGAGTATAACTGTATGTAGAGTCAATCAGATTAGCTCCGTCCTCATAGCAATATGTGTAAAGATAGAGTATCTGAGAGGAGGCAATGTTCACACCTGACAGATAGAGAACAAGACTGAATGCATACGGTCTTAGCTGGTCGTTTGACTTAAATAACTCAATAACTGTTTTCAGGCTGACATTTGAATGCGGAACAGGGTATTTTTCCTTATTGAATATAACAGTGACCAGCAGAAACAAAATCATTATTATTCCCGCCATTGCACCTATAATCATATAGGCTCTGTTCATTCCATACTTTGAAAAATTCGGCAGGACTATCGAAGTACCGACCATTCCTACAAGGAAGCCTCCGAAGCCCCCGATAAGCTTTGCCATAGAGCTTGCCTTGTTACGCTCCTCAGTTGAGTTTGCGATAGTCGGCAGCATTGTCCAGAACGGCACGTCAACAAGTGTAAATGACATCCCCCATAAGACATACATTGAAATGTAAAATGCATACTTTCCTACTGTTGAAATACCCTCACCCAAAGGAAAAAACATCACGACGAGTGTCATAGCATTTATTAATGCGCCGAAAAAAATCCACGGTCTGTACCGTCCGAATTTTGACTTTCTGACATTGTTGACAATCGCTGCAAGAATGGGGTCGTTAACAGCATCCCAAAATTTCGCGAGAACAAACGCGACTGTCATAATCAAGGGATTCAGCCCTTGATAAATGCACAAATATACGAGAAAAAAAGCGTTTACGCAGTTGCTGCTGAACTGGCTGCCAAGCGAGCCCATTGAATACGCCGCAATTTCCCCGACGGACAGTGGTTTGATTTTTTTATTACCTTTGCCTGCCATTTTCTGTTCCTCCTGCTTTGATAATTCTATCTTATCATATTTATACTAAAAATCAAACCTTTTTGGAAAAATATTGTGCGAAATATCTAAAAATAGACAAGAGTATAAAAAAACTTCCCTATTTTCAAATAGGGAAGCTAAAAGATTATTCAATTTACTGAATATCTTCCTTAACCTTTGCGGCCTTACCGACACGGTCACGAAGATAATAAAGCTTAGCACGGCGAACCTTACCCGAACGAACAACCTTAACATCTACAACATTCGGTGAGTGCATAGGAAATACTCTCTCTACGCCTACGCCGTATGAAAGGCGGCGAACTGTGAAAGTTTTTGAAATTCCAGAACCTTTGATAGCTATTACAGTACCCTCGAACATCTGAATTCTCTCTCGTGAACCCTCACGAATATTAACAGATACCCTGACCGTATCGCCGATACCAAACTCGGGAAGCTCTGTTTTTGTGCTGTCTTTTTCAATCAATTTAAGTGCGTCCATTTTTCTTTCCTCCTAATTATTTATGAGATGTTCATATCAATTACTGAAAGAGGACCATCTTCTTAAATGCTCACACATCGGGCATTTTAACGCGTTGCAAGAGATACAACGGAACAAATGCTGGAATATAATAGCATACTTGCAATAAAAAAGCAAGACTTTTTTATCTAAATTCTTTGTAATCTTTATCTAACAAGGAAATTCTCGCAATGCTTTTCCATTCATAATCCATATCAATCAGTCTGATAATTGTATCAAACAAAAGTGTGGGATTAAGATTTCTCTCTGTACCCGCAAAAAGTCTTATATTCAGTACAATCACATCACGCCTTATTGAGATTGAATATTTATCAATAAATGTCTTGATGTCCGTTTCCTTAAAAACGCGTTTTCTCCCCTTCTTGCTTTTTTTGAGAGCTAATATTTCATTACTGTCGAGAACAGCTTTGATTTTTTCAAAAGCAAGCTCATTGTCTTTAAACTGAAATTTATATACATAGTCCGAATACGCAATTTCAGATGAATCCCGAAAATCATCATTAACATCAATTATTTTCAAATCATCGGGCAAAACGCTGTTCAGTCTTTTCTTTATCTCATCATTTTCAATTTCGTCAACAAGCCGGATATCAACGCTCTCGCAAAGACTTTCAACTCCGAGAGAAAGCGGAAGCGAAAAGCTCATATATGGGTGCGGGTTAAAGCCCTCGGTATACCACAATGGAATCTGCGCGCGCTTGAATGCTCTTGCCATTGCTCTGTTAATATCAAGATGGCTTATATATTTAAGCCTCCCCTGCTTGCAAAAACGGAGTCTAACTTCTCGCATCGCACTTACCTCCGTTAAGCTTATTTGCGCCGCAGCCCGCACATTTTATCCTGCAATGAGGAGTTGTCATATTCATATGAGCCTTTTTATTTTCATTTTCAAGGAATTTCCTGCTTATTCCGAAATCAATATGATCCCAGGGCAAAAGCTCCGAAAATTCTCTTTTTCTTCGCGTATAAAAATACGGGTCAATTTTATTTTCATCAAATGCCTGCATCCATGCGTCAAAATTAAACTGGTCATCCCACGAATCAAACTTACATCCAAGCTCAAAGGCACGGAGTATGACCTTGCCGAGCCTTCTGTCACCGCGCGCAAGCACGCCCTCCAAAAGTGAAGTAGGCGTATTGTGATACGATATCTTTATCTTTTTTGTAGGTACGGATTCAAGCAGATATTTTTGCTTTTCCTTAAGGGATTCCATACTGTCCTCAGGCTCCCATTGGAAAGGCGTAAACGGCTTCGGTATAAAGGAAGCGCAGGAAATGGAAACCTGAACGCCTGTCCCCTTTCTCCTGTTCGGATTACTATAAAAGGCGTGGATAACCTTCATACCTAAATCTGAAATACCCTTGATATCCTCCATCGTTTCGGTAGGCAGACCCATCATAAAATAGAGCTTAACCGAGGTCCATCCGTTATCAAACGCCATTGTACAGGTTTTTATAACCTCCTCCTCCGTGACATTTTTATTAATTACGTCACGAAGTCTTTGCGTGCCTGCCTCCGGAGCAAAAGTTAGACCGCTTCGTCTGACTTTATTTAATTTCTCAACAAGCTCCTTTGAAAAATTATCTACTCTCAGGCTCGGCAGTGAAAGATTTATATTTTCCTTAACCGTCCAGTCAATAAGAGTTGTAAGCATATTATTAACATCGCTGTGATCCGACGTGGAAAGTGAGCAGAGAGAAATCTCATCATAACCTGTTGAATCAATAAGCGCCCTGCATTGTTTATTAATTGTATCAACACTTTTTTCACGAATCGGTCTGTAAATAAAACCTGCCTGACAAAAACGGCATCCCCTTATACAGCCTCTGAATATTTCCTCGACGGCTCTGTCGTGGACAATATTTATATAAGGCACAACAAATTTTTCGGGATAATAAACCTTGTCCATATCGGACACAACCGACTTCTTAACAACAGCGGGAGCATTATTTATCGGCTCAAGGGATTTGAGTGTTCCGTCCTCATTATAGCTGTCAACATAAAATGACGGGACATAAACACCTGTGATATCCTTTGCCTTTTCAAGAAATTCCTGCTTAGTGGCGCCATTCCTTTTACATTCCTTTAAAAGGTCTATAAGCTCGTTTGTACTGATTTCACCGTCACCGAGAAAAACTATATCAACAAAATCCGTAATCGGCTCGGGGTTACAGCAGCACGGACCGCCGACACAGATTATCGGAGTCAGTTCATTTCTGTCAGAGCTTTTAAGCGGAATTTGTGCCAAATCAAGCATATTGAGCACATTTGTGTAACAGAGCTCATATTGGAGCGTAAAGCCTATCATATCAAAATCTCTGATAAAATCTCCGCTTTCCAACGCAAACAGCGGAACACTGTTTTTTCTTAACTGCTCCTCCATATCATTATCAGGAGCAAAAACACGCTCACACCAAGCGTCGTTTCTTTCATTGACAAGCCCGTAAAGAATTTTCATTCCTAAATGGCTCATTCCGATTTCATATGTATCCGGGAAACAGAAGGCATATCTTATATCAACGCTGTTTCTGTCCTTTGTAACCGCATTAAGCTCACCGCCTATGTACCTTGCAGGCTTCTGAACGTATTGCAGTAATTTTTCAACCTCTTTTTTCATAAAAATCCTCAATAATTTTTTAATATAAAATACTGTATGCAGTAAGGTAAATGGAAATAAGCATCAGTGAAAACGATTTATATTCTATTATCATATATATTGAAAGAAAGATAATAATAATCAGAAACAATCTGCTTACCGCGTTTGAAATTCTGAATGAAAAAAGCATTAATAATCTGCCGCCGTCAAGCGGATATACAGGCAGAATATTAAGCGCGAAAAGAATTAAGTTAATATCATCCCTCAATATCAGATACAATATAAGATTCATTATGGGACCCGCTGAAATGACAGCAAATTCCTTAAATCTTGATAGTGTACTTCTGTATTTTAAAGCAAGACCGTAAAATGAAAAGGTCAAGCTGTCAGGTCTTCCCTTGAACATTATCAGCATACTTAAATGTGAAAGCTCGTGAAGTGCGGAAAAAAGCAGTAAACACAGCAGATTTTCCGCGCCGAAAAGCGCGGCGAATGACAAAACAAGTATAAAAGAGTAATCAATTTTAACCCTACAACCGTTAATTGAAAAGCTCACCAAACCACCAGTTCATAATACGGCGGCAGTGAATAAATAATTACTTATTGTTTTCTCTTATCAATATAATTTTGTAAAATAACAACGGCAGACACAGCATCAACTATTTTCTTTCGTTTTTTACCTCTGACATTATTCGAGGACAAAATATCATGCGCGATTACCGTCGTAAGCCGTTCGTCCTCAAAATCTACGGGGATATCCGTAATCTGAGAAATAAGCCTGCCGAGTTCCTTGCATTTATCGGCTCTGATGCCATATGTGCCGTCCATATTTCTGGGAAGACCTATTACGATTTTCTCGGGCAGTTCACTTTCAATAATTGATGATATTTTACTGACCAGCTTAGGCGCATATATTTCCTCTATAACAGTATAGGAGGATGCGAGCGTTTCCGTTTTATCGCAGAACGCAATTCCTGTTCTTGCGTCGCCGTAATCAATAGACATAATTTTCATATCATTATCCAAATAAAATTACCAAAAAAGGGAAAATCAGAAAATATTGATTTCCCCTTTCAGTTTAGTTAATATAAATCATTCTTCACTTTGTGCGGCGGCAGTAGTAGAGGGCGCGACAGCAGTAGTTTCAGCCGGTACTGCGGTAGTAGTTTCGTTTGTTTTAGCTGACGCCTTTGTCGTGCTTTCGTCTGTACTGTCATTTTTATCGGAATTCTTACTTTTTTCAGAATCATTGCTTTTAACATAATGACCGCCGGAGCAGTAGCCGGGAAGATTATTCACATCATACCAACCATAGTTTCCTGTACCCGAAAGCAGCTTGCCGCAGCTGGGACAATATGACCTTTGAACAATTCCGTCACATTCAGGAAATTCCGAATCATATTTAATACCCTTGTTATCAAGCGTTTCGTATATTTCATTCATAACAGTATTCCAGATTGTACCTGCCGGATTGTATGACAGGCTGTAAAAAATCTCCTTTGGAGTATCATAGCCGTACCATACAGCAGCAATATAATTTGGAGTTCCGCCGACAAACCATCTGTCCTTGTTATCGTTTGTTGTACCTGTTTTGCCGTAACACTCAATTCCGGGCAGCTTATAATATTGACCTGTACCCTCTGTCATAACTGTCTGAAGGAGCTTATTCATAACCCAGGAAGTATTTTCGTGAACAGCTTCCTGCTTTGTTTTCTCAGGCTCTTTATTAATTATGACATTACCCTGACTGTCCTCAATTTTATAATAGCAGTACGGCTCATAATAACTTCCTCCGTTGCCATAGGCAGCATACGCTGCTGTCAAATCAAGAACGGTAGCCCCGTTGGTAAGTGAACCTATTGCCATAGGAGCGTAATCAACATCACGAACACTGTCAAGTGTTGAAAGATGAAAATTCTCGCTCAAGAAATTATAAGAATAATCAACTGATATTTTATCAAGAGTTCTTGCTGAAATTGTATTAAGCGAATTCGCAAGACCTCGTTGAATCGTCATATAACTTGACGAATATGAGCCGCCTTCATTATGAGGCCAGGGCTCACCGTCAACAACCTTCAGCGGAGAATCCTGTAAAATCGTCGACCAATAAATTTCAGTATTATCGTCAACCAGGCTTTTTTCAAGTGCGGGACCATAAACCGAAAGCGGTTTAATTGTAGATCCGGGTGGACGTGTTGACATTGAGGCACGGTTAAGGAGCATCGATCCTTTATTTTTTCCGGTACCGCCGACAATACCCATTACCCTGCCGTTGTAATCCATAACGACCATCGCGCCCTGAACAGTCTCATCAGGCATACGCCTGTAATTTTCATACACATCCTCAAGCGCATCCTGAACATCAAAATCAATTGCGGTATAAATATTAAGTCCGCCGCCATAGACGAGGTCGTGAGCTTTTTTGCTTGTATAGCCCATTTTCTGTAAATCTTCCTGAACAGAAGTGATTACAAAGTCAACATAATAATTTGTAATTTCATCATTATCTTTTTGCGTTGACTGCTCATTAAGCTGTGAACCCTTATAATTTTTACTGTTGGTAAATACCATTTCATACTTAACAGCGGAATCATATTCCTCATTAGTTAAGAATTTATTATCATCGCTGTTCATCTCTGAGAGTACCCAGAGCTGTCTTGTTCTGTTATCCTCAGGATTATTAAGGGGATCATACTTAGTCGGTTCTTTTGCTATGGAAGAAAGGCAGGCACACTCTGCCGCATTGAGATCGGAAACCTCCTTGCCGAAATAGACCTCAGCCGCAGTTTTAACACCGTAGCATCCGTTTGAAAGATTTATCGTATTGAGGTATGCTTCAATAATTTCATCTTTCGTGTAATGACGCTCAAGATTGAGCGCATTTAAAATCTCATTAAATTTTCTTACATAGGTAACCTTATTATCATCAGTCAGATTTTTTATAAGCTGCTGCGTAATTGTCGAGCCGCCCTGATTATTCTGTTTAACAAATACACCTATAGTTCTGATCCAGTCAACACCGTGATGCTTGTTAAAACGCTTATCCTCTGTTGCAATAAACGCTTCGGGCAGATATTCGCTCATATCCTCAAGATTAACCCAGATACGGTTTTCTTCACCGTGAAGACGTGTTATTTCAACCACCTTATCATCATCGGTGCCGTAAATGTGTGAGGTCTGATTCTGTGAATGAGCCTGCTCTGTCAAATCAAAAACAGGGTCGCCGTAAACTACGCTGTATCCGTAAATTGCCATAACTGAAAAACAGACTATTCCGACAACACCAATGACCATTCCGATTGCAAGTAATCCTTTAAGAAAAACTGAGAATGCATTTTGCGCCGGAGTTTTATGCTTTTTTTGTTTCTTTTTTTTACGCTTCTTTTCATTTTTCGCTGCAAGCGTACTTTCAATTTTTCTGCCGCGTTCAATTTTTTTAGATTTTTTATCGGAACCGGAAACGTTATATGAAGTCGGCAGTTTATTCTCCTTATTTTCAAGGGCTGTTTTATCCTCATTATAAGCTTTAGCCGAATTATTCATAAATGATTCTAACAAATCGTCATAATTATTATTTGAAGCCATTTCCATACCTCCATAAAATCATTTTATTAATTATAATACAAATTATAAAATAAATAAAGGGGTAAATTGTAAACATTTGTAATCAAATATTAATTTATGTGTTTCGCGCGCTTTTTATTAATTTGAACAAGCCTTTTTGAAACAATAATTTCATCATAAGTTTTCTTCGCTCTGACAAATATCCAAAACTTTGCTTTGCATTTTTTGCATTGACCCGCTGATTTAAAGGTTTTGTTTTCAAACTCATACTCCTTTAACGGAGCGACCTTACCGCCGCATTTAGGGCAGGAAAGGGAAACATCAAGAATATTAAATTGATTATCCTTATCGCTGATATAATACGGTTTGAAAACTAATTTTTCAAAAAAAGCCCTGTCACATTTATTAATAAACGGTAAAAACTTTTCTTTATCAAATACCTTTTTAAAACAGAAAGCCTCCGCAAAGCAGTCCTCAAGAGCCCTGTGAAGCGATTGATTAGACAAATCAATTTCAAAAAGCTCTGCACAGTGGCTTAGACTTATCTGATTACCGTTATGGTTTTCAATAAACTGCATACAGTATTTCTGAACATCGGCATAGTTTTCTATAAAGTCTACATAGGTTGTCCCTTTAAACTTGACAAAATTATCAACAAGCGTATATAAATCGCTTTGTGACCAGCTTAGAAAAACTGTATTCTCTCCCCTGCTCCAAAGCGCGAATTCTGAAAAGGCAGAATCAAAGTCAATGCCCTTTTCATTAATTTCATCCATAGTAATGTTTGTTAGATTTTTAAACCTGCCTCCGAGCTTTTTGCTGATTCTCGGCTTAATAAGCTGTTTAAAGGTGTCCATTATTTCAAGACTGTCGCTAAGCTTAACTGCGCCTATTTCTATAATCTCATTCATACCCTTATGAGTTTTATAGTTATATGCATTATTCCATTCAAAATCAAAAATAATATAATCCATAATCCGTTCCAAAAAAATTAACCTTGCATTACGCAAGGTTAATTCTCAAAAATCTTAGCCTATAAACAGGAAAACAAGAAATGCGGCGAGTACAATAACAAAGAATCCAACAATCAACCATTTTGTGATTTTTTCAAGCTTTGCCTCAATCGTCCTGCCCTTTGATTTACCAAGAAAGGTTTCTGCGCCGCCGGCAATTGCACCGGAAAGATTTTGGGAACGACCTTCCTGCATAAGAACAACGATAGTTATAATAATAGATGCTAAAATCAATACAGCACCGAATACATAATGATACCAGGACATAATAATTCCTCCGATTTCGATAAATTACTTATGAATTATATCATAAGACCTTTGATAATGCAAGTACTTTTTTAATTTGTTAAAAAGTTATTTGCTCGGCAATATCATTTTCGCTCAATAAAGCACCTGTTGCGGGCAGATTTTTTGCTCTGAATCTCCACTCTTTTTCAAACTCGCCCTGCTTATAAAGATGAAGTGAAGTTACTTTGTGCGTTTTTTTGAGCTTCATTGCCGATATACCCTGCGTATCCTTTGTGGTTTTGGGGAGAATTCCGGCAGTATTTACAAGAAGCCTTCTGCCGCTTGAAGAGCAGATGACTATATCGGTATCCTCTTTTATATATATAGCCTGCACAAGAGGAGACTTCTCCGAATAAGCGTTAATCAGCTTCTTTCTGTTAGTCTTTGTAGCATAGGCTGAAATATCCACCTTAGCAAGCTTACCGTTTTCAAATAGAAAAATCATATAACCGCTGTATTCGCTGAGGACAGCCATATAAACAACCTGCTCATCCTCACCCATTTCAAGCTTTGAAGGAACGTAATCGCCCAAAACAGATGCTTTGGTATCTGAAAAATCGTCGGCCTTTGATTTGTAAACCTGCCGCTTATTGGTAAAGAAAAGCAGCTCATTTTTATTAGAGCACTCAATTTCGGGCAGCATCTTGTCACCCTCCTTGAGCTTTTGCTCTCCGCTCATACGAAGGTTTGCCGTCTTGATTTTTTTGAGATATCCCTGCTCCGACAAGAAAAGTGTTACAGGATAGTCGGAAATCTCAACCGTTTCCGAGACGTCCTCCTCCTGTACATCGTAGAGTACTTCGCTTTTTCTGCCTGTGTCATATTTTTTTGCGACATCGTCAAGCTCTTTAATGATGATTTTCTTCATCTTGTTTTTGCTTGAAAGGATATCCTCAAGCTCCGCTATATCACTTTCAAGCTGTTCAATATCCTTAATTCGCTTAAGGATATATTCACGGTTTAAGTGACGCAGCTTGATTTCGGCAACATATTCAGCCTGTGTTTCGTCAATACCAAAGCCGATCATAAGGTTTGGAACAACCTCCGCCTCACTTTCGGTTTCCCTGACAATTTTTATTGCCTTGTCAATATCAAGCAGTATTTTTGACAAACCCTTTAAAAGATGAAGCTGTTTTCTTTTTTTATCAAGATTAAAGTTAATTCTGCGCCTGATACATTCAAGTCTGAAATCTATCCATTCAAGCAGTATACTCTTAACACCAAGCACCATAGGTCTGCCCTTGATAAGAACATTAAAATTACAGCTGAATGAGTCCTGCAAAGGTGTCATCTTATAAAGCTTAGCCATAAAGGTGTCGGGATTGATACCGCGTTTAAGGTCAATTGTAATTTTAAGTCCCGACAAATCTGTCTCATCACGGATATCGCTGATTTCCTTGATTTTATTTGCCTTTACAAGCTCTATTACCTTATCGATAACCGCCTCTGATGTGGTTGTAGGCGGTATCTGAGTAATATCAATACAGTTGTATTTTTTATCATAAGTGTATTTTGCGCGTACTTTCACCGAGCCGCGTCCCGTATTATAAATCTTATCAAGCTCGTCCTTGTCGTAAATGACATATCCGCCTCCGACAAAATCGGGAGCAATCAGAGTATCTGACACAATATGGTCGGGATTTTTCATCAAAGCAGTAGTTGTGTCGCAAATCTCCTTAAGATTAAATGACGCAATTGAGGAAGCCATACCAACAGCAATACCCGTCGTAACATTACAGAGAATTGACGGAAATGTAACGGGAAGAAGAGTAGGCTCTTTCATTGTATTATCATAGTTATCGACAAAATCAACGGTATCGGATTTTATATCGTCAAAAAGCTCGTGGCAGATAGGCGCAAGCTTTGCCTCGGTATAACGTGAGGCGGCATACATCATATTTTTACTGTATGCTTTACCGAAGTTGCCCTTAGATTCAACAAACGGATAAAGCAGAGCTTCATTTCCCCGTGAAAGTCTTACCATTGTGTCATATATAGCGGCATCGCCGTGCGGGTTAAGCTGCATTGTTCTGCCGACAATATTTGCGCTTTTGATTGTACCGCCCTGCAAAAGCCCCATCGTATACATCGTATAAAGGAGCTTTCTGTGAGAGGGCTTTAAGCCGTCAATTTCCGGAATGGCACGGGATAGAATAACGCTCATTGCGTAAGGCATATAGTTGCTTTTAAGTGTGTCGGTTATTATCTCATCCTGCACAGAACCCGCACCCTTAATATGCACATTATCAGCAAGAGGATTATTATTCTTCGTTTCAATATCCTTTTTTCTTTTCGGCAAAATAACCCCTCCTTAGCTTACATCGGCGGCATCCAAATAAAGATGACCGTAATCAGAAATATATTCCTTACGTCCGTCAAGATTGTCACCGAGCAGTAAATCAAAAATTTGCGAGGTTTTTTCAGCCTCGTCGGGCGTAACTTTAATAAGACGCCTTGTCGCGGGATTCATAGTTGTGAGAGCCATCATTTCAGCCTCGTTCTCACCAAGACCCTTTGAACGCTGAACCGTATACTTTTCTTCACCGATTTCTTTTTTTATTTCATCCATTTCCATCTCGTTATATGCGAAATAGGTCTGGTCCTTGCAGGTAACCTCATAAAGCGGTGACTCGGCAATATAGACCTTTCCTGCCTCGATAAGCTTTGGCATAAGTCTGTAAATCATTGTCAGAATAAGCGTTCTTATCTGAAAACCGTCGACATCGGCATCAGTGCAAATAAGCACCTTTGACCAGCGGAGATTGTCCATATCAAACAAGGAAAGGTCCTTTGCCGCCTTGCTCTTTACCTCAACTCCGCAGCCGAGCACCTTTATCAAATCGGTAATAATATCATTCTTAAATATCTTATCATAGTCGGATTTAAGGCAATTAAGTATTTTACCGCGAACGGGAATAACCGCCTGAAATGACGCGTCCCTTGCCTGCTTGCAGGCACCGAGCGCAGAGTCACCCTCAACAATAAAGACCTCCCGTTCATTAACATCCTTTGAACGACAGTCAACAAACTTCTGAATACGGTTTGTCATATCCATTTTTGACTGAAGCGAGGTTTTAAGGGTCTTTCTTGTATTTTCAGCCTTAATTCTCGCACGCATATTAATGAGAACCTGATTTGAAATCTTATCGGCGTCAACCTTATTTTCAATAAAATATACCTCTAACTGCTTGCGGAAAAAGTCCGTCATTGCCTCCTGAATAAATTTATTTGTTATTGCCTTTTTTGTCTGATTTTCATATGAAGTCTGGGTTGAAAAAGAAGATACAACAAAAATTATGCAGTCCTCAATGTCCTGAATATTAATCTGTCCGTCGGTTTTAGAATACTTATTGTTTGCCTTGAGATAAGCGTTAATTTGATTGACAAACGCACTTTTGAAAGCCTTTTCGGGAGCGCCGCCGTGCTCAAGAAAGCTTGAATTATGAAAATATTCTTTAATCTGCGTTTTCAGTGAAAAGCAGAGTGCAGCCTTGATTTTCAGCTTATAATCGGGTAAATCCTCACGATCTCTTCCCCTTCTCTCACACTCCCAGTACTGCGGGGTTGTGAACGCGGTATCCGCCGAAAGCTCCTTTACATAGTCCATTATACCGTCATTATAACAGTATTCAAGAGTATCAAATTTAGCGGCGCTCACCTGATTTTTAAGAATAAACTTAATTCCGTCATTGACTATTGCCTGCTTTTTTATTGTATCCTTATAATATTCAAGAGGAACATTGATATCGGTAAATACATCAAGATCGGGCTTCCATCTGATGCGTGTTCCTGTGTCCTTTTTATCATATTTTTCTTTAACAAGTCCTCCGATATTTTCGCCCTTTTCAAAGTGAAGCGTATACTTATAACCGCCTGTATGCACTTCAGCGTCCATATATTCAGACGCATACTGCGTAGCACAAAGTCCCAAGCCGTTAAGTCCCAATGAAAACTCATAATTTTCGCCGTCGGTATCGTACTTACCACCTGCGTACATTTCACAGAATAAAAGCTCCCAATTATACTTGTCCTCATTTTTATTATAATCAACCGGAATACCGCGTCCGAAATCCTGAACCTCGACCGAGCCGTCAAGAAAACGTGTAACAACAATTTTGTTGCCAAAGCCCTCTCTCGCTTCGTCTATCGAATTAGACATAATCTCAAATACAGCGTGCTGGCAACCGTCAAGTCCGTCAGAGCCGAATATAACGGCAGGTCTTTTGCGGACTCTGTCAGCACCCTTTAAAGATTTAATACTTTCATTACCGTACTCTTTTTTCTTAGCCAAAATTTTCCCTCCGCAGCAGAAGTTCATTTTCTGTGTTATCATACAATATATTGTGCAAAAAGTCAAGAAACAGAAAAACAGACGGCAGTAATAGTACCGCCGTCATCATTATATTACTGATTATTTTGTGTTTCGTCAGGCTCCGTGTTATTATCCTTAATTTCGTCAGAAATCTCCTCTTCAGATTTTTCAACTGAAATATCATCAGAGGTTGCATCAGACTTTTCAGCGCTGTCTGGATTTTCTTCTTCATTATCATCAATAGAGCCCTTTTCCATAAGCTGAATAAACTCTTCCTTATTGATTTTTTCTCTCTCAATAAGAGTGAGCGCTACAAGCCTCAGCTTATCCATATGCTCGCTTAAGATTTTTTCAGTTCTCTTATAGGCATCATTGATGATGCGAGAAACCTCTTCATCTATCTTTGCGGCTGTTTCCTCAGAATAATTTTTAACGTGACCGTAATCTCGTCCTATAAATACCTCCTGATGATCGCCGCCGTAATTAATAGGTCCGATAACGTCGCTCATACCGTATCTCGTAACCATTTCTCTTGCAATGCTTGAGGCACGCTCAATATCATTTGAGGCGCCTGTTGAGATATCATCCATTGTAAGAGCCTCCGCAACACGTCCGCCGAGAAGAGAAACAAGCGAGTCAAGCATATCCTTTTTGGAATCGTAGTTCTCCTCCTGCGGCTGATACATTGTATATCCGCCGGCTCCGATACCTCTCGGTATGATTGAAATTTCTTCAACAGGGTCGTGATTATCAAGAAAATACGATACCACCGCATGACCTGATTCATGGAACGCAGTAAGCCTCAGCGCCTTTTCACTGTACTTATGGGATTTCTTTTCAGTACCCATAAGCACTTTTACCATTGCCTCCTGAATTTCTGTCATTGTGATTGCCTTGTATTTTTTGCGCGCGGCAAGGATAGCCGCCTCGTTCATAAGATTTTCAAGGTCGGCTCCGACAAATCCGATTGTACTCTTTGCGATACTCTTAAGGTCAACATCGGGAGCCAACGGCTTATTTCTTGAATGTACCTTTAAAATCTCTTCCCTTCCCTTTGTATCCGGTCTTCCTACGGCTACCTGTCTGTCAAATCTTCCCGGTCTCAGAAGTGCGGGGTCGAGAACGTCTACTCTGTTTGTTGCCGCAATTATTATAACGCCCTCATTTGTACCAAAGCCGTCCATTTCAACAAGGAGCTGGTTAAGGGTCTGCTCACGCTCATCGTGACCGCCTCCCATTCCTGTTCCTCTCTGGCGTCCTACCGCATCAATTTCATCAATAAAGACAATCGCAGGCGATTTTTTCTTTGCCTGGTCAAAAAGGTCACGAACACGAGAAGCTCCGACACCTACATACATTTCAACAAAGTCCGAGCCTGAAATTGAGAGGAAAGGCGCTCCCGCCTCGCCCGCAACAGCACGGGCAAGCAGAGTTTTACCGGTACCCGGAGGTCCTACCAACAGCACGCCCTTCGGTATTCTTGCGCCAAGCTGTGTAAATCTTTCAGGATCCTTGAGAAATTCAACGAGCTCGGCAAGCTCTTCCTTTTCTTCGTCACAGCCCGCAACGTCATTGAAGGTTGTTTTTCTTTTTTCGTCATCAACAAGATTCTTTGCTCTTATTCTTCCAAAGCCGAGCGTACGGTTTGTTTCATTATTCATAGCCGTACTCATTCTTCTGAACGCGTAAATTAAAAGACCGATAATGAGAACAAACATAAGAAACGTAGGAAGCATACTTAAAAGCCAGTTATTGGATGCTCCCTTTTTGTAGTCAAATACAATCTTATTATCCTTGTTTTTTTCATCCGAATTAAACTGTTCAACATCTTCCCTGATATCATCAAGGAAAATTGTGACATTCGGAACAGAATATCTCTGCTCCTTCTTCGGCTCCTTAAAGGTTTTATAAACAAGATTACCGCTTGAAAGGTCAAGGATGAAGTCCGCAATTTCACCGTTTTCAAACATTGATACTACCTGTGAATACTTAACGTCAACCTTTGTTTGCTGGTTTGCAAAAAATACTATTGACACAATAAGTAACACAGGAATCAATAAATAGATTAAAATTGATTTCCAGTTTTTTGCCATATTATTCATTAACTAATCCTCCGAAGGAAGTCTTGACAGACAATATATATTTTGCGTATCAGAGTCGATTTTAACCCTTTCATCGACACAATACCCGATAACACCGATAATGCCCGAATCATCAGTAACTATACCGACTGAGCCGCGCATTTCCTGTGGAATTTTAAGCTCGTTAAAAAGTTTTTTCAGTGACTTGACGCAGCCCCGTCCGGCTGGCTTAATTTTATCTCCGGCAATACGCGCACGGATATTGACTGTTCCGATTATTTTATCACAGTCGCAGTAAAAATCAACACCTTTTTCTTTAAATTCAGAAATTTTTAAAACTTTTGAAACAAAAGAGAAATTGCTTTTCTTTTCCTTAAAGTCGGCAAGCCTGAGTGTTGCACCGTCGGATACGGCAAAAAAATTGCCGTAAATTTGAATTTTACCCGTTTTTTGAGTAAGCCTAACAATTTCATTAAGATGCAATCTGTCGACGGAAATATTAAAAGATGAAAAATATTTTAATATAATTCTTTTTGCAAGTGCGTTGTCATATTTTGAAAGAACGTCAATTTTCAGAGTATTATTATAAAAGGCTTCATTATATGCCTTTTCAACAACACTTTCTATAAATTCCATATCCTCATTTGTATCGCTGATAAACGAGAATATCGCCCTTTCAAAATCAGGATTGATTTTTTTTAATTTCGGAACAATCTCATTTCTGATATAATTTCTGCTGTAGCTGTTATCAAAATTCGTGCTGTCTGTTCTGTATTCGATATTATTATTGTCACAGAACTCTCTGATTTCATCCGAGCTTATTTCAATAAGCGGTCTGATTATTTTTCCGCGAACAGCAGGAATACCGCACGCACCCTTCAGTCCTGTACCGCGCGAAAGCCTGAACAGCAGAGTTTCAACATTATCTGAAAGGTTATGCGCCGTTGCAATTTTGTCACAAGGTATGGAATTAAAAAACTCATAACGTCTTTTCCTTGAATATTCTTCAACTCCCATTTTATGTGCCTTTGCCTCATTTACTGCATCTATTTCAAGCTGATGATATTCAATATCGTTTCTTTTGCAAAACGCCTCAACAAACCTTGCGTCGTCAACAGATTCCTGTCCTCTTATGCCGTGTTCAACGTGCGCCGCCGAAACGCGGATACCATACTTATCTTTAATTAAAAGCATATGGTTAAGTAAAAGCATTGAATCTGCACCTCCCGACACGGCAACAAGCACCCTGTCGCCCTTGGAGAGCATATGGTATTTATCAATGGTCCTGTTCATTTTATCATTCATAATGTGTTTTATCAATAGACCTGAAACGTGTAAATTCCTTGTCAAATGTCAATTCAATTGAACCGGTCGCGCCGTGGCGGTTTTTAGCAATTATAAGCTCAGTTTTATTCGCGTCAATATCATCCTGCTTATCCTCGGGCAGATCGCCTTTATAATAATCCTCACGATAAAGGAACAGAACAATATCTGCGTCCTGCTCAATTGAGCCTGATTCACGTAAATCCGCAAGCTGAGGTCTGTGGTTTTTGTTGCCGTGTCCCTCAGTTCCTCGTGAAAGCTGTGCACAGCAGATTACGGGAATATCCAAATCCTTTGCCAACATTTTAAGATTTCTTGTAATTTCGGAAACCTCCTGCACACGGTTTTCCTTTTTTGTTGCTGAAGAAACAAGTCCCAAATAGTCGATTATAATTGCGTCAACATTTTTCATTCTTCTTATTCTTGATTTTATTTCAGGAACGGTAATTGAAGAAGTATCGTCGAGATAAAGCTCGACCTCATTAAACTGTCCTGCGGCATTTCCGAGACGTACCCATTCGTCATTAGTCAGCTCACCGGTCCTCAGCTTCTGGGACTCAACGCCTGCCTGCGCGGAAAGCAGTCTTTCCGCAAGCTGTTCCTTAGTCATTTCAAGACTGAAAAAGACGCACCTCTTCCTTGCGTTCATTGAAATGTTTTGAGCAAGGTTTAAGGCAAAGCTCGTTTTACCCATTGCGGGACGCGCGCCGATAAGAATTAAATCCGATTTATTAAGACCTGTCAGATACTTGTCAAGCATACCGAATCCTGAGGGAATACCCTTATACTTTTCCTTATCCTCGCCTGTAATCTGTGAAAGCTTGTTATAAACGTCATTTACAATTATCTCGCTGATTTTTGTAGGACCGTTTTTATCCCTGCCCTGACGAAGATTATAAATCTTCTGCTCGGCATTATCAAGAATAACGGACGCATCCGCCTCGCCGCCTGATGCTTGTCCGATAATATCATTTGAAATGTCAATAAGAGAGCGGAGATAATACTGCTCCTTAACAATCTTAATATATTCGCCGACATTTACGGTAGACGGCACAGTCTGCCTGAGTTGAAGAAGATACTCACGTCCGCCCGCCGTATCATACTGTCCTGATTTTGTGAGCGTATCAACAAGTACAACGGGGTCTATTGCCTTTGATTTTGTATACATAAGCATCATCGCGCCGAAAATAGCACGGTGCTGCGGGAGATAAAAGCAATCGGCAGTAATCTCTGCCGCCGCTTCCTCCATACATGCCTCGTCAATCAGCACACAGCCTAAAACCGACTGCTCTGCTTCAAGGCTGTACGGCATTGTACCTGACGCTAAATTTATATCAGCCATAGCTTAGGTAAAGCAAATAATTCTCCTATACGTTGATTAAAATTATTTGCGCTTTCCTTTCATAAATATAATTGAATGTTTTACTATACTATGCCTCGGACACCTGCACGAATATTTTTGCGGTTATGCCCTGATACACTTTAACCTCAGCCTGAACAGTTCCGAAGGCTTTCATATCATCCATAACAATTTTTCTTTTATCAATATCAACAGATAAGTCCTCTTTTATTTTTTTTGCCACGTCCTTAGATGTAACGGAGCCAAACAATTTTCCGTTTGCTCCTGCCTTTGCCTTTAAGCAAAAGGTCTTACCCTCAAGCTTATCGGCAAGCTCCTGTGCCGCCTTGATTTCCTCTGCCTTATGAAATTTTTTGGCAGATTCTCTGTTATTGAATTCATTCATAGCGGCGGCATTTGCTTCAACAGCCAAGCCCTTCGGAAAAAGAAAATTTCTTGCATAGCCGTCGGACGCGTTAACAAGGTCGCCTTTTTTACCAAGACTTTTAACATCCTGCTTAAGAATTACCTTCATAGTATTATCCTCCTATATTTCCATCAAAATCGGCAGAACCATAGGGCTGCGCTTGGTTTTTTCGTACATCATTCTTGAAATTTCGTCGCGCAGTCTCGTCTTGACAGAGTTCCAGTCATGGTATCTGCTGTCGTAGCTTTCATCAATAACCCTGCACGCCAAATCTCTCGCGCTGTTCATAAGCGCCTCGTTTTCCTTTACATAGACAAAGCCTCTTGAAACGATATCGGGACCGCTTATAACATTTCCAGTTTCGCTGTCGATTGTTGCAACAACGATGATTATGCCGTCTCTTGAAAGACGCTTTCTGTCATTAAGAACAATATTGCCGACATCTCCTACGCCTATGCCGTCAACATAAATTTCGCCGGCGGGAACACTTTCAAGCTGTTTAATTCCGTCTGAGGAAAGCTCAATTCTGTCACCGATATTGCCGATATAAATATTTTCATTGGCAATACCCATTGCCATACCGAGCGAGGCGTGACGCTGAAGATGCTTTTGCTCGCCGTGAACGGGAATAAAAAATTTAGGCTTTACCAGCCCCATCATCAGCTTGAGCTCCTCCTGGCATGCGTGACCCGAAACGTGAACCTCATACATTCTTTCATATATAACCTCAACACCGTGCTTCATAAGCTCATTGACAACATTACCAACCATTTTTTCATTGCCGGGTATCGGTGTTGCTGAAATAATAACGTAATCGTTCGGCGTTATATATACCTTTTTATGTTCGCCGAATGCCATTTTTGTAAGAGCGGACATCGGCTCACCCTGCGAGCCTGTTGTAATTATTACAAGCTTTTCATCAGGATAATTTCTTATAAGATTAATATCAATGAGTATTCCGGAGGGAATATTGAGATAGCCGAGTTCACTGCCTACATTTACAAGATTTTCAAGACTTCTGCCTATTACCGCAACCTTACGTCCGCGCGACTGGGCAACGTCTATAATCTGCTGCACTCTGTGGATATTTGACGCAAAGGTTGCGACGACTATCCTCTTGTTTTTTGCTTTTCTGAACAAAAGCTCAAATGACTCTCCGACTGATTTTTCGCTCATAGTATATCCCGGACGCTCCGCGTTTGTGGAGTCGGAAAGAAGAGCGAGCACTCCCCTTTTTCCGTATTCGGAAAATCTCGGCAAATCAATCATATCACCGTCAACAGGCGTTGTATCAATTTTAAAATCACCTGTCTGTATGATCGTACCTGCCGGACAGCGGATGGCAAGCCCTACTGCGTCGGGGATTGAGTGGTTTACGTGTATCATCTCGATATTGAAATTTCCGAGTGTGATATTATCTCTCGGCTTGATTTCAACAAGCTTTGCCGAGTTAAGCAGATTGTGCTCCTCAAGCTTACCCCTGATAAGACCGATAGTCAGCTTGGTTGCGTAAATAGGTATGCTTACTTTTTTTAAGAGATACGCGAGCCCTCCGATATGATCCTCGTGACCGTGTGTAATGATTATACCTTTAATTCTGCCTGCATTATTTTCAACATAAGTAAAATCGGGAATTACAAGGTCTACACCCGGTAAATCGGAATCCGGGAAAGCAAGACCGCAGTCTACGATGAACATATCATCACCGTACTCGTAAAGGGTCATATTCTTTCCTATCTCATTCATACCTCCGAGAAAAGCAATACGAACAGACTCCTTAGCCTTTTGCGGCTGAAGAGAATTTTTTTTAGGCGCCCTGCGGTATGTTACATAACGCTTTTTGGAATTCCGTTTTCCCGAAGCGCTTTTACCGCTTTGCCTATTTTGATTTGTCATTAAGTAACCTCCGTTATTTTAATTATTTTTCCGTACACAATAATTTTTTAATATAATAAGACATTATTTCCCTCTTGTCAAGTAAGTCACATATTGATTATTACCACTTTTAGTGGTAAAATATGTTTAATTTTAAAAGAAAATTCTGTTTTTGAGGAAATTATGAAAAAAATTAATATTTATACCGACGGCGCCTGCAGCGGAAATCCGGGAAAGGGCGGCTGGGGCGCAATCCTTGTTTATAAGAATAATGAGAAAGAAATTTCAGGCGGGAGCAATGATACAACAAATAACCGTATGGAGCTTACCGCCGTTATAGAAGCATTAAAGCTGCTTAAAGAACCGTGTGAGGTTACGCTTACAACCGATTCAAAATATGTCTGCGACGCTGTTACAAAAGGCTGGGTATACTCATGGAAAAGTAACGGATGGAAGAAATCGGACAAAAAGCCCGCGCTAAATATTGATTTGTGGGAAAAACTTCTGACACTCCTTGAAATACACAATGTTACTTTTAACTGGGTTAAAGGGCATAACGGTCACCCGTATAACGAACGCTGTGACAAGCTCGCGGTAAACTATTATCTTAAAATGTAATTACATTAAACCTTTTTGATGTTCATACAATATTTTGACCTTGTCCGTTCGGGCAAGGTCAATTACTTTTTATTTTATTTCTCATCAAGACTGAAAAAATTAACAATGTTAAATATGTTAATTATCTGTACTTGTCAGCGGTTTCTTTGTAGTGGAAGTACTGCTTGGTCGGGCAGTTGTCTGAACATTTTCATACTTTGATTTAAGTCCCGACGATACGATATGTGTGATTTCATAATCAAAATTATACTTGGAAAGCAATGAAAGAACCTCATAGTTAAGGAAATTGCTGTCTGCATTCTCATCCTGTATTTCAAATTTTGTACCATTATCAAGGTATTTTATTTCCCTTTCAAGTCCCTGTATACCGTCAACCTCAGTCCCCTCAAAGAAAATATACGTTCCCTTTACGGTAATAATTCCCTTAAACTCATTTGTCTGCTGTGTTGTATATGACCTTGTAGTCTGCGTTGTAGTTTCCTTTTCGCGAACAGGAATAACATCACTGTATATTAGCGCACACAAAACAGCCATAACAATTGCAATAAGAACAATTAAAACATACGGCCATTTTTTCTTTTTTTTCTCTTTTCTGAAACGGTGACGTTCAAGCGTCGGCATATCGGAGGTTTCATCATCAGTATGCGTAGCGTTCATTGTAACCTCAGTTGCCGTTTCCTGATAAGACGCATCGTTTTTTTTATGTACAACAAGAGGACTGTCAAGCCCTTCTTCCTTGATTTCTTCTTCCATATGATTTACCTCATAAAACAGTTTAGTATTATTTTAACATATGTTCGCTCATTTTTCAATAAGTATTGAAATTACTTAATTAAATTGATATAATAATTTTATATAATACTTTTCTTTCTTCGGAGGTATTAAATGAGAATACTTACATTTGACATAGGCGGTACAAATATAAAATATGCTCTGTGCAACGAAAAATTCGTTTTGACTGACAGGCATACTATCCCGACTGAGGCTGAAAAAGGCGGTCAGGAGCTGATTATAAAAATAATTTCCATAATCGAAGAATATGAGAATATTGACCGTGTCGCCGTTTCAACCGCAGGTCAGGTTGACAGTGAAAACGGCATTGTCGTATATTCAACAGATAATATTCCGTATTACACGGGAATGATGGTAAAAAAAATAATTGAAAATAAAACAGGTATACCTACCTATGTTGAAAATGATGTCAACGCTTTTGCACTCGGCGAGGCAAAATTCGGCGCCGGCAAGGGAAAATCCGATTTTCTGTGCCTTTCCTACGGCACGGGAATTGGAGGGGCGTTATACCTTAACAACAAGCTTTATAAAGGTATGGGCTCATCCGCCGGCGAATTCGGTCATATGATAACACACGCGGGAGGTAAGCAATGCACTTGCGGCGGCGAAGGCTGCTATGAATGCTATGCGTCGACAAAAGCGCTGCTTGAATCAGTTAATAAAAGGAATTCCACTCATCTTAATGCATTTGAAATTTTTGAAAAAGAGAACTTCACAAAACCGGAAATACGTTCGGTAATCGACCAGTGGATTGATGAAATGATAATTGGGCTGATAAATATTATTTATATTTTCAACCCCCCGCTCATCATTCTCGGAGGCGGAATTATGAACGAGGATTATGTCATTGATTTGATTGACAGAAAAATTTATAATCTCCTTATGGAAAACTTTAAGGACGTAAATATAGTTCGTTCAAAGCTCGGTAACGATGCTCCTCTTCTCGGTGTAGCCGCTGAAGCGTCAAAGCTGAGAAATTAATAAAATTATATGGTTAAATAATTTTTCAGGCTCCTTACAGACAGACATTTTGCTGTCTTAAGGAGCTTTTTGTATCTGTCCATATTGTACTGCGAATGCTCTGTTTCCTTGCTCCACAGGTGGATCGTCCAGCTATCCTCACCAAAATATGTAACAATCAAAACACCTATTACAGCCATTTTGACTTTCGACAGAACATCATAATCATTGACAGCAGTAAGAAAATATCTGAAAATAAAATATGACGCAATATTTTCATTAAAGGTTTCATTTTTAACCGACTTAATTTTACCGTTATCTACCCTGTCAATCCACTCTGGGTTAATAATTTCAGGATTTTTGAACACATCAAAGAAAGAGATGTCATCATCACCTTCAGTATATTTATCCAAACTATTTTGAATATCAGCACCGTAATTGAGCAAAGCAATAAGTCTTTTATTTATCGGAGCTTTCTTATTTTGAAGGATAGAAAAAGCCGTATCGCGCGCTTTTGTAAGATAAAAATAAGTTTGAGCGTCAATTTCATTAAGCTGAGGCGGCAGGTCGTTTATCTCACTGAAAAAGCTCATATGTTCCTTTGAATTAAACATCATATCGGCGGCAACGGGACAGGAAAATGATAAGCCCATTTCTCTTGTACCGCCGAAATCATTTATAAATCTGGGGAACATTTTGCAAGTATACGGCGTATGCTCCCCTCCGATTGCAATATGCATATCGCAAAGATTATCAGAATTTAAAAAAGGACAGCGCTTTTTATCGGCAAGTCTGAAAATCGTATTGCCGAATTCATCCTTATCAAGTACGCTGTCAATTCTGTTTCTTATATCGCCTGTAATAGTATTATAGTATTCAAGCGACTCATCATCTGCGTCAACCTCCCAGCCCTGACAGCAGGAGTCGGGGCAGTCACCGGCAATACACTTAAAATCCTTATAATAATACGGCGTTTTTAAAATCATTTGATATTCCTCAAGACTGTAAAAAATACTGTTAAATAATTACAAATTGTATTTTTTATATGCCTCCTCAGTTGACTTATTCCATTCGGAAATCAACTGATCATCTTTTTCATTTATATCATAATTCTCTTTTATATAGTTTCCTAAAAAATTAGAAATTTTAATCGCTCCGGTATATTTTAAATGATAACTATCTGCAAAATCTTCTTTAGTCAATTTACAAGGATTATTTAGCTTATTAAAATTCAGCACATTATAACCGTATTCTTTTATAATTTTTTCATTATATGCGCCTTTTTCCTCATATGAAAGCAAATCGGCATATTTTTCATCGGTAGAATACGCTTTAGGAAAATCACAAAACAGAACATCTTTAACCTTGTTATCTTTACAATAATTCAGAAACTCATATAAAAGCGCCTCCCTCTCCTGAGGAACAGCATTTGGCGCAGGATAAAAATTTTTTAACACAACCAATGATTTCATTTCATCTTTAGATAACCGATTCTCATTAAGATAATTTGCGCCTTTCATTGTATCTGTGCTTTTACCAAAAAGTTTTTCAATGGATATAGAAATATTATTATATGAGTGAAAAAAATTTTTATGATATTTCAATATAGGTACATAATGCTCAATTTTGTTTTCCTTATCTACTCTGTTAATAGTCTCCTTCCAATTTTCATTACGCTTCATTGTGTCTATCCAGAACGATTTGAAATTATATTCTTTATTTTCTTTAATATAATTAAAACCGTCCATATCTACAACTATTATTGCGTTCTTCTGTGTCGATAATATTTCTTTCAATAAAGATAAGTATATTTTAGAATTACACCCATCTACACATAATGTATTTCCTGTTATTTCATTTTCTTTCCATATTATAGCCGGAAATATACCATATTGCGCTGCACTTGAACCCATAACAACATAATCTAATGTATTTTCTTTTTCATTGTAAAATGAATTTACATTTCTCTCAACTAAATTATTAGGATGATTGCATAATACACTTTCTATTGAAACCACTAACAAAATAATCATTACCGAAGAAATAATTCTAAGAATTCGTTTGAAATTTATATTCTTTCTCATTTTTAACCTCGTTAAAACTCCGCGTAAACTGACACCTGCTCTGTATATCCGGTACCATAAATACCGAGCAATATAACCATTAAAATTGCTATTGTAATCCAAAGCCATCTGCGAAAAACATTTGTTTCAATCAATATATTAATATTTTTAACTTTTTCTTCTTTTAATTCTTTAATAAATAAAGCAATTATCAAGAAAACCATCAGAACATAATCCAACTTATGTAAATCCGGAAATTGATTTAAAATAGTAAATACGTTAAAATTAATAGTACCCAAAGATTTAATCATTGAGCCAAATTGTGTCAACGTATCTGCTCTGAACATAGTAAGTCCGACAGTAACCAAAAGGTCAGTCCTTATGATTTGAAAAGCTCCAAAAGCTTTTCCGTTGCGCTGAATTTTTAAATTTTTAAATACTCTTAAAAAGATTGGTTCGCACATAACGCCCATAAAAATAATAGCAAAATAGTACAATCCATAAACTACATACTTCCAACTTGCGCCATGCCATATACCCATTACTATCCAAACACATAAAAGCGGCAAAAAAGTCGGAATTGTAGCCGCATAATATCTGTTTTTGCAAACCTTGTTTATTTTCTTAGAGAAATTTTTTTCCACCTTAGATAAAGATACCGGATAGAAAATATAATTTTTTAACCAACCGCCAAGAGTAATATGCCATCTTCGCCAAAATTCCTGAACAGAATGTGAAAAGAACGGTCTGTTAAAATTTTCAGCAATATCAATTCCAAACATTTTTGATACGCCGCGTACAATATCAATACAACCGGAAAAATCAGCATAAATACAAATAGTATAAGAAAGCATACCAACGAATACTTGGAGTCCTGAATAACTTGTATAATTATCAAAGATTTCATTTGAAATGTATGCAAGTCTGTCCGCAAGTACCATTTTCTTAACTAATCCGAACAATAGTAAACATAATGCATTAATGAATTTATCATAATTAAATTTATGATATGCTCTGAATTGCAAATTTAAGTTTTCATATGTATCAAAAGGTCCTTCAGTAATATGAGGAAAATAACACACAAACAGCAGTAATCTGCAAGGATTTTTTTCAGCTTCTATTGTGCCTCTATACACATCGACTATGTAACTGACAGACATCAATGTGTAATAGGATATGCCAAGAGGCAATAATAAATTAAATGTCGGAACAATGCTTTTATCTGCAATTATTTCAGACACATCATTAATAATACCCCCAAAAAAATTGCAATACTTTAATACAGCAAGTATTCCAACACAAGCAATAACGATAACAGTTAAAATTGTGTTTGTCTTTTTATTAATAGCAGATTTTAATTGCTTTCTGTCTTCTTTACTTAGGGTCTTCTTTTTTGCTTTGAATTCATCATTGTATTTTTGTATGAACAATGCACCAACATAAATCAATAATGTGGTTGCAATCATATATAAGATTAATAGTTTGCTTGAATACGCAAAGAAAAACAAAGAAACTGCCAGCAGAATTACCCATTGTGCTTTTTTAGGAATAATATAGTACAAAATAAGTGATACACCTAAAAAGGCAAAGAAAACAAGTGATGTTAAACTCATTTTATTTATTCCTCGTCGCCTAATCTATTAATAAGTGCCATAATATCCTGAACAGTATTAAAGTTTTCGGGAACCAGGTCAGCTACACCGATACTAACATCAAATTCATCTTCTATTTCGCCTACAAGACGGATTATTGATAAAGAATCTAATATACCGTTATCAATAAGGCTGACCTCGTTTTTAAAATCAATACCCGGTTTTATTTCACTTAAAATTTCTAATAACTCTTCCATAAAATATCTCCTTTATTTTACATAACTATCAAAGTTTTTTATTAACAATTTTCTATCTATTTTACCATTAGAATTTTTTGGCATTTCTTTAATTCTGACAACCTTATCCGGAATCATATATGCCGGAACCTTGCTTTGAACTGCTGAAAGAATGATTCCGGTATCTTTTGGTCCACCCTCATAAATCAATGCTAAGCAGTCACTGCTCTTGTCATAAATGCACGCGCAGCTTTTGACTTTTTCGACACTATTTGCACCTGCTTCGATTTCCCCAAGTTCAATTCGATAACCGCTGCGCTTTATTTGAAAATCTTTTCTTGAAATATAAATTATTTCCCCTCTGTCATTAAGCTTTACTATATCTCCTGTTCTATACACTCTTTCAGGATATGCCTTATTAAGAGGATTTTGAACAAACGCATCTGCAGTTTTTTGAGGGTTATTATAATATCCTTCCGCCATAAATGTTGTTCTTACGTAAAGCTCCCCTTCTTCACCAGCTTTTGCTTCTGTTCCGTCCTCCTTAACAATAAACACATCACAATTATCACAATGCTTACCGATAGGAAGACTATCTGAATCATTAAATTCTCTGTCAACAACATAAAATGTACAAATATCTGTAGTTTCCGTTGGACCAAAGAGATTTGCAAATGTAACTCCACTTAAATTATTAATCCAATAGTTAAGCTGCTTTACCGGCATAACTTCACCTGCAAACAGCACTGTAGTTAAATAGTCCGGTTTTATAACGTCGAATACATTCCAATTTGCAAGAATTGATATCGCAGTTGGAACCCAATATATTGTATTAATTTCTTTCTCATTAAGAAAGCCAACGAGATTTACCGGAAAAGAAAAATATTGTTTTGGAATAATATTGTATGTGCATCCACACTTTACTGTTGAATATAAATCAGTTACCGACATACTAAAATATAATGGAGTTTGTGAGCCAAATCTCGTGTTCTCATCAAAACCGAATGCAGAAGTTACCCAATTAATATAAGAGATTAATGCACGATGACTGATAACTGTACCCTTAGGTATTCCGGTAGAACCACTTGTAAATAATATATAAGCTATATCCAAATCTATCATATAGCCTCTTATTTCATCAAGAATTTGCTGATTAATATCAGTATCAATAGCATTTTCATATACTATAAACTGACTGTCGCAATTGATCTTGCGTGCGAGATCAATTGAATCTTTGTCAGTAATAATTATTGGATTGTCCAAAGTTGATAAGATGGTTTGAATTCTATCAATAGGAGAATGAACATCAATAACAACATAATAATCTCCGGCATAAAGTGAGCCTAACATTGCATCAATACAATTACAAGTTTTATCTATAATTATTGCAACAGCTCTTCGGTTTCCGAACTTAGAAATTAATGTTCCCAATCTTTTAGAATTATTCATTGTTTCTTCAAATGTTGACTCTCGCTTAGCATCTGTAAAGCCAATCTTGTTTGGATATTTATATGCTGTTGCTTCTAAGTATTCTAAAATATTCTTCATAAAATACCTCAAATTAAAAATTAATATAGTTATAAAATAATATAATTATAAATTAGCAGTATAGTTTTGTCAATATCCGCACATTTTTTTACAGCCTAATATAATATAAAAAAATTACCAATTTCATTTATAAATAGGCATTAAAAAATTAAAGGCATAGTAACAAATGATACTATGCCTTTAATGGTGCGAGAGACGGGACTTGAACCCGTACGAGTCGCCCCACACGCCCCTCAAACGTGCGCGTCTGCCGATTCCGCCACTCTCGCGTCAACGATATGAATTATAGCAAAGTAAAATACATTTGTCAACACTTTTTTAAAACAACTTCAAAAAAGTTTGGCAATGGAACAGGGGCTGTCAATTATAAGTGAAGGTGACGCGGAAAGCAGACACTCACGGCTGCGAAATCCCCACGAACAGCCAACCGATTTTAAACCCGCATTTTTGGCTGTATAGATATCAACATCGCTGTCACCGAAAAAAACCGAATCCTGTGAAGAACATCCGAGTCTTTCAAGCGCAAGATTAGTTGTAAAAGGGTCAGGCTTTTTTGCCACATCCTCCTCGGCACCGATGATAACATCAAAATAATTCTTACCAAAAAGTTTCTCAACCATTTTAACAGCGGCAAAATGAGGTTTATTAGTAACAACACCAATTTTGATTCCCTGCTTTTTTAGTTGGTCAAGCGCTGTTTTAATACCGTCGTATACATATGCGTTATCGAGAAGTATTTCATTGTATTTTTTCTTAAATAACTCAAGAGCATTATTCAGTTCTTCATCGGAAAGCTGATGCTCAAACGCTCTCTCAAGGAGCTTTTTCGCACCGTTTCCGACAAATGCTCTGTAATCATCATCAGTCCATTTCGGCTCAATACCATACCTTTCAAGTACATAAGCAGTTGCCCTGCCTAAATCATAGGCGGTATCAACCAGAGTTCCGTCCAAATCAAAAATCGCACATTTAATCATATAGGTCGCTTAAATCCTCTTCCCTTTTCTTTTTTACATTTGAGATTAATTTTGCAATTGCCACAACAATTATTGCCACGGAAATAACCGCACATTCTATATATATTTTCCTGTCCTGCTCCCTACTGTCGGCAGAAAGATTGCCACTCTTAACCTGAGTCCAAAGATTATTTTCAAGCTCAATAATATTCTGGGGAAGATTTTTAAAATACTGTGAGCTTAAATCGTCTGTCGGATAAATAACCTCACTGCCGTAAAGAGAGCTTTCCTCATTTTTTTCAACAGTCGTATTTGCCGAGCGGTAGTAGATATATTCCGAGTTTTCAAACGCAACCTGCGGCTCATGCATAAAGTTAATAAACGCTTCTCCGCCTCTTTTATTCTTGGAACAAACAGGAATACAAAAGGCATCATAAAAATAGTTTATGCCTTCCTTTGGAAAACAGTAGCCTAAATCCTCATTATTTTCATACATCAAAAGATAGTCGCCGGCATAATAAGTTGCAAGCGCATACTCACCGCTTTCCATCAGATTAAAGACCTCGTCCATAACATATACGGGATTGGTTTTATCCTTCTGCTCAGCTAAAAGCTGGGCGCACTCAACCCAGTCCTGTTCAACAGTAGAGTTAAAATTCTTTCCAAGTACAGCCTGGGCAATAGCAAAAGCATCGCGCGAATTATTGAACATAAGGACCTTACCCTTATACTGCTCATCCCAAAGCGCCTTCCAACTGTCAGGCGGTTCGGAAACAAGCTTTTTGTTATAAATCAAAACTGTTGTGCCGACATTGAAGCAAACAGAATAAATCTGCTCGGGGTCATAAAATAGATTTTGAAACTTCTTGCTGATATATTTCATATTAGGAATATTATCATAATCAAGAGGAAGCAGCATATCCTCATCAATAAGTCTTTCAATCATATAATCGCTCGGAACTATTACGTCATATGACGCGCCGCCGCCTGCAAGCTTTGAATACATATTCTCATTCGATTCAAAATTCGTATAATTAACAACCGCTCCCGTCAAACGCTCAAATTCACTGACAACATCCATTGACCCCTCGCTGCCGTCAGAAATATACTCTCCCCAATTATAGACGTTGACGGTAGTTCCCTGAAGTCCCAAATTCTTATAGTAGGCGATCTGCTCGTCAGTGAAATATTCGTCATCGGCAAATACAACCGACGGATACGTACAAAAGGCGATAACAAATGATAAAATTACAGCAATATATTTTTTCATTTTATATCACCATTATCCTTTCTCTCAGCCCTATTCTGCGCAAAATTCATCAACACCAAAAGAACGAGAATTACAACGAACATTAGGGTTGAAAGAGCATACATATCGGGCTTCACTCTCTTCTTTGTCATTGAAAATATATAAATAGGAAGCGTCTGAAAGCTCGGTCCGTTTGTAAAATAGCTTATGATAAAATCATCAAGAGACAGAGTAAAGCTCATAACACAGCCTGTTATAATACCAGACACAATTTCAGGCATTACGACCTTAAAGAAAGCCTTATAAGGCTTACAGCCGAGATCAACAGCGGCCTCATAAATATGCATATCAAACTGCCTGAGCTTTGGCATAATATTTAAAATAACATAAGGAAGCGCAAAGGTAACATGAGCAATTAAAAGCGTCCAGAAGCCGAGAACATCACTCCTTTTCACAAGTGTTCCCGCAAAAACGAACAACAGCATCATCGCGATACCCGTAACGATTTCAGGATTCATCATAGGAATATTGGTTACCGTCATCATCGACCTTTTATATAGCTTGCTTTTTGAATTAAAAAGACCTACTGACGCAAGTATTCCGAGCACGGTCGCGATAGCCGCTGTACATACGGCAAGGAAAACTGTATTCTCCAGCGACTTTACAGCCGCTGAATCCGAAAACATTTCCTCATACCAGTGAAATGAAAGTCCGCCGAATGTATATGTGCTTGAGGTTGAATTAAATGAAAAAATCATCATTACGGCTATCGGTGCATAAAGAAAAATAAAAATCAGTATCAGATATATTTTTGATGAAACGGAGGTTTTCTTTTTCATATTACAACACCTCCGTCATTTTCATCATCAGCGCCGAAATAGTTCATAACTCCAAGACAAATAAGTATTAAAATCATCAGCACAAATGAAAGAGCCGCACCGAGATTGTAGTTATTTGCGCTTTGAAACTGTGTTTCAATAACATCACCTATTAATACAATCTGCCCGCCGCCAAGCTTTTGTGTAATATAGAAGGTAGAAACGCACGGAACAAATACCATCGTCACTCCGCTAAGCACGCCGGGCATTGAAAGAGGTATAACAACCCTTTTCATAACCTGCATTTTATTTGAGCCTAAATCCTGAGCAGCTTCAATAAGCGAGTTATCCATTTTTGAAATAACGGAATAAATCGGCAATATCATATACGGCAAAAAGTTATATACCATACCCAGAATCACCGCGCCGCCTGTATTAATCAGCTTTAAAGGCTGAAGCCCGACAGAGGTTAAAATTGTATTGATAACACCCGAATCGCCGAGAATCGTCATCCAGCTATATGTCCTTATAAGAAAATTCATCCACATAGGAAGCATAACAAGAAGAACCATCATCTGCTGTCTTCTCACACTGAATTTGGAGAAGATATAAGCAAAAGGATAGCCGATAATTAAGCATATAACCGTAGCGGCAAGACCGTACAAAACCGACAAAAGAATTGTGGGAATATATGACGGAATCTGCTCTACGCTGTTTAATGAAAAGGCGCCCGTCCTGTCAGTAAAAGCGTAATATGCCACCATAATTAACGGCGCAATGATGAAAAGCAGAGACCAGACAAGATACGGCTTGTCTAAAAGCCTTGATGAATATTTATTCCTCATCGCTGTCCTCCCAATTATAAGAGGCATCTGAGATATGATCCATTTCGTCGGAGAAAGAGGAATAATCGCCAAACTCGCCGCTGTATTCGCTTCTGTTCATAATATGAATTGCGTCAGGCTCAATGTACATACCGATTTTTTCGCCTATCTTATGATTTTCCTCAGTAGTCTGAATCATCCATATAAAGCCGCCGACATCTACAAGTATTTCAAAGTGAACGCCCTTAAAAGTGACGCTTGTAATTTCGCCCGTAAGTGAGGCTTTGGCACCCGGCTCAACAATCTGAATATCCTCGGGTCTAACAACAGCCTCAACAAAAGCGTTTTCCCCAAAGCCGGCGTCAAGACATTCAAAGGTTACACCGCCGAATGAGACAACATAATCCTTAATCATAATCGCGTCAACTATATTTGACTCGCCGATAAAGTCGGCAACAAACGCATTGACAGGCTCGTTATAAATATCCTCAGGCGAGCCTATTTGCTGAATTTTTCCCTTATCCATTACTACAACCGTATCGGACATAGAGAGAGCCTCCTCCTGATCGTGAGTAACATATATAAAGGTAATGCCAAGCCTTTTCTGAATTGCTTTAAGCTCTTTCTGCATATCCTTTCTCAGTTTTAAATCAAGGGCGCCGAGAGGCTCGTCAAGCAAAAGAACGTGCGGATTATTAGCAAGCGCGCGCGCAATTGCCACACGCTGTTGCTGACCGCCTGAAAGAGAATCAATACTCCGCTTTTCAAAGCCCTTAAGATTTACAAGCTCAAGCATCTGGGCAACGGTTTTGCGGATTTCCTCCTTTGGTTTCTTTTGTATCTGAGGTCCGAAAGCGATATTCTCATACACGTTTAAATGAGAAAAAAGAGCATAGCGCTGAAAAATGGTGTTCACCTTCCTTTTGTGAGGCGGAACATCATTTATTTTTTTACCTTCAAATATTACCTCGCCCTCATCAGGTTCAATAAAACCCGCAATACATCGAAGCGTAGTAGTCTTGCCGCAGCCTGAAGGTCCCAACAGCGTTATAAACTCTTTTTTGTTTATATATAAATTCAATTTATCAAGCACAACATTATCACCGTATTTAACGGTAATATTTTTAAGGTCTATTATCTTTTCCAATATACACATCCTCATTTTAACCCGATTTAACAAACGTATTATCAGCTTGTTATAGACTAAATATATATAATATATATTGAAAAGTCAATAGATTTTTTTCAATATTTCTTTGCCGTTATATGCCATTTCAATTGCTTCTTTAACCTGTTTAAAATCGCAAACCATTGATTTCGGCTTCATCAGGCAATTATCCATACCAAACGGAACAAAATAATAATTTTTGTAATTCAAAAGCGTACCTATGTTTTTTGCGGCCGCGCCAAGAGCGTCGTTTGTTGAAACGCCGATAACGACCGGTCTGTTGTTTCTCAGATGACTTTTCGTTGCCATCGTAACCGAGGTGTCGGTTATTCCGTTTGAAAGCTTTGCGAGAGTATTTCCCGTACACGGTACAATTGCCAAAACATCAAACATTTTTTTAGGTCCGACAGGCTCCGCCTGTTCAATAGTATGGATAATACTGTTTCCTGTTATCTGTATCAATTTATTCTGTATATCAACTGCGTCACCGAATCTTGTATCAATGGAATAAGCATTTTCACTCATTATCGGTGTGACATTATGTCCTGCTTTTACCAGGTCCTCAAGAGCGGCAATTGATTTTGCAAAGGTACAAAACGAACCTGTAAAGCAATAACCAATATTCAAGAAAAATCCTCCTTTATTATCTGATGTACTGTTTTGCCGATTAAAAATCCCGCTGATTTTTTTGAATAGCGTGAAGGCAGGCGTTTTCCGTCAATCAGCTTAATACCCTTAGACCTTGCATAAAGCGTATCAACTCCGCCGGGAAATGATGCGAGATCAATCAAGGTAACCTCACTGTCAAGAGCGTCAAGCTCCGCCTTTGTGAAAATGATATGAGGCACCGTGTTAAAAACTATATCATAATTGTTTTTATTTTTCAGCTCATCAAAGGTTATGTGCTTTGCACCGTTAAATTTCGCCATAGCGATGCTCTCCTTGCTTCTTGAGCAGATTGTTACGTCGGCACCCATTGAAAAAAGTGCTTTATGAAGCGCCTGGGCAATTCTGCCGTATCCGGTAATGAGAACCTTTGAATTGTAAATGGACATATTTGAATTTTCTTTATAAAGCGCAATAGCGCCCTCAGAGGTTAAAAAAGCGTTTTCAAGAAGAAATGACTTAACCTTATTATAATCAAAGCCTTTGTAATCTCCCATTCCGTAAAACACAACCTTATCCTCTAAATTATCAAACATATATTTTTTAACAGGAACAGGCAGGAGAACAAAATCCGCAGATGAAATATCATCAGTATATGAATAACCTTTATTAACAAGATATTCTTTTGCATATTCAAGTCTGTCATCTGTTAAGTAAGGAATTGTAAAAGTTTTTAATTTCATAGATAACACCTCATTCTATCCCTTTATACTATGAAATTAAAAAATATTAGTTAATGTGCAACTTACTGTTTATTTTCCTGCATAAAAGTAGTATAATATATTGAACTATTTTGACGGAGGCTTGCTCTTATGAGTATTGATGAAATATTAAAACAGGTTAAAAGAGTACATTTTATAGGTATAGGCGGGTCCGGTATGTGTCCCCTCGCTGAAATTTTAATTTCACTCGGATACAACATTTCGGGATCTGATAACAACGATACGGAAACCTTCAGAAAAATTGAAAAGGAAGGCGCAAAAGTTTATCTCGGACAAGTTAAGGAAAATCTGACAGACGATATAGAGCTTGTAATATATACAAATGCGATTCTTGACGGCAATGAAGAGCTTGAATACGCTAAAAAACATTTTCCGTGCTTTGAGCGTGCTGAGCTTCTCGGTGCCATGAGCAGAATTTTTACAAACTGTATAGGAGTATGCGGTACACACGGCAAAACAACCACATCCTCTATGCTCACGCAGATTCTGCTTGAGGCAGGACTCGACCCGAGCGCTGTTATTGGTGGAAAGCTGCCTCTTATTGACGCATACGGAAGATACGGAAAAAGCCAGAATTTCGTTTGCGAAAGCTGTGAATTCAACAATACATTTTTAAAAATGAACCCCGATATTGCCGTTATTCTCAACATTGACGAGGATCATCTCGATTTCTTCGGAAATCTTGATAATATTAAAAAATCGTTCAGAAAATTTGCCGAAAAAACAACTAAAACGATAATTTATAACGGTGATGATGAAAATACCGTAGATACGCTCAAAGACATAAGCGGTAAGAAGTTAATTTCCGTCGGCAGGAATGACAGCAATGAATGGACCGCAAAAAATATTGATGTACCCGGCGGTTTTAAATCATCATACGATGCTTATCACAACGGCAAATTTGTAACAAAGGTTGAGCTTTCCGTTCCCGGAGAGCATAATATTTTAAACTCGCTCTGTGCGTTTGCAGCCGCATATGAGAGCGGAGCGGACGTAAAAAGCATTTGCGGCGGACTTAAAAACTTCGGCGGTGCGTCAAGACGATTTGAGCTTTTGGGCGAATATAAAGGAATTACCTTTGCCGACGACTACGCGCATCACCCCGCAGAGCTCAAGGTTACGCTTGAAGCCGCAATGAAAATGGGATATAAAAACGTATGGGCTGTTCATCAGCCGTTTACCTTTTCAAGAACATCTCTCCTGCTTGATGATTTCGCAAAGGTTTTGCAGATTCCCGACAAATGTGTTATATCTGCTATTATGGGCAGCCGTGAGGTTAATACAATCGGTATAAAAGCTAAGGATTTATCTGACAAGATACCCGGAGCGGTCCAGATTGACACATTTGAAGATATATGCGACTATGTGCTTGCTAACGCGAAAGAAGGCGACCTTGTCATTACGCTTGGCTGCGGCGATATTTACAAGGCGGCAAGAATGATGGTAAATAAACTGAAAGCATAAAGTAAAATAATCCTGAAAATCAGTCGATTTTCAGGATTATTTATTTAAAGTATTTTTTGATTTTCTTTTCGATTTTTATTTCATAAAGCCTCGTTAGGTTTATAAGGAGCTTATCATAAATTATAAAAAGCATATTCATCATAACGGTAAAGAGAATGATCAGCCATTTTCCTTCCCCTTCCTCCAGGAAAGGAATGCCGAATACATACACAAGCATAATCTGTACTACCGCAAAAAGCGTATTAAAAAGAATAAACTTAACTATAATTTTAAGCAATGAAATTTTAATCCTATTCAGTTTCGGCTGAATTATAGGGTAAAAGCCGAACAGCAAAACATACATAAGCATACATTCCCTGTCCGTAACAAGTATAAATGAAAGTACAGAAGTTGCCGTATATGTTATCCAAGCGCTTGCGGTGCCGAATGTACGCCTGAGCATAATCATCATCATTCCCACAAGCATTGGCATAATATAAGCGAAAATAAATGTTATACCGCCAAAAAACATCAGCACAACAGACAGTGCTGTCACAATCGAGCAAACCGCAAGAGTTGTCGCATTTTTCATTTAATCACCATTTTTAAGAATAATACTATTTATGAAATATGTAAATAGTATGAATAATAAGTTAATTTTTTGTTCATTTTTCATATTATCTCTTTACTTTTACCAGTATAATTAATATAATTTATATATAAAATGATAGAAAGAGGGGGTTCTCCTTGAAAAAAGTTATTTTACTTTTGCTTGCGATAATTGTACTTATATCCTGTACGTTTGTTGCATGCTCTAACAAGGATGCTAATGAAAATGAAACAACATCAGCTGAAGGACTTAATGATTCCGATGCTGACTACGGCTTTGAAACGCAGGCTGTAACGGATAAGAATGGTAAAGAGGTTACGGACAAAGACGGTAAGGTAGTTACCACGGAAGTTATGGTTCAATATAAAACTGATAAAAAAGGCAGGAAATATGCTGTTCTTCTCGACGCAAATGGAGAACCTGTTACGGATAAAAATGGGAAGGAAGTTACTTTAAAGACACCTGAATCTGAAACAACCAATACTACAAAAAAGAAAAATAATAATTCAGATAATGGCAGCAGTAACACAATAACTAATGCTCCTAAACCAACAGGAACTACAAATAAAAACGCGGAGCCTACCTCATCGGAAAATCCCCAAAAGCCCAGCGGTAAAGTATCCGTACCAAAGACTTCTGACAGCGGAACCAAGGTAAACTTTTCTCAGGAAGATCAGGAGATAATCAAGTCAATGCTTGAGGTTCCATATCTCTACCTTAAAAGCTATGAGAATTCCGACGGCGTTCCTATTGAAATTGCCACTCATACCGCGATATGGATGGCTGAGCATGAGGGCAGCACAAGAACAATTTACCCCTCAAGTCCCGTTGTTTTAAATCTTTTCAAATACTACGGACAGACTGTTGTAAACTTTAAAACAAAATGCAATGACTTTGCTGAAGATGTAAAAGCTCCTATCAAATATATCAAAAAGGACGATACGTTTGAAATTTCAAACTATACGTCAAAGGTACAGAGCGTATCAATAAAAAGGATTGAGGATTTAGGAAATAATTACTACAAGGTTACCGCAGACGTAACAGGCTGCAAAATGGATAAAGTTATCGCAATTGTTCAGAAGAACAGACTTGAAGCAACACTCGGCTTCTCAATTAAAGCACTAAAATGGTCATAGGATAAAATAAAAGGATCTGCCAAGCGGCAGGTCCTTTTGTATAATGATTTCTATGTTATATATAGTCTAATAGAGCTTTTCGCCGTTCTCAATTGAGGTAATCTGGTCAATGCGGGTCTGGTGTCTGCCGCCCTCAAATTCCGTATTAAGAAAAACATCAACAAGCTCGCAGGCAAGACCTGCACCTATTACCCTATTGCCCAAGCAAAGCACATTTGCGTCATTATGAGCTCTTGTTAGCTTAGCGCTGAAATAATCCGAGCAACAGCAGGCACGGATACCCTTGACCTTATTAGCCGCCATAGAGATGCCGACACCTGTTCCGCAGCAGAGAATTGCTTTATCGCACTCCCCCGTCACCACCTTATCGCAGGCTTTCTGCGCCGAAACCGCATAATCAAAGCGCTCGGGTGTATAACAACCGACATCAGTAAAATCTATATTTTTTTCCTCCAAATGCTTTTTGATTTCCTCCTTTAGCGGAAATCCGGCGTGGTCACTTCCGATAGCAATCATTTGTGATTCTCCTTTAATTTTTCTTTAATTTCAGCTCACGCTCTGCCTGACTTGGTCTCAAATAGACCGGTATGAGCGACGCGGCTGAAATTTTTTCTTTATTAGCGGCTGCTTTTGAAACTCCGATACCGTTCTGATACCTAACCGCATCATCAGCCAGAATTACGTTATCAATACCAATATTATTATAGCAGAGTTCCGCGCCATCGCCTGCGAGTATGACATTTTCAAATAAGAGAAGTTCCTTTTTTAAATCATCAATGGAAACCGCTCTGTCCTCGCACAATCTGAAAACCTCTCCGTTTTTCACTCTGAATATTGCATTGTAAAACTGCATACGCCTTGCATCCATCAATGCGCAGACAACAGCGCTTTTATCAGTAAAATTATAGGCGATTGCCTCCAGAGTTGATACACCTATACAGGGAATACCGGCATTAAACGCCAAACCCTTCACCGTTGCAACACCTATTCTGACACCCGTAAAAGAACCGGGACCTGCCGTAACCGCGATTGCGTCAAGCTCTTCAAATGAATATCCTTGCATAACTCTTTTTATCATAGGTAAAAGAGTTTCACTGTGGGTAAGACCTGCATTGACAAATTCACTTTTAACCACATTATTGCCGTCGGTTAAGGCTGCTGACGCAGTAACTGCCGATGAATCAACCGATAGAATCATTTTCAACCTCTGATTTTTTATATACTTTAAACACTCTCGAATTTTCGTCAGGCTTTTCTATTTCAACGATTAAGGTATCATCGGGAAGCGCACCGTAAACATTTTCGCTCCACTCAACAGCAATATATGAATCCGTATTGAGAAAGTCAAAAAAGCCTGTTGAGTATAAATCGTCCCACCCGTCAACACGGTACATATCGAAATGATACAGTGTGTTGCTGTCACCGATATATGTATTACAGATAGCAAATGTCGGCGAAGAAACGTCGGCATCTATTGAAAGCCCTCTGGCAAGTCCTGTTGTAAAAGCGGTTTTACCCATACCCAGACCGCCGAGAAATGCGACAACCGTACCTTTAGGCAGCTTCTTCGCTATACGTTCACCAAGAGCAACAGTTTCTTCATAGCTGTTGGTTTTATATTTTTTCATTAAAACAAACCTACTGTATTTCCGTTTTCATCAATATCAATGCTGTATGCGGCAGGCTGCTTTGAAAGACCCGGCATTGTCATAATTGAGCCTGTCTGGCAGACAATAAAGCCTGCTCCGTTTGAAAGACTTGCTGACGAAACCGTGATTCTGAAATTCTGAGGTCTGCCCAAAGCGGAAGGGTTATCTGAAAGGCTATACTGTGTTTTTGCCATGCATACGGGAATTTTGTCAGCACCAAGAGCAATAAACTCATCAATACTCTTTTTTGCCTCCTTAGTATAATCAACACCGTCAGCGCCGTAAATTTCTCTTGCGATAGTCTCAATCTTATCATAAAGAGGCATATCAAGGTCATAAAGATGTCTGAATGAATTTTCCTTTTCACAGGCGTCAACAACCTTTTGAGCAAGCTCGGTTGAGCCTGCTCCGCCCTCAGCAAAGCATTTTGTTACTGAAAAATCAACGCCCTTGCTCTCACAGAAATTTTTAATGAAATCAATTTCTCTGTCCGTGTCCGCATAAAAATGGTTGATAGCCACAACGACAGGCACTCCGAATTTTTTAAGGTTATCAATATGCGCACCGAGATTTACACTACCCTTTTCAAGAGCTGCCATATTTTCCTTGGAAAGCTCGCTTTTTTCAACGCCTCCGTTATATTTCATTGAACGGACGGTTGCAACGAGTACAATACAGGACGGTTTTATTTTTGCAAAACGGCACTTTATATCAAGGAACTTTTCAGCACCTAAATCCGAGCCGAAGCCTGCCTCAGTAATACAGTAATCACCGAGCTTTAATGCCGTCTTTGTAGCTCTGATTGAATTACAGCCGTGAGCAATATTTGCAAACGGTCCTCCGTGCATAATAACGGGCGTATTTTCAAGGGTCTGTACAAGATTGGGTTTAATAGCGTCCTTAAGTAAAACTGTCATAGCGCCGTCCGCTTTTATATCACGGCAGAAAACAGGCTTTCCGTCATATGTATATGCCACAAGTATATTGCCGAGCCTTCTCTTTAAATCAAACAAATCCTCACTAAGGCATAGAATCGCCATAACCTCAGACGCTACTGTAATAATGAAATGGTCCTCACGCGGTATACCGTTAAGCTTTCCGCCGAGTGAGCAGACAATATTTCTTAATGCACGGTCATTCATATCAAGACAACGCTTAATAAGCACACGTCTCTGGTCAATTCCAAGCACATTACCCTGCTGAATATGATTATCAAGAATAGCGCACATAAGATTGTTCGCGCTTGTAATTGCGTGCATATCACCCGTAAAATGAAGATTGATATCCTCCATAGGAACTACCTGGGAATATCCTCCGCCTGCCGCTCCGCCCTTAATACCGAAAACAGGTCCGAGAGACGGCTCGCGAAGTGCAATAACAGCATTCTTTCCAAGCTTAGCCATACCTTGACCGAGACCGATTGAAACGGTTGTTTTACCCTCTCCGGCGGGAGTAGGATTAACAGCGGTAACAAGCACAAGCTTTCCGTCCTCTTTATTGCTGAGTCTGTTCAATACGCTGTCAGAAATCTTTGCTTTATAATGACCGTACGGTTCGAGCTCGTCCTCTTCTATGCCGATACCGGCTGCGATTTCGGTAATTTTTTTCATCTTAGCCTGTTGTGCAATTTCAATATCCGTCAACATATTAAATGCTCCTTAACTTTCTTTAAAAATAAAAATTTTAATATATACGTGTAGCTATTATAGCATAACGAAAAAGATATTCCAATACTATTTTTTACAATACAGACATAATTTTGTTCTTGACTTGAAATGTTATCTATATTTTAATATAATAGTTAAAGGTTTTCATATTGGAAAGGAGGCTGCAATGAAGCAAAACAGAATAGGTTTTTTCGGCGGACTTGATTTTGTCACATTAATCACTTCCTTCCTCTGCTCCTTTTACGGACTTGCATTGGTTTACAGCGCAACGTACTCTAACCTTGCGGACGGAAGTGTTATATCGGGCGGAGTAAAATCCATGCTTATCTCCGTTTCGGCAGGAATATTTGTAGCCTTAGTTTTAAGCAATATTGACTATGAAATTATCTCCAAGCTTTGGCCGTTGATTGCCGCAGGGTGTATATTGCTTATGATAGTTACACTCATTTTCGGTACGGCAGCCAACGAAGCACGCCAGGACGCAAGATCATGGCTTGATTTAGGTGTCTTCACCTTTCAAACCTCCGAGCTTTTAAAGGTAGGCTTTATTATTACCTTTTCATATCACCTGGATATAGTCAGGGATAAAATCAACAGGGTAAAGACAATTATACCGTTAGTTATACACGGAATGATACCGATTGCGCTTGTCCTCGCGACAGGCGACGCAGGCTCGGCGCTCGTATTTATGATTATTTTTATCGGAATGCTTTTCTTCGCTAAGGTGAACATTGGTTATTTTGTCGCGGGCATCTGTGCAATAATCGTTGCGTTCGCGGCCGCGTGGAGACTCAACATAATCGACGGTCTCCAGCGTGAAAGGATTACCGCTTTGTTTTATCCCGAACAGTATCAGGACACGCTTTACCAGCAAATCAACGGAAAAATCGCAATGGGCTCAGGCGGTTGGTTCGGTCAGGGCTTTCTTAAAGGAAGTATGACACAAAGCGGCGCTGTACCCGTAAATGACAATGATATGATTTTATCGGTAGCGGGTGAAGAATTCGGATACATAGGAACGCTTGCGGTAATTATATTGCTGCTTATTTTGGTTTTACGTGTCTTTTTCACAGGACTCAAGGCAAGAGATAATGTTGGTTACCTTATGTGCAGCGGCATAGCTGTTATGCTCTTTGCTCAAATATTCATTAATGTTGGAATGGAGCTTTCAATTCTGCCGTGTATAGGAATAACGCTTCCGCTATTTTCAGCGGGCGGCTCCTCATCGCTTTGTATTTATCTCGCACTTGGAATAGAGTTAAGCGTGTACAGATTTTCACAATCGCAAAGCAAATCACTTTTTTATACAACATAAAAAGGCGGTTTTGGTATAATAGCCAAAACCGTCTTTTATTTTATGCCTTTGTGATATTAACATTAGCGGTATAGTCGCCGTAAATCCAGCAGGTATCAGAATTTTCGAGCGTAGTTACAATTTTGTATGAGGAAATACCCTCTTTAATATTATTTACATCAATACCCGAAAGATCAACAACAAGCTTGATATTTGATGCTGTAAGACCGTTAAGATTGCTTTCCGTACCGATAACCATAACTGCGCTCGCGCTTATATCGGTAACGCTTACATTATACCCTTTCGGAGCATTTATAACATTTACATTCCCTGCGTTTACAGAAATTCTTTCACTTTTATAGGTCTTGGGAATAGTAACAGTTGCCGAAATTTCTTTAATGTTATCAAGGATTACAAAACCGTCAAGCGACTGAACATCAAAAGTGAATTTGTTTTCTCCGGGTTTGAGCTGTGAAAAATCAATATCTCCGATAACCGCTTCGGTAATTTTCGCGTCCTCAAGTACTCCCGCGTTTACCTTGCTTACACTGTATGAAACAGCAAAACTGTCAGTATTGATTTTGCTCGGCTTGCCGACAAAGGATGCTGAAACATTAAGCTGCATTTCTTTTAATACAGGTATAGTTATAGTTAAATTCTCAGCGCCCTTTTCAATCGTAACATAATTAACCTTAGAACCGTAGGAATCCAGGGCAATCGCATTGAGATCCATTGATGTTGTCGTCTTAAGCTTTTCTTCAATAGTTACATCGGCAGAAACGGTTTTAACCTGTGACACATAGGAACGAGGTCCTTTGACAGTCACCGTGCTTTCACTAAGGAGAGGCTGACCCATTGTATATCCCTTTTCGATAAAATCTTCGTTTGTATACCTGACGTCAAGATCCATTGTCTTTTCATCCTCAACATCAAAGTATGCTCTGTAAACGGTAGGATAGTAGCTTGATATGGTAAAATCAACATTTTCGCCCGTTTCAACCCTTATCGGCACATCAAAATTGCCGCTCGACGTTACAACATTTGTCTGAAGGGAAACTTTGAAATTATCAGCAGTTATATCCTTCGCGAGATACTTTTTACAGCTAACCGTTACGTCTACATCAACAACCTCGTCACCATAACATTTCAGCCCAAGCTGTTCAGCGGCGGAATCACTGAAATCAACCGGAAGAGATACGGTGATTGTCTTTGTCGTTTCGGGAGAAAGACTCATTGACGTCACAATCCATACAATGACTGCCAAAACTATTGAAATTATAATGAGATACTTGTCATTATAAATCAGCTTTTTTATTGAAAACTTACTTTTTTTTCTTTTCTTTTCTGCCATTATTTTCTTCTCCTTCTAACAAGCTTAGTAATAATCTTGTCGTCAGAGGATGCGCCTGACGGAAGAAAAGCGGTCATAAGAATATCCCTTAAATCCCCATCTGAAATATCCCTTTGAAGAGCGCCGTTTTGAGCAACTGAAATATAGCCTGTCTCTTCGCTCACTATTACAACGATAGCGTCGCTTTGCTCGGTTATGCCTATACCTGCTCTGTGCCTTGTCCCAAGAGCTGTTGAAACTGTTTTTTTAGTTAGAGGAAGGATACATCCGGCTGCGAAAATCTTTCCGTCACGGATAACCATCGCTCCGTCGTGCAAAGGAGATTTCGGGAAAAATATGTTTTCAACAAGCTCCTTTGTGACCTTTGCGTTAAGCTGTGTACCTGTAGCGATAACATCGCCAAGCATGGTGTTGTTTTCAAAACAGATAAGCGCTCCTATTTTCTTGTCGCTCATATCGGAACACGCCTTGCAGACTGCCTCAACTGCATCTGAAATCTCCGCAAGCTCAACTGCAAAGCCCGGATGAATAATAGTTTTAAGGCTTTTTGCCGTAGCGCCGTGACCGACCTGCTCCAGAATATTTCTGATTTCAGGAGCAAAAAGTATTACAAGAATAATCAGTATATTGGAAAAAATGGATTTGAATATAAAGCTTGAGGCTTCCATTCCCAAAAGATTTACAATACCGTAAATTATGGCAAGATAAATCAGACCTTTTGCAAGCTGTATAGCCCTTGTTTCTCTGATAATACGGATGCATATATAGATAACAACGGCAACCATTACAATATCCAAAAAGTCTGTAATAGAAAAAGTGGAAAAAACACTTAATATTTTGTTAAAAGTATCAGTTATCTGGTTTAACATATTGTACTTCCTTAAATTCCGTTTTTACTTTCTGTAATATTTTATCATAATAAAAACAAGAAATAAAGGGAATATCAAAGTTTTTTCAATGTGTTAATAAAAATTTCACATTCACGGGGTGTTGTAAACACGGACGGACTTACCCTTACTGTTCCCCTGTCAATTGTGTTAAAGGCTCTGTGAGCCAAAGGCGCGCAGTGAAGCCCCGCGCGAACCGCAATTCCCCTGTTTGCTAAAAGCTCCGCTGTCTTTTCAGACGGATAATCAGCATAGTTGAATGAAAATATGGGAGCATAATCAAACTTTCGGGGAAAAGGTGTATAAAAAGTAACTCTGCTGTTTTTCTCCATTTCCTTATATAGCATCTCAACAAGATTAAGCTCGTGGTTATAAATCCTGTCAATCCCCCTTTTCATGACAAAGTCGACACCGGCGCCAAGTCCGATTATACCGCTGTTATTAAGCGTTCCCGATTCGAATCTGTCCGGTAAAAAATCAGGCTGGTTTAAATTCATAGATGAAGACCCTGTTCCGCCTTCAATGATTGTATCAATGTCAATATCATCATTAACTGCCATAAATCCCGTACCCATAGGACCGTACAGCCCTTTATGACCGGGAGCGCACAAAACATCAACATTATCCTGTGAACTTATTGGCATAATGCCTAAGGTTTGCGCACCGTCAACTATAAACCTAATATTGTTCTCACGGCAAAGCCCGCCTATTTCCCTGATGGGAAAAGTATATCCGAAAACATTTGACGCATGCATACAAATGATTAGAGATGTATTGCTTCTGATTAATTTTTTAAAGTTATTAACCAACTCTTCCCTATCAAAACTGAACTTCGCAATATCATAGGTTACTAATCCTTTGCGTGCAAGCGTATCCACAGGACGGGAAACCGCATTGTGCTCCAAGGGTGAGATAATAATATGGTCTCCACGCTTTACACTTCCTTTAATAGCCATATTGAGAGCATGTGTGCAATTAAGGGTAAAAGCTATATTCTGAGGAGGAAAAGAGATAAGAGCGCTGATTTTTTCTCTGACGTCATAAATTTTGTCGGAGGTTAAAACGGATTGTCTGTATCCGCCCCTTCCGCTGTTAAAGCTGTAATTTTTCATACCGCTGTTTGAGGCGGAAAGAACGGTAACAGGCTTTGGATTAGTCGTCGCGCTGTTATCAAAATATATCATATTACCTCAACCCCGCGTATCGTTATCCTGTTGCGTTCCAGAATATTGACAGGCTCGTTATCGCTTGCATAAACTTCAAGCGCATAACCGCAGCCTTCGGTTTTAGTGGGCTTTTCTATCTTTTTTATTTGAGCCTTGTATCCGCTTGAGCGCAATACTCTTTGTCCGCGCTGAGCGTTTGTAATCGAACCTACCTTTATAAATAAAGTCATAATTAGTACCTCTTTTCGTAACATAACATATAGTATGATATACTTCATTGTATGCAAAAAAAGAGATGTTTGGGAATATTGTCAAAATATCAAGAGGCTGTCTCAAATGAGAGAGACAGCCCCTTTATGTACATAATTACTTATTTTTCCTTGCAAGCTTTTCCGCCTTGCGCCTTGCGATTTCAGCCTGCTCCTCAGCGCGCTTTCTTTCAATTTCCTTATCCTTGATTCTGTCCTCTTCCTCCGCTTTTTCCTTTGCTTCGTCATAAAGGGCAGCGATTTCATCAAACCGACTGTAATTTTCCTCCTGCGCAAGGAGCTTCTTTGCATCATTAAACGGCTTTGCCGCTCTGTTGAATTTAGCAAATTCATCCATAATAACCTTTTGCTGTTTAACAACAGTTTTCTTTTCAGCGGTGAGCTTTTTAATTTTATTCTTAATCTCTTTTACAAGCTGTTTATCATTTGACTTTTTAGCAACATTCTCTTCAGTTGATAATTCATAAATATCACGATCAAGACTGTCTTCCTTATCAAAAAGCTCGGTAAGTGATTCCATATTGGGTTCTTCAAAAGCGTTTACGCTGCCGTAATACTTATCATACGCTTTTTTCGCTGATATATTTTTCTTGGCAAGCTCAATTTCAAATTTGCGCAATTCCTTTTCCTCAGGAGTGCCCTTTGGAAATTGCTTTGCCTTTGAAAGCTCACGGCGCGCCTCGGAAAGATTTATATTTTTAATTCCTTCAAATCCCTGATTATAAATTTCACGGTAAACAGCAATCTCATGCTTAAACAGTTCGGAATTGAATTTATCAAGCTCACCGCATACAAACTTGGAAATTTCAATTTCCTCATTAAAGTTAAGAGCCTCACGGTAAGCCTTCTTAGCCTGCTTGCGTTCCTGCTTGTTTTCAATATTTTTATAATCGCTCTTTGATACATTTTTCGGTGTTTCGTCAGCCATCTTTCTTGCGTCATTTACAAGGTCAATCGCTTCAACGAGCTTATGATTATCAAGAGCATTATTTGCGTAATCCTCAAAGAGAGAGCGAACCTGAAGAACACGAATGATGCTCTTCTGCTTCTTTTCGGTAAAATCATAGAAAAAGTACGGAACTACATTTAAAAACGCTCCGACCGCAGCCATTAATATCAGCGCGCCCATCAGCTTATAAAGAAGTCCGGGCTGACCGCTGTTGACATCGAGAATATCAAACGGCTTAGCGTAGCCGTTACCCTCATAAACGCCGTAGTATTTTTGAACGGCGGGAACAACAGACGCGGTAAGCAGTGTTACAATATTACCGATAGTCATAACAGTAGCAAACATACCGTCTATACGCTCGCCTGATTTGAACTGCTGATAATCACGGATATCCGCTTGAATGGCAGGGGTGGTAATCTGTTCAAACGCGCTGACAAGCCAATTAAAGTAAACGCATACAAACAGCCACCAGATGCTGTGCATATTTATAAGCATTGCTAAAATGCAAACTACATTAAGAAGATTGACAGCAACAAGCACTTTCTTCTTTCCCCACTTACGGATACATATAGGAGCGAGAAGCATTCCCCAAAGAGAAGCGTTACCGGTAAGTGTATTAATAAGGGCAAGTGTTGCACCGTTGCAGGAGTGACCGTAACTTTGCGACCACGTTAAAATATTTCCGTAAGCGCCTTCAAGGAAGCCTGCCCATCCTGCAATAGCAATAATCCAGAAATACTTGTTTTTGGCAACCGACTTAAGCGAATCCATAAAGCTTATCTGGATTGTGTGAGTTTTCGCCTGCAATATTTTTTCCTTTGTATTGGCAAAAACTACGACTGTGAGACAGACACCTATAAGCGCAAAAATAGGATAGCCTATTCTGTAAACTCTAATATCGTAAAGATTGTTATTTGCCGCAAACTGTGAAATAAGCGGTAATGCGGCATTCATAATTGACGGAGCGAGTGAATAAACAACAGACTTTACAGCCAGAACATCAGTACGCTCCTGAGTATTAGGCGATAAAACGTGAATTAAATTTGTGTAAGCGTCATTAAAGAAATTAAAGAAAAACTGTAGCAGAAGATTGAAAATCAAAACGATTGCGCAGGTTGCGACATAGGCTGCACTCCTGCCGAAAAGCTGACCGGTAAATAAATTTCCGAGATACTCGTAAGGAAACCAGACATACCCTACTGCAATTATTGCTGTGGGAATACCCATTGATAAAAGATAAGGTCTGTATTTTCCGCCTTTACCTCGTGTATTATCTATCATATTGGCACGGATACCTGTAAGCGGAATATTCGCAAGCGTGGCAATAAGATAAAGATAATACATATCCATTGCGCCTATACCGATTGCACCGGCTACAATCATATTAGTTGTTGAAACAATAAGATTACTGCCGACTGTAATTATAAAATAAGCGCCGATTCCTCCGCCGGCATATGCGGCAATTTCCTTAAAGGACATATATCTGCCCTTAGGAGGTTCCTTCCAGTAAAACCTTATATTATCAATCAAGGTCATTGCTTTTTGCTTAATGTTTACATTTCCGACCATACAGAATCTCCTTATCTAAAGTTACTAACTTAATTATTCTAACATATAATTTAAGCAATTACAACAAAAAACTGACAAATCAAACTATTATTTTAGTTAAATTCTATCACAAAGCTGCTGTTATCTCCACAGGTAACATTTACCTTATTGCCGTCCATCTCATATAACTTAGAATTTTTCAGTTTATCAAAAGCCTTATCCGTTACTTTATCGACCGGAGATTCATCGGTATACTTAAAATCCGAGCCGCCTGCCCTGCTGTCGTTCATAGCAAAGCCTGTCAGGGCATTGCCTTTATTATTCTTTATATCAAGCACGGGATTAAAATAATACCATTTCCCCTTAAATTCCGCGTATGATATTATACCTTCCGCTGAATTAACGCTTAATATATGGCTTGCCCTTCCGCCGCCCTGCAAAACCAGATACTCAAATAAGGAACAAATCGGCGCGGAGTATCCCTTACCCTGCATAACTGTATCAAAGGTTGTCAATACAGAATTATCAAGCGAGAAATTCTTTGTTATATAGGTATAGACATTAAAAATATATCTGTCATTATTAACCTTGCCGTATTCGCACTCAGCTTTTATTGTATCAATTTTATCAAAAAACTGTGAAACGAGACTCAAATGCTCCTCATCACTGTTTTTATATGTTACTTTAACGCCCGATGAATCAGCTAAAATATCAATGCTCTCAACAAGCGGATAAAGCGGAAAGCAAGTATAAAAAAGCTGATTGACGCTGTCAATTAGCGAAATGTTGAATTTAACCTCCTTTTCTCCGGCAATTACCGCATTACAGAGCTTTTCATATGCTCTTACGGCACTTTCATCCGTGTTTTCATAATGAGAATCAAGAGTGATATTTTGTTGTGTTTTCTGCTCATTCTTTGTATTGTCATCCTTTGAACAAGCCGAAAATACAGATATAATCATTACCAGGGAAATAATAGTGCAAACCGTTTTTTTCATAAATATTTATCCTTTCATTTGTTTCATCTTATATTCACTGACAGAAAAGAATTTTTTATAGGCAGAGCAGTAATCCTTGTCCTGTCGGTTACGCTTACAGCCTCCTCCTCGGCATATATAAAAGTAACCGCAATTTTTACATTCATCGCTTAGCTTAAATGACTCCTTTAAAAACGCAGCAGCCCTTTCGCCGTGATAAAGCGCATCAAAGGAGCTTTCATTGATATTGCCGAGATACCATTCGTCAGTACAATAAAAGTCACAGGGATAAACACTTCCGTCCCCCTCAACAACAAACTGCGTTGAACAGCAGCCGTTCATTCCGCACTGCTCGGCATTGTTCCCCGCCGAGAGCGAAACATAATTATCAAACGAACGGATTGATACATATTCGCCCCTCATATAGTCGTTAAAATAGATATTAAAACCACGTGAGAGAAATTCAGCGTAATCATCACAGTCCATATAAAGCTCTTCATCATAATTGCTTTTCATCGGTCTGAGGCACGGAATAAACTGAAGATAACGCAGTCCGTTTTCTTTAAAAAATCTGTACGCTTTACGAAAATTTTGTGCCGTACGCTTTGTAAGCACAGACAAAACATTAAAGTTTACCCCGTATCTTTTAAGCAGTTCAATACCCCGCATAACATCGCTGAAGGAGTCGGAGCCGTCCGCATAAATCCTGTAGGAATTAAGCGTTTTATCACCGTCAAGGGAAACGCCGATTAAAAAATTATTTTTCTTAAAAAACTCAGCGAACTCCTCTGTAATAAGCGTACCGTTTGTTTGCAGACAAATATGTATGGGAGAGCCGTGTCTGTTGTTTTTCTTAGTATATGAAACAAAATGCCTGTAAAAATCCATACCGCAAAGGAGCGGCTCACCGCCCTGAAAGGTGAAGTAAACGTCTGTCCCCTTTGCGAAGTCAAGAGCAGAGTCAATAACTCTATTTGCAGTATCAATACTCATCATTCCCTTCGAAAACTCTTGCCTTTCAGCGGAAAGAGAATGATAAAAGCAATACTCGCATCTGAGATTACAATTACTTGACGCAGGTTTCAGCATAACTGATATTGACATTAAACCACCTTCCGAATCTATCAATTAGTATATAACATATTGACGAATTAGACAAGTAGAAAATATTTTTAATAAAGAATTGTTCGTTTGACAACACAGTCATATAATGATATAATTTACTTTATTAAATTAAAGCAAATGGGAAGTCTTATATTTGGAAAATTATTCAATCAGTCTGCCGAGCTATTCAATCGGTGAAAAGGTATATGATAAAATCGGAGAAATTTGTTCCCCATTCGGAAGCAAGGCTGTATGCATAGGCGGTAAAACCGCTATGAGCAAGGTCAGGGATTTAATTCAGAAAAGTATTGAGAACACCTCTATTGAAATACTTGATTTTGTATGGTACGGCGGTGAGGCAAGCTATGAAAATGTCGAAATGCTTAAAAATAACACTTCCGTAAAAAAAGCTGATATGATTTTTGCAATCGGCGGAGGAAAAGCGCTCGACACAGCTAAGGCTCTTGCCTATATGACTAATAAAACAATCTTTACGTTCCCGACTATTGCGTCAAACTGCTCGGGCACAACAGCCGTATCAATTATGTATAACAGCGACGGCAGTTTCAAGGAGCCGTTTTTCTTCCCTGCTCCCGCTAAGCACTGTTTTATTTACACGCCGGTTATCGCGCAGTCGCCCGCAAAATATATCTGGGCAGGTATGGGCGACACATACGCAAAGTATTTTGAAGCGTCTATGAGCAGCCGTGATGAGGATTTGGTGCACTATCACGCTCTTGGTGTAACAACAAGCCGGCTTTGCCTTTATCCGCTTTTAAAATACGGTAAAAAGGCTTTAGAGGATTTTAAGGAAGGAAAGACGAGCTTTGAAGTTGAACAGGCAATACTGTCTGTTGTTGTTACAACGGGAATAGCGTCTATTCTTTTAACCGCCGAGCATATCATAGATTATAATACCGGACTTGCGCACGCAGTATTTTATGCGCTGACCTCATACCCTCATATTGAAGAAAGGCATCTTCACGGTGAGGTCGTGGCATACGGAGTGCTTATTCTCTTGCTTGTTGACGGCGATACTCAAATGTTTAAAACTATGTATGACTTTAACAAATCCATCGCACTTCCAACTTGTCTTGCTGATATAGAAATGAGCGAGACCGATTTAGACAGACTTGTTCCAATGGTATGCAAAATGAAGGATATTGACCACAACCCCTACAAAATTACTGAAGAAATGGTATTAAAAGCTTTTAAAGAGCTTGAAAAATATAATAAAAATAATTAGGAGAGGTTTTTATGAAAAAGACACTAAAAAAAATTACCGCGATTTTACTTACGGTGCTTGTCGTTGCCGCTTGCTTTGCGGGATGCTCGGCAAATGAGGACAGTAAAGGTGAGTCAACTACACCTGATACCGCAAAGCCGGCAAAGTTCGGTGTTGTTGTTCAGACAGGCGCGAACGGCGCGTTTGTTGATATGAAGGACGGTATCATTGAGCAAATGAAAGCAAAGGGATTTGAAAACGCTGATTTTGTTTACAAGGACGCGCAAAACGATACTTCCGCGCTTTCAACAATTATCAGTTCAATGGACGATGGCTCATATAATGCAATTTTCACAATTGGAACAGCCTGCACACAGACACTTGTTAATCTTCAGTCAGATACTCCGTGTTTCTTCTGTGCCGTTTCCGCCCCTGTTGAGGCAAAGATAATTACCGATATGGGAATGCCGGATAAAAACGCTACGGGAACATCAAACGCAATCCCTGTGTCAGACATCATTGAAATGGGCTACAAAATTACGCCTGACGTAACAAAGTGGGGCTTTATCTACTCAACATCACAAATAAATGCCGTAAATACTGTTGAGTCCGCACAGAAATATCTTGACTCAAAAAACATCAAGTATGAATCTGCAACGGTTGAAACCTCAGCCGACGTTAAATCTGCGACGGAAACACTTATTTCAAACGGTTGTGATGTAATCTTTGTTCCAAATGACGCTATTGTTCAGGACGGTGTACAGGCACTCGCGCAGGTTTGCCGTGAGTCAAAGGTGCCAAGCTACTGCTCATCCGCAACAACTGTCAACAGCGGCTGCCTTGCGACACTTGCTATTGACGATAAGGGAATCGGCGCAAAAACCGCTGATATGTGCGTTGAATATATGAACGGCAAGGCAATTACGGAAATTCCGTCGGTTGTTGTCGGAATTGACTACTGCACATTTAACGGCAGCGTTGCTCAGGCACTCGGCATTGAGACTCCGACAAAGGATGCTATCGGATACGAAATTCAAGTAGTAAACAAATAATTTTTAAACAGGAAATTCATTTTATGCAGGTCTATATTACAGCTATTGAGGAGGGCTTTCTTTACGGACTGCTCGCCCTTGGAATCTATATTTCACTAAGAATACTTGACATACCCGATCTTACAACAGAAGGCTCATTCGGCTTCGGCTCCGCTGTCGCGGCAGTCGTTGCCGCGCAGGGGTTCAGCCTTTTAAGCTTTATTGCGGCATTTGCGGCAGGCGTCCTTGCCGGAGTTATAACGGGACTGCTGCAAACTAAGCTGAGGGTACACCCCGTTCTCGCAGGAATTATTACAATGAGCGGACTTTACTCCGTTAATCTTATGGTGCGAGGCTCATCCAATCTTAATTTTAATGATAATTCCGTGTTCACTAAAATTTTTAATCTGCTCGGCATTGCGGGAGCGGACAAGAAAGTTGCGGGATTAATCATAGGCGCGGCAGTCTGCGTTATTATAACCGTACTTGTAATAATCTTTTTCAGAACACATTTAGGTCTTTGTATAAGAGCGACGGGTGACAATCAGGATATGGTTAAGGCATCATCAATCAATGTTGATTTTTCACTTATATTCGGTCTTGCTTTGGCAAACGGTCTGATTGCGCTTTCAGGCGCTCTCATCTCGCACTATCTCGGTTTATCCGACCAGAGCTTTTCAAACGGTATGCTAATATACGGTCTTGCTGCCGTTATTATAGGAGAGGCAATATTCGGTAAAAGAAATGTTGCTCTCGGCTTAATCAGCGCGGTTGTCGGCTCACTGATTTATAAAATCATTGTTGCCTTTGTCATTGATGTTTCACTCTTTGGTAAAAACAGTGAAAATCTTATGAAGCTTACATGCGCAATCATAGTTGCCGCCACACTTGTTATCCCCGAAATCAAAAGGCAAATTGAAAACGGGAAAATAAAGAAGGAGGCAAGGAAGAATGCTTGAAATCGCCAATCTTTCAAAAACCTTTGCCAAAGGCACAGTCAACGAGCATACTGCCCTTAAAGACTTAAATTTATCGCTTAATGACGGTGAGTTTGTAACAATAGTCGGCTCAAACGGCGCGGGAAAATCCACCTTGTTTAATATGATTTGCGGAACATATTTGCAGGACAGCGGAAAGATTACGCTTGACAAGAAGGACATTTCCTTTATGCCTGAACACAGGAGAGCAAAGCTTATAGGACGAGTTTTTCAGGACCCGATGAAGGGTACTGCCCCGAATATGACGATTGAGGAAAATCTTGCGCTTGCATATTCCCGTGCAGGCTCCGGCTTTTTTACACAGGCTGTTTCCAAGAAAAAGAGCGAGCTTTTCAAGGAAGAGGTTTCAAAGTTCAATATGGGGCTTGAGGACCGTATGAAAACTAAAATCGGTCTGCTATCGGGCGGGCAAAGGCAGGTTGTCACTCTGCTTATGTGTACAATCGTGACACCTAAACTTCTCCTTCTTGACGAGCACACGGCGGCGCTTGATCCTGTAACAGCAGACAAGGTAATGGAAATAACAAATAAAATCGTTAAGGAAAATAAGATTACCACTATGATGATTACCCATAATATATCACAGGCGCTTACAACAGGCTCAAGAACAATAATGATGGACAGCGGAAAAATTATAATTGACCTTGACGGTGATACAAGACGTGAAATGACTGTAACCGATTTCCTTAAGCTGTATAAGGAAAAGGAAAACAAGGATTTTGATAATGACAGAATTCTTCTGCAAAAGGAATAAAATTTAAAAATTAACGGTCTGCTTGACATCATTCAGGCAGACCGTTTTTTCTAATCAAATATAAAATATTTATCCATATTATTGATTATATCCTCGCTGATTGGGTTGTAGGTGCCGGCTAAATTGTGAGCAATCAGTCCCGACTCCATAGCGCCTACAAGGTCATTATAATAATCCGAAATTCCGTTTTCAACATACTTATTGCCATATGCTTTTTTACGAAATTCATCTGTCGGAGAGTAAAGGACAGTGTTGCCGAGGTGTGCCTGTGCGCCGACAGTAGTTACTAAATCATCACCGTTTGTGATATTAATAATATTGCTGTACGGATAATTGTATCCGCTTGAAACGGATTTAGGAGTACCAAACGTGACGGTACTGAAATTTTCGGGAGCAACCCCCTGCTCATAAAAAATATATCCGGTAAGCACATCGGCAACCGCGGCGCCGAGACTGTGACCCGTTACAATCATAGTATACCTGCTTTTATCGCTTTTCATATCTTCTATAATTTCATTCAGCGTTACCGTGATTCCATCAATATTAAATTTTATTTTATCGGCTTTTTTTATAAAATTTTCAGCATTCCACTTAAAGCCCTTATGAAATCCCTCATCATCAACCGCTGTGAACATATCGCTGAAATCATCAACAATATCGGACGGGTCAGTACCTCTGAAAGCAATAGCAATCAAAGTTTTGTCCTCATTGCCGTTATTTATGCTTTTTGACGCAATGGTCGCGCTTACCGAAGAAAACATAAACGCCATATTTGCATTGTTATGAAAAGTAAAGTAGTCATATAAAAATGATGAATCATTTTCAATTCTCTGAATGTTCTCATAACCGTTATCGGAAAGCGTGTCACGCCACATTGTTTCCTTTTCCGGCATATAGGCAACACCCGAGAGCATAACCGATTCCTTTATAAGCGCAGACAGATTTTCTCTGCTGTAACCGACATGAATCTGCTCCTGCGCGTCCGTCTGCGCAAAGGACTCCAGATTTTCCACCACAATATTTGAAATGTAGTAAAAAACGCCGTAATCCATTCCGATAATTACCGCAATAACTACTAAAAATGCGGCAAGCCTTTTCCATAGCGGACGCTTTTTTCTTTTATTCTTTTTTGCCTTTTCCTTTGTCTGAACCTTATTTTTCATAATATTAATCCTATTCAGCCAACGTTTTTTTGCTCTTCGGTTTTATGATTAAATTCCACAGCATACCGATATATTTATCAAACAGATACGCAATGAGTATTGTTGCGGCGAGGCAGACAATGAAATAAATATAAATATTGAAATCATCAAGTCCGAGCTTCTGGAACACAATCATCGGTATTCTCTGCATAATATAGATACCAAATAAATGCTGACCGCAAAAACGTAAGATTTTATTATTGAGCGAACAGTGCATTGTGAACAGAACAACAGCCGCGACGAAGGCAAACATACTCAACTCATAGATAAAAAATCTGTCATTTCTGTGGTCATAGGTTATCTTGGCGGCAATCACGCTGCCAACAAAAAGAACAGCCCACAGAGTATTGCTTTTATTGATAAGCCTTTCAAATTTATCCCTGTACAATGAATAAAAGATACCTAACGGATAACACAAAACCGTATTATAGTAACGTGTTGGTCTGAGCTCATTAAAATGAAGAAGAACTACATATGTTAAAAGGAGCCCTGTCACTGCAACTGCCGACGGAATATGCTTTAATTTATCACGGAAAATTTCAAAACCGATAAACGTAGCTATATAGCAAATAAGTATTGCAAAAATATACCAGTTTGAATTACCGATACTGTCCCAGCCGAGAAGAGAGAGAATAAATCTCTTGGCAGTTACTTCAGAAGTGCCTTTGTTAATTATAATATTTAGTACTGTATAGCAAAGAACCGCTATATCAAATTTGAACAGCGTGGCAAGCACTCTTGTTACAGGTATCTTGTGTATATAAGACATCTTCTTTTTTGAAATTGCCTCCATTACTCCGTAGCCGGAATAAAACATAAAGAGAGTAACCATTCGCTGACCTATCTGACTGTATACGCTGTCATACGCCAAGTCATAAGAGCTTGTAAAATCAACATATGAATTAAAATGAGAAAAGAAAACAATTATTATAAAAATACCTTTTATAGCCATTGTTTTATCAATTGACATATAGTCTTTAATATAATTATCGTTTCCCGCAGGTCTGAGCTGAATCTGCCACATACATATAAGGGCAAAAACGGCAATAAAAACAATCATATTTCACACCTCGTATTCAGCGGAATTTTTACTTTGATATTATAACATATTAATACCTGTTCAGGCAATAAAAAAACAGGAGGGCATAAGCAGAGAAAAAGCTGCTCAGTCCTCCTATTTTACTTTTTAAGCGCCTCGTACTTCTGAGCAGCGGTCAAGCAGCTCATACCAGCGTCTGTCAACTTCCTTTTGGAACGCTTCAATCATCCACTCATTTTCCGGCTTGAACATATGCTTAAATCTGCCCTGCTTAACAAGCCACTCCTCAATAGGAACATAATTTCTCGGCTCATAGTTAAGTATCCACTTATCGTCAACAACCTCAAATAAAGGCCAGTAACGCGTTTCAACAGCAAGCTTGCAGATTTCCATAATATCATATGCGGGATATCTCCAGCCTCTCGGACAAGGAGCCATAATGTTAAGAAAAGCAGGACCCTTTGTATAAATAGCCTTTTCAGACTTTCTGTAAAGGTCACGGAAATTCTGTACAAATGTAGTCTGTGCGACATAAGGCACCTGATGCTCTGCAATAATTGCCGCAAGGTCCTTTCTGTACTGCGGCTTGCCTGTTGACTGACTGCCGACAGGAGTTGTGGTCGTATCAGCAAACATCGGAGTCGCTGACGAACGCTGAATACCCGTATTCATATACGCTCCGTTATCGTAGCACACATAAACCATATCGTGACCGCGTTCCATAGCACCGCTCAGTGACTGAAATCCGATGTCATAAGTACCGCCGTCACCACCGAAGGTGATGAACTTATATGTTTCGTCAAGCTTGCCCTTTCTTTTAAGCACATTATATGCGCCCTCAACACCGGACATTGTAGCGCCTGCATTTTCAAACGCATTATGTATATAGCTGTCTTTGTACGCCGTATACGGATACATAAAGCTTGAAACCTCAAGACAGCCTGTTGCGTTACCGATTACAGCCTTATCTCCCGGCTTTATTGCCTTTAAAACATTCCTTACTGCAATTGTGCCGCCGCAGCCTGCACACATTCTGTGCCCGCCTGCAAGGCGGTCTTCTCTGCCGACATATTCTTTAAAATTATACATAAAAACCGCCTCCTTATTCTCTAACGCCCATATAGCGGTAAGGATTTTCAACTTTACCTGCTTTGGCAATACTTTCAAGCTCGCTGTAAATGTTAATCATATCGGATACCTTAACATCACGTCCGCCGAGACCGTAAACATAATTAACTGTGAGGGCGTCGGACTTTGCCCTGTAAAGAGCAGTAGTGACCTCCGCGCCGATAGGTCCGCAGTTATTGTTATAGGATTCTGTTCTGTCCATAAGCGCAACTGCTTTAACACCCTTTAGTGCCTCTGCTATTTCTTCAGCCGGGAACGGACGGAAAAGTCTGATTTTTATAAGACCCGCTTTAACACCCTTTTCTCTGAGCTTATCAACAGCGTCCTTTGTTGTGCCTGCTGCCGAGCCTATGATAACAACTGCGTAATCGGCGTCATCCATTCTGTATTCTTCAAAAAGCCCGTACTTTCTGCCCGTAAGCTCCGCGTATTCCTTTGCGACATCAAGAGTTACCTGCTTTGCGTTCTTAAGAGCTTCAGCCTGCGCCCTCTTTGCCTCAAAGTAATAATTTGTTACGCTGTAAGGACCTACCGCCATAGGACACTCGGGATTTAAAAGTGAATTTTCGGGCTCATACTCGCCAACAAAATTCTTAACCTCCTCATCCTCATTGAGAATGATATTCTCAACTGCGTGCGAGGTGATAAAACCATCCTGGCAAATCATTACCGGGAGCATAACATCCTTATGCTCCGCAATGCGGTATGCCATACATAGATTATCATATACCTCCTGATTGTTCTCAGCGTAAATCTGAATCCATCCGGCATCTCTCGCGCCCATTGAATCACTGTGGTCACAGTTAATGTTGATAGGACCTGATAAGGCTCTGTTTACAAGAGTTAATACACATGGAAGCCTGTTTGACGCCGCAAGATAAAGTTCTTCCCACATAAGCGCCATACCTGCCGAGGAGGTTGCAGTAACGCTTCTCGCGCCTGCCGCCTGCGCGCCGATAACAGCAGACATTGCGGAATGCTCGGACTCAACAGGAATAAATTCACTGTCCACTTGACCGTTTGCAACAAGCTTTGAAAAATACTGCGGAATTTCGGTTGAAGGCGTAATCGGAAACGCCGCCATTACATCAGGATTAATCTGACGGAGCGCCTCCGCAACCGCCTCATTACCGCTGAGTCTGTCTTTCTTTGCCATATTATTTAACCCCCTCCATAGTTATTGCGCCGACATGGCAAGCCTTGACACAAATGCCGCAGCCCTTGCAATGGTCATAATCAAACGCTTTTCTCATACCGTCCTTAACAGCTATACAGCTATCAGGGCAAACAGGAACGCACATCAGACAGTGAATACATTTTGACCAGTCAAGCTCAGGCTTAACCGATGTCCACTCGCCTGTGTTGAAATCCTCGGAGGTTTTCTCGCCGTAAATCTGCATACCCTGAGTAAGCTCCTGCCATTTACATTCTAAATGGAGTTTTTTTGTATCTGACTTCATATTACAGTACCTCCTCTATTTAACCTCATCAAAAGCCATCTTGAGAGCATTCATATTGCCGTCAATAACCTCCGGCTTTGAAGAAAACTTATGTGAAAATGAGATTTTCATTTCATTAAGGAAAGTTTCCTTATCCATTACACCTGATACTTTTACAATAGCGGCAAGCATCGGTGTGTTTGGGAAATATTTTCCGAGGCAGGCAACGGACACCTTGCGGGCGTCGATTGTGTAAACACCGCCCTTATAATCTCCCAGCTTTTGCTTAATCTCATCAGGTGATTTTGATGTGTTGACAACTATACCTCCGGACTCCTTAAGACCGTCGGTTACGTTTACAACATCAAGAAGTCCCTCATCAACAACTACAACGTAATCAGGCTCATAAATATTGGAATGAACTCTGATTTCATTTTTGCTTATTCTGTTATACGCTGTGATTGGAGCGCCCATACGCTCCGGACCGTATTCCGGAAAGCCCTGCACAAAGCTTCCTGTCTTAAAAGCAACGTCCGCAAGCAAAAGCGCGGCAGTCTTTGCTCCCTGACCACCGCGGCCGTGCCAGCGGATTTCTACCAAATCTGCCATAATAATCTCTCTCTTTCTCTAAAAAATAAAAAGCCTCCCTGCCTTTTAGGGCAAAGAGGCGATATAAATACCGTGGTACCACTCTTTTTCGTTTATAAAAAACGCACTTTATGTACTATCATACACTATCCCGTAACGGAGGAAGCCGTCTGCACCTACTATAGTTCAGCACAGCCACTCAGAGAGGATATCTTACCTAACCTTGTACTGACTTGCAGCATCCGTCAGCTCTCTAAAACAATTCATTAAATAAAACCTGTTCTCATCAACGTGTTATCTATTATGTAGAAATATAATAATACGAACAAATGGATTTGTCAAGCGGTTTTTATATCCAATAAATAAGAAATTTTACCGTTCATACCTTAATTTGCGACAGTACCTCTCCAACCTTGCCGTGAATAACAAGTGTGGCAAGATTATCCATAGGGGTTTTATCTTTGTTTATCAGAACAAAATGCCTGCCGTTAAAGTATTTAACAAAGCTCGCGGCAGGATAAACGGTAAGGCTTGTGCCGGCAACAATCAGACAATCAGCGTTCATAATTGCGTCAAGAGCTCCGTTTACGGTATCATTATCAAGCCCCTCCTCATAAAGCACAACATCGGGCTTAATAATTGCGTCACATTCATCACATCTGGGTATACCGTCAGAATTTAAAATATATTCGGCGCTAAAGCGCTTTTTACACTTAGTGCAGTAATTTCTGAGCGTTGAACCGTGAAGCTCAAAAACATTTTTACTTCCAGCCTTCTGATGAAGACCGTCTATATTTTGCGTAACAACCGCTTTCAGCTTTCCTGCCCTTTCAAGCTCCGCTAATTTCATATGAGCTGAATTTGGAAGTGCGTCTGTACAAAGCATTTTATCCCTGTAAAACTTATAAAATTCAGCCGTGTTATTCACAAAGAATGTATGCGACAAAATTTCCTCGGGAGGATAATCATACTTTTGGTTATAAAGTCCGTCAACAGAACGAAAATCAGGTATTCCGCTTTCGGTCGAGACACCTGCGCCGCCGAAAAATACTATGCTCTCACTCTCATCAATTATTTCCTGCAAGGTCATATAATCACCGCTTAACTTTTTTATTCTTAAACAACAAAGGTGTCGGAGCAACCCAACACCTTTATAGTTATTAATTAATACATTCCGCCGCCCTGTGCCGCTGCAAGAGCCGCTGCTTGCGCTGCGTCCGCCTGGGGATCCTTAATATCTGTAACGAGCGATTCGGTTGTAAGCACCATAGCCGCAACAGATGCGGCATTTTGGATAGCCGAACGTGTTACCTTTGCCGGGTCAACAATACCCTCTTCAATCATATCGCAATACTTATTTGTCGCGAAATCAAGACCGTAGCCGACTTTATTTGAATTTTTAATCTTGTCAACAATAACTGAGCCTTCTTCTCCGGCATTGAGAGCAATCTGGCGGACAGGCTCCTCAAGAGCCTTAAGAACGATTGAAACACCTGTCTTGAAATCTGAATCGTCTGTATCGAGAAGAGCCTCAACTGCCGGAATTGCGTTGATGAGAGCAACACCGCCGCCTGCAACAATACCCTCTTCAACAGCAGCCTTAGTCGCAGCGAGAGCATCCTCAATACGAAGTTTCTTTTCCTTCATTTCAGTTTCTGTTGCAGCACCTACTTTGATAACCGCAACACCGCCTGCCATCTTGGCAAGTCTTTCCTGAAGCTTTTCGCGGTCAAAGTCAGATGTGCTGTTTTCAATAGCAGTCCTAATCTGACCTACTCTGTTTTTAATTTCAGCGCTGTCGCCCGCGCCGTCAACAATAATTGTATTCTCCTTAGTTACCTTAACCTGACGAGCCTTTCCGAGCATCTCCATTGTCGCGTCCTTAAGCTCAAGACCGATATCAGAAGTAATAACCTGACCGCCTGTAAGAATTGCGATATCCTGAAGCATATCCTTTCTTCTGTCACCGAAGCCAGGAGCCTTAACGCATACGCAGGTAAATGTACCTCTTAACTTATTAAGAAGAATTGTCTGAAGAGCCTCGCCCTCAACATCCTCCGCAATAATTACAAGCTTCTGACCTGATTTAAGCACAGACTCAAGAAGCGGAAGAATATCCTGAACTGTTGTAATCTTTTTATCAGTAATAAGGAGCATAGCGTCGTCAATAACAGCCTCCATTTTATCGGTATCAGTTACCATATAAGGAGAAATATAGCCTCTGTCAAACTGCATACCCTCAACTACTTCGCATACTGTATCGGCAGTCTTTGACTCCTCAATTGTGATAACGCCGTCAGCCGAAACTTTATCCATAGCATCGGCAATAAGAGTGCCGACATATTCGTCAGATGCGGAAACCGTTGCAACTCGCGCAATGTCTGCCGAGCCCTTAACCTGCTGTGAATTAGCCTTTACTGCCTTAACAGTAGCGTCAACAGCGGCGTTAATTCCGTTTTTAACTGCCATAGGATTAGCGCCTGCGGCAACATTCTTCATTCCCTCACGCACAAGTGCCTGAGCGAGAAGCGTTGCTGTTGTTGTGCCGTCGCCTGCATCGTCATTTGTCTTTGAAGAAACCTCTTTAACAAGCTGAGCGCCCATATTTTCAAATGAATTTTCAAGTTCAATTTCCTTAGCGATTGTAACGCCGTCATTAGTAATGAGCGGTGAGCCGTACTTTTTATCAAGTACGACATTGCGTCCCTTAGGACCTAATGTAATTTTTACTGTGTTGGCAAGTTTGTCAATACCTGCCTGAAGTGCCTTGCGAGCTTCCTCGCCGTAGATAATATCTTTAGCCATAATAATATCAACCCTTTCTTAAATTACTCAACAACAGCAAGGATATCCTTAACGGATGCTATGGTATATTCCTCACCGTCAATCTTAACCTCTGTGCCTGAATATTTGCCGATGATTACCTTGTCGCCTTTTTTAACGGTCATAGGATTTTCTTCTGTACCCGGACCGACTTCAACGACCTCGCTCATCTCAGGCTTTTCCTGTGCGGATGCCGCAAGGATAAGACCGCTCTTTGTTGTTTCCTCTGCCTCTAAAGATTTAAGTAAAACTCTGTCAGCAAGTGGTTTGATTGTCATAAAAAGTCACCTCTATAATTTTTTATTAGTCGTTTTATGGATTAGCACTCTCTGACTTCGAGTGCTAACAATTACTATTGTAGCAATATTTTTCCATTTGTCAAGAGTATTAACAAAATATTTAAAAAATATAGCCTGTGCCGCTAATATATAGCCGCAACAGGCTGTTAATATTTAATTATTATCTTTTTATTCCGTCAACAAGACAAACCGCATGGGCGGCAATACCCTCCTTTGCGCCCGTAAAGCCCAATCCCTCTTCGGTTGTTGCTTTAACAGATACCGCCTCAATATCAATTTTGCAGGCTGCCGCAATATTTTTTCTCATAGAAGAAATATATGGAGCCATTTTAGGAGCTTGTGCGAGAATGGTTGAATCCATATTTATTATCCTATATCCTTTCAGGTTTGCCAGCCGAACGACCTCTTCAAGCAGTTTAAGACTGTCAGCGCCTTTCCATTTATCATCACTGTCAGGAAAAAGGTGACCTATATCGCCCATTGCGCAAGCGCCGAGTACAGAGTCGGAAACCGCGTGAAGAAGAACATCGGCGTCACTGTGACCTAAAAGACCCTTTTCGCTTGGAATATCCACACCGCCGATGATGCATTTTCTTCCCTCTACAAGCCTATGCACATCGTATCCGTGCCCTATTCTCATTACCTTTCACCTCTCATTTTCAGTATGTTCTCCGCCACCGGTATATCCTCAGGCGTTGTAATTTTTATGTTTGAATAATCACCCGGCACAGCGTATACAGGCTTGCCGTAATTTTCAACAAGGCGGCAATCATCCGTAAAATCTCTGCTCTGCTCCTTGGCAAGCTGAGCGGCGCCCAAATAAGTCTCAAAATCAAAAATCTGCGGAGTTCTGATTGAAATAAGAGATGACCTTTCGGGAGTATCAATAATCTGCATATTTCCGTCTACAACCTTGATTGTGTCCTTTACAGGTACGCCGACTGCCGCGGCGCCCTTATTCCTTGCCACAGCTATTGTATCCGTGATTTCCTTTTCCGTTACAAGCGGTCTTGCGCCGTCGTGAATAATAAGCAAATCGCACTCGTCGATTGTATCCACAGCATTCATAACGCTTTCCTGCCTTGTATTTCCGCCAAAGCAGTAGGATAGCTCATAATCAAATAATACGCTTTCAAAATCATCAAGGTCGCTTTCTCGGCAGACGACAATGATTTCATCAATCAAATCTATTTTTGAAAAGACAGCGACTGTTCTCTCAATAACAGCTTTGCCGTTTATTTCAAGCAGAAGCTTGCTCTTATCAGATTTCATTCTTGTGCTGTTTCCGGCGCCTAAAATTATTGCGATATTACTCATTCTTCAACCTCTCAACCTCTTCCATAGTCGGTGTAGCGTATTCTGTTTTATAAGGATCATATATTACAAAACCCGGCTTTGAACCATTCGGTTTTTTCACATTTCTTACGAGTGTGTAATCAACCGCAACATTTGAGGATTCGCGCGCCTTGCTGAAATATGCGGCAATCACCGCACAGTCGTGAATCGCTGTGTCAGTAATTTCCGTTCCCGATGTTTCGCATATGACATGACTGCCGGCGCTGTCCTGAACGTGAAACCAAGTATCATAATTCTTAGCGGTTTTCAGAGTCAGCCTGTCATTCATAAGATTATTTCTGCCTACCAAAACAGAAAAACCGTCTCTTGTCCTGAATCTCATAGGCTTAAGCGGTTTTTGACTTTTCTTTTTGTCAGTCGGATTTTTAATATATCCCTGTAAGTACAGTTCGTTTTTAATTTCGGTAATTTCACTGTCCGTTTCGGCACGCGACAGGGCGTCAAGCACCGTTTCAAAATACTCTGTTTCCGCGTTTGCATCATCAATAAACTGTGACAGCTTAGTTTCAGCTATCTGCTTTTTGCGGTATTCTCTGTAATATTTCTGCGCATTCTGCGCGGGAGTCAAAGCGACATCGGCAGGAATACGGACAGGCTTGTTGTTATCATAATAGTTTTCCAAATCATAATACGGTGCGCCCTTTTCAAGCCTGTACTGATTAGAAATTATAAGATCACCGAAGAGCTTATAAGTTTCCTTGTCCTTACAGCGCTCCAGCTCCTGAACTCTGTTAAGTGACTTTCTTACTGCTCTTTCCTGAAGAGTAGTAACCTTTTTGAACAGGTCTGCTCCGCGGGCTCTTATACGCATCAGGCGCACACGTTCATAGTAAAAGAAATCAAGAAGCTGTGAAAAAGTATCATAATGCTTAACCGTCGCAAGCGAGCCGTACTGTTTTATATCAATAAACGCAAAATCCTTCGGTACGTCAAATATAACAGCAGTGGGAACAGGATTTTCAGCCTGCGCTTTGAAATCATCAACTGAAAGTCCGTTTTCAAGCTCACGGCAGATAATCGGCGAAACGCCTTTAAGCGTTTCCATAGACGCCTTATATATTCCCTTTTTACTGCTTTCTATCTTTTCTTTAATCTCATTAATATCACTTGTGAATATGTTTAATTTATTCTGCTTGGGAGGAGTTACATATGTAATACCGGGCAGAATTTCACGCACCTGTGATTTATTTTCGTCAACACGCTTTAACGAATCAATAATTTTATCGTCTTTGTCAACAAAGATTATATTGGAATACCGTCCCATTATTTCTACAATAAGAGAATAGCTCGTTTTATCGCCAAGTTCATCCGTGCCTGAAAAATGAATTCTAAGTATCCTTTCCAAATCCTCCTGAACAACAGAAGTAACCCATGCGCCTGTAAGCCTCTTTCTGAGAAGCAGACAGAACATAGGCGGCTTTGAAGGATTTTCAGGCGGAAAATCGGTAAAATGAATACGTGCCGAATCAGCGTTACAGGAAATGAGGAGCTTTTTGCTCCCCTCTCTTGAGCGAAGATTTAAGATAATCTCGTCTCTTGACGGCTGATAAATTTTATCTACACGGCTGTCAATCGCAAAATCTGCTATTTCATTTCTTAAATGGTATAAAAATATTCCGTCAAGAGCCATAGTCAAACATCCCTAATCGGATTCATTACAGGCGCAGCAACAAACTGCACATCTGTAAAAATTCCTTCAAGTCTATCCTTAATTTTAAGGAATGGTAAGTTCTCGGTTTCAAAGTGACCCGCAGAAACAGCGGCAAAGCCCGCTTCGCTGATATCAAGCATTTCATGATATTTCAAATCGCCGGTTACAAAGCAGTCTGCATTTTCAAACGCATCCCACATATATTCCGAGCATGCGCCGCCGCCGACGCAAACACGCTTTATCAGCTTATCCGTATCAGTATATCGCAGTCCTTTGCTGTCAAGCGTCTGTGCGGTAAAATCGGCGAAATCATCAATACTCATTTCCTGTCTTAATTCGCCCGCAACAAGATAACCGTTTGAAAGCGTATAAGTATTTTTAAGCTCAAGCATTTGAGCAAGCGTGTCATTAATACCGCCCTTTGCCTTATCATACGGAGTGTGTACCGAAATAACAGCTATACCGCTCTTTATAAGCTCATATACAGCAGAATCCTTTTCGATTTTTTTAAGCCCGTTAAAAATAACCGGGTGATGAGTTAAAAGCAAATCGGCATTAACGCTTTTCGCAAAGGAAACAGCCTCCTTTGTACCATCAAGGCTTAAAACAACGACTTTAACCTCTTTTCTGAACTCACCGAGAAGAAAGCCTGAATTATCCCATTCCTCCTGTGTATCAAAGGGAGAGATTGTATTTATGTAATCATAAATATTTTTAATCGTTGTCATAGCTTTTCCTCCAAAGCTGTAATTATATCCGAATAATCATCTCCTGATTTTGACTTATTTTTAAGAAAATTCAGCAGATGAATGAAATATTCCTTTTCAGAAAAATCCTTTATATTTCCGAGATAATAGTCTGCCCTGTTTTTTTCCATTATCTCACCCGTATATAAAGCGTCAAAAACAGAATAACAGTGATTTGAATCACGAACAACAATATCACTTATTATCTCATAACCGTTATCATAAAGAAATTTACGGGCAATTTCAGGATGAGTCATAGGATTAAGAATAATATGCTTTGACGAAAGATATGTACATCGGGAAAGAATATCGGCAATAAGCTCGCCTCCCATTCCCGCAATAATCACAGTATCAAATTCATCAGAGCATAGCTTATCAAGCCCGTCTGAAAGACGAACTTCAATTTTATCCGCAAGCCCCTCCTGCTCGACAAAAGCCTTACAGGAGGAAAGCGGACCCTCATTAATATCGGACGCAACTGCACCTCTTATTAAACCTGCCTTGCAGAGATATACGGGAATATATCCGTGGTCCGTACCAACGTCCGCTATACGTGAGCCGGGTTTGACAAGAGAGGCGACCGCACGAAGCCTTTTTGAGAGCTTTTGCATTATTTTTCAAGCAGAGCGTTTACCTTTTCAACAAGCTCATCGGGGTCTGTACCGTGAACCATACAAGCCTGCTCTACTGTTTCGGCACGTGATGCGGGACAGCCGAGACAGTGCATTCCAATCTCCAAAAAGATTGGCGCAGCCTGCGGACAAACGTCAAGAATATCTCCAATAATTGTATCTTTAGTAATCTGTGTCATTTTAATTCTCCTTTGTTTTTCTTTATATTATTTATATCACAAATAATAATTGATTGCAAGACGGATAAAGATATGTTATAATTTTAATTCAAAGGCTGGTGAAAAGAATGGACAAGGAATTTAATCCCGCGCTTCAATTTGACGCGTTTACCGCTGGGATTGAAGACGGCGGACTGCGTTCAAGCTCATCAATCACAATAGTCGTCTGTTATATTCTTGCCAATTGTCAGGAAAAAATAACTGCGCAAAATATAATTGACGCACTTGTTGATGGTAAAATTGCCAATTATTTTGAGGTATCAAATGCAATTTCAAAAATGATTAAAAAGGGTCATATTATTGAAAATGACGACCATACTCTTAAAATCACCGCTGACTGCAGATTTTTAATTGATATTGTTGAAAATGATTTACCGCTTACAATTCGTGAGAAAAGCATTGAGCTTGTGAGAAAACTTGCGGCGGTTGAGGTAAATAAAAAGGAAAACAAGGTAACTATTGAGAAAAAGAACAATACTTACCAAATTACATTGCACGTAAGCGACATTGATACCGATTTTATGGTACTGACGCTCAACGTCCCGACTGAGGTACAGGCGCAGGTAATTAAGGAGAAATTCCAGCAAAAGCCCGCCGAGGTCTATGAAAACCTGATGAATTCTATTTTTAAATAAATAAAAAACAAAATTCCAAGCTTTTTACGGCTTGGAATTTTTTATTAATATGTATATTTTTATTCGGCGTCCTCCGTTGTTTCGGCTGTCTCTTCCTCAACAACAGTTTCTTCCTCTACTGCTTCTTCCGCAGGTGAAAGCTCTGTCGCTGTTTCAGCAGGTGCTTCATCTTCGGTTTTCTCATCTGCAGGCGCATCGTCTGAGAGAATAGCGATTGTTTCCTCAGGCTTTTCAATGCGCTCTTTCATTGAAAGAGATACTCTCTTTTTATCAAAGTCGATATCAATAATTCTTACATCAACCTCGTCACCAACGCTTAATACGTCGGCAGGAGTTTTAACTCTTTTCCATGAAATCTGGCTGATATGGATAAGACCGTCAATACCCGGAATAATATTCGCAAACGCACCGAAGGTTGCAAGGCTTACAATCTTTGCTTTGCAATCTGTTCCGACAGGATAATCCCTCTTAAGAATTTCCCATGGGTTGTCCTCAATTTTCTTAAAGCCGAGAGAAATCTTCTTATTTTCTTCATCCAGCTTTTTAATCGTTACCTCAACAACATCGCCAACATTAACTATTTCTGACGGATGCTTAATTCTGTTCCAGGAAAGCTCGCTGATATGAATCATACCGTCCATACCGCCGATATCAACAAAAGCGCCGTAGCTTGTAAGCGATTTAACAGTACCGGTAAGCTTTTGACCCTCTTCAAGAGATGCCCATAAAGCCTCCTGCTGTGCTTTTCTTTCCTCGTTCACAACGACCTTGATTGAACCTACCGCACGCCTTCTTGACTGATTAACGTCAATAATCTTAAAGCGGACTGTTGTATCCTTAAGCACATCCAAATCCTGACCGCGCGGAACCCCGGTAAGAGACGCGGGAACAAACACACGGCTGCCCTTAGTTGCAACAATAACGCCGCCCTTAACAACAGAAATGACGGTACCCTCTAATATTTCGTCAGACTCCTTGGCAGCAACAATATCCTCCCAGCCCTTGAACTGGTCAACAAGCTTCTTGGAAAGCTTGAGAACACCCTCGCTGTCATCCGTCTTCATAATAACAAGGTCAAGCTTATCGCCTATGCTTACCGCATCCTCCGGCTTTTCAACCGGCTGGGTTGAAAGATCCTCAAACGCGATAACGCCTGTCTGTTTTCTGCCCTCAACATCAACAAATACCTCAGTCGGAGTGATGTTTACAACAGTACCCTTTACTACCTTGCTGTTTTCGTCTTCTCTGAATGATTTTTCAAGCATTTCTTCGAAGGTTGCCTCACCATCAGCAGATGCTTTGACAGCAGCCGTATCGGCCTTATCAGCGGTATCTGCTGTCTCCACAACTTCTTCAGTTACGGCTGAAGTTGTTTCAACTTCCTTTTCAATATTTTCTTCGGACATGGTTTTAAGTACCTCCTTAATAATAACCGAGGGTGTCGATGCCCCGGCTGTAACACCAATAACTTTATAAGATGAAAGGTCAATGGATTTAAGCTCGTCTGCTGTTTCAATAAGAAATGTATCAGCATTCGCTTTGCACACATCTCTCAGCTTACAAGTGTTTGATGAATGTCTGCCGCCGATAACAATCATAGCCTCCGCCTCCTGAGAAAGCGAGGCGGCTTCCTGCTGTCTATCAGCCGTAGCATTACATATTGTACTATAAATTCTGCAATTTGTATAGAGTTTTTTTAGAATTTTCTCGCATTTTTTCCATTCTTTTAGTGAAAATGTGGTTTGAGCAACGCAAATCAGTGAATTTTTTTCACCTAAACTATGCAAATTTAATATTTTTTCAAGCTCCTGCTGATTTTTGAAAACATAGCTTTCACCTCTGCAGTATGAGCGTATACCCATAACCTCAGGATGATTTTCGTCGCCTGCAATCAGAGTGACCGTCCCCTCCTCCTGCTCGCTCACTATTCTGTGAATTTTCAAAACAAACGGGCAGGTGGCGTTTATAAAGTCAACAGCTTTCTCCTTTGCGCTGTCTATGACGCTTTTTTCAACACCGTGGGTTCTTATTACAACAGTATATCCTTTCGGGCAGTCCTCAATATTCTCAATTATTTTAACACCCTTGGACTCCAAATCGGCTACAAGCTGGCTGTTATGGATTATCGGTCCGAGCGTGCAAACTTTTTCTCCCTTTTCAATAAGCTCATATACAAGGTTTACTGCTCTGTCAACCCCAAAGCAAAAGCCCGCCGTTTTAGCAAGTTTAATCAATGTGCCTTTCAGCCTCCCAAAGTGAAGTGATATTATCCATTACCATATTAGCCGCGTCTTTGATATCGTGCGGATCTAATTTCTCTTTATCAAGACCCAAATCTGAATTTTTAATCAGCTTTCCGTAAGAAACGGTAACCTTTTTTCCCGCTTTAATTTTTCCGTTACAGCAGATTGCTACGGGAAGAACGTCCGCGCCTGTTGCTTTGGCGATTACGGCAACACCCGCCTTCGCCCTCTGCGGTACGCCGTTTTTATCCTTGATGCGTTTTCCTTCGGGGCAGATCGCCATTACGTGACCCTCTTCAATGATTTTAATGCCGTAATCAATTGCCGATGTATCCCCTTTTCCGCGCTTAACGGGAAAGCCGTACATATGCGTTATAAACCACGCAACAATCGGATTTTTAAAAAGCTCTGCCTTTGCCATAAAGTGAAGCGCGGGGACATTTTTTGGACATGCGACAAAAACAGGGTCAAGCGCGCAAGTGTGATTGATTGCGACTATGTAATTAGTAGTGTCGGTCGGAACATTTTCAAGCCCCTTGAACTCCATTTTATAAACAATTTTAACAAGCGGTCTGAACAGCGCCTTAATAAAATTATATAACCTGTAATGCTTTACCTGTGAATAATCAAATTCTTTCACTGTATATTCTCCTTAATCACATTAATTATTAAATCAATTGACTCGTCAAGAGTGAGGCTTGACGTATCAGCCATTACCGAATTTTCAGTCGGCTTAAGCGGAGCAATCTCCCTGTGCGAATCCTGATAATCCCTTTGATTTACGTCCGCCAGTACATCCTCGTAGCTTACGCTCTCACCCTTTTCAATAAGCTCCTTATATCTTCTCTCTGCCCTGCATTCAGGCGAGGCGTAGAGAAAAATTTTAGGTTTAGCGTCAGGAAGAACAACCGTTGCAATATCCCTGCCGTCCATAATAACATTATTTTCTTTTGCAATATCCCTTTGCAAATCAAGAAGAAATTCACGTACCTTTGGGATAGCCGAAACCTTAGACGCGCCCATTGATATTTCAGGCGTGCGGATCTGAGAAGAAACATCCTCTCCGTTAAGATAGACACATTGTGTGCCGTCGTCGGCAAATCCCAGCTTAACATCGGTACAGCCGAGCATCTCAATTATTTTATCAGTATCATCAATAACACCTGTTCGCACTGCGTTAAGCGCAATGGTGCGGTACAGAGCGCCTGTATCCACATAAATAAAACCGAGAGCTTTTGCGGCAGCTTTGGCAATAGTAGACTTACCTGCTCCGGCAGGTCCGTCAATGGCAACATTAATCATAATAACACACCTCACATATTCTCGGCGCAAAGAACGGCTGTGGAAAATGCAATCTGCAAATTAAAGCCGCCTGTATATGCGTCAACATCAATAACCTCTCCTGCAAAATAAAGGTTATCAATTATTTTTGATCTCATTGTTTTCGGGTCAATTTCTTTAACATTTACTCCGCCCGATGTTATAACAGCCTCCTCAACAGGTCTGAAATCCGAAATGTCAACAGTTAGACTTTTTATCAGTTTAACAAGGCGCTTTCTCTGCTCTTTCGTAATCTGATTGACCTTTGTTGACGGCGCAACACCGCTAATTAAAACTATAACAGGAATTAGTTTTTTAGGCAATAGCCTATTTAATGAATTTATAAAATCTTTATTGGACATATCCGAAAAATCCCTTTGAATACGCTTATCAAGCGTCTGTTCATCAAGAGCGGGCTTGAGGTCGATTGATATTTTATACTGCATTTCGCCCATATTTCTTATATGGCTTGACGCGGAAAGAATAACGGGACCTGAAACGCCATAGTGCGTAAAGAGCATTTCGCCGAAATCGGAATAAATTTCTTTTTCGTTTTCAAGGAGTTTAATAGAAATATTTTTAAGTGACAAACCCTGTAATTTCGGCACAAAATTGTTTGAACAAATAAGCGCGACGAGACTCGGCTTGATTTCGGTCACAGTATGCCCGACTGATTTTGCAAGCGTATAGCCGTCGCCTGTCGAGCCTGTAAGCGGATAGCTTTTTCCGCCCGTACAGACAGCAACCTTATCACAGGTAATTTTTGTTTTATCGTCAAGTATAACCGCTTTTATTTTATTATTTTCACATTCAAAAGCCTTCGCGGTGCCGTGAATTATTTTCGCGCCGCTGTTTTTGCAGTAGCTGACAAGAGCGTCGACAATATCCACGGCTCTATCGCTTTTTGGAAAAACACGGTTTCCCCGTTTGATTTTAAGAGGGACGCCAAGCTCCTCAAAAAGCGCCATTGTGTCATATGGCATAAAATTTGAAAAAGCGGAATAGAGAAAGCGCGGATTAGTTGGCACGTTTGCAATCAGCGTTTCAATGTCAAAAACCGCATTTGTAACATTGCATCTGCCTTTACCCGTTATCATCAGCTTTCTCGCGGGTCTTTCCATTTTTTCAAGAACAGTTACATCATTGCCTTTAAGGGCGCTTTTCGCAGCGCACAAAAGACCTGACGCTCCGCCGCCGATAACAACAATTTTTGCCATTGCTTTCTCCTTTCACAGTTAATTAATCCAAGTCGCCGAAATCGTCTATGCTTAAAGAAGTTTCCTCCCACTTTTCATAAAGCTCATCACGCTTTTGCGTCAACTCATTCAGTTCTTCCGTAAGGCGCATAAGCTCCTCATAAGGCGCGTCGTTCAGCTTATCCTCAGTAGCTGAAATTTGCATTTCTATCTCCTCAATTTCATTTTCAAGCCTTTTAAGTAATGTATTGAGCTTTCTGAAATTACTCTGTCTTTCCTTTTTCAGCTTATAGTCGTTAACCTTCGGTTTGCTCTTAACAGGCTTTTCCTCCCCGGAAATATATCTGTGCTCGGCATAATCGTCATAATTGCCAAGATAATTATTGCAGCCGCCAGGGGTAAGCTCTATTATTCTTGTCGCAAGTTTGTTAATAAAATATCTGTCGTGCGACACAATGAGCATTGTTCCCTGATAATTAAGCAAAGTATTTTCAAGCTCCTCGCGTGACCGGGCGTCAAGATGATTTGTAGGCTCATCCAGAAGAAGAAAGTTAAATCCGCCGAGCATCAGCTTTAAAAGCGCTACTCGTGCCCTCTCACCGCCCGAGCAGACCTCCAGCCTTCTGAAAACGTCTTCTCCCTTGAATAAAAATGCGGCAAGTGCATTTCTGACCTTTGTTTCCGTCATAAACGGAAAGCTCGTCCACACCTCATCAATAACAGTTTTAGATAAATCCAGTTTTGCCTGCACCTGATCAAAATATCCTGTCATAAGCGAGGCGCCGAAGCGGAAAGTACCGTCGTCACGTGAAAGCTCACCCATAAGAATTTTAAGAAGCGTTGTTTTTCCGCAGCCGTTATCGCCCAAAAGAAAAACACGCTCGCCTCTTTTTATGTTAAATGAGACATCGGAAAAAACCGTATTTGCGCCAAAGCTCTTTTTAAGTCCAATGACCTCAAGCACATCATCGCCCGATACGCATTTAGGAGTAAAATCAAAGCGTATTTTCTCAATCTTGCTGTCAGGAATAACAAGCTGTGCCTTAATACGCTCAATGACCTTTTCCTTGCTCTCGGCAGTTTTGATATTCTTTTCCCTGTTCCACTGACGTTGCTGAGCAATTATTCCCTCAATGCGCTCTATCTCTTTAATGTCATTTTCGTATTTATCCTCAACTGCCTTTTGATGAGCCTCCTTCTTTTTTAGAAAGGTTGAGTAATTTCCTTTATATGAGCGCATTTTTTTATTTTCAAGCTCAATGGTTTTATCCGTGATTTTATCTAGAAAATATCTGTCGTGGCTGATTATCAGGCACGCTCCGCCGAAATTTTTTAAAAAGTCCTCAAGCCACTGAATCGCGCTTATATCAAGATGATTGGTGGGCTCGTCAAGCAACAGAAAATCCGCTTTTGACAAAAGAAGCTTTGCAAGAATCAGCTTTGACTTTTGTCCGCCCGAAAGAGTTGAAGTGGGCTTATCAAAATCATTCTCATTAAAGCCGAGACCTATAAGGGCAGACCGTGTCATTGATTTATATGTCAAACCGCCGTTTCGGTTAAACTCGTTTGTAAGGTAATCCTGCTTTTCAATCAGTTGCTTTAAGGGATTTTCAGAAAGCTGAGCCGATAAATTTTCAAGCTCATGCTCCGTTTTTATTAAATCGTCAAATACAGACACAAGCTCCTGCCATATCGTTCTGCTATCAGAGCAGGTGTGCTGCTCCATATAACCGAGCTTTATATTTTTTGACAAAAAGCAGTTACCGCTGTCAGGCGTGTATTCGCCTGTAATAATTTTAAAAAGAGATGTTTTTCCAACGCCGTTGACGCCGACAAAGCCGACCTTTTCCTTATCCTTTATGTCAAAGGAAATATTTGAGAAAATATTATTTTCACCAAAGGATAATGTTAAATTTTGCACATCAAGGACATTCATAACAAAAAGCTCCAAAATTAATCTATAATATTTTACACTATTTTTGATTGAAAGTATAGTGAAAATTTGATATTATATTAATGAAATAAATATAAAGGGACAAAATTATGGATATTTTAAAACTAAAACCCGTTTTAAAGGATTATATTTGGGGCGGAGAAAGGCTAAAAAACGATTTTGGCTTTCAAAGCAAGCTTGATAAGGTTGCCGAGGGCTGGATGCTTTCCTGTCACAAGGACGGTAAAAATACCGTTATCGGAGGAGAATACGACGGTCAGACGCTTGACGATATTATAGAAAAATACGGAAAGGAAAAAATTGTCGGTACGAGAAGCCTTGATTTCCCTTACTTCCCTGTTCTTATCAAGCTGATTGACGCTAAGGACAATCTTTCAATACAGGTTCACCCTGACAATAACTATGCTCAGAGAGTTGAGGGTGAATTCGGCAAAACTGAGATCTGGTATGTGCTTGACGCTGCTGACGACGCGCATTTAATATATGGTTTTAAAAACGAAATCACTTCAGATGAGTTCAAAGAGGCTATTGAAAACAATACTCTTATGGATGTGTTAAACAGCGTTAATGTTAAAAAGGGAGATTTGTTTTTTATCGAGGCAGGAACGGTACACGCTATAGGAAAGGGCACACTTATCGCTGAAATTCAGCAAAATTCAAATTCGACCTACCGTGTCTATGACTACGGCAGAGTCGGCGCTGACGGCAAGCCGAGAGAGCTGCATATAAAAAAGGCGGTTGACGTTTCTGTCACAAAACCTCCCGCTTATGAAATAAGACCGATGGGAAACCCTGAGGATAAGGGCGATTATATTTCCACCCTGCTTACCAAGTGCGACTTATTTACCGTTTATCACTACGATGTAAAAAACAGTATCAGCCTCAACACAGACGAAAAGAGCTTTAATCATATTTTAGTAGTTGACGGCTGCGGAAAAATTAACGGCAAAAATCTAAAAAAAGGCGACAGCTTTTTTGTTCCCGCTAATTTCGGAAAATATGAAATTTTTGGAAATTGCGAAATAATTATTACAAATATTTAATCTCAATGAATAAAAGTCACAGACGGTGCTATACTAACTGTGACTTTATTATTGAGGTGATAAAAATGAAAATAGTCAATAACATAGCATTGATACTTGCAATCATTGGCGGTATCAACTGGGGACTGATCGGTCTTTTTAAATTTGATTTAGTCGCCTGGATATGCGGAGGTCAGGACGCTGTATTCGCAAGAATCATTTACAGTCTTGTAGGTCTTGCGGCAATTTGGTGTATCAGCCTTCTTTTCAACGGAAGAACATCTGAAAACTAAACAGCGAAATACAAAAGGGACAGAAAAATCTGTCCCTTTTGTATTAATACGGTATGCTGAAATCTCAGGCAATATGCCTGTCAAGCTCGTTTCTGATTTTTGTGAGTATTCTCTTTTCAAGGCGGCTAATGTATGACTGTGATATGCCCAGAGAATCCGCAAGCTGCTTTTGCGTATGACTTTTTCCCCCTTCAAGACCAAAGCGCATAACCATAAGCTCCCGTTCCTTTTTCGGCAGAGAATTTACTATATTCAGCAGTAGCCTTTTTTCATCGTCATACTCAAGTGTTTCATAAACATCATCAGGCTCTGTTCCGAGTACGTCACGAAGCGTAAGCTCATTTCCGTCCCAGTCAACAGACAAAGGCTCGTCAAATGACATCTCACTTTTCATATTATTCACCTTTCTCAAGTGCATTAAAATTTCATTTTCAATACATCTTGAGGCATATGTAGCAAGCTTTATATTCTTTTCGGGATTAAATGTTTTAACAGCCTTCATCAGTCCGATTGTACCGATAGAAACCAAATCCTCCGTCGAGGTCGTTTTTGACTCAAATTTTTTGGCAATATAAACGACCAAGCGCAGATTATGGATTATCAAAAGCTCCCTGTTTGTATTATTTCCGTTTCTGAGCTCCTCCATTATCTGCTCCTCTCTCTCCTTTTCAAGCGGAGGAGGCAGAGTTTCAGGACCGTTTATATAATAGCACTTCTGTTTTTTAAACAGTCTTAAAAAAAATTTTTTTAATTTCTCTAACATATTGCACCTCATATATTTATTATTTCTGGATTTAAAATTGCTGAAAAATCCTTTGACTCCACTGTAGATACTGCTACATATACTTTGTCTGTTTCAAAGGATTTTTTGCCGGATGAAATTACTATTTTGTCCGGCTTAAATGCTTTGAGCACCCCCTCTCCCCCTACTGAATTAAACGGTATAATACGCTGAGCATCAAAGGATACTTTACTGCTGTCCACAACAATTACGGGATAATCGGAAAACGGCTCCTTGAGCTTATTCCCTGTATCCGCAAAGGCATACATATGTGCCTGCTTGCCGTCCTTAAAAATAGTCAGTGAATAAATCTCATTTTTACCGACTGTTCTGTTATAAACTTTAACAACCAACAGCGCCGCGAGATATGCCGCAAGCGCGCTTATCAAAAGAGTTCTCGCGGGTATATCAAAATAAGGAACGTCATTATGTATTGCAATCCCCTGCGGTTTAAATACAAGCCACAGCGCCAGTATTACGCCTAAAAGAAGCATATTTGAAAAATAAAAAATTCCTAAAGTCTTAAGAAAAACAGCTACTCTTTTAAAGCCGAAGGCAATCAGGATTATTATTGCAGATATAACAATTTTACCCGCCGCTGTAACAAGAAAATGCAAATCATCAATAAGTATAACGAGCGAATACACTCCTCCCATAAAGGAGGATAAAAGCAGTCTTGATGTTTTCGCGTTTTCCTTTACAAGCAGTTTTGTTAAAAGCAGGAGCAAATATGTAATAAAAAAATTTACTACAAAAAGCACATCAACATATATAACCAAAAATACCCCTCCCGCTAACTATAATTATAGTCAGCGAAAGGGGTTTAATTTGTCATAATTAATCTTCTATTTCAATTGTTTCAATCACAATGTCATATACAGGCTTATCAGCCATACCTGTTTTAGTTGACGCAATATCCTCAAGCACATCCGCACCGCCGCAAAGCATACCGAACACAGTGTGGTGGAAATCAAGCCACGGCGTGCCTCCGATTTCTTTATACTTATCAATAACCTCCCGGGGAAAGCCATTATTCTTCAGACCCTCCATCTGTGAAAGCAGAGAATCGGGAACGGTCTTAGCCTGAACGATAAAAAACTGTGAGCCGTTAGTATTCGGACCGCTGTTTGCCATTGAAAGAGCGCCGTAATAATTGCGTGCATCAAGAGAAAATTCATCCTCAAAGGGTTTGCCCCAGATTGACTCTCCGCCGCAGCCTGTTCCCGTAGGGTCACCGCCCTGAATCATAAAGTCTTTGATTACCCTATGGAAAATAAGTCCGTCATAATAGCCGTTTCTTGCGTGGGCAGTGAAGTTTTCAACCGCCTTGGGCGCCGCCTCTTTATTAAGCACAAAAGACATATTGCCTTTATTTGTTTTAATAGTTGCTTTCATTTATAATTTAACCCTTTCATTTATTTCTTTAATCACATCGGCATCTATCTTTACAACCTCTCTGTCGTATGTCATAAGTCCGTTAAGCTCATCCTCAACATCAGTAAGCTGGGTGTAAACAGCAGCGCAGAGACCGTCCTTTATCTGGGGGATAATGGTGTTATTAAAGAGCCTTGAATACGCTTTAGTCAATGCGTCTTTCGTGTTATAAATCTTATAACCGAACATCTTTTTGTTAAATGTATGTCCGTTTATTCTCATACTGAATCCGCCGTACTCCGAAAGCACATACGGTCTGTTTCCCTTTTTAACTTTTATAGGAGTAAAATAAATATGCTTTGAAATAACGTCGCTTTTGCCCATATCATGCCAGCCTGATGCGCTGTCAACAAGTCTTGTCGAATCAAGGTCTTTTATTTTATCATATGCCTTCGCGCTGTCAAACTGACCCCATCCCTCGTTAAACGGTACCCACATCGCAATACACGGGCAGTTGTAAAGGTGGTTTACAGTATCCTCAAGCTCCTGCAGGTAGAGATCCCTGCCCTCTTTATCCGTTCTGTGGAAGTTATTGTAATTCCTGTCGTCAAGAGTTATACCGACAAAAGGAAAAACGGAAACCTCGAGACCGTAATTGCCTCCGCCGTTTACCATATCCTGCCACACAAGAATACCGTTTACGTCGCAGTAATGATACCACAAAAGAGGCTCGATTTTAATATGCTTTCTCAGCATATTAAAGCCTGCTTTTTTAACAAAAAGAATATCGTTTTCCATTGCCTGATTAGTCGGAGGAGTAAGATAACCGTCGGAATAATAACCCTGGTCAAGAAGGCCGTTATGGAAATACGGCTTGTTGTTAAGGAAAAGCCTTTTGATACCGTTTTTATCAACACCTGTTGAAAACTTACGCATACCGAAATATGATTTAATGCTTTCTCCGCACGCCTTAAATACAACATTGTACAAGAAAGGTGATTCGGGGCTCCATGATTTAAAATCAGGTATTTTAACAATACGGTCGGTCGTGTCAGCAATCAACTCTTCACCGTCATAGATTAAAACCTCAACATCCTCTGCGCCGAAATATTCAAACTTAACCTGCTCGTTATCGTAATCGGGAGTAATTTTTACTCTCTCTAAAAATTTTTCAGGTGTGGATTCAAGCCATACAGACTGCCATATACCGCTCTGCGGAGTGTACCAAACACCGCCGCGCTTCGTTTTCTGCTTACCGCGTGAATACGATTTTGTATCTGTAAAATCCCTGACACGAACTACAAGGATATTCTCCATACCCTCTTCAGCAAGAAAATCGGTAAGCTCCAGTTTGAAAGGCGTATAGCCTCCCTTATGCGCACCGACAACACTGCCGTTAAGAAAAACCGTTGCGACCTGGTCAACAGCGCCGAAGTTAATAAATACCCTGCCTTTATTAAAACCTTCAGGAAGAGTAAACCTTTTTTGATAAAAAAGATACTCGTCAGGATTAATCATTCTGCACACGCCCGAAAGCTCCGTTTCAGGCGAGAAAGGAACTGTAATCTGCGCTGTAAAATAACGCGGCATATTCTCCGTCTTTCTGATAACGTAATCCCACGTGCCGTTAAGACTTATGTAGCTGTCCCTGACAAACTGCGGTCTGGGATATTCGGGAAGCGGATGCTCTCTGTCGAAACTTTTGCTCCATCTTGTCAACATCATAATTTTTACCCCTCAACAATTTTTCCGTTTATTATTTGAATATTTTTATTACAAATCTCAAGCGCCGCTTTTTTATGCGATACAATAATACAAGTCACATTGTCAAGCGTCTTAAGATTTTTTAAAAACTGTTTTTCAGTATTTTCATCTAAAGCGGATGTTGCCTCATCAAGCAGCAATATCGGTGATTTGGAAAGAAGGCTTCTTGCAATGGCAAGGCGCTGTATCTGTCCTTCGGAAAGTCCCATACCTTTTTCACCGATTACGGTTTCAAGCCCGTCGGGAAACTCATCAATAAACTGCTTAGCGCAGCTTACCCTGATTGCGTTTTCAATTTCTTCGTCAGTCGCATTGTCATTGATAAACGTAAGATTTTCTCTGATAGTGCCAGATATAACCATATTACCCTGAGGCACATAAGAAAAAAGACGTCTTGTGCTCTTATCAACGGGTATATTGCCGTCAGAAGTCTTTATATAAATATTTCCGCTCTGTACGGAAAAAACACCTAACAAAAGTTTTAAAAGCGTACTTTTACCGATGCCCGATATTCCCATAATCGCAACGAAATCGCCCTTGCTAAGCGAGAACGTGGTATCATCAAATATTATATCTCTGTCATACTTAAAGCTGATGTTATCAAAATTAACTGACAACAGCTTATTGTATACATCATCAACGTCAACCGGACTGCTGTTGACATGAATTTCATCCTCAATATTATCAATCTCAATAAGCCTTTCAGCAGACGCAATCATTGAAAAATACTGTGGCATAACGCCTGAAAGAGAGGCAAACGGCGTCTGAACCTGATTGACAAGCTGGAGCATTGCCGTAACCATACCGTAGGTCATAAGTCCGTTTAAAAGTCTCCACGCTCCAAAGGCAACGGCAAATACCGTTCCGAAGCTGAACACAGTATTAAGACCCGTATTTGCGAATATACTGAAATTCCTTCTCTTTATCTTGGCGTCAAAATTATTTTCCTGCAAAACATCAGTCTGGCTCTGAATTTTATCCTCAACCGAAAATGCCTTGACAACTAAAAGATTTGACACTATTTCCTGTATAAATGAACGTGTCTTTCCCTCTGTTTCCTGTACCCTTTTATGAAGCATCTTAAGCCTTTTCCTGAACAGGCGGGTAATTAAAAATATAACACAGCCGCCGGCTAAAAAGACAAGCGCAAAAACCTTATCAATAATAACAAGATAAATAAGCGAGCTAATGAGCTTTGTGAAGAAAAAGATGCTTTGCGGCAGGATTCTTGTAAAGCCCTCCGTCACAATATTAACATCGTTAAACATTCTGTTTTGAAGCTCGCCGGTATGATAAGAGGTAACCTTTGAATAATCCTTTTTCATAATTACATCAAGGAGGTGGCGTTTGATAATTATATCAAGCCTGCCCTTGCACCGCTCCGAAACACAGCTTCGTGTAATGCTCAGCGTCATCTGAAGCAAAACAACGCCGAGAAGGGCGAGAGCGAATTTAACAATATAATTTATATCATGGCGGATAGTTGCGCCGTCAATAACATTTTTTGAAAAATTCGCGAAGGCGACTGACGTAACGCCGTGGATGATATTTACAATTATAAGGAAAATCAACGTCGGCATCTGGCTCTTACAAGTTTTAATAATCCAACTGATTACTGCCCCATCAGATTTATTTATATTACTTTTTATATTTTCCAAATCTGACTATTCCCCTTTTTTGAATAAATGACGCTTAATATAATTTATTCCTCTTATGAATATAAGAAATACAGGTCTAATCGGAAGAAGCGCGACCCACACTCTTGAATAAATTTTATACGCGGTTGATTTTTCTAAATCAATGTACCGCTTGCCGTTCTTGTAAAACCCTACAAGCACACCGCAAATCATATCGTCGGTAACACATTCTTTTCTCATCAGGTTATCACCGACAATAATATAATGGTCGTCACATACCTTAATAATTCTGTGCATTACATATTTACCGCTTTTTGTAACATAAACGGGTATATCGTATTTTTTTAATCTGCCTTTATTCTTAACAACAATAATATTATCACGCTGATGATGAATAAGCGGCAGCATAGAAGTACCCATAGTAAGTCCCGTATATCTGCCCGTTGTATCAAGTATTTCCTTTATACTTTTAAATTCATTCATACAAATACTCCGAATGTATAATCAATTTATTATAACAGATTTATTTTATATATGCAATATTAATAATGTCCGCTGTTTGCGCACTTCACTATAGTACATTAATTTTCCTGAAAAGAAAAGAGCGTGGGTTCATTTCATAACCTACACTCCCATTAATTTCTTATTATTAATGTCAATCGTTTCATTCATGCTTCCCGTACGGTAGCCTGTTAAGTCCATAGTAACATACGCAAAGCCGTATTCCTTAAACATTGAAACTATCCGCTGTCTGTTTTGAATAAGCTTTTCAAATTCATTTGGATTCACTTCAATTCTTGCTATATTATTATGTATTCGCACTCTTACCTGACTGAAATTAAGGTCAAGCAGCAACTGCTCCGCTTTATCAACCATAATTAATTTCTCTTTTGTTATTGTCTCACCGTAAACAAATCGTGACGAAAGGCAGGCAAATGACTGTTTATCCCAAGTGGAAAGTCCTTCTTCCTTTGAAAGAATACGAATTTCCGTCTTTGATAACCCGGCAAAACGCAGAGGACTTTTAATATTTAATTCCTTTACAGCTTGAAGACCGGGTCTGTAATCACCAACATCATCTGCATTTGAGCCCTCAATTATATTCTTTACTGAGTTTTTCTTTGCTATTTCTGTTATCTTTTCAAAAAGCTCTTTTTTGCAGAGATAGCATCTGTTTACGGGATTATCAGAAAAGCCGTCAATATCAAGCTCTTCAGATTTAAAAACAATATGCCTTATATTCTCTTTTTTACAAAACGAAACAGCTTCATCAAGCTCTCTTTTAGGGAATGAACAGGACTGAGCGGTCACAGCGATTACGTTTTCTCCAAGTATATCATGAGCTGTTTTTAGAAGAAAGGTTGAATCAACACCGCTTGAAAAAGCAACGACAACGCTTTCAAGAGATTTCAGATAATCTTTCAACTTTTTATATTTTTCGTGTAATTCATCCATCAGTAATTATTTCTCACCCCTGTTAAATCCTTTAAAACCTCGCCCGCAATAATCAATCCGACAACACTCGGTACAAAAGCATTACTGCCCGGTACCTGCCGTCTTTTAGTGCAATTTCTTTTCGTGCCTTCAGGACATATGCAATGCTGACGGCAGCTTATTTCCATATCATCAATGGGTTTCATTGCCGGTTCTTTAGAATATACTACTTTTAGCTTTTTGATACCTCGGCTTTTAAGCTCGCGCCGCATAACCTTCGCAAGCGGACAAACAGACGTCTTATAAATATCCGTCACCTCAAACGCGGTCGGGTCAATCTTGTTTCCGGCGCCCATAGAACTAATTATCGGCACACTTGATTTTTGCGCATTTTCAGCAAGCAGTAACTTGCCCGTAACGGTATCAATAGCGTCAACAACATAATCATATTGAGAAAAATCAAACTCATCTGCTGTTTCATTCGTATAAAAAGTCTTATGCTTAACTATCTTTACATCCGGATTTATTTCAAGCAAGCGCTCTTCCGCCACATTAACCTTATATTGACCGACAGTTTTATGTGTTGCAAAAATCTGACGATTAATGTTTGTCAAGCAAACCTTATCATCATCTATCAAATCAATGCTTCCGACACCGCTCCTAACAAGCGCTTCCGCGGTATAACCTCCGACACCGCCGATACCGAAAACAGCGACACGGCATTTAATCAGCTTTTCCATAGCCTCTCTGCCGAATAACAATTCGGTTCTTGAAAATTGATTTAACATAGTCACTCCCTCAAAGCAGATTTTGTTTGATAAATAATTTCTTTATATCACATAATCAAAATCAGAGAAATCATTTTTTCGTTCAATAATATCCTGAAGCGTTATGCTGTCCAGATACTCGTTAACGGCTTTATAAAGACCCTCCCAAACAAACAGCGTTTGGCAGTAATTTCTTCTTTCACAAGTATTTTCCTCCTGCTCAAGACAGGAAACGGGCGCCAAGCCTCCCTCAGTTATTCTCAAAATATCCCCGACAGTATATTTATCAGGCGCCTGCGCAAGCATATAACCTCCCTGATAACCGCGGTTTGTTTTTAATATATCGGGTCTGTTTAGAATAGACACAATCTGCTCCAAATATTTTTTAGATATATCCTGTCTTTTAGCAATATCCTTTAACGCAACATATCCGTCGCTCCTATGTTCAGCAAGGTCAGCAAGCATACGAAGCGCATATCTGCCTTTAGTTGAAATTTTCATACTTCCACCGCCTTAATAACATAATAATATCATAGGTTTTATATGATTTCAAGATACGGTATTAAATTAATAATTTTAAACGCTTAATTATATCAAGTAATCGTTATAAATTTACATAATTGTGTATATGTTGTCAAGGTATAAAAAAGTGTATGTCGGAATAGTATTTTCATAGGTGATGAAAATGTTTACTGCACTGTTTTCCGCAATCAGCGCGCACTTAATTTATTTTATTCTGCACATTCAAAATACGTCGAGCTTTCCGAAACCGCTCAGCCCTAAGGAAGAGGCTGAAATGATTAAAAGAATGCGAAACGGTGATCAAAACGCGCGTGGAATATTAATTGAAAGAAATTTGAGACTTGTAAGCCATATTGTAAAAAAGTACTATTCAAAAACAAATGATACTGACGATTTAATCAGCATCGGAACAATAGGTCTTATTAAAGCGATTGATTCCTTTAAAGCCGAAAAAGGCACCCGCCTTGCTACATACGCATCACGTTGTATTGAAAATGAAATACTGATGCACTTCAGGGCGGGGAAAAAGCTATCAAATGACGTATACTTAAATGACACACTTGAGGTTGACAAGGACGGAAATCCGCTGACAATTGAGGATACCATAAGCAGTCCGAATGATTTGGCGGAGGACCTTGAGGTTAAAGTGAGATGGGAAAAGGTTGCAAGAGAAATTGAAAATATGGAAGATGAAAGGGAAAAGGAAATCATCATACTGCGGTACGGTTTGGATAACAAAAAGCCTCTGACGCAGAGAGAAGTTGCGCAGAGGTTAAATATAAGCCGAAGCTATGTATCAAGAATTGAAAAAAAGGTTTTAAAGGATTTGAAAAATAAAACCGAATGATTTATCTGACAAAAATATTTCCTCCCGTGCAGTCGATTGCGACAGTAAGCGGAAAATTATTGAAATTTAATTTTTTAACCGACTCACATCCTAAATCTTCAAACGCGATAACCTCACACGAGGAAATGCATTTTGAAGCAAGCGCGCCTGCTCCGCCAATGGCACAAAGGTAAACCGCCTTATTGCGAACAATAGCGTCGCACACAGTCTTACTGCGTTCACCCTTTCCTACCATAGCGACAACGCCTCTGTCAAGAAAATCAGGTGCAAAAACATCCATTCTGCTTGATGTGGTAGGTCCGCAGGAGCCGACCGCTAAATTTTCGGGAGCGGGAGTAGGACCTGCATAATAAATAACCGCGTCTTTTAAATCATACGGGAGCGGTTTACCCATGCTTATATACTGCGAAATCCTTTTATGCGCGGCGTCCCGTGAAGTATATACCGTACCCGAAAGAATAACCCTGTCCCCTGCTTTCAGCTTTGGCGCATATTCCCTAAGCTGATTTGTATTAAGAATATATTCCATTACTTTTTACCTAACTCATTTTTTAGCTGTCTGTTTTTATCTTTAAGCGCCTTATTCTCCTCTTCAAGCGTTTCAAGCATAGCAATATTTTGTTTAAGCTCACGGCTTACTGACTTTAACTGAAAATCAAGATTTGAATTGATAATTTCAAGTCTTTGGCACTCAAAGTTTACATCCTCAAGGGCTGCCATAAGACGTGATATTTCATTTATTAATTCCTTGACGTCATTTTTATTAGTCACAGGCAGTCCCTCCTTTTAAATATCATAATATCACTATTAAGAAAAGAGGTTGCATTAAACAACCTCTTTTTCATTATCAGTTAGAGATGTCTACATCCTTTTCAAAGTAACGGGAACCGAACCAGTTCTCCTTTACCGTGTATTCTTCCTCTAATTTTTCAGAAGCAGAGGTGCTGTCATCCGAAGCAAGCGCCTGCTGAGCATTATACTGCCATACTGTTTGGTCGTTTTTGCCGACAAAGTACATAATATGATAGCCGTAATCAGATCTTATAATCGCTGTATCGCCGGTCTTTCTGCCGTCATCAAAGCACCATGATGAGAACGAATTCACCATCTGTCCTGTTACAACATTTGAATAAAGACCGCCGTCTGAAGCGGAACCGTCTGAAGAATTATCCTTTGCAAGCTGAGCAAAGCCATCCTCTGTCTTATCCCACTTTGAAAGAATATCCTTCGCTTTTTCGTATGCTGCTGACCACTGCTTGTCGGTCGCGGTTGTTGCTGACGCATTTTCCTCATCAGTTTCAGGAGCGATAAGGATATGGCGGACATTAATCGTCTTTCTGTTTGAGAGTGATGCAGGTGAAATCACATAAACAACCGATGTGCTGTAATTATAGATATCCCCGGCTTTTCTGTCAGAGCTGAAAAGCCAGTTAAGTCCTGAATATACCGGCTCCTCATCCTCGCTGTGCTCCTCGCCTTCCTCATGCTCATGAGCATCCTCAGACGCAATTGCGTAACCTCTTGACTGGAGTGTTGATTTTGACATACCAAGCTCTGTTGAATATCCCTCATCAGCATATGCTTTTTTATAAAATTCATCAGTTGAATACGCAACGCAAAGATCGGCAAAGTTTGAGCCGTCAGCCTTAATCTTTCCTGCAAATTCCTTTGCTTCGTCTTCACTTGAACATTCAAAAAGCTTTATATCGACTGTCTTAAGTGAATCCTCGTTTTTATCTTTATATGCGTTAATTTCATCGTCTGTATATTCTTTTTCAGCCAAATCTGTACTCATCTGGGACTGATAGTTCTGCGCAATATACTGGCGTGTAGATTCTGTTCTGAATACTGACTCGGTTACGCCTTTACCCATTGCCAATACAAGATATCCGCTGAGCGTATAGCCGTTTTTATTAGCTGTTTCCCTGTACTGTGAAAGAGTATCGTCAATCTGAGATTTCTGGTCATCTGTAATCTCTGGTTCTTTGCCGCCGTTTTCCTCAACCGCAGCAAGATAATACGTGTATGTGTTTTCAATCGAATCAAGAACAAGGTCATGAATATGCTCTGCCCATGTCATCTTTTCATTGGTTTCAGAATCAGTATAAGTCTGGCTTGAAAGCTTCTTTGAAAAATCGACATCAAGTCCTATTTGAGAGGTATCCATTCCGGACTGCTCATACGAGCTTTGCTGAGACATAAGACTGTTATAGGTTGACGCAAAATAGAAATTATAAGTGCTTACTTTAATTTTAGCCGTATTTTCACCGTTACTTACAGTCAAGCCGGTAAAATACTGAGCAGGTAAGCTGAGAGAGGCAATAAAGCCCTTTCTGACAGCACCGGTTGCAACGTATGTTACAAGAAGAGCAACAACGATTACAATGCAAACTGCCGATTTAATAATCTTAACCGTTCTGGGAGCGATGCTTACCGACGAATTACCTCCGACCGCAGAATATTTATCAGATAATTTCTTAATCTGACTGTCCAGCTTTTCTATTTTCTTTTCATCGGTTTCATTTGTCTTAGCTTCTTTAAGAGAATCAATCTTGGTTTTGAGAGCAGTTCTCTTAGCCTCGTTTTTCTCTTTTATTTTCGCATTTTTCTTAGCAAGCTTTTCAGCCTTTTTAGCCTGCTTGTCCTTTTCTTTATTTAAGCTGCCACCGGCAAGCAAATCTTCATCTAATTGTTTTTTCGCCATATTTATTCTTCCTTTTAAAAAGATGTAGTTTATTTAACAGTATTTTACACTATTACTGAAAATAATACAAGAGTTATTTTTTAGTTACCGCTTGTAGCTTGTGTGGTTGTTTCTTTCTTCTGGCTTTCATTAGCGGCTTTTTTAGCATCTAAAAATTTATTGTTTGCCTTAGTAACAACGGAATCGTGTAAAACAAAGTCAGCCTCATCAATAATACTGTCAAACTTTGCGTTTCTTGCGTCAATAATAAGCTGCGACTCGTAGCTCGGCTTATCATAGACAAAAAACATAATATGATATCCGTAATCGGATTTAACGATATCCGTATCACCGTATTTACGTGATTTGTCAGTAGCCCAGTTTTCAAACTCAGGAACCATTTCTCCTAATGCAACCGCCTCGCAAAGTCCGCCGAAGGCATCGCTTGAGCCGGCAGACGTAGAAGCTGTATCATCGCTGTTTGCTTCCGCAAGAAGAGCAAACGAGTATTCAGTCTTGTTGCCGCTGTTATATTCCTCAAAAATTTTATTTGCCTTTTCCTTTGCTGCCGCCCACTGCTCATCAGTGTAAGTTGTTTGACCTGTTGTTTGATCTGTCTGGCTTTCATCATCAGCCTTGGGCATAATCAGAATATGTCTTACCGCATATGTTTCATCTTCCGAACGTGTGGGCTGCTCTGTTTTAAGAATAATATACGCATATCCTGTCTCTTCATTAGCATAATACTTAACAGTGCCTGTAGGCTGTTTTTCATCAAGAAGCCAATTATTTATTTCATCGCTGAACGGAGCCTGAGAAGCGTAAATGGTACCGTCAACATTTGACTCATAGGTTTCCGTAGCGTTCTTTACCGCCTCTTCCTTTGAAAGTGCACTGTCAGCCTGCATAGCGCTCTGAACGTCCGCGTCAATATAATCCTTATAAACAGTGGGAACTAAATCAATAATCGACTGTCTGTCAGTAACCTTGGACATATATTTTTTAATTGTTTTTTCGGATTCAGCTTTTTTTTCATCAGAGCTTGCGTCATAAGGAACGGCAAGATAGCTGAAATTGATTTGATAATAATCTTTCTTATGCTCATCATAATATTTGCTGATTTCTTCATCAGTCGGCTTATTATCAATCGCATATTTGCCCCTATAGTTTGCAGTCAGATAGAACTGCTCCATATACAGCCTTACAGTATCCTCCGTGCAGTACTCGCCGAAAACAGAGGCAATGTAATCATCAAGAGGCTGATTCGCCTCAGAGGCTGAGGTTTTAAGACTTTCAATCTGCTTGTCGATTGTATCCTTTTGACTCTTTTGAAGCGTCAGTCCCTCTTTCTTTGCAGCATTGTAGAAGATACTGTAATTTTTAATCTGATCTATAGTCAGATTTTCAAAATACTCCATCCACGAAACCTTATTGCCGTCCTCATCAGTCGTATACTGTGTTGAATAATCGGCAGTCGTATCAAGGTTATAATATCCATAATTAGCGTACTGCTCATACTGGCTGACAACGCTGGAAAAATACAGATTGTACATTCCGATACTAATCTTATTATCGTCAATAGTTGCGGCAACCGACGCGGGATTCATCATATTACCCTCTTTGCCGTTCGGAACTGTATAATAGCGGATACCGAGTACAACAAGAGCGGCTATAACAGCTAAGGTTATAATTGCAAGCGGAATAAATTTGAGCGGCTCCTTATTGATAACTATCTGATTACTCTGCTTCCTATCGTCTGAAATCACAGGAGCATCGCTTTTCTTTTCAGACTTGTCTTCCTTGCTGTCCGGATAATCGGCAGTATCAAACAAATTATTATTTAATGTCGGAGCCTCAGCGTCAAACTGCCAGTTATCGTTCGTTTCGTACTTCACGCCGTCCTTTTCCTCAAGTGTGTCATCACTTTCCTGATTAACATCATTTTCCAAAGGCTTGTCATCATAGAGATTATTTTCCTTTTCGTCCATACCAACACTCCTAAAATCAATTAAATACTTATAAATTATACAATAATATAATTGCTATTGCAACTAAATTATTACGCAAGCTGTAAAAAAACTGTTAAATTGCCGTAAAATAATTGAAATTATATTTAAAATGATAATGCTTGAAAAATTAAACAGTATGTAGTATTATGATAATATTAATTATCTATTTTTTAACTGAGGTTTACTTATGAGCGAAAAGATACTTTGTCTAAGGGACAGGTACCGGGACAATCCGGGCTGGTACTGGCTTTTAGCAACAATATTTCTTTTTCCTATTCTGCCCGAATACATAAGCCCGTTCATATTATTCATAGGTTTTATTGTCTTCAAACGTCAATGGACGCGCGAAGGAAAAAAGGCAAAAGTGGGAACACTCGGCAAGATGCTTATGGGATTTATGGCTCTCGCTCTTCTAAGCGTCATTTGGTCCGATACGAGATTTTCAACCTTTGCAACAGCTATGCTTTGGTGGGGTATGTTTCTCGTTGAGGTTATGATTTATAACCTTGCAAGAACACGGCAGAAAATCGACCGCGTACTTTCAATGATGGTACTGTCGGGAGCATTAAACGGATTAATCGGAACAATTCAGATATGCACCTACACACTCTACAGATTCAGAAATATTCCTGAAAGGCTTGTATTGATTACGCCCTTTTATAAAGAGCTCGACAAGGCGGTTTATCATATTCTGCCCTTTGAAATCAGCACTAAAATGTGGACATCAAGAGCAAGCGGTTTTTTTTCAAATCCAAATCTCCTTGCCACATACATGGTAATAGTATTTCCCATTTCAATTTATCTTTTTCTTAATGCAAAAACGCGCAGACAAAAAATCACTTATTTTATTTTCAATGTTTTAATCAGCGCCGGAATGAGTTCTTCTATGACGAGGGCTGGCTGTTTTATCGCTATATTCGGATGGATATTTATGTTCATCTTTCTCGCAAAGAGATATGCTAAGCCTATGCTTGAAATATTCATTCCGACTGTTATTGTAATAATCCCGTCAATACTTACACGGTACGGGCTTATATTTAAAACCGTCGGAAAAGTAAGCGGAGGCGGCAGCGGTGGAGTTGAGGCAAAGCAATCCTCCGCGGCTCATTTTCAGATTTGGGAAAGCCTTGTAAATTATCTTATAAATCACTTTAAAGCGCTGTTTATGGGAACAGGCTTTGGTCTTGAGAAAACAGGCCAGATACTCCTCAATGAATACAATCTGAATAAGCCTCACGCTCACAATTTCATGCTTGAAACCTGGATGGAGCTTGGTATAATCGGTGTAGTCTTATTCTTTGCAATTATAATCTGTGCTTTCGGAAAGCTGTTTGAAATTAACGCAAACAACGGAAAAAAGTTTACGTTAGTGTTCTGTGTTTTCACATCGACCTTGTGTTATCTTATATTTGGACTGACAGATTATATTTTCAATTCACCTAAGCAGATAATCCTGCTGTTCATTCTTTTAGGTTTGACACAGGCAATCAGCTACTGCTATGAAAAAACGCTTATAACCGATACTAAATCATTAAAGAATGTCGCGGCAAGAGATATACAAAATACAATTCACCAAAAATAACTTAATAATAAAAACAATACGCAACAATAAACCCTGCTTAATATGAAGCAGGGTTATTTGTTATACAATTATTTTACTCATCTTTATCGTCATTTTTAGGTTTTTTTGATGTAAGCTTATTGAGCAGATAGGTTATACCGACAATAACTCCGATAACAATAAAAATACCAAGCATTCCGTACAAAACAACGGGAAGCGAATCTTTCCAGCTGCCGGCGTTTACAGCGAGATTGATAACCATAAACAATAAATTATTAAGCATATTATTTTCCTCCCGTTATCTTGTTACTAATGTTAAAATCAAACCGCCTGCGATAACAGACGCAATCTGACCCGATACGTTTACGCTGATGGACTGCATAAGAAGGAAATTCTGATTATCCTCTTTAAGTCCCATCTGATTTACTACACGTCCGCTCATCGGGAATGCGGATATACCTGCCGCGCCGATCATAGGATTAATCTTTTTGTCTTCCTTGAGGAAGATGTTAAGGAATTTGGCAAATACGACGCCGCCGACAGTATCAAACACAAATGCGACTAAACCGAGTGCGAGAATGAGAATTGTATCCCACTGAACAAATTCTTCATAGTGCATCTTTGACGCAACTGTTATGCCGAGCAGAATTGTAATAAGATTTGCAAGCGCATTCTGGGCGGTATCAGAAAGCTGATTCAAAACTCCGCATTCACGGATTAGGTTACCGAACATCAGAAAGCCTACAAGGGCAACAGATTTAGGCGCAACCAAGCCGGCAACGATAGTTACGATAATCGGGAAAAGGATTTTGGTTGTCTTTGACACCTCGCCCGGCTTATACTGCATACGGATACGGCGTTCCTTTTTAGTTGTAACAGCCTTGATAACGGGCGGCTGAACAATAGGAACAAGCGCCATATACGAATAAGCGGCAACCATAATCGCGCCGAGATATTTTGAATTGAGCTGCTGGGCAACAAATATACTTGTAGGTCCATCTGCCGCTCCGATAATTGCGATAGAAGCAGCGTCATTTATGTCAAAGAAAAATCTTGCTACAAAGAATGTAAAGAAGATACCGAACTGTGCGGCAGCGCCGAAAAGCATAAGCCACGGATTTTTAAGCAACGGTCCGAAATCAATCATTGCGCCGATTCCTATGAATAGTAAAAGCGGAAACAGCTCGTTTGCTATACCGGCATTAAACAACTCGGTGAGCGGACCGTTAGCCTCAAGTCCCTTTGTAACCGCCTCAATATCCTGCGTTATTGCTCCGGATAATGGAAGATTTACCAAAATTGTTCCGAATCCCATCGGTAAGAGAAGCGTGGGCTCCATTTCTTTTTTTATGGCAAGAAAAATTAAAACACCGCCTACAATCCACATTAAAACCATTTGCCACTTAATATTAACAACATTTGAAAATAATTCGGCAAAGTCGCCGAAAATTGCTCCTGTCATTCTCATCACTCCTTCATATAAAAATTTATTAAATCTACGAATGAATAATAACTAATATATTATTTTGCCTTTGTTTCACAGTAAAGACAGCGGTAAGTTCCCTTTTCGTCCGTAAGTGTGAATATATGACTTATAGGCTCATTATTACAAATACAGCGCGGATTGGGACATTTGATAACATCCCTAAGCTCCTTCGGCATTGAAAGCTTGCGCTTTTCCACACGCAGACTGTCTTTTATGATATTAACGGTCGCCTGTGGCGCTATGTAGGCGATAACATCTAAATCCAAATCAATAAGGTCATTAATTTTAATAATGTCCTTTGATAAGTTTTTCTTTGATTTAGCGTTAGTAATGATTGCTACCTGACAGGAAAGAGAGCCGAGATTCAGTATCTCATAAACTCTCATGCCCTTGCCCGCCGGAATATGGTCAATAACATAACCATTTTCAATAGCGTCAATATTCATTACAAAGCACCTCCCCATTTAAGAAGCGTCATAATAAGCGCCATTCGTATATATTTACCGTTTAACGCCTGAACAAAATATTTTGCTCTCGGATCATCGTCCACCTCAGTTGCAATCTCATTCACTCTCGGAAGCGGGTGCATAATCGTTAAATCGGACTTTGCCGTTTTAAGCTTGTTAAGGTCGAGAACAAACGCGTCCTTATGCTTCAGGTATTCATCCTCGGAGAAGAAACGCTCACGCTGAATACGCGTCATATAGAGAATATCGAGTCTGTCCATAACCTTCTCCATTTTCTCCACTTCCTCATACTCATTACCGCTTTTGTCAAGCACGTCGCTCTTGATATAATCGGGTACTGAAAGCTCCTTAGGTGATATAAGAATAAATTTAACATTCTTATATCTGCACATTGCCTTTATTAGCGAATGAACTGTTCTGCCGAACTTGAGGTCGCCGCAGAGACCTATTGTAAGATTGTCAAACGTACCCTTTTCACGAAAAATCGTCAACAGGTCAGTGAGAGTCTGCGTTGGATGCGAATGTCCGCCGTCACCCGCATTAATAATCGGCACACTGCTTCGCCGGCTTGCAACTCTCGGCGCGCCCTCAAACGGGTGACGCATGGCAATAATATCCGCATAGCAGGATACCATCATAACCGTATCCTCAACACTTTCGCCCTTAGACGCGGATGAGGTCGCCGCTTCGGAAAAGCCGAGCACATTTCCACCAAGCTCCATCATCGCCGCCTCAAATGAAAGACGTGTTCTTGTTGACGGCTCAAAAAAAAGCGTAGCAAGCTTTTTTCCGTCGCAGATATGCGCATATTTTTCCTTGTTATTAATGATATCAATTGCGGTTGCAATCATATTGTCAATTTCGCTGAGAGAAAGATCCGTTGTATCAAGTAAATGTCGCATTTTAAGATTCCTTTCCTTTAATCCTTTGCACCGTTTATTTCAAGATACTTTTTTATGCGTTCAACATGCTCATGGTTGCTTTCATCTTCCTCAAGATACTCAATAATATCGTAAACGTCAACAACCGAATATACAGGAAAACCGTATTCCTCGCCGACCTCAGCCATTGCGGATTTTTCGGTCTTTCCCTTTTCCTTTCGGTCAACCATAACAAATACAGCCGAAACTTTGACATTTTCTAATTTTGAAAGAATGGACATACTTTCTCTGATCGCTGTTCCGGCAGTGATAACATCCTCAACAATAACAATTTCCTCGCCCTGCTTTGGGGTATATCCTACAAAAACACCGCCTTCACCGTGATCCTTTTCCTCTTTTCTGTTAAAGAAGAAAGGCACATCAAGACCTCTCTTCGCAAGAGCTACCGCGACCGAAACGGCAATCGGGATTCCTTTATATGCGGGACCGTAAAGCACAGTCCTTTTATCTCCGACTTTTTCAAAATAAGCCTTAGCGTAAAATTCACCTAATTTTTGTATTTGCTCACCAGTTTTTATATCGCCTGCATTTATAAAATAGGGTATTTTTCTTCCGCTCTTTGCAGTAAAATCACCGAATTTCAAAACTCCGGCGCTTTCAAGAAATTCTATGAACTCTCTTTTATAGCCTTCCATTTTAATCCTCCTTATCCCACAAATTCAGCTACACAGCGTCTGTAAGCAGCAACGGGATCGTCAGCCGCCGTAACAGGTCTGCCGACAACAATATAATCAGAGCCTATCTCCTTTGCCCTTTCGGGAGTGGTAACACGAACCTGGTCGCCTATATCACCGTCGGCAAAACGTACACCCGGCGTAACAGTTATAAAGCCCTTACCGCAGCTATCCTTAACCAGACCTGCTTCAAGCGGTGAACAGACGACACCGTCAAGTCCCGCCTCTTTCGCATTATTTGCATACTTGACAATCGTATCATTGATTGACGCGTTAATGAGCAGTTCGTTTTGCATTCTTTCCTCGCTTGTTGAGGTAAGCTGTGTAACCGCTATGAGAATAGGACGTGTTCCGTCCTCACGTGTAAGTCCCTCCAAAGCAGCCTTCATCATCTCAACAGTACCCGCAGCATGAACATTAGTCATATCAACATTGAGCTTTGAAAGCACTGACATTGACTTTTTAACCGTATTCGGAATATCGTGCAGCTTGAGGTCAAGAAAAATCTTATGTCCCCTTTTCTTAATCTCTCTGACAATTGACGGACCCTCGGAATAATAAAGCTCCATACCGATTTTAACAAACGGTTTTTCATCCGTAAACTTATCGAGGAAATCAAAAGTATCCTGTGCCGATGAAAAATCGCAGGCAACAATTACGTCCTTACCCATTAATCAATCACTCCTATTATATCGCTTATTTTATCTATACCGAGCCTCTCGCACTTTTTCGGCAGAGACTCGATTATATTCTTACACGCATACGGGTCAACAAGATTTGCCGCACCGACCTGAACAGCAGTTGCGCCCGCCATCATCATTTCAATAACATTTTCCGCGGACGATACACCTCCGCAACCCATAACAGGTATATTGCAGGCTTTGGAAACCTGGTAAACCATTCTTACCGCTACGGGGAAAACAGCGTCGCCGCTGAAGCCTCCCATTTTATTTGCAATAACAGGCTGGCGTTTTTTAATGTCGATACGCATACCAAGCAGTGTATTTATAAGACAGATACCATCCGCGCCAGCCTCCTCACATGCCTTTGCAATTGATACAATATCCGTAACATTAGGCGATAGCTTTATAAATACCGGTTTTGACGTAACAGCCTTAACCGCTCTTGTTACCTCTGCCGCGCAATCCGGAGAAGTACCAAAGCTCATACCTCCGCCGTGTACATTCGGGCAGGAAACATTGACCTCCAAAATACCGACCTGCTCCTCTTTATCCAAAAGCCCGCAGGTATAGGCGTAATCTTCAACCGAAAAGCCCGAAACATTTGCAATAACAGGCTTATTAAAATATTCTTTCATTTCGGGGAGCTCATGCTCTATAACATGGTGAACGCCCGGGTTTTGTAATCCTACCGCATTAATCATACCTGCACTGCATTCCGCAATTCTCGGCGTAGGATTTCCGAAACGAGGCTCCTTGGTCGTACCCTTAAATGAAAATGAACCGAGAATATTTATGTCATAAAACTCCTTAAATTCCTTGCCGAAGCCAAAGGTGCCGGAGGCGGGAACAACAGGATTACTCATCTGCATACCGGCAAGATTAACAGATAAATCTACCATATAATCTCCTCCCTTTCAAGCACGGGACCGTCCTTGCAAATTCTTTTACTGCCGTACTTTGTCTTACAGGAGCAACCCATACAGGCGCCAAAGCCGCAGCCCATTCTCTCCTCAAAGGAATACTGACCCGAAGTCTTCGCCTTACTTTCAATTGCCTTGAACATTGGCAGAGGACCGCAGGTGTAAAAATAATCGTAGTCATCCGGAAAAGCGTCCGTAACAAAGCCTTTTATACCATATGAGCCGTCAACAGTTGTAACTGTTACATCACAGCCTATTGATTTGAACTCTTTTTCAAAAAAGATTTCCTCTTTAGTATTAAAGCCTAAAATAACAGTCGGCTTCTGTCCTGCGTCAATGAGCCTTTTTGCAAGCATAAACATAGGCGGAACTCCGACACCGCCGCCGATTAAAAGCGGCTTTGATGACTTTGTAATGTCATATCCGTTTCCTAATCCCGTCAAAATATCGAGTGTTTCATTTGAAGTAAGCGTTGACATATATTCAGTACCGCTTCCGACAATTTTATAAATTATCGTAATTGTACTTTCATCGCAATCACAGACAGAGATAGGACGGCGGAGAAATTTCCCGTCAAGTTTAATATTAATAAACTGACCCGGAGCGGTGATATACTGAGTATCACCCTCCAAAATCATTTTATAAACATTTTTTGCGATTTTATCATTTGATAATATCTTATAACTGTTTTCCTTATACATAATTACAATTCCTATTCGGCATCAATCGTTGATACGCCCAGGGTTATTTCCTCAAGGACATCAAGAAGCACCTTAACAGTATCAAGTGATGTAAACATTGTTACATTATTTTCAACGGCGGCACGTCTGATTTCCGAGCCGTCTGAATGTGAATCGCCTGCATTAATATCAATCGTGTTTATTACATATGCAATATGTCCCTGACGAAGTGCCATCAAAATCTCGTCGCTGTCATCAAGCGTCAGCTTCTGACGTACTCTTGTGCGGATACCGTGTGATTTAAGATAATTTGCGGTACCCTCCGTTGCCTCAATATTAAATCCGAGATCATAGAAGCGTTTGATTAGCGGCAACGCTGTCGGCTTATCCTGGTCCGCTATGGTGACAAGCACCGTACCGTAGTTCGCAACATTGAGTCCCGATGCCTGAATTGCCTTATAAAGCGCCCTTGTAAGCGACTTATCATAGCCTATTGCCTCGCCGGTTGATTTCATCTCAGGTGAAAGATACGTATCCATACCCTTGAGCTTTGAGAAGGAAAATGCGGGCGCCTTAACGTACCAGCGCTTTTTTTCTTCGGGGTAAACCTGTGTTATGCCCTGCTCTTTAAGCGAATGACCGAGTATTACCTGAGTAGCAATATGAGCCATAGGAACTGAGGTTGCCTTAGAAAGAAACGGAACTGTTCTTGATGAACGGGGATTAACCTCAATAACGTAAACATCGTCCTTTTCGTCGGCAATAAACTGGATATTATAAAGACCCACAATGCCGATTGCCTTACCGAGACGAATTGTATAATCAATAATTTTATCCTTAACCTCCCGTGAAACGGAGAAGGTCGGATATATTGAAATTGAGTCGCCCGAATGAACACCTGTTTTTTCTACGTGCTCCATAATACCGGGAATAAACACATCCTCGCCGTCACAAATTGCGTCAACCTCAAGCTCCCTGCCCATTATATATTTATCAACAAGTACAGGCTGTTCCGTATTGATTTCAACGGCAGATTGAAGATAATGGCGAAGAGATTCCTCATTGGCAACAATCTGCATTGCGCGTCCGCCCAGAACAAATGACGGACGGACAAGAACAGGATATCCTATTTGCGCGGCTACGCAAACGCCCTCCTCAATATCGGTAACGGCAAGTCCCTTGGGCTGAGGAATACCAAGCTCCTCCATAACCTTTTCAAAGCTGTCCCTGTTTTCAGCTCTGTCGATAGCCTCAACATCTGTTCCGATAATCGGCACACCGAGTGCGTCAAGCGGAGGCGCAAGATTTATAGCAGTCTGTCCGCCGAGCGAAACGACAATACCCATCGGATTTTCAAGCGTAATGATATTCATTACGTCCTCAACCGTAAGCGGTTCAAAATAAAGCTTGTCCGACGTTGTGTAATCAGTCGATACTGTCTCCGGATTATTGTTGATAATTATCGCCTCATAGCCTGCGTCACGTATTGACCAGATTGCGTGAACGGTTGAATAATCAAACTCAACGCCCTGACCGATACGGATAGGACCTGAGCCCAAAACAATAATTTTTTTCTTATCGGAAACTATTGATTCATTCTCCTGCTCATAGGTTGAGTAAAAATACGGGACATATGAATCAAACTCGGACGCGCAGGTGTCAATCATTTTATAGACAGGCATAATGCCGTTATCTTTCCTGAGGCGGAAAATGTCCGCCTGTGTCATATTCCAGAGTCTGCCGATAAATTCGTCGGAAACTCCCATTTTCTTTGCGTCCTTAAGTGTATCTAAATCTCCCGTATTATTTTTAAGAATTTTTTCAAAATCTACAATATTCTTGAATTTTTCAAGGAAGAACATATCAATCTTGGTTGCGTTATAAATTCTGTTTAAATCAACGCCGAGACGGATAAGCTGCGCGATAGCGAAAAGTCTGTCGTCAGTACCGTTTCTGATATATTTAAGAAGCTCCTCCCCGCTGTAAGTATCAAATTTCTTATCATACAGGTGGCAGACACCCGTTTCAAGAGAACGAACAGCCTTGAGCAGACTTTCCTCCATAGTTCTGCCGATAGCCATAACCTCGCCTGTCGCTTTCATCTGCGTGTTGAGCGTGTTATTCGCGTCCGCAAATTTGTCAAACGGGAAGCGCGCAATCTTAGTTACAACGTAGTCAAGCGTAGGCTCAAATGATGCCGGAGTGTTGGCAATTGGGATTTCATCAAGGTGCATACCAACGGAAATTTTTGCCGATACTCTCGCAATCGGATATCCCGATGCCTTTGACGCAAGCGCCGAAGAACGAGAAACTCTCGGATTGACCTCAATAAGATAATACTGGAATGAGTGGGGGTCAAGAGCAAATTGTACATTACATCCGCCCTCAATTTTAAGCTCTCTGATAATTTTAAGAGCAGAATCACGCAGCATATGATATTCTTTGTTTGTAAGAGTCTGAGACGGAGCGACGACAACTGAATCTCCGGTATGAATGCCTACCGGGTCAATATTTTCCATATTACATATGGTGATTGCGGTATCGTTCGCATCACGCATTACCTCATATTCAATTTCCTTATATCCTTTAATGCTCTTTTCTACAAGCACCTGATGAACAGGAGAAATCGCAAGAGCATTTTTCATCATCAGCATAAATTCTTCTTCATCATCAGCAAAGCCGCCGCCTGTACCGCCGAGCGTAAATGCGGGACGGAGAACTACAGGAAAACCGATACGTCTCGCGGCTTCCAGTCCCTCATCAAGAGATTCCGCGATTTCCGACGGCAAAACAGGCTCGCCGAGGCTCTCGCAAAGCTCCTTGAACAGCTCCCTGTCCTCAGCTCTTTCAATAGCCTCAAATTTTGTGCCGAGTATCTCAACATCACATTCCCTTAGCACACCCTTTTTTGCAAGCTGGACGGCAAGATTAAGTCCCGTCTGTCCGCCGAGCGACGGAAGAATAGCGTCAGGTCTTTCGTGGCGGATAATACGAGCGACATATTCAAGATTTAACGGCTCCATATAGACCTTATCCGCAATATCGGTATCGGTCATAATTGTGGCAGGGTTAGAGTTGATAAGCACAACCTCGTAGCCCTCCTCACGAAGAGCAAGGCAGGCCTGTGTGCCCGAATAGTCGAACTCGGCAGCCTGTCCGATAACGATAGGACCTGAGCCGATAACAAGTATTTTGTGAATATCAGTTCTCTTAGGCATTTTGACTTACCTCCCTTTCCATCAACTCTATAAACGCATCAAAGAGATACGCGCTGTCCTGCGGACCGGGCGCGCTTTCCGGGTGATACTGGACTGAGAAAATTTTATTTTCCTCAGACTTAACACCCTCCGCCGTATCGTCAAGCAGATTTCTGTGTGTGAGAGTAAGCGGTGTGCCGTCAAGTGAGCTGACATCAACTGCATACGAGTGATTTTGCGAGGTTATTTCAATCTTACCGTTTTTGAGATTTATAACGGGATGATTTCCGCCTCTGTGACCGAATTTCATTTTAAATGTTTTTGCGCCGAGCGCAAGTGAAATCATCTGGTGACCAAGACAAATTCCGAAAATCGGAAGCTTTCCCTTAAGCTCACGCACAACTCTGATAACCTCCTGTACGTCCTCCGGGTTACCGGGACCGTTTGAAAGAAACAGTCCGTCAGGCTTCATATTCAAAATTTCCTGTGCGGTAATATTATATGGCACAACTGTTACGTTACAGCCCTTTTCGTTCAGCTTTCTTATAATATTATGCTTGATTCCGCAGTCGATTGCAACAACGTCGTACTTATGATTAGGTGTTCTTGAATACCAGCGTTTTTTACAGCTTACACGTGATACCATATCGGTAGGGATAATATAATCCCTGACCTTTTTCAGCGCTTCCTCATAAGGAACATCGGCGTTACAGATGATAACCTTCTGTGAACCCTCATCACGAATAATTCTTGTAATCATACGCGTATCCACTCCGCTTATTCCGGGAATATCATACTCGTCAAGCACTTCGGAAAGGGTTTTGGTGTAACGGAAGTTAGACGGCAAATCATTATATTCACGGACAATAAGACCGCCCATTGTCGGAATTTTCGTTTCATAGTCCTCGTCCGTTACACCGTAATTTCCGATAAGAGGATAGGTCATACATACCATCTGGTCGGTATAGCTCGGGTCGGAAATAATCTCCTGATAACCGACCATTGATGTATTAAATACAATTTCATTTATTGCCTCTTTATCAGCGCCGAAGCCGTAGCCGTAAAATTCTTTACCGTTTTCAAGCACAATTTTTTTATTATACGGTTTCATATACAATCTCCCCTCTGTAAACAGTCAAAAGGTTTTGACCCTGTAATTTCCAGTCCTTAAACGGAGTAGCTCTGCCCATTGATACAAATTTCTCCGGGTCAACCGTCCACTCCCTGTCAATATCAAGAAGCGCCAAATCAGCGACTGCGCCTTCTTTCATTATTCCGCCGTCAATGCCGAAAATCTCTCTCGGTCTTACGGACATCATCTCAATCAGCTTTTCAAGAGTAATAATTCCCGTCTTTACAAGCTTTGTATTGAGCACTGCAAATGCGGTCTCCAGCCCCACAATGCCCATTGCCGATTTTTCAAGCCCTTTTGATTTTTCCTCAACAGTATGAGGCGCGTGGTCGGTGGCGATAATGTCGACAGTACCGTCAATAACACCCTCAATAAGAGCCTGTCTGTCCGCCTCAGACCTTAAAGGAGGATTCATCTTAAATCTGCCGTCTTCCCGCAAATCCATATCACACATTGTTAAATAGTGAGGACCTGTTTCACAGGTGACATTAACACCCCTTGCTTTTGCTTTTCGGATAATATCAACGCTTTCCTTTGTTGAAATATGGCAGACATGGTACTGACATCCTGTTTCCTCAGCAAGCGCGCAGTCACGCTCTATCTGCGCCCACTCGGACCTTGAGCATATACCTCTGTGGTTATGCGCTTTAGCGTATTCACCGTCGTGTATATAACCGCCGTTTAAAAGCGCATTAACCTCACAGTGCGCCGATATAATTTTGCCGAGCTTCGCGCATTCCGTCATAGCTTTTCTCATCAGCTCTTCTGTCTGAACACCCGTGCCGTCGTCTGAAAAGCCTACAACCTTATCCGCGATTGACCTGAAATCTATAATTTCGCCATCACCTTTTCGCTCTTTGGTAATTGTACCGAAGGGCAGAACGTCAATAACAGCATCTCTTTCAATAATATCGGTCTGAGCCTTGAGATTTTCCGCGCAGTCAGGCGCCGGGTTGAGATTCGGCATTGTACAAAGAATGGTATAGCCTGCTCTTGCGCCTGCCATTGAGCCGGTTTTAATCGTCTCCTTACAAGAAAAACCGGGCTCTCGAAGATGTGTGTGAACATCTGCGAAACCCGGAATTAAAAAATATTTATCCTGTGCGTCAACAATACGGTCAACATTATCTGATGAAATAGAAATACCAAGGCTATGAATTTTTCCGTCTTTAATAAGAACGTCTGACTTTTTAAATGTTTTGTCTATGTATGCCAATGCATTTTTAATAAACAAAGTCATAATTCACAATCCTTTCCATTTTAGAACATTATAATATTTTTATCGCCTCAAGTCAACATAAAAATATATAATATATCTATTTACATATTTTAACAATTGTAATATAATGATTTTGATTTTTTTAAATTGAGGTATAGCAGATGAAATTAACGGTCATAGGCGGTGGCGGCGTCCGCTCAATGTTTCTCGCAAAAAGTATCGCGCAGAAAGCGAAACAGCTTAATATTGACGAGCTTGTCTTTATGGATAATAACGAAGAAAAGCTGAATATTTACGGCGCTATGGCAAAAAAGGTTTCCTCCCTGCTTTGTGAAAAGCTGAAATTCACCCTGACAACCGACCCTGTTTCCGCCGTAAAAAACGCTGATTACGTTATCACCACAATTCGTGTCGGCGGTGACGATATGAGAGTAAGGGATGAAAGAACAGCGCTTGATTTGGGTCTGCTCGGTCAGGAAACAACAGGCGCCGCCGGGCTCAGCTTTGCCATGAGAAGTGTAAGCGCTCTTGCGGATTACTGTGAGCTTATCAAAAAATACGCTAATTCCGGTTGCAAGGTTTTTAACTTTACAAATCCCGCGGGGGTTGTCAGCCAGACACTGCGTGATATGGGATATAATTTCACCTACGGTATATGTGACGCACCGAGCGGTATGCTCCACAGCTTTGCGAAGCTTTACGGCGCAGATGAAAATGAAATCAGAGGAGAGGTATACGGACTAAACCACCTTTCATATTTCAGTTCAATAACAATTAACGGCAGAGAAATTATGCCCGAGCTTATTGAAAATGACAAGGCATATACCGATACGGATATGAGATATTTTGAGAAAGAGCTTTTACGCAGGCGCAAATGCGTGCTAAACGAATATCTCTACTATTTTTATTATCGGGAAAAGGCTGTCAAAAATATTTTAAGCGCGGATAAAACACGGGGAGAACAGATTTGCGAAATAAACAAAAAGATGACAAATGCTCTCAGACAGGTCGATATTGAAAATGATTTTGACAAGGCATTTGAGATTTTTGAATACTGGTACGGTGTAAGGGAAAACAACTATATGGCGTCTGAAACCGGTGTTAAGCGTCAAAAGCCGTGGCACTTTGATATTTACCAAAAGAATTCAGGCGGATATGCCGGAGTAGCCCTTAAATTTATTGAAATTGAGCAGAGCAAAAAAAGTGATTCAATGATACTTTGCGTTCCGAACGGTAACGCAATAAGCGGACTCAAAGCAGACGATATTGTTGAAATCACCTGTGATATTACACCGCAGGGAGTTTTCCCCCACTATTTCGGTGAGGTCGACGAGCAGAATCTGGAGCTTATAAGGCGTGTTAAAATATACGAAAGGCTTGCAAGTAAGGCGATACGTGAAAAATCAAAGCCGTGTGCTGTCGAGGCGCTTACGCTTCACCCGCTTGTAAACAGTTACTCGCTCGCAAAAGAGCTTGTTGAAAAATATACAGAGCTTAATAAAGAATACATAGGAGAATGGAAATAATGGCATTTATAGCAGGCGCGGGCGCAACTAATGTTGATTTACTTTATCAAGGCATGGAAAGAATACCCGATGTCGGTGAGGAGCTTTACTGTAAAGACTTTTCACTCCAGCTCGGCGGAGGACTGCCCGCAACATTGATAAATTTAGGCAGGCTTGGAATTGAAACAAGAATTGCAACCGAGCTCGGTTCGGATATTTTTTCAAACTTTGCAAAAGAACAATTTGCCGAAAACGGTGTGACGCCTGTCAATCTTTACAGCGGTGACAAAATACCGCTGAATATCACTTCAGCAATAATTCTGCCTAAGGACAGAACTTTTTTTACTTACGGAAAAGGCTCTGTTGAGCCTGACGGGAATGCGTTGGAGACATTTTACAATGTTGCAAAGGGAGCCAAAATTTGTATGATGCAGCTTGGCGGATTTCTCCCTGTATATAAAAGGCTGAAAGCGGAGGGAACAATTCTTGTTCTTGACACGGGCTGGGATGATGAAATGAGCTTTGAAAAGTACGATGAATACCTCACTCTTGCGGATTACTACACTCCCAATAGGAAAGAAGCGCTGAAAATTACGGGCGCTGAAAATGAGAAAGACGCTGCATACGCCCTTAAAAAATATTTTGACAAGGTTGTGGTTAAGGTCGACGCTGACGGGTGTATCGGTATTGACAAGGACAATTACTTTTTCTGTCCAAGCGTTAAAAAGTTTAAAAATGTTGACTCAACGGGAGCAGGCGACGCCTTTCTTGCAGGCTTTATGTACGGGATTTTTTATGATTATCCGCTTAAGGACTGCATAGAATTCGGCAACATAACAGGCGGCAAGGCGGTGACACAGGTCGGCGCGCTGAGCGGATATGTTACCGAAAGCGAACTCAAAGCATTTAAAGCTGAATATAGATAAACAAAGGAGCTGTCTCACTTTTGTGAAACAGTTCCTTTGTTATTACGAATGATTATAGTCGATATATTTTTCCCAGTATGCCCGTTCGATTGACGACACGCTCGGGAAAACCTTTCTAATCGTCTTGCACAAAAACACGGCTTTTTTGTTAGCAGTCTCGCTTTTCAGCCAATCGGGCATTTCGTCGTTTTCATTTGTTTCGCAAAGGAATTGAAATGTTTCCGCCATATCCTCGTCAGCATTTGTCATTGCGTAATTACTTACAAAATAATCATTATTCACCTCTTCGGCATCGGGGTTATATTCTATGCCGTCGTTTAATTCTTCCCAGAGCGCGTAAAAATTTTCACCCCTGTCGTTATAATAATTATTTATCCGCTCATATATAAGGTGCATCATTTCATGATAAACTATATTTTTAGTAAAGCCTTCGGTTGCAAAGGTGATATCAAAATGCTCAAAAGCGAATGCGAACGCATCTATTGAATCGCCGATATCCTTGACAATATTTATATTAAAATCATAATCGCCGTCTAAGTCGGAATACATTTCGGTAATAAAATTATCGGGAAATACAGCTAACCCGTCATTAAGCTGATTTAACAGAAGATAGAGGTCAAGCGGTTTTACACCGTATGAAATTTCATAATCGGAATAATCAATTTTTTTGTCAACATAAACATTAATTGTATATTTATTCTTTATATCATCAATCAGGCTGTTATTTTCCCTGCCGAAATCCTCCTCTGTCATTGCCCTAACATCAATGCAGCTGTTAACCGGCTCTGCGCTGTATTCCCAAATATAAGGAATATACAAAGGCTCTTCGCCCTTTGAATTAGAATATTCACATATTACGCATACATATTTATCATTTAACGCGGCAACAGCAGGGTTGACATAAACATCCTGCTCCGTCACTTCGGTTTTTACTTTGTTGATACAAATAGCTTTTTCATAGTCATTAACCGAAAAATCAAGGCTCTTACCGTTGCTTTCGTATTTTACACAAAGCATTATTTTACCGAAGCTGTCGAGAATTTGGTCACTGTCGGTTCGGTCAACAAAGGCATATTGAGGATTATCATAGAATACACAGATTTTCATTTTATTCTCATAGTCGGCTGTATAGTCGTCATAATAACCGAAACTACCGTTTACAAACGGAGATTTCTTTGCCTTTTCTTCCAGCTCTTCGCCCGAATAATATTTATATTCAACCTCGTCTATTTTATTGAAATTAAAATCATATATTATGCCCTTTTCTCTATTCACATCAATAACAGCTATTTTGTCCTTGTCGTAAAAACAGGCGTCGTTTATTTCCATTTGCTTACTATCCGTTAAGCTTTTTTTTAAGATAATTTTTTCCTCTTTTAAATTATACAAAACCAAATAATATATATTTAAATCATTATCGGTTAATTTTGTTGAAAAAATCAAAATATTGTCACCGGAAATGTCAACAGAAAGAGGGTATGCTTTTTCAGCAAACAAATTCTTTATTTCTGTAAGTCCTGCATATTTTGTTGCAATATCCGTTGAAGTGAGCTTGGTATTATCTTTAGTATCGTTTTCGTTAACGGACGGCGCATTTGAGCAGCCGCTGACAAAAATAATTGCCGCAGCCAAAAAAATTGAGATTAACGCTTTTGCATTTTTCATGGTATCTCCCTTTTCACATATGAAATCAAGTCGTCCTTTTTATTTTCCAATTCATCGTTAATTACTTTATCAAGAAGCGTATTGAGGGCGTTACCGATTTGTTTGCCCTGAAATCCTAATGACAGCATATCATTTCCGTTTACAGCCAAATCTTTTACCGTAAAAGGTTCACCTTCGGCTATAATTTCATCAAGCACGGCTTGAGTTATGTCAAGATTAATCAGCTCACGCTGTGCCATCTGCGGATTCTGCGCAAGCTTATCTGCTCTCTTAACCTCAATTAAATCGCGCAGATTTTGCTCCCCTGCCTTAGAAAGCCATTTTTTTATTTTCTTTCTGTCGGTGCCGATGTGCATATCATGAATGGGAACAAGAAACATTACCCTGTCATAAATTTCATTCGGGACTTTAAGACGTTTAAGAATATTTTCCGTGTAAACAGCGCTGATTTTTTGATGTCCCTTAAAATGGTCCGTACCGTTTACATCCGTAGTTTTTGAAAAGGCTTTGCCTATATCGTGCAGCAGCATCGTTATACGAAGTGCTAAATCCTTTGGTGCTTTCTCAACTGCCTTGCAGGTATGCCCCCAAACATCATAAATATGCCATTTTGTATTCTGAGGTATATTGAAAATCGGCTCAAGCTCGGGAATGATAATCGCCATAATTTCCCTGTATTCCATAAGAACATTGAAAACATTTTCCCCCGTTAAAAGCTTTGAAAGCTCGGCAAAAATACGCTCTGAGGATACATTTTTCAAAAGCTCCTTATTTTTAAAAACAGCCTGCTTTGTTTCATTCTCAATCTCAAAGGATAAAACAGAAGCAAAGCGGATTGCCCTCATAATTCTAAGCGCGTCCTCATTAAACCGCTTATCGGGATCTCCTACCGCTCTTATGATTTTATTGTCTATGTCCTCTTTTCCGCCGTAAAGATCTACTAAACCCGCGATGTCATTATATGCCATCGCGTTCACTGTGAAGTCACGTCTTGCTAAATCCTCACTTAAGTTTTTTACAAATCTGACATTTTCGGGGTGACGGTTGTCCTTATAGTCTCCGTCTGTTCTGTACGTTGTAACCTCAAAGGCGTCTCCGTTAAAAAGAACAGTCACCGTTCCGTGTTTCAGTCCCGTTTCAATAAATTTTATATTATTATTTATTAATACCTTTTCAATCTCATCGGGCGTCGCAGATGTGGTTATGTCAACATCGTCGCAAGTTCTTTTCATAATATAATCACGGACACATCCGCCGACCAAAAAAGCCTCATAACCGGCATTTTCAAGTGCGGAGATAATCTCACGCGCATTTTTCGATATTGTCATAATATCACCTGCCTTAATTTGCTATGTGTATTTTAACATAAATAATATAATAATACAATTATGAGATATTTTTTCAATTATTTGTTTTCTGCTTTAATCGGCGGTTTCGGCTACTGCCTGATAGAAATTATTTACAGAGGCAGAACACACTATTCTATGTTTTTCGCGGGAGCAATGGTTCTGAGCACTTTCTATTATATAAGCAATAATTATCATCTCTCGCTGTGGCTGAAATGCTTTGCGGGGATGATTATTATTACCGGCATAGAGCTTATATTCGGCATTGTATTCAATATTATTTTAAAGGAAAATGTATGGGATTATTCAAATGTACCGCTTAATTTTTTAGGGCAGATATGCGTGCCGTTTTCGTTGATTTGGTTTGCGCTTTCAGGCGTAACTTTTAAAATTTTAGAAAAGGTATAAAAAAGGCAGGTCGTTGTGTGACCTGCACTTTTTATATCTCACGTTTCTTGTAGGCGTTAACTGATAATAAAATGGAAACGATTATCATAATCACGGCGATAACCGCAAATAAAAACGTATTTTTTTGCGGAGTAAAACCGCCACTGATCAACGTGCCGCCTGATATATTTTTTGCGTTTATAAAAGTTATTGATGATGCCAGCACCGCAATAATTATCAAATTTATAAATTTGCCTTTAATGTATCCGAATTTATACACAACAGGAAAAACAACAATCGGTGACATCGTACCGCAGAAAAGCATTATCGACATTAAACTTAATAAATCCGATATTTGGAAGCCGAAAACAAAAAATGAAACTAATCCCTCAAACAGTATTACCGGCGCAATAATTATAAATAATAGCATATATTTTTCGCACACGGCTGTTACTCTGCTAACCGGCAACAGTAACTCGTATTTATTCCACTTGTATGCCTCGTCATAAGCAATTGTATTTATCGGTATTATTGAAACCATTGCTATTGAATAAAATAAAAAATACATTGATTTTCCCGAAAACAGGGACATTGCCAAAAACAGCGCTGAAACAGCAAGCGATAATAAACAATGCTTTTTTATTATTATAAAATCTTTAATTAATAAGCCCTTCATTTCTTATACCCTCTTATCATATAAACAAATAAATCCTCAAGATTTACCGGCGTTACATTCATATTTTCTTTTACGGCGCTCTTTTTAATCACGGCGCTGATTGAGTAGTCTGTTCTGCGTGCTCCGAGTACGGCTGATTTGTCAATGCTGTTAAATGTTTTTTCGTCGCACTGAACCGCACAGCAGTTACGGACAAGCTCATCCTTTTCATCAAATAAAATAATCCTGCCGTTGTGCATAAAAGCTATATAATCGCACAGCTTTTCAAGGTCACTGACAATGTGTGACGATATTAAAATCGAGTGATTTTCTTCCCTTGTAAATTCATAAAAAATATCAAGTATTTCATCACGCACAACAGGATCGAGTCCGCTTGTAGCCTCGTCGAGAATAAGAAGCTTTGCACCGTGTGAAAGCGCGCAGGTAATATAAAGCTTCATTTTCATACCCCTTGAAAATTCTTTAATTGTCTTATTGTTTGGAAGATGAAATTTTTTAACCAGAGAAAAATACTCGTTTTCATTCCAGCGGTGATAAATATTTTTAAAAACACGGTTTATTTCCTTTACATTAAGACATTCCGGCAGACCGTTTTCCTCCATAACTACTCCTATATCGTCCTTAGAACAAATTTTATAATCCCTGCCGAGTACCTTTATTGTTCCGCTGTCTTTTTTAATCATATCAAGTATAAGTTTAATAGTCGTGCTTTTTCCCGCACCGTTTTCCCCTACCAAGCCTAAAATATATCCGCTCTCAAGCGTAAAGTTAATAGCATCAATTTTAAATCCCTTATAGGATTTGCACAAATCTTTTACTTCAATAGCGTTCAAGATTATTCCTCCTCCATAATATCAATCATATCAATAATATCCTGCTTAGTCAGATTACAGCTTGAGGCAAGCTGAATGATTTTATCAATATAATTCTCAATTTTTTTCAGATTTTCCTCTCGCAAAAGTTCAGTATTTTTATGCGCCACAAAGCATCCCTTGCCCGCTACCGTATAAATAAAGCCGTCACGCTCAAGCTCGTCATAAGCTCTTTTTGTCGTAATAACGCTTATTCTCAAATCCTTAGCAAGATTTCTTATTGACGGCAAAGGCTCATCTTCTTTTAATGAAGAATTTATAATCTGTGCCTTTATCTGATTATATATCTGTTCATAGATCGGCATACCGCCCTTGTTATCTATAAATATATTCAATACCTCACCGCCTTGGCTCATTACTGTATATATACAGTATATACAGTAAACACGCATTTGTCAATAGAAAAAATAAAAAATACGGAGCGGATAATAATATCCGCTCCGAAAAAAGATTATTTAAAAATAATTTTTACAGGATTCTTTTTGTTATATTTTTCAAGCTCGGACAAAAGCTGTTTGAGCTCGTCCTCATTTAACGGCTCCTGCTCCTCGGGATAATCCCAGCGTTCAAAAGGATTTTCACGGGTACAGAGCATTTCTCCGTCCGAAAGCGTCCAAGGGAAAGCTAAAATCTTTCTTTTATTCTTAACATAATAGAGAATTCCCGACCTTCCCTTTGAAACATTTTTAAAATATATTAATCCCTTAGCCTCTTTCATAATGATCCTCACCTGCTGCTCAGGGGGAAGATTACGAAACTGGCTGCGGTTTATAAGGGGAAAAATTATAATTCCTAATACAAGAACAACCACAACTATTATAATAATCTGTGTTGTTGTCATTACTTTACTCCTATTGTAATAATTTCAAACGGCTTATATTCGATAACATCCGTCTCACTCTCGGTTTCTTCAAGTATATTGAGAAGTTTAACCTTTTTATCAAGCTTAATTCTGCCCCGTCTGCCGTCCTGTTCCGAAAGACGGATAACTGTCATTTTACCGTCCTCGGATTTTTTCATCGCCTGCATATAAAGGGGCGCATATGATTTGCCGTCATATTCGGCGTCTGCCTTTATAAGCGGAATATTATACTGAAAAGCGATATTGTTAATGCCTGCGTCAACAGCGTTTTTGCTGTGCGGCATAATCATATAGCAGAAATTGTGATAACCCATATCGCTTGTTACATCAGGTCTGATTGTCGCGCGAAGGAGAGAGAGCGACATTGTATTCTTTTCAAAGCCGATACCGTATTTACCGTCATTGATAAGAGCGACACCACCGTCCGTTTCCGCAAGGTCAGCCCACTTGTGGTGGCAGGTTTCAAACCTCGCTTCCTGCCAAGAAGTATTCCTGTGAGTATCCCTCTCTATAAAGCCTGCCGAGGTATCACATAAAGCCTTTCGTGTTAATACGTTACAGCCAAACTCGGCTTTAGCGAGCTTATGCTTTTCGTTCCAGTCAACGATATTTTCAACCTCAATGCCCCTGCTTCTCCTGAACACACGCACAAGCATTGTCCAAACAGATTTATCTGTTTTTAAAACAGTTTTAAAGGTTGCGCTTTCGCCGTCCCGCTCGCATAGCGCAAGAGGCTCGCTGACTTTAATTTCAATCTGCTTATCCTTATAATTAGGAAGAATATCCCATGCGTCATAATTTCCAGGGCAATCGGTATATATTTTCAGCTTGTTGAAATCACCGTCAACCCACTGTCTGTCATTCTCCTTATCGTAAAGTGAGGATATTGAACCGTCAGAGTTAAAGATAATTGAGTAGTACGGCGTTTCAACAGTATCACCGACAGTTATCCATTCGCCGCTGAATCTTGACGCTCTAAGGCTTGCGGAAGAAAGCGCGGGAATATTCGGAATGATCCAGTTACCCTTTATACCGTAACGTGTTGCGGTACCCTTTTTATTCGGTATAAATGTAAGTGCGTCACGCTTAAAGTTAAGTGTGTTAAAATAGTTTGAGCCAACGCCGATTATTTTATCAAGCCTTTCCTCAATTTCCCTGTAATCCTCCATTGCATCCTCATAAACGGGATGGATATGAGAGCCGGGAAGAATGTCGTGGAATTGGTTGATAAGAAGCTTTTTATAAAGCTGTGTAATTTCCAGCTGATTGTCCTCACCGCGCAGAACGGAAAGCATTTCCGCATCTCTGAATTTATATTCAAGCCTGCGGTTAGCACGTTTCATATTACTTTTTGTAGTAAATGTTCCTCTGTGCATTTCAAGATAAAGCTCGCCGTCCCACGTTTCAAGCTTATCATTATTTTTCAGATTTCTTTCAAGAAACTCCGACGCACCCATATGCTCACATTTTGGCATAATTGACAGCTTATCAAACCTGTGCATCAGCTCAATCATTTCCTCGGTACAGCCTGAGCCTCCGTCGCCGTAGCCAAACATATTCATTGTCTGACCTCCGCTGTCCTTGTCTATATACGCCTCCCAGTTCTCCTGAATCTGCGACGGCATATTCCACGTTATAAAGTGAGTAGGAGGAACACAGGCGAGAACGTCCGTGCCGTCAATACCTTTCCATATAAAGTTATTATGCGGAAAACGGTTGGTATCATTCCAAGTTGACATTTTGTTTGAAACAAAATAGTCAACACCGCTTTTCTTTAAAATCTGAGGTAAAATCCAGCTGTTGCCGAAAACATCGGGAAGCCACGCATTGTTGACTGTTTTACCGAACATTCTCTTATATGTCTGCTGACCGTAAAGGCACTGTCGGATAAGCGACTCGGCGGAAGGAACATTACAGTCAGGCTCAACATACATTGCGCCGACAGGCTCAAACTGACCGTTTGCGACTTTCTCCTTAAGTTCTTCAAAAACTTCGGGATAATACTTTTCAAGCGTTTCATAAACATAAGGCTGTGTATGAGTATACTTAAAATCGGGGTATTTATCCATAAGCCTGAGCTGAATCAGGACAGTGCGCAAATTCTTCTGAACGGCGTGAATACGTCTCCAGTAATACGCAATATCAAGGTGCGAATGCGCAATAAGAGCAACATCACCGCTTCCCTTGTAATTATCATTCGCAAAAACAACGTCATTCAGATAATTTTGACACTCCTCAACGCCTGTAAGCTCATCGCTTTCAAAATCAATGAAATTCATAGCGTTATTCAGTTCTTTATTAAGAAAATTTCTGTAATCCTCACTGAAAAGCTCACTCTTCGCGACATCAAGCAAAAGCTCAAAATCCCATACCAAATCCTGCACTGTGTGATTAACGGTGCATATATACGCTCCCTCAAAAATCTGACGGCATCCTCGTACAGAAAGAGATTCGGGATTACGCTCATCATCGGGCTTTGAACGGTTATAGCCCATCATATCAAAATGAAGTGTCTTTTTATCGTCAATGTATGGCGAAAGGAGCATACGCTCTCTGTTGGGGTCAACACCTCCGACATATTTTCCGTTTACCTTGACGCAGATTTCCGCAGCGGTTTTAAGAGAAAACCAAAGCTCCTTCCCCCGAAGCTCCTTAGGTATATCAACATCAGCCTTGATAAAGGCAGTGCCGTCCGGAGTGAAATACATATCGCCTTTATTAAGCGGTCTGTAATCATCACTGTAATACTCAAATTCCATTTCGGAAACCTGACGAGCGTCACGTATCATAAGGTTTTTGATTTCCCATTTATTATCATATATATGCCGTTTAAGCCAGCCAAAGCGGAGGTCTGTCCACTCCTCGGGACGCATTGAACGTCTTATTACTTTAATATGAGCCACAAATCAAACCTCCCTATACATCCTGAAAATAAGGCTTTTTGCGAATTGCAGTAACCTTAACATTCTTTTTTAAATCTTTTTTTATCTGCTCCTCAATCCATGCGGTGCAGCGGTGAAGAATAAGGCACTTTGAACATTCGCCTCTGAACGTAAGGGTAAGCTCCCCGTTTTCAAGCGACACAAATTCCACCCATCCGCCGTCGCCCTGAAGCTTTGGCTGCAAAACGGTTTCAACATAGCTTTGAACTTTATTCATTACAGTTATCTCCAAATGAATTATTTTTCAATGATATTTTTTATTTTTTCTCTGATTGAATCAAATCTTGCCTTAGCGGCTGCTTTATCGGGGTCAACAATAGAGTAGTAAACCTTAATTTTCGGCTCTGTACCCGACGGACGAACAGCCATCCAAGAACCGTCGTCCCATATGTATTTAAGGACATTTTCTTTTGGCAAATCACGAATGCCTGTGCTGAAATCAATAACATTTTCAATACCGTCAAAAAGCTCTTTACCTGTATTTCTGAAATATGTCATAAGGCACTGTATTTTCTCTGCGCCGTCCTTGCCTTTGAGAACAAAGGAATCGAGAAAATCAAGATAGTATCCGTACTCGTCATAGATTTCATTAAGTCCGTCAACAAGCGTTTTGCCCTGATTTTTATACCACGCTGCCATCTGGCAAATAAGCATTGATGAAACAACAGCGTCCTTATCCCTTGCGTGTGTGCCGACAAGATATCCGTATGACTCCTCATAGCCGATAACAAACTCCTGTTCTCCTGTTTGCTCGTACTTATTGATTTTATCGCCTATATACTTAAAGCCTGTCAAGGTTTCCTCTATCCGCAAACCGAATTTTCTGCCGATATTCGCTCCAAGCTCCGAGGTTACAATTGTTTTTACAAGAGTAGATTTTGCGTTAAGGTGCGTTTTTTTCATTGTAAGAACAAATTTAACAAGCAGGGCGCCTGTCTGATTTCCTGTAAATAGCCTGTAATCATTACCGTCCTTTACCGCGATACCGACCCTGTCACAGTCGGGGTCAGTACCGAGAACAAGGTCCGCTCCGATTTCCTTTGCTTTTTCTATAGCTATTGTAAGCGCATCCTTTTCCTCAGGATTAGGCGAACGGACTGTTGAAAAATTACCGTCAGGAAGCTCCTGCTCCTTAACAACAGTAACATCCATACCATCAAGCATTCTTCTTACAGGAATATTTCCTGTACCGTGAAGAGGTGTATATACAATTTTTAAATCGCTTTTTTCCTCATAAAGCGACTGTTTTTTAACCTCGGCAAGAAAGGCTGAAAGCTCCTTTTCACCTATATAAGTTATAAGCTCGCTTTCCTCTGAGAAGGGGATTGAGGAATAGTCCGTTATATCATTAATAAAGGAAATTGCGTTTTTAGCGTCCTCTGTACAGAACTGACAGCCCTTTGCGTCATATACCTTGTAGCCGTTATATTCCTTTGGATTATGCGACGCCGTAATCATTACGCCTGCTGTGCAGGAGAGATAATGCGTTGTAAATGAAAGCACCGGAACAGGAACTACCGTTTCATAAATATAAACCTTAATTCCCTGTGAGGCGAAAACGCCTGCCGCTGTTTGTGCAAAATACTGCGAATGATTACGTGTATCATACGCAATCGCTACCGAAATATCGCCGTCATTTTTACTTTTAAGATACCTTGCAAGACCGAGCGTGGCTTTGCCGACGGTGTACCTGTTCATACGGTTTGAGCCGGCGCCCATAATACCCCGCAGACCGCCTGTGCCGAAAGCAAGATCCTTGTAAAATCTGTCCTCCATTTCCTTTTCGTCTGTTATTGACATAAGCTCTGCCTTTGTATTTTCGTCCGCAAAGCCGAGCCACTGCTGATATTTTTCTTTGTATTCCATAACATTCTCCCTGAATTATTTAAAGTACATATAATACTGGCATTTAATCATTCCGTTATAAAGCTTACGCCGTTTATCCGCCCTTCTGCCGAATAACTTTTCAAATTTCTCGTCAGGCGAAATAATACCGTATGACCAGCCGTGTTTTGAAATAAATTTTTCACCCATTATACGGTAAAGCCTTTCAGCCTCACGAATATCCAGCATACGCTCACCGTACGGCGGATTCGTAACAAGCGTTCCCTTTTCGGTAGTAGGATTAAAATTTTTAACATCCCTTTCCTCAAGCCTTAGGAATTTATCAACCTTAATCCTTTTTGCGTTATTCATAGTAAGCTCAAGCGCGTGAAAATCAATATCACTGCCAAAGGCTGTGAAATCAGTATCTGTTTTAATTATATCGTGACAGCGCTCACGTTCCTGAATCCACACGTTTTCGTGAATAAATCCCCAGCGGTCACATTCAAAGTTTCTGTTTATTCCCGGGGCAATATTATGCGCCATCATAGCGCCCTCAATAAGAATTGTACCGCTGCCGCAAAAGGGGTCGTAAAGCGTGTGATAATGCCTGAGCCTTGAAAGGCTGCAAAGCGCCGCCGCAAGCGTTTCACGAATCGGGGCGTCGTTTGCCTCCGGACGATAGCCTCTTTTATGAAGTCCTCTGCCTGTTGTGTCGAGCATAACGGTAACCTCGTCCTTCATAATGGAAAACTGAATCTGATGAACAGGTCCCGTCTCCTCAAACCAAGAGGTATTATACTCCTCTTTAAGCGACTCAACAACTGCTTTTTTAATTATTTTCTGACAGTCGGGTACAGAATGAAGAGCCGAATTAATGCTGTAACCTTTTACGGGAAAGGTATCCTGTGAACCGATAAATTCCGACCAAGGAAGAGATTTCACACCTTGAAAAAGCTCTTCAAATGTAACCGCCTTGAATCTGTCAAGAACAATCAGTATTCTCTCGGCGTATCTGCTGTTTATATTTGCCCGTGCAAGGATATTTTCATTCCCCTCAAAAAACACCCTGCCGTTTTCTGCGGAAACATTTTCCGCCTCCATATTTTTAAGTTCATCAGCGACCGGACCTTCTAAGCCTAAAAGGCAGGGCGCAACCATTTGTAAATGCATACGTGATTCCTTCAGATAATTTTGCTTGCGTGTCTCGTTACATGACAGCCGACATTGACCGCAACAGGCAGACCCGCAATATGAGTCGGGTATGTCTCAATATTAACGCACAGAGCAGTCGTTTTCCCTCCAAAGCCCTGCGGTCCGATATCAAGAGCGTTTATTCTTTCCAAAAGCTCTTTTTCCATATCAGCATAAAACTCATCCGGATTTCTTTGTGAAACATTTCTGCAAAGCGCTTTTTTTGCAAGAATCGCGCTGTACTCAAAATCGCCTCCGATACCAACGCCGATAACTACGGGAGGGCATGGATTTGAGCCGGCGGTTTTAACACAGTCAACGATGAAGTCAATAATATCCTCACGCTTTGCTGATGGGGTAAACATTTTAAGGGCGCTCATATTTTCACTGCCGAAACCCTTTGGAGCGGCAGTTATTTCAATTTTATCGCCGTCAACAATTGATGTGTGAATAATTGCAGGGGTATTATCGTTAGTATTAACACGGTTTTTGAGCGGGTCTGAAACGACTGATTTTCTTAAAAGTCCGTCGGTATATCCCTGACTGACGCCGTCATTAACCGCTTTTTCAAACGAGCCGCCGGTAATGTGAACCTCTTGTCCGATTTTTGCAAAAATAACCGCCATTCCCGTGTCCTGACAGACAGGTATATCAAGCTCTTTTGCGGCATCGATATTCCTTTCCAAATCGGAAAGAATAGATTTTGCCGTATTATTTGTTTCAAAATTTTTGGAACAGGAAATACACTCCACCAAATCTTCGGGTAAAATTTTATTTGCTTTGATTACAAGCTCTCTTACAGTCTGTGTTATTTTATCAGCTTCAATTTCTCTCATAGCTTACCTCATACATATCATCCATATCATCAAAAAAGACCGAGTGTCTCGGTCTTGAATTTAAGTAACGAAGTTATTTTAAAAAGAACAGGCAAACCTCATTCTGTTCAAACCTTGTTACCACATTATTCACTTGCGGATATATCGTAAAAAACTACCTCGTCCGATTTAACATATCCTTTTTCACGAGCCTTTTTTTCAATATAATCGTCCTTGTCCTCATTATCAAGAACAGCCTGAAGCTCTTTATTCTTTTGTTCCTGTTGTTCAACCTTAAGGGCGATTTCCTGCTTTTGATTTTCCATACGGCTTATATCGGCATTCTGATTAACAACGCTGACACCGAAGAAAGCAAAAACGCCAACCAGAAGAATTGTCAGAAAAACAGTAGTGATACTTTTTTTACCTGATAAAAAAGATTTTAAAGAAAATTTATTCTTCTTCATTTTCTTTTTCATAATCGTCATCGTCACCCTTGCCTTTTTTATGAAAGGACGTCTTTATTCGAGTGATTATATTATAATATATATTATATAAAGATTGCAACACTTTTTTAAAACTTTTTAGCATTATTTTCACTTTTTTTAACCAAAATTTAATCTTTTTTGCAATCTTTATTTCAACGAATTTTGTCATATAACCGACTGTGAATGTATAAAACAGAAATCCGATAAAAACAAGGAGAAAATTTATCATTCTTAAATTGCCGTCATTAAAAATCAAAAAATAGCAGAAAACGACAATAGAGCTAATTATCCAGAATAAAAAATCAAAAAAGAACTTATCGTTTAAAACAAGTCTCGGAAGTCTGAAAATATCAAAAAGAAACCCTAACGAAACACCAACCAACACAGCATAAAATAAATCCTCACCCACCGAAAAGCCTTTTTAACACAGATGATTTGGTGAATTTTTCATTATATGTCAGTGAAGAAATCTTACCGCTTACCGTCATTAAACCCGATTCAATGCTAAGCTCCTCAATATGAAGCTGCTCCCCTCTTATCACAAGCTCTCCCGTATCGCAGACTGTGACAATCTCCTGTTCATTGAACGCGTCAACATCGCTGATTCCTGTCAGCGAAAGACTCGACCTGTTTGTAAGAGTTAAGGTATGCTGTGTTTCATTATCCATAAAAAATCACCTGCTAAATACTATGCTGGCGATTTTATATTTATTATATATATTATTTTATAACCTCATACATTTTCTGTGCGTCCTCTTTAAGAGCGTGTTCGCTTATAAGCAAAACCTTATATACCTTTACATTTTCTCCGAGCGTTATTTTTATTTCGTCACCGACCTTAACATCATATGAGGCTCTTGCTGTTTTTCCGTTTACTTCAACCTTCCCCGCATCGCATGCCTCATTTGCAATTGTACGCCTTTTAATAATTCTTGAAACCTTTAAATATTTATCTAATCTCATATAAACTCACCGTTTTACATTATATAAAATAAGGCACCGATTACTCGGTGCCTTAAAACACAAAAACTTATTTTACAGCATCCTTAAGAGCTGAACCTGCCTTAAACGCTGGAACCTTTGTCTCAGGAATTGAGATAGCAGCCTTTGTAAGCGGATTGATACCTGTACGTGCAGCACGAGTCTTAACAGCGAATGTACCGAAACCAACAAGAGAAACCTTATCTCCGTCAGCAAGAGCATCCTTAACTGAATCTAAAACTGCTGATACTGCAGCCTCAGCATCCTTCTTTGAAAGTTCTGTTTTTGCAGCAACAGCTGCTACGAGTTCTGTTTTATTCATTTAAAATTCCTCCGTTTTCGCTGATTTAATCAGCTTTATTTTCTTTTGCCTTGTTCCATAACAAATCAAGCTCCTCTAAAGAAGCGTCCTTCATTGATATACCTTTTTCCTCTGCCAGCTGTTCAACAACGTTAAAACGCCTGATGAATTTATCGGTTGCGTTTTTCAAAGCGTCTTCACTGTCCACACCGATAAATCTTGAAACATTTACACATGAAAAAAGCAAATCGCCGAACTCCTCCTCAATATCGGGTGAGTTATCACGGTCAATAGCAATATTTAACTCGTTAATCTCCTCATAAATCTTGCTGAACGCACCTTCGCTGTCTTTCCAGTCAAATCCTGCCTTTGATGCCTTTTCCTGCACCTTCTGCGCACGCATAAGAGCAGGCAGTTCAACAGGTATTGCCGACAAGGATTGGCTGAGCTTATTCATCCCCTTTGTCTTAAGCTTTACAGCTTCCCAGTTAGAAAGCGCGTCATCGACATTATCAGCATTAACATCACCAAAAACGTGCGGATGGCGGATAATCAGCTTTTGACAAATATCATTACAGACATCGTCAAAATCAAAATTACCCTGCTCGCTTTCCATTTCACAATGCAAAGCAATCTGGAGCAAAACATCTCCAAGCTCCTCTTTAAGACCGGGCGTGTTTTTCTGATTTATTGCCTCTATTACTTCATAGGTCTCTTCAATAAAATTCTTTTTGATAGAGGTATGAGTCTGCGCTCTGTCCCACGGACACCCGCCGGGTGCTCTGAGCAATGTGACAATTGAAATTAAATCATCAATGCCGTACTTATCCTTCTGTTCAAATTCAACAGCCACCAAATCACTCACTTTCGATTAACTTGTCTACAAGTAAATATACAATAAAGATTTGTAAATTTCAAGTATTTATGTATAAAATTTATATTATTTTAAGGATTTTATTTCCTTTAATGACACACAATTCATTAAAACAAGCAGTACGCCGAAGGATAATAGACAAACCATAGCGCTGAGTATAAAAACAAGTATATCGGACATGGAAAAACATATGGAATTTCTTATTGATGAGGTTGTGAAATATGACAATGCCGCGCAAATAATCGGCTTTATAAATATTTCAAGCAAATTAAACTTTACCCTTGTTTTTCTTTTAATGATTATCATATTCCAAATTAATATTATTAAAAAGCCTACAAAATTTGATACTGCGCTTCCCAGAATATTTATATCGTCATTCGTGATAAGTACAAAGTTCAGTATTACTCTCACAAGCGCTGATACGGCAAACGGCAGTATTGTCTGCTTTGAATACCCGAGCGACTGTGCACAGTATACCGAAGTCGAGGCGGCAGCGCAGGGCAATGAGGTCATCCCGAAAAGAAAAAGAAGCCTGCCTGCGTTTTTTACAATATCATCATTACTGCCCGAATAAAAAATTGACAGAAAATCATTATAAAACAAACAAATTGCCGCTCCGCCGCCTACCGACATAATAACTGTATATTTGAAAATACTTGTGAGAAGCTGAGAAAACCTTTCCTGACCGTTTTCAAAAGCGGTACTTACTGCGGGAACAGCACTTACACCAAGAGCCATAACAGCCGCCGGTACAAGATTTTTAAAATCAAGCGCCACGGCGTAAATTCCGAAAACATATGTATAAATATCGTCGCCCGTCAATGCATACTGTGCCGAAAGAGCATCTGCACTGCAAAAGGAAAGACAATACTGAATTGAGGATGTATCGGCAAAATTTGCAAGGCTTTGAACAACAGTCGCACCCACAAGTCCCGCGCTGAAAGTCAAAAGTTCCGAATATGCGCTCTTTGAATTCACTCTGTCTCTCGGTAAAATATTATAGTATTTAATCCTTGCATAAACACCGGCGAAAATATATCCCGCAATGCTTCCGATAGTCACACCGAGCATTGCACAGGCAGATGTTATGGGGTAGATAACCGAAAGAGCTTCCTCGTCGCTTTGTATCCTTATTCCCAAAACTGACCCGCTTTGAATATAACATTCACACAGCCAGCTCATTGAAAGCCTTGCAAGCAGGAGACCGAATATCATTTTGCACAGCGCCTCAATCGTCTGGCTTATTGCGGTTGCTTTCATATCAAGAAAGCCTTCGGCAAAGGCTCTGTGACAGGCGCACAGGCACGAGAAAAATATTGACGGCGCAAGTGCAAGTATAGTGTAAATGCTCTTTGGTGATGATGCAATCAGATTTGCATATGGTTTTGCCGTTATCATTATAACCGCAAGACCGATAATGCCTACAATAAAAAATAGCTTTTTTGACGCTTTTCTGAGTGCTTTTATCCTCAGCCTGTCACCCTTTGCCTCATAAATGCTGACAAGTCTTGTGAGCGCAAGCGGAAACGCCCCCATAGCCAGCGCGTGAAACGGCATACAGAAATTATAGGCAACAGAAAAATATCCTCTGCCGGTTGCGCCTATGTAATTTGTCAGGGGAATTTTGTAGACAGCGCTTATTATTTTAACGATTATGGTTGCCGCAAGTAAAATAATTGCTGAAGTTATATACCTTTCTTTAAGACTTTTTTTCAAAAAATCACCTGAAATAAAAAAATCAGGCAGTACATTTGTACTGCCTTTAAACATCTTTTTATGATTCTTGTTTATTCTTCGTTTTCTGCATGTACTTCAACAGCATTATCAGCGTTAACCGTTGCCCCGCTCTTATTGCTCTTGTCAAATTCCTTTTGAAAAGCGCTTTTTGTTTTCTTTGCAACACCGGCAACAGTGTCAACGGCATTTGCCTTTGCGTCTTCAATCTCCGCTGTTAAAAGAGAAATTTTTTCCTTTAACTTAGAAATACGTTTAACAATGTCTTCATTTTCAGAAGAATTGATTTCTTCTCCGATTAAAAGATTATACTGAATTTCTCCGTATTTTTCATAAAGCTTTGAAAGCTTTGTTTTCGCGTCAAGACATTCGATTTTTTTACGGCTGATTTCAAGATGCTCGGCACTTTTTTTTCCGAAATTTTCCGCCATATCAATCGTCTTGTTAAAGACCTCTTCAAGCTTTGGATTGTTCAAATTTATATCGCTGTTTGAAAAAATGTCACTGAATTTTTTTGACACGATTATCACCTCTCAGTTCATTATATTACAAATTGTAAAATAATGCAATACTTTAGGTGTTATTATTTCTTTGTATTATCTATATTCATTATAAAAATCATATATGCTCTTCTTACGTGAAATTATTTCATCAAAATCATCAATATATTCATAAGGATATTTATAATTATAAATACGTTCAATTTTGCCTGAATTAATATCTTTAAGTCTTGTCACGGCTCCTGCGCCGACTGCGAATACCGAATGTGTTTCATCCATCATATAGACATTATAAAGGCAGTCTCTGCCGTCTTTGCACCATCCGACGTTTTCAAGATTCGCAAGTGATTTTGACTGTCTGTACATATAATACGGATAGTATTTATTATTTTTTAATTCATTGTTTGAATAATTAACCATATCCGCAGCGGTAAGCCTGTCGGTTAAATCAAAAGTTCTTTCACGGGTTACCATATAAGCCGCCGACTTCAACGCAAGCGTATGTACGGTTACGGACTCCGCTCCGAGTTTTATGGCGGTATTTATACTGTTTTGGAAAGAAGCGTAACTTTCTTTGGGTAGTCCCGCAATAAAATCCATATTTATGTTGTCAAAGCCGCATTCCCTTGCGAGGTTAAACGCGTCAAGCGTCTGCTTTGACGTATGCTTTCTGCCTATTTCAGCAAGCACCTTGTCGTTGAAGGTCTGTGGATTAATGCTTATACGGCTGACGCCGGCATTTTTAAGCGCCTCAAGCTTTCGCGGTGTCACTGTATCGGGACGTCCTGCCTCAACCGTGTATTCCCTGAGATTTGACAAATCAAAGCACTTTTCTATCGTGTCGAAAATCTTTGAAAGTAAATGAGCGTCAAGTGTTGTCGGTGTTCCACCGCCGATGTAGACCGTTTCAAGTCTCAAATGAAGAGCCGTTGCGATTTTTCCAGTTTCTTCAAGCTCCCCGCAAAGCAGGTCAACATATGGCTCAATCAGTTTCTTTGTCCTTTCAATTGAATGTGACACAAAGGAGCAGTAGGAACAGCGTGTGGGGCAAAACGGTATTGAAATATAAAGAGAAAAGGAATTTTCCTTTGAAAGTGAAATAATCCTGTTTTCGTGCTTCATAACCTCAATCGCGAGATCTGTTTTTTGCGGTGATACGAGAAATTTATTTATGAAATAATCCCTTGCTCCCTGTTCGCCGTATTTTTCTGCAAAACGGTGCATCAGCTTTGCGGGGCGGACGCCGAACAGTATTCCCCACGCAGGCTTAAAACCCATCAGTTCGCTGAGCACGTTATAAAGCAAAACGGACATAGCTGTTGCCATATCCTCATTGCTTTCCGCTGTATGCGTTTTTTTCAGAGACTTATCATATACCTTTGCATCAACCGTTAAGGTGCTTTTCGCCATTTCGGTAACGATAACAATATTATCCCTGCCGTCGCTCTTAATCTTCTCATAAGGAAAAAAGATTGCGCAAAGATTCTTCATATCAAATTCAAAGGGGTGGTTAATAACTTTAAGTATCATAAAAATCCTATTTCATATATGGGTTATTTGCTCTTTCAAAATCAAGAGTAGACATTCTGTCATGTCCCGGGTAAACAGTGAAATTGCCGTCAAGCGCCGAAAGCTTCTTTAAACTTTCAAGAATTTCAGCCGATGATCCGCCGGGAAAATCAGTTCGTCCGCAGGAGCAGAAAAAGAGCGTATCACCTGTAAAAAGCTTGTCATCGCAAAGATAGCATACTCCTCCCTTAGTGTGTCCGGGTGTTGCAATAACTTTGAGCGTGCTGTCACCGAGCGTAATCGTATCTCCGTCACTGACGATAATATCCGCATTTGTATCGTTATGCACAGCGCCGCAAAAAGCCGCAAGGCTGTGCTTTGAAGAGGATAACATCGGTTCATCTTCACGGCTGATTACGACCTTTGCTCCCGTAAGCTCCTTTATACCCTTAATACCCCCGATATGGTCAAAATGACCGTGCGTTAAAAGAATATATTCAAGCATTGCACCCGAAATAAACGCTCGCATTTTTTCGCTGTCTTCCGTACAGTCAACAAGAGCGGATTTACCTGTTTTTCTATCGGTCAGAAGATAGCAGTTGTTTTCAAGACTGCCGAAAACGGCACATTTTACATCAAGCATATCATATTTCCTTACTGTCAAGAATAATTGTAACAGGTCCGTCATTCAAAAGCGAAACCTTCATATCCGCTCCGAATTCACCTGTATCCACTTTTTTTACTCCCGATTTTTTCAATTCATCTACGAAGTATAAATAAAGCTCATTAGCTGTATCGGGAGGCGCTGAGTGAATAAAGCTCGGTCTCCTGCCGTGAGAGCAGTCAGCGCAGAGTGTAAACTGTGATACAACTAATATTTCCCCGTCAATATCAAGGCAGGACAAGTTCATTTTTCCGTTTTCATCCTCAAATATACGCAAAACAGGAATTTTTTTAATCAGCTTATCCGCGTCCTCTTTTGTATCTCCCTGTTCAGCGCCGAGTAAAATCAGAAAACCCTTATCGGTTTTTCCGACCTCTATGCCGTCAATAACGACTGATGAATAAGAAACTCTTTGAATTACAGCTTTCATTGATTAACGCTTCTTTCAATGTGATAAACTCCGTCAATCTTTCTGAGAAGCCTTGATACGCTTTCAAGATGCTCCTTTGAATTAACGGATATAGTCATAGTTGTCAGGCAGTTGCCGTCGTTAATAGGTCTTGCGTTGATTGAATGAATTTTAACGTGCGCATTTGCCATTTTGGTTGTAATATCAAGCACAACGCCGTCACGGTCAATTGCATACACGTCAATGGTTGATCTTGCCGCTACCTGAACGCTGTCGTCCCAGTGTGCGTTTACCCAGCGGTCAGGCTCAGGTGAAAGAGCAATATCCATAGGAACGTTTACGCAGTCACGCCTGTGAATTGTAAGACCTGTTCCCCTGTTTATAAAGCCGATAATAGGCTCACCGGGAATAGGAGAACAACAACGTGCCATCTTAATAAGACAGTTATCAATCCCCTCAACAACAATGCCGTTTGTACTTTTTGACGATGACTCCTCAACATTCAGCACAGGCTTAGGCGGATTGATATCCTTAGGTTTCCAGTTACGGTTATACTCATCCTTAATACCGGGCATCAGCCTTGTAATCTGTATACCGCCATAGCCTACGGCAGCATAAAAATCATCAAGGTTGTTAAAATGCTGACGTTCGGCAATCTTTTTTACAAATTTCTCATACTGCTCTGAATCAAGCCGTATAAAATTCCGCTTGAACTCACGCTCAACCTCAGCCCTGCCGTGAACAATATTTTCATCACGTTTTTCCTTTTTAAACCATGAGCGTATTTTACTTCTTGATTCACCTGTCTTAACAATATTAAGCCAGTCGCGGCTCGGTCCCTTCCCCTGCTGATTGGAAGTGAGAATTTCAACAATTTCTCCCGTCTTGACCTGATAGTCAAGATTAACGATTTTACCGTTGACCTTTGCACCGACCATTTTATTTCCGACAGCGGAATGGATTGCATACGCAAAGTCAATTACGGTTGAACCCTTCGGCAGAGATTTTACGTCTCCGCGAGGTGTGAACACATAAACCTCCTCAACAGAAAGATCTCCCTTAATATTGGCAACAAGCTCTTCCGCATTATCCGTTTCATTTCCTGCCTCAAGAATCCTGTGAATCCACTCAAGATTTTTATCCATCGTGTCCTTGCCGCCCTTGCCGAGCTTATATTTCCAGTGCGCGGCAATACCGAACTCAGCGGTTCTGTGCATATCCCAAGTACGAATCTGAATTTCAAAAGGCACTCCCGACTTTGAAAGAACAGTAGTATGAAGCGACTGATACATATTTGGCTTAGGCATAGAAATATAATCCTTGAATCTGCCCGGCAGGGGCTGAAACATATCGTGTACAATGCCAAGCGCATTATAGCAGTCAATCATGGAATCAACAATGATTCTCACTGCATATATATCAAAAATCTGCTCAAAATCTTTGCCCTTGATATATACTTTACGGAAAATTCCGTGAACCGATTTCACCCTTGATGTTATACGTACATTATTCATTACGGGTTTGATTTTATCGCTTATTTGCTGCGTTATTTCATTCAGGAATTTTTCACCCTGCTCCTTTTTCATAGAAAGATTTCTCTCAATTTCCTTATAGGCAATCGGGTCAAGGTAATAAATTGCCAAATCCTCAAGCTCCTCCTTAATAGGACGGATACCGAGACGGTGCGCAATCGGAGCATATATTTCAAGCGTTTCAAGGCTTTTTTCTCTCTGCTTATACTCAGGCATATGCTGAAGCGTTCTCATATTATGGAGTCTGTCGCAGAGCTTTATAATAATAACACGTATATCCTCATTCATTGCGATGAACATTTTGCGTATATTCTCCGCCTGCACCTCTTCCCTTGTTGAAAGAGGAATCTGACCGAGCTTTGTTACACCGTCAACAAGCAGTGCAACCTCGTCGCCGAATTCCCTTTTAATATATTCCAAATCATATTCTGTGTCCTCAACAACATCATGGAGAAGCGCGCCTATTATACACTCGTTATCCATACCGAGCTTAAGGAGAATTTTAGCAACCGCAACCGGGTGCATAATATACGGCTCGCCTGAACGTCTGCGCTGATTTTTATGAGCGTCGCGCGCCAGCTTATATGCTTTTTCAATTTTATCAAAGTCGTACTGAGGATTTTTTTTCACCTCTTCAAAGAATTCTTCAAAGCCGTCATTATATTCCTCATTATATACAGTATCACTCAATGTTAAGCCTTCCCTTCAGGGTTTTCATTACATTTGTATTATCAAGGTCAGCCTTACCGCTCACATTATTAAGTATCACTTTTTCGCCATCAAGAGTAATTAAATGCGTTTCACAAAAGGCATCAAGCGCAAAGGAAAGCTGACCGTAGCTGACAGCCTGACCGAGTGCAAAATACAAATCGTCAAAGCTGTATTTCCAGCCGTTATTCTGTTTTAAAAATCTGTATAGCAAGGCAAAATCTTCTCTCTTAGGCAAGAGATTGTTTTTACCGTCACGGCCGAGTTTAAAAAGCTCATAATCGCTTTTTTCCAAAAAATATTTATCGTCATCAATTCCGTTAAGTCTAACGTCAACACTTTTTACCGAAAGATAATATTTCCCTTTAAAATAATTTTTGGAAACCTTAACGGCAAAGTCAAGCATATCGCCAGCCTTATAGGGGAAATCGTCAGCCGATGTATTAAACTGCACTATTTTAAAGTTATATCCCTTTTTCTGTACATCAAGCCTTATATGCTTTTTGTCACCGATAGACGTTACGGACATAAGCCTGACATTGAATAAGCCGAAAACAGGCTGAGAATTTTCAGCACCGTACGGCTCAAGGGCAGTTAAATTATCCACCAAATCCGTATTGAGATAAAACGGTGACAGCTTGCAGTCAAGTCTCAGGGTTTGAGGCGGCATAACGGGATATTTTTTTCTTGCGTAATCATTAATACGCTCTCTTAATACATCAATCTTTTCCTCATCCGTACCAAGTCCTGCCGCAAGCGGATGACCGCCGAAATGTGTTAATATATCCGAGCAGGAGGAAATCGCTTCAAAAATATTGAAACCCTCTATACTTCTTGCAGAGCCCGTACATTTTCCGTCATCGTCAATTCCGATTATAATTGCCGGCTTGCCGTAGACAGAGACAATATTCGACGCAACAATTCCAATAACGCCGTGATGATAATTTCTGCCGGCAATAACAATAACCCTGTCCTCAATAAGCGACGGATTTTTCTCAACCATTTCTCTTATATCATCTGCAATATTTGTCTCAACCTCATGTCTGTGTGTATTTTCAAGATTGAGCTGCTCCGCTTTAAATCGCGCCTCGTCATAATCATCACAGATTAAAAGTTCAAATGCGGTATCGGCGGAATCCATTCTTCCCGCCGCGTTTATACGCGGACAAAGCTGAAATGCAACATCAACCGCGGAAAGCTCGTTTTCGTCATTACCAGCAGCTTTGCGAAGTGCGTTAATACCTATTCTTGTATCCGCATTTATAAGCGCAAGCCCGGCTCTTACAAGTCCCCTGTTTTCACTTTTAAGCGCAACGATATCACCAATAGTTCCGATTGCAACAAGGTCGGCATACTGCTCAAGCATATCACCGACATCACCGTCATATACGGCGCACGCAAGCTTAAATGCAACGCCGACTCCCGCAAAATCGTGAAATTTAATTTTATTATCCTCTCTGTGAGGATTGATAACCGCGCACGCTTTCGGCAGAGTGTCCCCGATTTGGTGGTGGTCGGTAACAATAAGCTCCATACCGAGAGAATAAATATACTCAGCCTCGTCGACAGCGGATATGCCGTTATCAACAGTAATGATTAAATCAGTTCCCCATGATTTTATTTTATCAACAGCGGACATATTCATACCATATCCGTCAGTCAAACGGTTAGGAATAAAATACGCAACATCCGCGCCCATACTTTCAAAAAATGTGTAAAGCAAAGCAGTTGACGTTACACCGTCGCAATCATAATCACCGTAAATACAAATTTTTTCATCATTGTCAAGAGCCTTATTAATACGATTAACAGCCTTATCCATATCTGCTAATGAATAAGGCGAGGTAAACACACAACTGTCCGATAAAAATTCGGAGGCTGAAAGCTCATTATCAATCCCCCTTGACACAAGGAGAAAAGCAATAAACGGATCAATATTTAATTTTTCACTTAACATAGACGCCTTTTCTTTGTCGGCGTCTGCCACAATCCATTTTTTATGAGCCATTATGTATTCTTATCTACCACGTGAAATTTTTTCAGGTTTCCTGCTTTTTTCGCTCTTTTTTCAAGCTCATTCTCAATATCCTCAGGTGTAATTCCCTGATTTGCCATCATAACAAGAGTATGATAAATGAGGTCTGTAATTTCATATACAGTCTCCTCCTTATCATTATTTTTGGCGGCGATTACCATTTCGGTACATTCCTCGCCTACCTTCTTTAATATTTTATCAATTCCCTGTTCAAAGAGGTAGCAGGTATATGAACCCTCCTGCTTTGCCGCTCTTCTTTCAAGAATTGTTTGGTATTCATTCTTAATATAATCCATTAAAATTCCCCTTCGACTTTATTAAAAAAACATGAGTGGTTTCCTGTGTGGCAGGCGGCTCCTGTCTGAATAACTCTTATTAAAAGGGTGTCATCATCACAGTCGCCGTAGATTGATACAACCTTTTGGAAATGTCCGGAGGTTGCGCCCTTATTCCAAAGCTCCTTACGGGAGCGAGAATAAAACCATGTATAACCTGTTTCAAGCGTTTTTTTCATCGACTCTCTGTTCATATAGGCAAGCATTAAAACCTCGCCCGTACCCTCCTCCTGAATAATTGCGGGGATAAGGTCCGCCTTTTTAAAATATTTTTCTGTATCCGTCATTTGCAAGCCTCCACAGCCTCATATAAATCAAGTGTTCCCTCGTAAATACTTTTACCGCATATCGCCGCGTACAAGCCTATTTCACGAAGATTGTTTATATCGTTTATGTTTGTAACACCGCCCGACGCTGTAATATCGCAGGAAACGGCGTCGTTAATTTCTCTAAGCTGTTCAAGGTTAGGACCAGAAAGTGTTCCGTCTCTGCCTATATCGGTAAATATAATATTCCTAACACCGGCATTCTCCATCTGCACTGCAAGGTCGGTAAAATAAATATCACTGCTTTGTGTCCAGCCCTCAGCGGCAGCATAACCGTTTTTTGCGTCAATACCGACTGCTATGAATTCTCCGAATTCCCTGACAGCTTCTCTTACAAGATTTGGATTTTTAAGCGCAACCGAGCCGAGTATCACTCTGCTTATACCGTTATTAATATAAAAATCAATATCCTTCATTGTACGGATACCGCCGCCAAGCTCAACCTTGAGCGCAGTCTCCTTCGCGACACGAATAAAGGTGTCCGCGTTGACAGGCTTCTTTTTCAGTGAGCCGTCAAGGTCTACCATATGTACCCACTCACAGCCTGCGCGAGCAAAGCCGTCCGCTGTTTCAAGCGCATCGTCGGCTACCTGCTTTGCGGTTGAAAAATCGCCCTTATAAAGCCTTACAGGCTTACTGCCAATAATATCAATTGCAGGAAAAATAAGCATTAAAGAACTCCTTTGGTTGAGAGGACTGAGCCGTCCTTATTTTTTCTTGTGGCAATATGCAGTGCGTGCGCCGCCGCCTTGAAAATCGCCTCAATTTCGTGGTGAGCGTTAGCCCCGTAAGGCACCTTGATATGCAAAGTCATACAGGCATTCACAGCAAAAGCTCTGAAAAATTCCTCAGTTACACAAGTTTCATAATCCCCGCAAAGCTCCTGTTCAAATGAGGCTTTAAATACAAGAAACGGTCTGTTTGAAATATCAAGAGTACACATTGCAAGCGATTCATCCATAGGGATAAAGAATGTGCCGTAGCGGACAATGCCGCTCATATCACCGAGCGCTTTCTTAAATGCCATGCCGAGCGCAATACCTGTATCCTCGACTGTGTGATGGGTATCAACCTCTAAATCTCCATCAACCTTAATTTTAAGCCCAAAACCGCCGTGAACACCAAAGGCGGTAAGCATATGGTCAAAAAAGCCGATTCCCGTTGAAATCTCAACGTCACCGCCGTCAAGATTAAGCTCTACCGTAATTTGAGTTTCCTTAGTATTTCTTACAATTTCAGCAGTTCTCATAAAGTCCACCTCAATCCTTAAACAAGTCATTCATCAGCTTGCTTATCTTTTTCTTTCTGTTTTCCGTTTCTGCCGTGTCAACGGAAATATTCAGAACATCACTTTCTTTAATCCCCTTCGGAAGGGCATTTAAATGAACATCTATTGTTGTGCCGTCCTCAATCTCACAGACAGCCGTATCATTTTCAATTCTGTCAATAATCCATTTCATTTACTTTTCCTCGGTTTCAATATTAAATCCACCGTTGCCGTCACAGGTGATTGTTATGGTTCCCTGCTTGTCTGTGCGGTAAGTTTCAACTCCCGCCTTATCCAAACTTTCAAGGGTTTCCTTATGCGGATGTCCGTAGGAATTATCAACTCCGCAGGAAATGACAGCGTATTTCGGACTGACCGCGTTAAGAAAATCATATGTCGATGATGAATCGGAGCCGTGATGACCCACCTTGAGAACATCAGCGTCAAGCGAAGTATAATCATTTTTAAGCATTTCTTTTTCGGAAAGTCCTTCCGCGTCTCCCGTAAACAAAAATGAGTTACTTCCGCAGCTTATTTTAAGCACTGCCGAGCTGTTATTCAAATCATCATAACTATTGCCGACAGGCGCAAGAAATTCCATTTTGAGGAAGCTGTCGGAATAAACCTCAACGCCAGCCTTCGCTGTGTTAATCTTCAAATCCTTGTCAGATATTGCGTTGAGCAGATTTTCAAAAGTTTTTGTCGATGCAATAACCTTCGGCATATAAATCTCGCCGATGTCAAAGCGTTCAACAACATCACTCATACCGCCTATATGGTCGGCATGCGGATGTGTTGCTACCAAATAATCAATTGAGGAATATCCGTAGCTGTTAATACTTTCAATTACCGTCTGTGAATATTCCTGAGTACCGGCGTCAATCAGCATACACTCACCGCCGGGTAATTCGATAAATTCGCTGTCCCCCTGACCGACGTCAAGAAAATGAACGACAATATTATCGCCGTTTAAATTCACATTATTTACCGGTCTGCTATCCTCTTTCTGATTATTTATAACAGACACAACAGACAAAATAACCGCAATAACCGCAGCAATTATTACAGGAATCTGTTTTTTACCAAATTTCATTCAAAACGCACCTTTATTGAATTTGCGTGTGCGGTAAGTCCCTCAGTATCGGCAAGCTTAACAATATCGTCCTTTGCTTTTCTAAGCTCCTCCTCTGTGTAATAGATAAAAGAGCTTTTTTTAATAAAGCTGTCAACTGATAACGGAGAGAAAAACCTTGCCGTACCGCTTGTCGGCAGAACGTGGTTAGGTCCCGCATAATAATCTCCGAGAGGTTCAGGAGAGTAATTTCCGAGAAAAACAGAGCCTGCATTATCAATCATACCGATGTATTTCAAAGGCTCTTCAACACACATTTCAAGGTGTTCGGGAGCAAGCTCGTTTGCAAACGCAATTGCCTGTTTTAAATTTTCGCAAACAATGATTTCACCGAAATTATTTAACGAGCTTTCAATAATCTCCTGCCTTGAAAGATGCTTAATCTGCTTATCAATTTCCCTTGCGGTTGCCTTTGCAAGCTCAAGGGAGGTTGTAAGGAGAATTGATGACGCAAGCCTGTCATGCTCCGCCTGGCTCATTAAGTCTGCCGCAAGGAAAGAAGGCTTTGCCGATTTGTCCGCAACAATAAGAATTTCCGAAGGACCCGCCACCATATCAATATCAACGACACCGTAAAGGAGCTTTTTAGCTGTGGCAACAAAGATATTGCCGGGTCCGACTATTTTATCAACCTTCGGTATTTTTTCAGTACCGTAAGCAAGCGCCGCAACTGCCTGCGCGCCGCCGACAAGAAATACCTTGTCAACTCCCGCGACAGCGGCGGCCGCCATAATATCCGGGTTAGGACTTCCGTCCTTTGAGGGCGGAGTAACCATTATTATTTCCTCAACTCCGGCAATTTTCGCGGGAACCGCATTCATTAATACAGAGGACGGATAAGCCGCGGTGCCGCCGGGAACATAAATTCCCACTCTCCTGAGTCCCCTGACACGCTGACCCATAATGATTCCGTTTTCCTGTGTTGTCATCCATGACTGCTGTGCCTGACGGCTGTGAAAATCATAAATATTATTTTTGGCATTTATGATTGCCGATTTGAAATTCTCGTCAACAATATCAAGATATCCGTGCAGTTCCTCTTTACTGATAACGTTTTTTTTGGGTATTGCGCCGTCAAAGCGTACTGTAAATTCCCTTACAGCCTCGTCCCCCTGCTCCTTAACGGAATTAATGATATTTGTTACAATTTCAACGACCTTTGCGTCCGTCTCGCCCGCACGCTTTTTTAAGCTGTCTATCAAGGCGTATTCAGCCTTGCCGTTTGCCTTAGTAATGTTCATACTTTAAAACCTCTCGTTTATACCTGTGACGCCAATTCCAAATCACTTAAAAAGCTCTCAATCTCTTCTTTTCTGAGCTTCATTGACGCCATATTTACAATCACTCTTGCTGAAATAGGCATAATCTCATCAACAATTTCAAGTCCGTTTTCCTTTAAGGTTGAGCCTGTTTCTACTATGTCGACAATACCGTCAGCAAGACCAAGCAGCGGAGCAAGCTCAACACTTCCCTCAATCTTGATTATATCCACATCCATACCCTTTGATTTAAAATAATCCTTAGCCACCTTAGGATATTTGCTTGCGACAACCTTTCTCTTGTAGCCTGAAAAGAAGTCAGACCCCTTCGGGCAGGCAAGCGCAAAACGGCATTTTCCGATATTAAGGTCAATCACTTCATAAAATGAATTGCCGTGCTCCGCAATGGTGTCCTTGCCAACAACGCCAATATCGCACACACCGTGCTCAACATATGTGATAACATCGGGCGCTTTTGAAAGTACAGCCTCATAATTACCTACGGGAAGTATCAGCCGTCTGCCCTTATTTTCAAGCTCAGAGGTGTCAAGACCCATTGTTTTAAACAGGGAAACAGATGATTTTTCAAGTCTGCCCTTTGTCAGCGCAATTCTCAGAGGTCGGTCAATATTTATCTCCTCACGCATAATATCGCATAGCGCATTGACATTAACGCCGAAGCCTACGGCAGGCGCGTCAAGTCCGAACTCTGAAATGAGATTATCATATCTTCCGCCTGAAAGAATTGTAACACCGCTTCCCTGCGCATAGCCCCTGAAAATCACACCCGTATAATAATTGCTTCTGTTTACAAGACTTAAATCTATAAGAATATTATCCTTAAAACCAAGTGTGCAAAGCTTTTCATAAATGTCCTTCAGATAGTCGAGCGCATCATTCGCTTTCTTATCGCTGTAAAGAGCCTTTGCCTCGTTTATTACACCTACATCACCGAAAAGTCTAGGCAGTTTCTTTATAATCTCAGCTTCTTTGCTCGTGCCGATTTTATCAAGCATATCACCGAGAGCGGAATAATTTTTGCCCTCAATAAAACTGCATATATCCGCCTTTTGTGACGCGGACAAATTCATTTTGTCAAGTATCGCGTTAAAAAATCCAGCATGACAGAGTTCAAGCTTAAAGGACTGTACCTCATTTCGTTTGAGAGCCTCGTAAGCCATTGATATTACCTCAATATCAGCGTCAATACTGCCGTCGCCGATAAGCTCAATACCGCTCTGCTCAATTTCATCCGTCCTGCCGGCAAGCTGCTTATTGCGGACATAAACATTCTGATTATAATAAAGTCTTACGGGAAAATCCTCGTTTGAAAGTCTTGTAGCAACAAGGCGCGCGATTGGCGCAGTATTGTCCGGACGCAAAACGGTAGTTCTGCCCTGATTGTCGGAAAGCTTATACATTTCCTCAGGCTCAATGCCTAAAGTATCGCTTTTAAAAACATCAAAAAATTCTATGGTGGGAGTCATTACCTTGCGGTAATTATTTTCCTTAAATATGTCAGAAAGGACGGCTTCCACCCTTCTTCTGTCATCACATTCCTCAAACAGCAAATCACGGCTGCCCTGAGGGGTCAGCTTAGAATATCTTTTCATAACATTCTCCTTGACTGAAATTATGTTAATGCCTACTTTAGTACGGTAGAGTGTTACTATGCTACCACACTAAACATTTAATGTCAAGTATAAATTATTTTAAAACAGGGAAATTTGGTTTGATTCGGGCATATCGCCAAGCGCGCCTGTTTCTTTCAGGGAATCAACAACGCTTTTTCCCACACCGGCTCGCGCCATAAGATCGTCATAGGACATAAATTCACCGTTGCCGTCCTCTCTTGCGTTTGCGATTGCCTTTGCGGCATTCTCGCCTATTCCGTCAATGGCGCCGAAGGGCAGACGGATTTTCCCGTTTTCAATTTTATAAATTCTTGAATCGGATTTATATATATCCACAGGGAGAAATTCGATACCCCTTGCCAGCATTTCAATGACAATCTGGTTTACTACATAGGTTGATTCTTCTTTTTGTGTAATGGGAAGATTATTCTTTTTCTTGGCTTTGAATTCCTCCATTTTCTTTTTTACCGCAGTCTTTCCCTCGACTGCTGCAACAGCGTCAATCGCGCCGCCTCGCACGGTAAAATACGCAGAGTAAAAATTAATCGGATAATAAATCTTGTACCAAGCAAGACGGAGCGCCGCTATTACATATGCGGCAGCGTGCGCCTTTGGGAACATATACTTTATTTTATAGCAGGAATCAATATACCACTGCTCAACGCCGACTGTTTTCATCGCCTCCTCATACGGCGGAAGCTCCTTTGGCGCTTTGCCCTTTCGGGTATATTCCATAATTTTAAAACAGTCCTTCTTTGAGAGAGGAGATTCCTTACCTGTTTCCTTTTCGTATTTCTCTGTCTTGTGAATCAGATACGTCATAATATCATCACGACATCCGATTACCTCGGAAATTGTACAGATACCGTTCTTTATGAGCTCCTGTGCATTTCCAAGCCATACGTCCGTACCGTGCGACAGACCTGAAATCTGGAGGAGATCTGCGAAATTCTTAGGCTTTGCCTCCTCAAGCATACCGATAACAAACGGCGTACCCATTTCGGGAATTGCAAGCGTGCCTGTATTGCAGTCTATATCCTGCGGTGATACGCCGATAGGCTCAGTGGATGTAATCAGCTTGTAAAGCTTGGGGTCGGACAAATCAACATCCATCACGGGAATCCCTGTTGAATCCTCAAGATATTTATAGAGAGTAGGATTATCGTGTCCGAGCTCGTCAAGCTTTAAAAGCGTATCGTGAAGCGAGTTTTTAAAGTCAAAATGAGTAGTATATGTACCCTTATCCTCATCATTTGACGGATACTGAATAGGGGTGAAATCCTCAACCGTATACTTATCGGGAACAACAACCATACCGCCGGGGTGCTGTCCTGTAGTACGCTTAACACCCGTACAGCCGGCAGTAAGTCTGTCAATTTCCGCCTTAGAGGTTGAGGCGGTGAGACCGCGTTCGTCAAGATATTTCATTACATAGCCGTATGCTGTTTTGTCCGCAACGGTTGCCATTGTTCCGGCCTTGAACACATATTCCTTGCCGAACAGTTCTTCGGTATATCTGTGCGAGCGTGACTGATATTCGCCTGAAAAATTAAGGTCGATATCAGGCTCCTTGTCGCCGTCAAAGCCGAGAAAGGTTTCAAACGGAATCTCGTGTCCGTCACGCTTCATAGGGGTATTGCACTTTGGGCAGTTTTTCGGCGGGAGGTCAAAGCCCGAGCCGACCTCGCCGTGAGTAAAGAATTCGCTGTGCTTGCAGTTTTTACAGTAATAATGCGGAGCGAGAGGATTAACCTCCGATATACCGCCCATATGCGCCGCAAAGGAGGAACCGACCGAGCCTCTTGAACCGACAAGGTAGCCGTTTCGTTCGCTCTCCTCAACAAGACGCTTAGCAATAACATAAAGCACACCGAAGCCGTGACCTATAATTGAATCAAGCTCGCGCTGAAGCCTTTCTGCCACGTATTCGGGTACAGGGTCGCCGTAAATTTCCTTTGCCCTTGTCCAGCATTTTTCGGTAAGCTCCTCATTTGCTCCGTCAATATGCGGCTGGAAAGTTCCCGGCGGAATTGGCGGAATATCATCCATAATCATATCGGAAATTTTATTCGGATTGTCAATAACAAATTCCCTTGCCCTATCGCCTGCCCACGCAAAGTCCTCAAGCATTTCATCAGTGGTTTTAAAATAAAGGGGCGCCTGATTATCCGAATCCTCAAAGCCCTTTGACGCCATAATAATCGACCTGAACTGAGCGTCTTTTTCGTCAAGAAAATGGACATCACCTGTCGCAACAACAGGCTTACCTAATTTATCGGCGAGAGCGATAATTTTTTTATTTATTTTAATCAAATCATCTTCACTGTTTATACCCTCGTGAATATCTCTGTTTGACCTTATCATAAAGGCGTTGTTGCCGTTTGGCTGAATTTCAAGATAATCATAAAATGATGCAATTTTTTCAATTTCTTCGTCGCTTTTTTTCTCTAAAATCGCCTGATAAAGCTCGCCCTGCTCACAGGCAGAGCCGATAATAAGACCGTCTCTTTTTTCCGCAAGCATACTTTTGGGAATTAAAGGGCGTGACTTAAATGTCTTTATATGAGAAGAGGAAATAAGCTCATACAAATTTTTTCTGCCGTATTTTCGCTCTTCCTTTGGGACAGAGTCGTCAAGAGAATTATCCTCCTTAACAAGCAGAATAATGTGGTGACGTTTAAACTGCTTGAGCTTGAGACGCATAAAATCGGGATATTTTGTGTCGTCGACCAGATATCCCTCCATACCGAGAATGAGCTTGATTTTACCCTTTGCGGCATTATATGCCTCAGGAAGCGCCTGAACAACGCCGTGGTCTGTTACGGCTATTGCTCTGTGCCCCCACTTTATCGCACGGTTTATTAGTGATTTAGGAGATGAAATTCCGTCCATTTCCGAAAGGGATGTATGAAGATGGAGTTCAACTCTTTTTTCTTCTGCGTCATCTGTCTTTTCAATTTTTTTAACGCTTGATATTGAAAACGGACGCAAAACATATTGATTTGAAAATGTATCAAACTGATAAGCACCGTTAATAACAACTGTACCGCATTCGTTAAGTTTTTCAATAAGAGGGTCAATCTTATGCTTGTCCTCAAACATCTTAACTGTGACAGACGATGTATAATCGGAAATATCAAAATTAAAAATCTTGCTTACACCGCGCTTTGTATCCCTGACCTCAGTCTTAAGAACATCACCCCAAACGGTAATGTAACCGTCGTCCGCGCTTATTTCTTGAATTGGTTTAGGTTTCTCGTTAATTGATTTGCCAAAAATATTCTTAATTGTATCCTTGTAAAGCGGAAGATCGTCCCACTGCTCGTGAACAACATTTTTTTCCTTCTCTTCCTTTTTGCGTTTCTCCTCCTCACGCTTTTCTGCCACCGCGTCCTTGACTGCTTTTTCAATATCAAACTCCTGTACCTCCAAAAAGCTGATATCATAATCAACATTAAAAAGCTTACCGAGAATTTTAGAAATCACGGTATCAACCTTTTGAGATTCTAAAACGTCCTTGCCGCCTTTTTTAAGAAATACAGTCAGCACATTATCCTCAATCTCCGCCTCTGCCGATTCAAAAAATCCGTTAGCGGCAGAAGTTTCCCTCTGTACATATTCAAGTATTTGTTCGATATTTTTAATTGAAAATTCCGATTTCGGAAAAACAGGATGGATAATCGTTTTACGCAAATCGAGCGCCTTTTCAATATCGTTTTCAGCCTTGTGTATTACGGAATAGCTAAGAAAGCTGTCAAGCAGCAAACCAATTTCAAGAGTTCGCCTCTCCCTTGATACCGTAAAAGAAATTATTTCGCCGTTTCCGATAACGGAAATCATTTTGCTGTCTATGTAATTTGAAAAAAAATCCGAAAATCTATTCATCACAATTTCTCAATTTCTTTCATTAATTCTTCAAGTAAATCCTTTTCGTCAACTTTTCTGAGTATCTCGCCCTTTTTAAATATCAAACCGTTGCCGTCACCTCCGGCAATACCGATATCAGCCTCTTTAGCCTCGCCGGGTCCGTTTACAACACATCCCATAACCGCAACCTTAATGGGCTTTTTGCAGTTTCTGAGCCTTTCCTCAACCTGCTTAGCAAGCGAAACAAGGTCAATCTTCGTTCTGCCGCAGGTGGGACAGGAAATAAGATACGGGCTGTCATTTTTTAGTCCGACCGCTTTTAAGATATCAAAGGCGGCAAAAACCTCTTTAACAGGTGCGTCAGTCAGGCTTACGCGGATTGTATCGCCTATGCCGTGAGTGAGTAGCGAGCCGATGCCGACAGACGATTTAATAATACCCATTCTCTCGGTGCCTGCCTCCGTTACACCGAGATGAAGAGGATATCCGCACTGTTTTGCGGCAAGCTCATATGCGCTTATCATTGTGTTTACATTTGACGATTTTATTGAAATAACTATGTCGTCGAAATCAAATTTTTCAAGCAGCCTTGCGTGATAAAGCGCGGATTTAACCATTGCCTGCGGTGTCGGCGAGCCGTATTTTGCGAGAATTTCCTTTTCAAGCGAGCCTGAATTAACGCCTATCCTTATAGGAATATTTTTAGTCCTGCATGCATCCGCTACTGCCTTTACACGGGAATCGTCGCCGATATTTCCGGGATTGATACGAATTTTATCAATACCCCTTTCAACAGCGCCGAGTGCGAGGCGGTAGTCAAAATGAATATCAGCAACGAGCGGAACATCGACAGCATTTTTAATCGGCTCTACAAGGTTAAGCGCCTCTTTATTCGGGATAGCAAAGCGGATTACCTGACAGCCTGCCGCCGCAAGCTCCTTTGCCTGCGAAACCGAGCCGTCAATATCCGAGGCGGGTATATTCAGCATACTCTGAACAAGTATTTCGCTGTCACCGCCGATATAGGTATTTCCGAGCTTAATCTTTTTACTTTTTCTTCTTTCCATATTTTCACCTGATAATATTTTTTCTAAAACAGCTTTGTTATATCGCTGAAGGTCACAAGGCACATAAGACCGAGAAGTAAAATAAGACCCACAGCGTTAATCATATATTCTGCCTTTGCAGGCAGCTTCTTTCGTGTAATTCCCTCTGCAATCAATATGAATAATCTCCAGCCGTCGAGCGCTGGTATGGGGAAAAGATTAAAAAGTCCGACATTGATTGTAAGTAGCGCCATAATTCTGAGCATTGAAAATACGGAGGTTTTAACAGCGTCCGATACAACCGAAACGGCACCGACAGGACCGCTTAAATCGGACAGTCCGTATCTTCCTACAAGCAAATCATGGACGGAAAGAAAAACCATACGGGCATATGAAACAGTTTCCTTAAAGGTTTGTGTTATCACATTGCCGAAGGTCTTTTCAACGCCCTTGAGCCAGAAGTCCATTTTAATGTACTGTGTTCCCTCGTATTCATCAAGCTCAAATTCGACCTGAAGATTAACATCCTCACCGTCTCGGTTCACAATCATATCGACGGTACTGTCAGCGCTTCTTGAAAGTCCTGTCTGTACATCGTTTGTGGTGTAAACACGCATACCATCAATGCTTTTGATATCATCACCGACCTGAAGACCGCTCTGCGCCGAAACAGCGGTATCCTCAAACTTCGCTACCTGAGTAGTTCCGACAAGATTCTGCGAGCATATGATAATCAGAACAATTACAAGACCTAATATCAAATTCATAATTGCTCCGGCGGCAACGACAAAAATTCTCTGCCATACCTTTTTGTTTGCAAAGGCGTTTTTGTCCTCACTTTCCGAATCCTCGCCCTCCATTGCGCAATAACCGCCGAATAAAATCAAACGAAGCGTATACTTTGTGTCCTTACGCTGAAATTGAAAAAGCTTTGGACCCATACCGATAGAAAATTCATTTACCTTGATTTTCATCAGCCTTGCCGCCGCAAAATGTCCGCCCTCATGAATGATGATGATCAACTCAAAAAAAAGAATTGCAATTATAATCGGATAAACCGTATTCCAAATAGAACTGATACTCACTTAACCGCCTCAATAACATACTCACGCGCTGTTCTGTCCGTTTCAAGAACATCCTCAAGAGTAAAATCTTTTTTATCTGAGGCATTAAGCATTGCCTCGTTATTAAGATATGCAATATCTGTAAATTTAATTTTACCGTTCAGGAAAAGTTTTACGCTTTCCTCATTTGCGCCGTTTGCCGCCGCAGGATGAAGCCCGCCCATATCTATTGCTCTCCTGCAAACGTCTATGCACTTAAAGGTTTCATAATCAGGCTCAAAAAATGTAAGCTTGCCGTATTCCGCAAGAGACAGCTCCTTAACGGGACTCGGCTCACGTTCTGGATAAGTAAGCGCGTACTGAATAGGTATTCTCATATCCGGCACGCCGAGCTGGGCAATCATCGAATTATCCTGATAAACAATGGCTGAATGAACAACCGACTCCCTGTGAACGACTATTTCAATATTCTCATTAGGCATATCAAAAAGCCATTTTGCCTCAATAAATTCAAGTCCCTTATTCATCATTGTAGCTGAATCTATGGTAATTTTGGCGCCCATATCCCAGTTCGGATGCTTAAGAGCGTCCGAAGCCGTAACATTTTCAAGCTCCGATAATTTTCTGCCGAAAAAAGGACCTCCCGACGCGGTAAGAATAATTTTTTTAACCGCCTTGTTATTAGGCATACCCTGCATTGACTGAAAAATTGCGGAATGCTCGCTGTCAACAGGCAGAATATCCACACTGTTTTCTTTTGCGAGGTTTGTGACCAGATGACCTCCTGCCACAAGCGTTTCCTTGTTAGCGAGAGCAATAGTCTTTTTAGCCTTTATTGCCTCAAGAGTGGGCTGAAGTCCAACCATACCGACTACTGAATTAAGCACCGTATCCGCTTTTTCATATACTGCGCACGCAATGAGACCGTCCATACCGCAGGTAACTTTTGTGCAGGTATCTTTAATTCTGTCCTTAAGCTCCTTTGCCGATGTCTCGTTCATCATACAAACAAGCTCAGGCTTGAATTCTCTTATCTGTTTTTCAATAACATCAACATTTGAGTTCGCTGTCAGACATTTAACCTTATAGCCGTGCATTCGGCATACGTCAAGGCTCTGCGTACCTATTGAGCCTGTTGAACCTAAAAGTGAAATATTTTTCATTTTAACACCTGTTTTTACTGTTTAATATTTAACGAATAAAAATTTGCGCGAGAAGCGCTATGGCATACGTACACGGGAGAGTGAAAAGCGTGGAATCAAGTCTGTCCATAACTCCTCCGTGACCGGGAAAAATTTTCCCGAAATCCTTAACGCCGAAGTTTCTTTTTAAAACCGACGCCGACAAATCGCCCATCATACCCATAAACGAAACAGGTATACAACAAAGGAGAAGAAGAACGGTCATAGCTTTATCAAGCGGAGCGTCTGCCGCCTTATTATAAATCACAATGGCAACGGCATTTAAAATCAGGCTGAAAACAAGCCCTCCGACTGCTCCCTCAACAGTTTTCTTCGGTGAAATATTCGGAGACATTTTATGCTTCCCGATTGCCATACCTGTAAGCTGCGCGCCGGAATCGGTTGCCAGAGCGCAGATAAGCGCAAAGAAAATAAGATAAACACCGAGCTGTATATTGTCAAACATATCCCTTAGTCTTATAAACATACCGAAAGCAAACGGAACAGCGACGCAGGCAAATACAGACACGGTCACGTCCTCAAAGCTTGTATACGCATAACCCTTAAGCATTGCCAAAAGAAATACGAGGCATAACGCTATAACAAATATAATATTTGGAATAAAGCCGATTATTCTGCCCCAAGTCTGCGCGCTGATTAACGGTACCATAACCTTTTCACTTGCGAAAAACGGTACGCAGGCAGAAAAAATAATTCCCGTGATTTGTATAAACTTATTCCTGACTTTAGCGCATTTCATAATTTCACCGCTTGCCACAGCCGAGATAAACGCAACTGCCACAGCAAGAACAGGCGTATTAATCTGCCAAACAATAACCGCAAGAACTGCCAAAAGGCATACTGCGGTAATAACTCTTTGCTTCATAATTATCCTCCGAACCGACGATTTCTTTTCTCAAATTCACGCAGCGCGGAATGTAAATCCTCAGCTTTGAAATCAGGCCACAGCACATCGCTGTACCAGAATTCGCTGTATGCCGCCTGCCAGAGCAGAAAGTTTGAAAGCCGCTGCTCTCCGCTTGGTCTGATAATCAAATCACAATCAGGTACGGTATAAATACTTTGTGAAATATCATCTTCGGTTATATCTGTTTTACCCTGTGCAATCAGCTTGTTCACGGCAGAAACAATTTCCTGACGCCCGCCGTAATTGATGGCGAGGTAAACAGTTGTTCCCGTATGTGACGCGGTTTCTTCTTCAGCCTCGTCCATAAGCTCAAGAAGTTCATTTGATATTCCCTCACGCTCGCCGATAAATTTTATCCTGCTGTTTCCGGCTTGCGTCATATCGCTCTTAGCCTCAAGCAGATAGTCCATAAACAGGCTCATAAGAGCGTCAACCTCTTCCTTGGGCCTTTTCCAGTTCTCCGTGGAAAAAGCATAAAAGGTCACATATTCTATGCCGAGCCTTTCGCACTCCTTACTGATTGTGCGAAAAACATTTGCACCCGCCTTATGTCCTGCGGAACGCGGAAGCGCGCGCTTTTTTGCCCATCTGCCGTTACCGTCCATAATAATGCCGATATGCTTTGGCAATATGGAAAATTGTGTACTTTTCTCATCTTTTTTTGAAAACAGCGCCAAATTACAGGTCCTCCTTAATACAGTTATAGGGCGACCGTTGAAGTCGCCCTCAGAGTATTCAAAAATTACAGAGAGAGAATTTCCTCTTCCTTTTTCTTTGTGATGGCTTCAGCCTGTTTGATATAATCGTCTGTTATATCCTGAAGCTTTTTTTCTCCGTCCTTCTGGTCGTCCTCGGTAATTTCATTATTCTTTTTGAGTTTCTTAATATCGTCCATTGAATCACGGCGTACATTACGAATAGCTACCTTTGCTTCCTCGCCGCGCTTGGCAATATCCTTCTGAAGATTTTTACGGTGCTCCTCAGTAAGCTGAGGGAAGGAAAGTCTTATTACCTTGCCGTCGTTCTGAGGATTAATTCCTATATCCGAAACATTGATTGCCTTTTCAATATCCTTGAGAGTAGATGCGTCCCATGGCTGAATAACAAGAAGCCTTGCCTCAGGAACACTTACAGCTGCCATCTGATTAACAGGTGTAGGCACTCCGTAATAATCAACCATTACTCTGTCAAGCACAGACGGATTAGCTCTGCCCGCTCTGATTGATGAAAAATCTCTTTCAAGAGATTTAAGACATTTTTCCATCTTTTCTTTTGTTTTTGCGTAAACTGTTTCCATAAAAATTACCTCTCTTAATTATTAACCAATGTTCCGATAGATTTGCCCTGTACCGCTCTGACGACATTTTCAGGATCTGTCAAATCAAATACAAGAATGGACAAATCATTATCCTTGCAGAGTGAAAAGGCGGTTGAATCCATAACTTTTATATCGCGCGCGAGTACTTCTCTGAATGTTACCTCGTCAAATTTGACAGCGTCATCATACTTGTTGGGGTCTTTGTCATAAACGCCGTCGACATTAGTTGCCTTAAGCAGCACGTCCGCATTTATTTCAACCGCTCTGAGAGCGGCGGCTGTATCCGTTGAGAAAAACGGTGAACCCGTTCCGCAGCCGAAAATAACAATTCTGCCCTTCTCAAAATGGCGGATAGCCTTATTGCGGATATACGGCTCGGCAATCTGGCGCATTTCAATGGCTGTCTGAACTCTGACAACCGCGCCGAGCTGTTCAAGAGCATCACAAAGCGCAAGCGAATTCATTGCCGTTGCAAGCATTCCGATATGGTCGGCTCTCGTTCTGTCCATATGCTCGCTTGTTCTGCCTCGCCAGAAATTTCCTCCGCCGACAACGATACCGACCTCAACACCCAAGTCAGCGACCTGTTTTATAGATTTACAGATTTTAATAACAGTATCAGAATCTATACCTGTTGCCTTATCTCCCGCAAGTACTTCACCACTGAGCTTTAACAAAATTCTCTTATACGCAATACTCATATAAACCTCCAACATTTTTTCTTTCATATATAATAATATAAATTATTCTTAAAGTAAATAGCTACTTTAAAAATTAAATATTATTTTACAGTTTTTCAAAAATAATACAACAGGCGGACCGCTTAGTACGAGATTAAATCGTACCAAAGCAATCTGCCTGTTATTTCATTATGGTTGTTCGTCTGTTTTATTTAATCTTACAAGAACACTGTAATCCTTTGCGTTAATTATGCCGTCTCCCGTCAATTCAAAAATATATCCTGTTGCGGTATCATAAGGAGAAGTATTGATATATCTGGTATTCCAAAGAGCAAGAGCGCCCGATATGCTTGCGGTATAAATTTCATTACAGGTATCGCAGGTATAGCTTAATCTTCCGCTGTCATTAAAACCTGTATATTTATATTTATGACCGGGCGCGGGAACAGTGTTTGTCCTTGATTCACCGCAAAGGCTGCATGTATCACGAGTAACTCTCGGTATAACACAGCTTCCCTGCGTAACGATCTCCGTAGTATAGTTTCCTTCAAGCCACTCATCGTGCTGTGTTCTCGCGCTTTGCACATTTCTGCAGCGCGTACAGGTAGGAGTAGCCATACTGTGTCCCGGTTTATCGGGGATAGGTGTTAAAACATCTTCATAATTGTGTCCGAGCGCATCAAGAGTAATTTCAAATTCCGTACCACAGGTTTTGCAAACGGAAACAGCCTTTCCGTCATTCTCACAATCAGGATCCGAGATAACGGAATAATTCAGCTCGTCAACCGTGTGACCTGTCGCGTTCACAACATCTCTTGATGACGAACCGCATCTGTTGCATTTCCATGTATTATATCCTGCCTCAGTGCAGGTAGGCGGTACAGTACTTTCCTCAACAAGTACGTAATCATGTCCTAATGCCTCAATATTTTCGCTTTTGGTTAAATTACAATTATGGCAGGCATAGTATATCTTGCCCACCGCAGTACAGTTAGGCTCAGTCCTTGCGGTTTCATACCAGTCGTGCTGACCGTTAGCGGGAATAGTAACAGTTCTTGTCTGCGAGCATATTGTGCAGGTATCTCTTTGTAAACCGTCTATCGTACATGTCGGATTAAAAAGAACCGCAGATGTATAATAGCCCTCAACCCATTCAATATGCTCGGAGGTAATTGTTTCCTCTTCGCAAACCGAGCAGGTATAAATCTCATATGTATGACCGTCCTCAAGCGTATTGTCAAGAGTATCAGTAAGCTGATTTTGATGACCGAGCGGGGCAATCTCCCTTGTCACCATATTACCGCATACGCTGCAGTAACCCTCTTCACTGCCCGCCTGCGTACAGTTAGGCTCAACCTTAACATCATATTTTTCAACAGTATGATGAACCGTCAAAGCCAGTTTACGCTCAACCTTTCCGCAGCCCTCAACCTTACACGTATATGTATCAATACCCGGAGTTGTGCAGGTTGATGTGGTTGTAAAATCGTAAAATCCCTCTACAAATGCGATATGCTCTATTTCTTCCTTTGTCTCCTGACAATTTGAACATAAGTATGAGTTGTAGATATGACCGTCGCTCTCGGTTTCATCATAAGATTCGGAAATTTCCCAATTATGACCTTTCGCGGGAATCTCCGATGTTGAAACAACAAAACCGCATTCGTCACAAACCTGTGTTGACGTTCCGCTGTCTGTACAGGTCGGCTCCTGAGTTATCTCCTCATGCGTTGATACGTGGTCACACGGGTCAATTGAAACAAATACATAATCATTATTCGGGTGGTCAATAACATATGTCTCTGTCGTGGAACCCTTATGACCGTAAAATGTTATTTGCTGATTTGAGCCGTTAAACGGATCATCCTCAATAAGTCCTTCAAAGGTAGTGTTGGGATTGTTGACCGTAACAGAAGACAGAAAAGTACAGTTTGCAAATGCACGCGTACCTACGCTTGTAATTTCCTGAGGTAATTCAATACTCGTCAGCTTACAGTTAAAAAATGAATAGGAATCAATTGACGTTATAGTTGATGAAAAAATAACATTTCTTACCCCTGAATCATAAAACATACGAGTACCGGTTGAGGTTAATCCCGTGCCGTATTTTACTGTCTCCAGATTAGTACACTCCATAAAGGCACCTTCACCGAGAGTCGTAAGAGAATCAGGGAAGGTTATGCTTCTTAACGAGCTGCATCCTCTGAATGCCATAGGCTCTATCGCAGTAATATTTTGAGGAAGAGTAATTTTATCAAGTAAGGTACACTCTCTGAATGCTCCGTAGTTAAGCGTACCTCCCGAAATAGTTGTAAGTGTACTTGGAAACTTAACCGTTTTTAGAGCAGTACAGCCGTAGAAGCTAAGTGTGCCTAAAGTTACAATACCCTCATCAATAACTACAGATTCAATTTCAGCTTTATAGTCATACCACGGCGGTCTGTTAAGTGCTGTATCACCATAATCCTTAGTATCACCGCTGCCCGTAATGGTAAGAGTTTTCGTTTTATCATCATAATTGAATTTAGCGTTGCTCCCTGTCTGAAAAATACTGCCGTTTGCACCGCAATTTCCGCTGGTGGCGCCCAGAACCATAGAAATATTAAAACAAAAAAGAGCGCTTACAAGAATAGCAAAAGCCAAAATCATTGATGTCAGCCTGCGTTTCATAAAATCCCCCCTGAATTATCCTCCAGACTAAATATAACATATAAACAATTATTTTTCAATATTCTAAAAAAATTTGATAAATTTAGACAAATACAAAAAAAACGGGCTGTCTCACTCCTGTGAGACAACCCATTGAAAAAAATACAATATTAAATTAAGTGCCGGCTTTCATTCGGCAAGCCGGCAGACAACTCTTTTAAGACCTGTGCAAACCGTCTGTTCAACCGTCAGTTATATTTATTACTTAACCTCATTTTCCTTCGCTCTTTTTTCGACAAGCTCGCCGAGTATTCTCGCGTGCTCCTTATCGGAAAGAGCATACTTTAATGTTGGAAGTGCAGAAAGCAACATACCTATCGCAGGAGGAATTGAAATGAGGAAAAACATTGTAGCGGCATACTTACCGGCACCGGAGCCGCCGTCATAGGTCAAAAAGCTTGCGCCCTTTTCAATAGCCTTATTCAGCTTATCAACATTGGCTCCGCTGTAACCTACTACTGAATAAACGGCTGATGAAAGTATAGTCGCAATACCTGCTGAGAGCTTTGTAATAAAACTCTGACCCGAGAAAAATACGCCGTCTGTACGAACACCGTTTGTATATTCCTCATAGTCAACGCAGTCTGCAATCATTACGGACTGAAGTACATTTATACCGCCGAAAGACGCGCTGGCAAATAACATACAAACGCCTATAATGATTGACCAGAAAGTAGTTGTAAGATCACCGCCTGACACCTTGTAGAAAACATAGATTAATACAAACGGAACAGCGCCCGCAACAGAATAGAAATTATAAAGCGTCTTTTTCTCAAGCTTTTTTATTATAACAGGAGTTATACCCATCGCAACAAACTGACCTACAAAAAGACCTGCCGCAACACAGCCGAGACCGATTAAAATTTTAACATTAATACCCGTAACGGCTCCTTTATCATCATACATAAGAATATTCATAATGTTTCCGTTAGCGTAGTAATATGTTACAAGCGTCATAGCGACAATCATAAGGAGCTGGATGGGACTTCTCAAAATGCCTGAAATAAGGATTTGTCTGAACGGCTTGTTCTTGAACATAATCCGGAAATTTTCCTTAAAGCCGTAACGCTTTTCCGACTGCTCAACCCGTTCTCTTGTGAAAATACCTGCGCATTCAAAAAGAATTGATGCAAAAACTGTCATTATAGCGGCAGTTACGATAAAGCCGTACTGCGAGGCTTTTGTTGCTTCCATACCATTATCTTTAAACATTTTACCTACAGCCTGCGCAATCTGTACGATAAGAACGCCTATACCTCCGACACCTGCGGCAATACGGGCAAGACCGAGAATCTTGCTTCTGTCATTTTCGTCCTCGGTCATAAGTGAGGTAATACCCCAAAGAGGAATATCACAAACGGTAAATACCATACCCCACGCGATATATGAAATTGCCGCCCAGGCGACAATCATTACTTTTTGGGTTGTAGTATCTGCCTGCGCATAGTTTCCGTTTAAGAAAGTTAAAATAGTTACCAAGCCGATTATAGCCGGAAATATAATAAGATAAGGTCTGCACTTGCCCCACTTCGTTCTTGTTTTATCAACAATTGTTCCCATCATAGGGTCATTAATGGCATCCCATATTCTTGCAATCGTCATAATCCAGCCAAGCGCCATAGCGGGAAGGCAGATAACATTCTGAAAATAGAAATAAAGACCTGTCGCGACAATATTGTAGATTAAATTCTGACCGAACATTCCCACAATATATCCTCGAAGCTCTCTGCCGGTATATGTACGTGATTTTTCTCCCATTTCATTCTCTCCTTACATAACTTATTCAACTATAATATAATAACAATTTTCTACTAAAAATACAAGTATAAAGATTAAATTTTTATTAAAATTGCATATATAGTATGTTATGCCGGGATATTCGGGAAATTTATTTTCGGTTTGCCGTTGACTTTAACATTCACAATCCAGTGCCTTCATAAGCTTCTGCATACGCTCAATCCCCTTTTTCTGATTTTCTATAATAGCTTTTAAAATGGGATTAAGTCCCGAGCATATATTAAATTTAAGAGCATTCTGCGCCATTTCTACCGCGCCCATATGATGCGGAATCATCTCTCGCAGAAAGTTGCAGTCGATACTGTTTGTTGATTTGGCACACTGCATTTTTAAAAACATATTCTGCATAATACTGTTCATCTTGCACTGATAAACGCATAAATCCCGATTTGAATTTCTATGCTCGCTGCACTCACATTTTATGCTGAGCATATTGTCAATACTCTCCGTCTGCTCTTTAATAATCTGCTGTGCGATATCACAAAGCGTTTCATCACACGTGTACTTCAGAATATTGTTTGACATCTCAATAGCCGCTCTGTGATGCGGCAGCATCTGCACAATAAAATTGTGAGATATACTGCACGTAAGCCCTGCTCCTGTCATTTTACGAATCATATTATTCAGAATACTGTAATAAGTATTCAGATAATTTCTTACGCTTTTATCAGCGCCGCAATTATTCATATTTCATCCCGCCTTTGTTAAAATATATTCGGCGGAAAGCCGAGATAGAATATTACATAATAGAAAGAAAGCTGACATACGCATGGCAGACTCTATAAATCAGGCGTAGAACGACTTTTATTTTTCATTGTTTATTTTATTCCACCGCTCAAGAATTTCATAATATTCACAATATTTATAAGGTCTTATAGGTCTTTCAAACGGAGGAGAGTTAAAAAACAGCAGTAAACACTCACCGATATTTTTGTAATTCTCTACATACTCATAGCCTATCAACTCGCCGTTTTTTATTCTTTTTTTGATTGTGTTGTGATACGAGTACATTTAATTCCACCTAAATATATTATCACGCTTATTAAAATGATTATAATTTATGTAAAAAATGGTAATTCTTTGTCATTCTAATTAATATTTGAATTCAGGAAATACTTATACCGAGGTGAAATTACGATGGCAAATGACTTACCGCTCAGCTTTGTTATGAATCTGGCACAGAATGAGCCCGCTATGAAGAGGTTTCAGGCAATGTCCGAAACAGAAAAAGCGGATATAATAAATAAAACACATAGTGTACATTCTAAAGAAGAAATGCGCAGCCTGGTCAACAGTCTTTCGGAAGGAACTTTTAATATGTAGATTAAGACACAGATTTTTTAAGAAACTTAGAAAGTTTATATAAAAATTAATTTTGATTAACATTATATAAAGAACAAAAACAGCACCCTGCAGTAAACTGCAAGGTGCTTAACTTGTCTAGCTACTTGCGTGATAACCCCCGGTTTTACCGGGGGGGAATAGAACGCTTTAGTAAAAATAAAACCGCCGAGCTGCAGCAAGGCGAGAGTATTGGCGAAAAAATAACCTCCAAGTATAATAGAAATGGTTTGGCATCCGCGTTACTAAAATACAGGAGGTTAAAAGTAATGATAAAAAAGAATGGAAATAATGAAATAAAAAC
>CANQXE010000001.1 GCA_947627725.1 uncultured Clostridia bacterium | reverse complement strand
ACTTTCAGTCGGCGAGCCAGTAGGCGGCCCTTTTAGGGCCTGTGCAAACCACCAGTTCAACTGGTGGTTATGATTTTTACCTTTTGGCAACTCTACCGTACCTTTGTACGCCTACGAATTGCCAAAAGGTAAATTCAGTTCCATTTCTCGAAGTCTGCCGGCGTGTAGAAATTTGATTTTTGGATTTTTTCTACACGCTGAACAGCCGATGATTAATCGGCTGTTTTTTTGTATATAATATTATAAGGAATTTTTAACAATGTTACATATATCAATGATATTGACAAAATATTGACAAAGAATATAATACAGAAAAAATACGCACAAAATAATTGTGATTTTATTGTCATTTTTATTATATATGGAGAAATTTGAGAAATAATATTGAAATTTGTTTTAAGTAATATTATGATATCAACAATGGACTTGTTAATAATTTAACAATTAATATTTGCTTATGGAGGTAGATATAATGGCAAGGGAAGTCATTGACAGTGTTAAAAAGCTTGAGGCTGAGCTCACAAGAGTTCGTAAGGCTCAGAAGGAATTTTCAACGTATTCTCAGGAACAGGTCGATAAAATTTTTCTCGCCGCCGCGAAAGCTGCCAATATGGCAAGAATACCGCTTGCGAAAATGGCAGTTGAGGAAACGGGAATGGGAGTTGTTGAGGATAAGGTTATCAAGAATCACTATGCAGCCGAGTATATTTATAATAAATATAAAAATACAAAGACATGCGGCATTATTGAAGAGAATAAGGCATACGGTACAATGAGGGTTGCAGAACCGATAGGTGTAATCGCCGCTGTTATTCCCACGACAAATCCGACATCAACAGCTATATTTAAGACGCTTATAGCGCTTAAAACAAGAAACGGTATTATCATTTCTCCTCATCCGAGGGCAAAGAATTCAACCGCCGCCGCAGCTAAAATCGTTCTTGACGCCGCGGTTGAGGCAGGCGCGCCTGAGGGAATTATTTCATGGATTGACGCCCCTTCGCTTGATATGACAAACCTTGTTATGAAGGAGGCTGACATCATTCTCGCGACAGGCGGTCCGGGTATGGTTAAAGCCGCATATTCAAGCGGTAAGCCTGCGCTCGGAGTCGGAGCAGGAAACACACCGGCAATTATTGACGAAAGCGCGGATATTCTCAAGGCTGTGAACTCAATTATTCATTCAAAAAGCTTTGACAACGGTATGATATGCGCGTCTGAGCAGTCATGTATTGTTGATAAAAAAATATACAAGGCAGTACGCAAGGAATTTGAGGACAGAGGCTGTTATTTTCTTAAGGGTGACGAGCTTGATAAGGTGCGAAAAACAATCATAATAAACGGCTCGCTTAATGCGAAAATTGTCGGTCAGAAGCCTGTAACAATCGCGGCTCTTGCCGGTATTAAGGTTCCCGAGGAGACTAAAATACTTATCGGCGAGGTAGAGTCAGTCGATATCAGCGAGGAGTTTGCCCACGAAAAACTTTCTCCGGTTCTCGCTATGTATAAGAGCGAAAACTTCAGCGACGCGCTTGAAAAGGCAGACCGCCTTATCGCTGACGGCGGTTACGGTCACACCTCTTCGGTTTATCTGAACGAGACGACCGAAAGAGCAAAGATTGAGGAATTTGCGCATCGTATGAAGACCTGCCGTATTCTTGTTAATACGCCTTCGTCCTTCGGCGGTATCGGCGACCTTTATAATTTTGATCTCGCTCCGTCGCTTACCCTCGGCTGCGGCTCATGGGGCGGTAACTCGGTATCGGATAACGTAGGTGTCAAGCATCTGCTCAATATCAAGACTGTTGCGGAAAGAAGGGAAAATATGCTTTGGTTCAGAGTGCCTGAAAAGGTTTACATTAAAAAAGGCTGTCTTCCTGTTGCTCTTGATGAGCTGGGAACAGTTATGGGCAAGAAGAAAGTATTTATTGTTACAGACTCATTTCTTTATAATAACGGCTACACAAAGCCTATTACAGATAAGCTCAATTCAATGGGTATCACCCATACAACATTTTTTAATGTAGAGCCGGACCCCACGCTTGCAAGTGCAAAGGAGGGTGCCGCTCAAATCAACGCTTTTAAGCCCGACTGTATTATTGCTGTAGGCGGAGGCTCGGCAATGGATGCGGCAAAGATTATGTGGGTACTCTATGAGCATCCCGAGGCAGATTTCTTTGACCTTGCAATGAGATTTATGGATATCCGCAAGAGGGTTTACACATTTCCTAAAATGGGTGAAAAGGCATATTTTGTTGCGGTTCCCACATCGGCGGGTACAGGCTCTGAGGTTACTCCGTTTGCCGTTATTACAGATGAAAAGACAGGCACAAAATATCCGCTCGCCGATTATCAGCTTATGCCTAATATGGCGATTGTTGACGCTGACCTTCATATGAACGCTCCAAAGGGACTGACCGCCGCGTCGGGTATTGACGCTGTAACACACGCGCTTGAGGCATATGCGTCAATGATGGCTACCGATTATACTGACGGTCTTGCTGTCGAGGCGCTTAAGGTTATATTTGAGTATCTTCCAAGAGCGTATGATAACGGTCCGAATGACCCTGTGGCAAGGGAGAAAATGGCTAATGCCGCTACAATGGCAGGTATGGCGTTTGCTAACGCTTTTCTCGGTGTATGTCATTCAATGGCTCACAAGCTCGGCGCCTTCCACCATCTTCCGCACGGAGTCGCAAACGCGCTTATGATTGATTATGTTCTTGAGTTCAACGCTGCGGAGGTTCCCGCGAAAATGGGTACTTTCAGCCAGTACGATTATCCGAAAACGCTTTCACGTTACGCTCAGATAGCCGATGCCCTCGGTATTAAGGGCAGAAATGATGAGGCAAAGCTTAAAGGTCTTATTAAAAAAATTGATGAGCTCAAGGAATACTGCGGCATTAAAAAGACTATTAAGGATTATGGAGTCGATGAGAAATATTTCCTTGACAATCTTGACGATATGGTTGAGCAAGCGTTTGACGACCAGTGTACGGGCGCTAATCCGAGACTACCTCTAATGAGTGAAATTAAGGATATGTACCTGAAAGCATATTACGGTAAGTAATCGTATTTTTCTTGCAGATGTTATATAGGTTATGCTAAAATAAACAGGGGGTGTGTCATTATGGCAACGATTATAAAAAGAGAAAACAAAAGGATTTACCGTGACGGTGATAAGCTTGTCAAGGTTTTTGACGATACATTTACCAAGGCGGATATTTTGAATGAGGCTCTTAACAACGCCCGTGTTGAAGAAACGGGTCTTAAAATTCCAAAGCTCCTTAATGTTTCAAAAACCGATGAGGGCTGGGCAATAACAAGGGAGTATATTGAGGGAAAAACACTTTCCGAGCTTATGGCTGAACATCCTGACAAGGAAGACGAATATCTTGAAAAATTTGTTGATTTGCAGCTTGAAATTCATTCAAAGAGAGCGCCGCACCTCAATAAAATCAAAGATAAAATGCACGCCAAGATAAGCGCCTCGTCCTATGAGGCAACCATACGCTTTGACCTCCATAATCGTCTTGAGGGTATGAAAACGCATAAAAAGGTGCTTCACGGCGATTATTGTCCGTCAAATATTATTGTTACTCCCGACGGCGAGTATTATATAATCGACTGGGCGCACGCTACTCAGGGCAATGCTTCGGCGGACGCGGCAAGAACATACCTTGTATTCTGCCTTGAAGATAAAAAGGAGCTTGCTGAAAAGTATCTCAATCTGTTCTGCAAAAAGGCAGATATACCAAAGCAGCTTGTTCAGCAGTGGATGCCGATTGTCGCCTGTTCTCAGAGTGTTAAAAATAAGCCTGAGGAAAAGGAACTCCTTGACTCGTGGGTAAATGTTTTTGATTTCCAGTAAAATAGTTTTAATAAAATGCGAAAGCGTCATTGATATTTTTGTATCAATGACGCTTGTCTAATTTATGCAGTAAATCTGTCATATTGTGTATATCGGCGTTTTTATTTTTACCCTTTCTGTCAATCAGATAAAATTCACATCCGATTTTGTTCGCAAGCCGTTTGTCCTTTTCCTCATCACCGACAAATATTAAATCACTCGGATTAACGTTGTATTTCTCCGCGATTATTTCAATACCTTGTGTGTTCGGTTTTCGGTATCCGCATGATTGTGAGGAAACATAAAAATCAATATAATTTAAAAGTTCGGGTATTTTTTCTTTAAAATAATGATCGGGCATAGCGCTCGGAATATCAGTAAGTGCGCAAATATAGTATCCGTCGGATTTTAAATATTTCAGCATATCTATTGAATCGCTGTAAATTACAGCCTTGGGATTAATTCCATCAAAGAAAATTTTAATTGCTTTTTCAAGCTCAATATTACTTTGCCAATGCTTTAAACACTTTTCAAATATAAACTCCGGGGTATACTCCATTTCACGGTAATTCACACGTGGGTTATATGATTTCATTATTTCAGCGGATAAATCAATGTCTTTATCCGATATTTCGTCATTAAGCGACTTTGCTGCATTTTCAAATCCCTGCCTGTAATAATCTACCCACGACGGCGGCATATTTTCAAATTCCATTAAAGTCCCGCCTAAATCAAATACGATTACTTTCATATTTCATATTTCCTAACAGTCATATTTTGATACTATTTCAATTAAATCTTTCCAGTTGTGTATATGTAAAAAATCAAAGTCAATTTTTGATGTATCGGGTTTTTCATACCATGGATTAGGTATCACAGTGTTTTCATACAGTACAGGGAAGATACCGATATTGTGCGCTGAATTAACATCGTAATCAATACTGTCACCGCAATACCATACGTTGTCGGACTTTAGATTTGCTTTTTTCAGTGCCAAGTCAAATAACATTTTATTCGGCTTTCTGAAACCATAATCACTTGATGCAATTATAAATTCAAAATTGTTATCGGGTAAAACCTCGTCAAGCTTGTTTTTTAGCGCGTTACCCGTCCAGCCTATATTACTGATTACGCCTGTGCGTATGTTGTTTTCGTTCAGATATTTAAGCAAATCATCTATATAATGCATAGGGTAGCATTGAGAACTGTTGTCCCACAGAATTTTTTGAATATCTTCATAGCTTGTGTCAAATTTAAGATTAAAATATTCATATTTATATTTAAGAGTTTGTATTGCGCTCGGTTCATAACCCTGTTGCCTGAATTTTTCATATTTACTGAATAATTCAATTGAAAAATCGTTTACCTGTTCGGGTGTAATGTTGTTGGGATTGTGTATTATATGTTTAAAAACAGCTTCTTCGCCTTTAATATAATCCCAGTATGGCTCATAAACCAATGTGTGACCATAGTCAAACAAAATCATCTTTGGCTTTTTCATTTCATCACCTCAAATTAAGTATACTGTCTATATCGTTTCAGGTCAAATGTATAACTTGGTATTTGCAGGATATACTTTTAATAGTAATATACAGAAAGCAGGGATAATATGGTTGATAAAAACGGTGCTGACGGAGATACCGTAAAGCTCCTGAAAGAGTGCGATTCAGGTATCAAAATGGGTATATCGGCAATTGACGATGTTATTGACGATGTAAAAAACAGCGATTTCAGAAATCTTCTTCACGACAGCAAGACACAGCACGAAAAGCTTAAGGATGAAATTCTTGTGCTTTTAAATGAGCATAACGATGAGGGTAAAAATCCTAATCCTATGGCAAAGGGAATGAGCTGGATGAAGACGAATATGAAAATGGCTGTTGATGGTACGGACAGCACAGTGGCGGATTTAATTACCGATGGATGTAATATGGGTGTAAAGTCTCTCAGCAGATATCTTAATCAGTATAAAAGCGCTGATGAAAAGTCAAGGGATATCACGGGCAGACTTGTTCAGATTGAGGACAGGCTCGCAACCGATGTAAGACAATTTCTATAAAACCAAAGGAGTGTCACTGACACTCCTTTTTTAGTGTTTATTTTACTTTCCGAGTACAACAGTTGTTACTGACTTGTGAGGAATATGTACAACAGTGTTTTGTGCATTGCCTGACTGATACTTTACAAGGTCGCGGGTAGCGTCTGTTACGTAAGTTTCAAACATGCTGTATGCAGTGCCGAAGGTTGTATATTCATCCGTATCAGAATTATTGATGTAAACAACTACTATTGAGCCGTCAGGATTCTGATAAGCAGTCTGCTCAATATAGTTGATTTTATCACTGTCGTAGGTCTTTTCAGTAGTGATGTTTTTACCAAAGCTGCTGCCTGTTGTTACTTCAACTCTTGTAGCACCCTCGTCAATAAACTTTGCATAGTTACCCATAACCCAAAGTCTTTTAGCTGTCTGGATATTATCAGGACTGTTGTAGTCAACATAAACAAGTCCGTCAGGATATACCCCACCGCTGCAGGCAGTCCACCAATCCCATTCCGAAGCATTAAGGATAGTCAGATCCTGATACATAATATCAGCAAGAGCAAGACCGAAATAAATGTCCATACCGTTACCGTCACCGCCGTTGTCGGTACTGTTAAGATAGCCGAGAACGTTTGAACTGCCGTCGTTTGTCATCTGGCAGTACTCTGTGCAACGTACCTTTTTGATTGCGGAATAGTTACTTCCTGAAATATCATTAGCAGTAGTTTGTCTTTCATCCGTGCTTGCCCAGTATGAATGTGTATCAAAGCTGTCAACATAGCTTCTTATGTTGCCGTTATAATTTCCGTATTTAGTACTGCTTGTGATTCCGCTGGTAGAAGAGGAGAACATATAAGGTAAAAACCTTGCATAATAATCTTCGTTCCTATCTCTTGAACTAATCTGGAGCTGTTCACACTCCCAGACAGAAACGCCAACCTTGTTATTAAGCTTTGCTCTGCTCTGAACGGTTGGTATCATATAGTCGTTGTAAAATGTTCTTGCACTTGCAGCAGAATAGTGGCAACCCTCCTGTGAAGTGCCGTCCCAGGACCAGCCCGGCTCGTTGATTGGTGAGATTTCTGTCACGTTATAACCCATATCAATGAAATGCTCAGCACAGTTAGCAAGATATGTTGCAAAGGCTTGATAATTACTGCTATCAAGATTTTCTTGGAATGTTACTGTTGTTCTGCCGAGCCAATCTTTTGAAGATGTTTGCGGATCACAATAACCCTTACCGTTTTTTGTGATAGAAATCGGAGGGGTGTTAGAAAACAGGGTTACTTTTAAATCACTGTTTACTCTTTGTGCCGAAGCGAGCACCTTCTGTGCAGCTGCATCAGCATTCCAATCATATGTAGAAGGATTATTAATATCACTTGATGATGAAAGGAAGTCCTCGGCACGTCTTCTCCAATCACCGATTGAAGTATCGTTTTCAGAGCCGCCGCCCAGATTGTAGCGATAAATATCAAGACCTGCACCTGTTTCACCGTAAAGAAGCTCTGTTACAACGTCAATCTGCTCATCGCTCCAGCGTCCGATATCCTGTGCCCACCAAGCAGCAGAAGCACCAAAGCCGTCGATTGTCTGGTATTTTGTGTTTGTATTGATAGTTGTCTGCTTGTTGGTAACGTCAATATTTTTTGCCTCATTTTTAATTAAAATGAAGTCCTTTGCGTTAACGTAACCGTCAAGATAAACGTCAAAGCTACCGTTGTAATTTGACTGATTATATGGAGAATTATCATTATCGTGGCTGATAGCATTCTCAAAGTCAATCAGCAATCCAAGTGCGCTTACCTCAAGATTTTTTAAATTACATCTTGAGCAGGTGTATGCAAATGAACCGTTATTTGTTGCAGTTGGGTTTGCAAAGTTGTGACCTAACGACTCGATGCTTTCTGTATAAGTATCAGCGTCACATTCTGAGCATTTGTATACGTTATAGCCGTTGTCGGTACAGGTTGGTTCAGAGTGTTCACTTACAGTATATGTATGATCTCTGAGACAAAGATATCTCCAGTTGTATCCGAGATTTTTACCTGCTGTAACAAAATCCTTTACACCGCTGCCTGTTATACCTGAAAACTGTGCCCAGCCTGTCTGACCGAACGAGTCTGTCTGTATTGAAATGCTTGGTGAATCAAATGTAACCCAGTTAAATCCTGTGTTGTTAAAGGCGTTAGAACCTATTGTTTTTAAGCTTTCAGGAAGATTGAGCCAGAAAGTAGTATTGGTACAGTTGTAAAAGGCATAGTTTCCGATTTCCTCAATTGTACTGTTTTCGTTGAAAACTATAGTTTCCAGACTGGTACAGCCGTAAAACCAATATGCACCGATATTTTTAACACCGCTTTCAATAACGATATTTTTAATATCACTTTTATATGAAACCCACGGTGTATTGCTTGATGTGTAATTTGTACCGCTGCCATTTCCGCTTACAGTAAGTGTACCGTCACTTGTGAGGGTGCAGGTAAGGCTTCCGCTTGTCCAGGAGCCTGTTGCACCAAGGGTGGTTGAAGAAAAGAATACTAATGACGTTACTAATATCACTGCACTCAGAAATAATGATAAAATTCTCCTTTTCATAAAATTATCCCCCTATGTTAAGAATAATATCTGTAAGCTATATTATATATTATAATAATACAATAATCAACAAAAAATGTTTAAAAAGCTATTATTTTTAAATTGTAAACCTAAAATAAATAAAAAGTTGACAATAAGTTCTACAAATGGCATAATCTTCAAAAAGGAAGGCGATATAATTATGAATTCTGAAAATAAAAAGAAAAAATTTAAAACACTTGATTTAGTTTATATAGGTCTGTTCGCGGCGCTTATTGCAGTATGCTCATGGATTGCCGTTCCGCTTACTGTATCAATAACGCTTCAGACTTTTGCAATCTGCCTGACCTCTGGCTTGCTCGGTTGGAAACGCGGTACACTTACTGTTATCATTTATATCCTTTTGGGTATGGTCGGTCTGCCTGTTTTTACAGGCTTTAAAAGCGGTATTGCGGCGGTAACGGGACCTACGGGCGGATATATTGTCGGTTTTGTATTTACGGCTCTGATAGTGGGAGCCGCTGCTGAAAAAATAGGCAGAAAGCTGTGGCAGAATATAATCTTTATGACAGTCGGCATTTTAGTCTGCTATTTGTTTGGTACAATATGGTTTACGATTGCGTATAATGTTACGTTTGTCTCGGCACTGTCCACATGCGTTTTACCATTCCTTCTGCCTGACGCTGTTAAAATCATCGTTGCAGCTGTTCTTGTAAACAGGCTCAAAATGTTTGTAAAATAATGGTTTTTAATAAACAAAATCAAAATCTGGAAAAAGTTTAATCTTTTATAAAATTCTTACTTGTATTATAGAATATTCAGTAGTATAATACTGCCATTAAATATTTCGGATATATGGAGAGTATTTATGCATCTTTTGAAAATCGACAAGGAGAATTATATAGGTCAGGCAGACCCGTTTATTCTTGAAAGCAACGGTAAATTTTATATTTACACTACGGGAGACGACGGTATTTATGCCTATTATGCCGATGACCTTTTCGGCGACTGGGCGTTTTACGGTAGGGTGTTCACCTATCCCGATGTTAAGGAATTCTGGGCGCCGTCGGTAATTGAAATTGACGGAACATATTATATGTACTGCTCATTTGAGTTTTACGGGGATACGCCCGATAAGGGAGGACACAGGCAGACTATGCACGTTTCAAGCAGTAAAAGTCCGCTCGGTCCGTTTGAAAATGCAAAGCAGCTTTTGCATCCGTTTTCGATTGATTCCCATGTTGTTAAAAATGAAAGCGGGCTTTTCATTTTTTATTCAACCAATCGGTTTGACGGTGAAAGACCGGGTACTTATATAGTAGTCGACAGACTTCTTGACCCCGAAACGGCAGAGGGTAAACCTGTTGCGCTCGTAGTCCCCACTCTTGACGAGGATGTCTATATGAAGGACAGATACAAGAAGGGTATAAACTGGCATACGATTGAGGGTGCTTTCTATTTTAAAGAGGGAGACTGGCATTATCTTATGTATTCGGGGAACTGCTATCAGCGTCCCACATACTATGTCGGCTATGCAAGGGCAAAGACTGATGAAACGGATTTGACGAAAATCAAGTTTGAAAAATATCCCGATGACAATACATATGAGCCTGTGCTTAAAGCGAACGATTTTGAAGAGGGAACGGGACATCACTCCATGATTAAGTATAAAGACCAGTGGTATGCGGTTTATCACGCAAGAGATGTTGAAGATGACGGACTCTCGGGCGACAGGCGCAACGCGAGAATATGTAAGATGAATATAAATGACGGTATTATAACCGCCGAAAGATACAGAGACAGAGTATAATTCATTAAGGAAACAGCAGAGTTATGCTGTTTCCTTTGTTTATTTTACACAAATATTATTAATTATTTTTTATATGCTCTTTAGTTGAAAAATTATATTTTGTGAGTTAAAATTAAATTGAAAGGAAAAATATTGCCGAAGGAGCATACAATATTATGGATAAACCGATTTATACAATAACATCAGACAGAGATAAAAAGGTGTTTATTCACGCAATGCCGGGACACTTTATTTCGTCATCAACTCATCTTAACTGTTATATAGGCACGTCTGATATTAAGCATAACCACAAAGTATCTGTTGACGCGGCTATGCTTATGGCACAGTATTATGTTGAGCGAAGTATTAATGTTGACACGGTTTTATGTCTTTACGAAACGCAGGCGCTCGGTGCTTATCTTGCGCACGAGCTTTCACGTCCTACGATGTTTAATCCCAATCCTGATAACAATATATATACAATAGGTCCTGAGTATGACGCTGCGGGGAATATTATATTCCGTGATAATCTTAAAAAACATATTAATGGTAAAAATGTAATTATACTCATTTCCTGTATTACAAGCGGTAAAACAGTTGAAAGAGCTATGGACAGTGTAAATTATTACGGAGGAAGCGTTGCGGGAATTACCTCTATTTTCTCAGCAACGGACAAAATAGGAGGAGTAGAGGTAAATACAATATTCAACAAGAATGATGTTCCCGGATATGAAGCTTACGCACCTCACGACTGTCCGCATTGTAAGGCAGGCGAAAGAGTAGACGCAATCGCGAACGGCTACGGCTATTCACTTCTTTAATATTATTTTGGCTCTTGACAAAAATTTTAAATTTGATATAATATCTTTACAATTTAATAGTACCCAAGCAAAAACTATGAAGCGGAAAAAGACCTTGTAATTCAGTTTAAGAGAGTTGACGGGCGGTGTAAGTCAATACGGATTATTCGGTGTATAGCTCTCTGCGGAGTTGCTGTTTTGAATAGAAATCAATAGGAACAGCCGTGTTGCCGCGTTACAGGCAAAGGCATTGATAGATGCTAAAGGGCAGATTTTCTGCTGAAATAGGGTGGTACCACGTAGACATTACGTCCCTATACTTAAATGTATAGGGGCTTATTTTTTGCTCCTGTGCAAATTTGAAAGGAGATTGATTAAATATGAAAAAAGGGTATGAAAAATATGTCGGCTTCAAGCCGATAAACATTCCGGACCGTACATGGCCCGATAAGACTATTACAAAGGCTCCTATATGGTGCTCGGTCGATATGCGTGATGGCAATCAAGCGCTTGTCGACCCGATGAATTTACAGGAAAAGCTTGAGCTTTTCTCAACGCTTGTTAATATCGGTATTAAGGAAATCGAGGTCGGTTTTCCGTCGGCAAGCGAAACGGAGTATGAAATTCTGCGCACGCTTATTGACGGAGGTTATATTCCCGATGATGTGACGATTCAGGTGCTTGTTCAGGCAAGAGCCCACCTTATCAAGAAAACCTTTGAGGCAATCAAGGGAGCTAAGAATGTTATTGTGCATTTTTATAATTCAACCTCAACACTTCAGCGCAAGGTCGTTTTCAAGACGGATATGCAGGGTGTAATTGATATTGCCGTAAACGGCGCGAAGCTTATCTATGAATTAACCGAGGAGCAGAAGAAAACCAATCCCGAAACAAATATCCGTTTTGAATACAGTCCCGAAAGCTTTACGGGAACGGAAATGGATAACGCTGTTGAGATTTGCCGTCAGGTTATGGAGGAGCTTCATATCACTAAGGAAAATCCGATTATTCTTAATCTTCCGTCCACTGTTGAAAGCTCAACGCCAAACGGCTACGCAGACCAGATTGAATATTTCTGCCGCCATTTACCTAATCGTGACGCGGCTATTATTTCACTTCATCCGCATAATGACAGGGGAACGGGCGTTGCCGCTGCCGAGCTTGCTTTGCTTGCAGGCGCTGACAGAATTGAGGGTACGCTTTTCGGAAACGGTGAAAGAACGGGTAATGTTGATATCGTAACTCTCGCACTTAATATGTGGACGCAGGGAATTGACCCTGAGCTTGATTTTCACGATATTAACAAAATTAAAGACGTATATGAAAGAACGACTAAAATGAAGGTTCCGCCGCGCCATCCTTATGCGGGCGAGCTTGTGTTTACAGCATTTTCAGGCTCTCATCAGGATGCTATAAATAAGGGCAAGATTTATATGGACGAGAGCCACTCGGATATGTGGGAGATACCGTATCTTCCTATTGATCCGGCAGATGTAGGAAGAGAGTATGAGCCGATTATCCGTATTAACTCACAGAGCGGTAAGGGCGGTACGGCATACATTCTTGCAAATGAGTACGGTATTAAAATGCCAAAGGCTATGCATCCCGAGTTCGGCGCGGTAGTTCAGAAAGCGTGCGACGAAAAGGGCAAGGAGCTTCATACAACGGAAATTTTTGATTTGTTCCAGAAGGAATACAGAAATGTCTGCGGTCCGTACAGACTTATTAACTATAAGGTAAGCGAGGAAAAGAATGAGGAGGATTATTTAACCTCCGTTCATTTCACAGGCGAGATTAAGTATAAGGATAATGCGCCTGTAAAAATTGAGGGAACAGGCTCGGGTCCTATCGGTGCTTTTTTCTCCGCTATTAGGGAAATAGGTATTACCGATTACGAGTTTGTTGATTACAGTGAGCACGCAATTTCTGTCGGAAGCGACTCAAAGGCTATCAGCTATATTCATCTGAAAAACCCGCAGGGTAAAGATGTTTTCGGAATCGGCGTAAGCCACAATATCAGCTATGCGTCAATGAAGGGTATTATCTGCGCAATCAACCGTGACCAGAAAGACACTATGCGCGATGATACAATGCCCGGAATTTTTGATGTTTGCTGATATACTGAGATTTTGAAAATATGAATCATAAATGGGATTCGGACAATTATACCGATAATTTCAGGTTTGTGAATAAATATGGTGAGGAACTCATCAATTTTATTACTGCGAAAAAGGGCAGCTTTGTGGTTGATCTCGGATGCGGAAACGGTGCGATAACACAGATACTGGAGGATAAGGGCTTTAATACATTAGGTATAGATTCGTCCCCTGAAATGATAAAAAAGGCAAGAGAGCTGCATCCGTCTCTTAATTTTATATTGGCAGACGCCTGTGAATTTAAACTTGATAAAAAGGCAGATGTTATTTTCTCGAATGCCGTTTTTCACTGGATTGACAATCATGATATGCTTGCGCAAAATATTTCAAAAAACCTCGCAACAGGCGGCGAGCTGATATTTGAATTCGGTGGTAAGGGTAATGCCGATATTGTGCATAGTGCGCTTGACGAAGCGTTTATGTCACGTGGTTTGACATATGAGAGAAATTTTAACTTTTGTTCAATAGGCGAATTTGCTCCTGTACTTGAAAGGTATGGCTTTAAGATTGTATACGCAGTGCTTTTTGACAGATTAACTGAGCAAAACGGTGAAAATGGTTTGGCTGACTGGATAAATATGTTTATAAAATCTGCTTTTGCAGATGTTGATTTATCGGTAAAGCAAAGTATAATAAATCAGGTTGAGAAAATCTGTCGACCTAAGCTTTATATTGACGGAAAATGGTATGTTGACTATGTCAGAATAAGAATGAAAGCAATAAAGATATAATGTCATACGGAGGATTAACTTATGAAGAATTATAAGATAACGGTTTTAAAGGGTGACGGAATCGGTCCCGAAATTGTTGACGAATGTATAAAGGTGCTTGACAAGGCAGGGGAAAAATTCGGCTTTTCAATTGATTACAACTATCAGCTTTTGGGCGGTGCCGCTATTGATGAGACAGGTGTACCGTTTCCAAAGGAGACGGAGACTGCCTGCAAAGCCTCCGACGCTGTGCTTTTAGGCTCGGTCGGAGGACCTAAGTGGGATACTCTTCCAAGTGAAATAAGACCTGAAAAGGGACTGCTCGCGATTCGTGAGTCGCTCGGACTTTTTGCGAATCTCCGTCCCGCGAAGATTTTTGCTCCGCTCAAATCAGCCTCTCCGCTGAAGGCTGAGATTATCGGCGACGAGCTTGACATACTCATTGTCCGTGAGCTTACGGGCGGTATTTATTTCGGCGACAGGGGAACGTATGAGAAAAACGGTGTTGTCGGCGCATATGATACGGAGCGTTATACTTATCCCGAAATCAAGCGTATAGTCAGGGCAGGCTTTGAGTATGCTATGAAGAGAAATAAAAAGCTCACCTGTGTTGATAAGGCGAATGTTCTTGATTCCTCAAAGCTCTGGAGAAGGGTTATGGAGGAAACAGCAAAGGATTATCCCGAGGTTGAGATTTCATATATGTATGTTGACAACTGCGCAATGCAGCTTGTGCGAAATCCGAATCAGTTTGATACAATTGTAACTTCAAATATTTTCGGTGACATTCTGTCCGATGAGGCGTCTATGATTTCAGGCTCAATCGGTATGCTTGCATCCGCGTCTTTGGCGGAGGGTACATTCGGTATGTATGAGCCTATTCACGGCTCTGCGCCCGATATTGCGGGGCAGGGAAAGGCAAATCCGCTTGCGACAATTCTTTCGGGTGCTATGATGCTGAGATACTCTCTCGGCGAGAGTGAGGCTGCCGACGCAATAGAAAAGGCGGTTGACACAGCGCTTACTAAGGTGAGAACACCCGATATAGCGCAGGACGGACTTGAAACGGTTACCACCTCGCAAATGGGCGATATGGTCGTATCGTTGTTATAATTTTGATTTATTACAAATCCGAAGGTTATTAAAACAGCCTTCGGTTTTTTTGGGGGAGGACATAAAATGAGTGATTGGAATTCAGAGCAATATTTGAAATTTAAGAAAGAGAGAACTCAGCCGTCAATTGACCTTGCAGGCAGAATCAATATTGATAATCCCAAACGCATTATTGATATAGGCTGCGGACCCGGGAACAGTACGGCTGTGCTGAAAGAACGATTCCCTGACGCATACATACTCGGAGCAGATTTTTCTCCTAATATGATTGAAAAAGCAAGGCAGGATTATTCCGAACTTGATTTTATGATTTTTGATGCATCGAGTGATTTCAACAAGATTGAGGGTAAATTTGACGTAGTATTTTCCAACGCCTGTATTCAATGGATACCAAACCATAAAAAGCTTTTGAGCGATATGATGAGTATTCTTAATTCTAACGGAGTTATGGCGGTTCAGGTGCCCAATCAGATTGAAATGCCTATCAATAAAATCATTGACAGTATGATCGAAAGTGAAAAATGGAAAGGTAAATTAAAAAAGAAAAGGGAATTTTATAATCTTTTTGAGGGGGAATATTTTGATTTATTGTCTGATATATCATCGGATTTTTCAATGTGGAAAACAGTTTATTTACACCGTCTTCCCTCATACGAAAGTATAGTTGAATGGTATAAATCGACAGGTCTAAAACCGTATCTCGATGTGCTTAATGATAAGGATAAAAGTGAATTTGAAAAGGATATTTTGGTTGAGGTGAAAAAGCAGTATTCCCGACAGAAAAACGGAGAGGTCATTTTCCCGTTTCACCGTCTGTTTTTTACAGCGATAAAATAAATGGACTCAAAAGCACTCTTTGAGTCCATTTATTTTATGGATTTACATACTGACGGGGTGGATAGTATGCTCCTCAAACGGATTAAAATGAGAAAGCCCCTTATCGCAGAGCGCCGTTGCCTTTTGTATACAGAAATTCCCGTATCTGTCCTTCAGTCTGTCGACTGCGGTTTCAAGCCGTTCCAGCTTTTCCCTTTTTTCAGCGGAGCCTGAAAAATCAAACTGCAAAACATTGTCGTAGTCAAAATCGGTTACGCACAGACCGAGACTTCTTATAGGCTTTTCCCAATTATAATTTGCTTTAAAAAGCCCCATTGCGCTTTTTATAAATTCATTGCTGACATTCGTGGGCGACTGCATTTTGCACTGGCGCGTGAATGTGTTAAGGTCACTGTCTCTTACGGAAATTGAAAGAGTTGTACCCTTCAGATTGTGCTCCCGCATACGCCTTGCAACGCTTTCCGCAAGGACAGTGAAAATAATCTTTACGTCCTTGTTGTTAATTAAATCTCTCGGAGTAGTGGTGGAGTTTCCTATACTCTTTATATCTCTCGAAATATCCATATGTCTTACAGGCGAACGGTCCTGCCCTCGCGCAAAGCGCTGAAGCATCTGACCGTTTTTACCAAGCAGGTTTTTCATAAAGCTGTCGCTTGCATTCGCCACGTCGCCTATTGTATAAATGCCGTAAGCATTCAGCTTTTTTGTCGTTGCCCGTCCTATCATTAAAAGGTCACTGCAGGGGAGAGGCCATACAATATCCCTGTAATTTTCTTTGCTGATTACGGTTACGGCGTCGGGCTTTTTATAGTCTGAGCCGAGCTTTGCGAAAATTTTGTTAAAGCTGAGCCCGATACTTACGGTAATTCCGATTTCCTTTTTAACTCTTTTTCTGATTTCCTGCGCGATTTCATATCCTGTTTTATTCCAATCGCCCGTAACATCAAGCCATGCTTCGTCAAGACCGAACGGCTCAATTAAATCTGTATATTCCTCGAAAATTTTTCTAACCCTTTTTGAAAATTCAATATATACGGGGAAATTCGGAGGTACAATGATTAAATCCGGGCATTTCTGCTTTGCCTTCCAAAGCGGTTCGCCGACGATTAGTCCGTATGCTGACGCAATTTCATTTTTTGTGAGTATGATGCCGTGCCTTGATTTTTCACTTCCGCCGACTGCTACGGGTTTATCTCTCAGCTCGGGATGCAGGTAACATTCCACGCTTGCATAAAATTTGTTGCAGTCGATATGTAAAATTTCTTTTTCCATTTTTATCACCGTTATAAGCATTATCGAACATATGTTCAATATACATTAAAAACGGAATTTTGTCAATGGCAGAATTTTGCAATAACCTGCTTGTATTGAAAATCATTGACTTTTTTAGTTGACTAATAAAATAATAAATGATATATTTTAATTGGGTTATTATAATGTTAAATAAAATTAAGCGCAATTGTAGGCGGAATTTCCGGTGGATTAATGGATTGGTAGTATGTTTTATATAATTTCTATAGTATTTGGTGTGATTAGCTTATTAATTTCGATTTTATTTAGAATTGTTGCTGTTCATTCAAGTTTTTTTAACGAACATCAAAATATGTTTTATATTGTTTTTGCAATGGTATTTGTATTTTCATATAATTATTGCGTTTATGATTACAAACAAAGCAAAATACTTTATATATTGGCAAACCTTGTATTTGTAATTTTATTCGTTTTAGAAGACAAAATTATTAGTAAAAATTGGTGATTATCATGAAAAATTTTATATCTCTATTGTGTGTATTATGTATTATAATTCCCTGCCATATTACTTTAGCGGCAGATGAATTCACACCTGAAGAAGATTTTGTAAGCAAAGCAGAAGCAACGCAGTTTGCAGAGGAATTAAAAGAGCTGGACGAGGAGTCTTATGACTCCTCATGCAGACTCATTGTCAGTTCAAGTAAACAGATAGATTATTTAGATGCCGTTGACACCGCAACGGGCATTGATGATTTATATGTTCTGCAGTTTGATGATGAAGCATCTGCAAAAAAAGCAGAAGAATACTATAAATCCCTATCATATGTTAAATATGTTGAGTATGATTACGAAGAAGAAAATATGCTTTGTGAGGCTGAAGACGATTTTGATTTTTTCCCTCAATGTGTGAGTACAGTCAACAGTAATATTGATGATGCAATTAAGTTGATGCATAAAGAAAATATAAGTATATCTGAGATAAAGGTTGGCGTAATTGATAGTGGAATTGCTGTAACATCATTCACTCAGGATCGAATTGACGGCGGTTACTCATATGTCGAAGGATATAAAGAAGACGGAACGGATGATAAACAAGGACACGGAACAAAAGTTGCAGGAACAATTATTCAAAATTCTCTTGATAATGTACGATTGTATTCCTATCAAATTATTAATAAAGATGGTGGCGGTTCCCTTTCGAAAGCCGCATCTGCCATATATCTTGCTATTAGCGATGGATGTAAAATATTAAACTGTAGTTTTGGAAATGACAACGCAGGCTTTGTACATACTACATTGGTTAATGCTGTTGATTATGCAACTAAGAACGATGTTTTTGTTATCGCTTCAGCAGGTAATGATAGTAAAAACTTAGCAGATGCACCTACTTATCCTGCAAGTATTGAAAATGCAATAACTGTTGGTGCTACAGGACAAAATAAAAGGCTTTCTTCTTTCAGTAACTTTGGGGAAGGCGTTAATATATACGCAACTGGCGAAGGTATGACAAGTTATGATAACAGTGGTCGGCAGGTAACCGGTTGGAATGGCACATCAGCTGCAACTCCTGTTATAAGCTCTATTTGCGCTTTGCTCGTTATGACTAAACCAAACATAACTGTTGATGAAGTTAAAAAGCTTCTACTTGAAACAGGAATGTCTACTAATGAAAATAATCAAAATGATGCCCACCGTGTTATTGCGGATGCATATGAATGTATAAAAGAGTTGACAGGCAGTGAGTTGGAATATGTTAACTTTGATTATACTATTACAAAAAACAACGAGACAAATTGTTCTAATCTATTATTCAGTTGTGATGATGAAAATGCCACAATTTATTATTATTTAGGTTTGGGAGGAACACTTGAAATTCCATATAGGGAAAGTATGGGACATCTCTTTTATAAATACAATAATAATGAGGTTTTGAACTTGTCCAATCGTCAGGTTATTGTTGCTTGCGCCTATGCACCCGGCAAAGCAAAAAAGGTTCAATATTTTTATACCCCTGAATTTATTTATGATAGTGGATATTTAATGCGTTCAGCAACTGCCGAACAACAATACAATACTATATCTCGTTGTCAAATTATTAATGAAAAAGTTATAGAAGTTCCGGAAATAGTTGATGGATACGAAGTGCAAAAGATAGGCGATTATTGTTTCCTTGGCAATCAAACAGTTGAGACGATTATTTTACCGGAGAGTGTTAAGGAAATCGGCTATTATGCCTTTGCTAACTGTCCAAATTTAAAAACAGTTATTGCTTCAGGAGTAGAGTATTGTGACAAATATGTATTCTATTTATGTGATAATTTGGTTAATGTAGAAATGCCGAATGTAACAGTTGCGAACACGGGAATGTTCAAGAATTGTACGAATCTTGAAACAGCAAAGCTCGGAACATTAACGGAAATAGATAACCACGCGTTTTACGGCTGTGAAAATCTCAAACTTGTTAAAACGACTGCTGATGATATTTCCTTTGCCGTTAATACCTTTAAAGATTGCAACAATTTAACGGTTTGTACTCCTGCAAACAGTTCTATGGAAACCTTTGCAAATCAAAACGATATACCTTTATTGGGAGAAGTTGAGGCAAAGGGAGGAAGTATAAGGGTAACAGACGCGGGTTTACGCTTTGGTTATCAATACAACGGTGAAGAAAACAAAAACATTGAAGAATACGGCTTTGTATATAACAGCGGCGAAACAGACGATTTAACAGTTGATAATTCGCTGAAACTCATTGCAAATAACCGTATTAACCACGGGGATTACACAACATACAATCTTGTATTTACAGAAGTGCCGTATACAGAAAAAGCATTCGGTCAGATGATTTCCGCAAAAGCGTATATAAAAATAGGCGGAGAATATTTTTATTCCGATGTTGTTCAGCATAGCTACAATACCATAGCGCAAGCCGTTTTAAATGATGATACGGTTGACGAAAACACAAAAAATGCAGTTAAAGATATTTTAGACAAGGTGGTGTAAACAAATGAAGGAAATATATGAAAAACCGATAACAGAAGTTGAAGAATTTAAAATGACTGATGTTATCACCACAAGTGGAAACGGTGATGATAATGATACACATTGGCCTTTTGGTTAAAATAAACTTGTACAGTAAAAAGCGGTAGTGATTATGCTCTCACTACCGTTTTTATAAAATATTATCTGATTTTCGAAAGAATAAGATACTAATAGATTACTTTTTCTTGACGATTTGATAAAGTTAGGTTATACTAATTTTAAAATAAGTATCAGGTGACTTTATGGCTGTATATGATATTGCTGGTTTAAAGGTTAATATAGTAAACGTAAAGGGCAGGACCGAAAAGCAGGCAAGACCTTATTTATCTGACAATCAAGATGAAAATCAGAATATTGACATTGTTGTTGATGTTGATGAAAAAAGGGTTTTAAGAGCAATGGAGGAGCATCCCGAGCTTGTGCAGGACGATTGGGAATATATGCTCACGGGTTCTGATTTTTATACGGAGCTTTTAAATTTTAACGGTATTATTCTTCATTCCTCCTGTATTGTTGTTGACGGTATGGCTTACGCCTTTTCTGCCGACAGCGGTACCGGCAAATCAACTCATACTCAGCTCTGGCTTAAGCATTTGGGCGACAGGGCATATATGCTCAATGACGACAAGCCTGCCATAAGGCTTATTGACGGCAAGGTCTATGCCTGCGGAACTCCGTGGAGCGGAAAGTATGATTATTCCACTCCGAAAATTGTTGAACTTGCGGGTATATGCTTTCTGGAAAGAAGTGAAACCAACTGGATAAAAAAGGCTGATACGAGCAAGGCGGTATATAACATTTTTTCGCAGACGATAAGAAATCTCAATGCCGAAAAAATGGACAAGCTCTTTGATGTTCTTGAGCAGATATTTGCAAAGGTACCGTTATATGAGCTTGGATGTGATATCAGCGAGGAGGCGTTCCTCACCTCATATAACGCTATGAAAAAATAGAGTAAAATTATACGGAACAATTATTAAGACAGGCATTGTCAAGCGGTGCCTGTCTTAATTTTTTTATAAGTATTTTTAAATTCAAATATCAGGTAAACTGCGCCGAGACACCAGCTCAGCGGCTCTGCTATACAAGCGCCGAAATATTCCCAAAGAGGGATAAATACAAATGATGCGCATATCTTGCTTGCAAGCTCCATACTGCTTGAAATAAGAGGAGGTATTTTCCTGTCAACCGACTGAATGGAAAATCTGAGTATAAAGAGTATGCCGAGTATAAAATAAAACGGAACATTAATTCTGAGGTACATTTTTGTGTTCTGTATCACCTCACCGCTGTCAGTGCCTGTAATAAGCGCCGCCAAGCTCCCTCCAAAGAAAAACAGAACGGCAAAGCTTATCACAGACCATATCAGTGAATAAATCAGGCTGTATTTGATTGACTGTGATATTCTGTTATATTTTTTTGCGCCGTAGTTCTGTCCCACAAAGGTAGAGCAGGAAATTCCTATGGTAACGAGCGGCTGCATAAACATTTCAGACAGCTTTCTTGACGCTAAATGAGCCGCGATTATTATATCGCCCAAAGCGTTGATTGCGTACTGCATAATTATTGAGCCGATTGAGAAAATTGAATTCATCATTGCCATTGTCATACCCGCAGACATCATTTTCCTAAACAGTCTTGCGCTGAATTTAAAGTCCTTTTTCTCAAGTCGGATTATTTTAAAATTTTTAACAAGAACGATAAAGCACAGTATCATTGCCGCTGCCTGTGCCATTACAGTCGCAAGCGCGGCGCCCATTACGCCCGTATGCATATATTTTATGAAAATATAGTCGAGTACAATATTGAGCACACTTGCGAAAATGAGAAAATAAAGGGGTGTTCTGCTGTCACCAAGCGACCTTAAAAGCGTCACCTCAAGGTTATAAAACGTCGGAACGGCAATTGCAGAAAGAATTACTATTATGTAGCTGTGAGCGTCATTTAACTGTTCTGCGGGTGTGTTCATAAGTTTGAGTACGGGACTGATAATTAAAAAGCTTGCGGCGCTGATAATTATTGAAAACAGTATGTTTATAACGAGAGAGTGCGCTAAGGCTTTTCTGAGCCTGTCATAATCCTTTGCGCCAAAGTACTGGGCAAATATTATACCAAAGCCTCCCGTAAGTCCTGATGAAAAGGTGATAACAAGACTGTAAATTGAAGAGGTCGCTCCGATTGCGACAAGCGCATTGTTACCTATGATATGACCTGCGATTGCTGTGTCAGCCAGATTATAAAATTGTTGAAAAAGATTACTTAGCAGAGTGGGAAATGAAAAAATAAGCAATAGCTTTTTAGTATCTCCTACTGTCAGATCCTGTGTTTTTGCCATATGTATATACCTGATATTATCTGTAAATTACTCCCCATGGGTTATCCCTTGTTAAATCAGGGTGCATATCGTCATTCCATGAGCAATACGCTTCTGTATATTTGTTTTCAAAAAACATAGGCAAATATTCCTTAAAATTCGGTGAAAGCTTCATATGATTAAAATCTTTCGGGTCCGCCCAAAAGACAATACCCTCATCTGTTTCATCAAGCATATCGCCGCTGTAATCCGTAGTTTTATAGAAATATGTAAAATATTTATCTTCTGTCTTATTATTAAACCAAAACATAAAACCGCAGGACTTAAGATTTTTAATGTCAAGCCCTGTTTCTTCTTTTATTTCACGGACTGCACTGTCATAAATACTTTCACCGTTTTCTGCATGACCTCCGGGAAAGGAAATACCGCACCAGTTTTTTACTCTGTCCTGAACCACTACCTTGCCTGTTTTAATGTCTTGTATCATAACCATATTTGTAATTTCAAGCTTTGGCATAATTACTCCTTTGCATTAAAGATTATAAACAATATTAACAAATGCAAACTTTAAATACAATATTTTTCTTGAAAATTCGGGACTATTTTGATATAATACATCTATCGAGTAGCAAAAGTGCGTAAATCCAGATTGGGTTTACGCACTTTAATTTTTTATCTGTAAGGAGGATTATTATGCCAAAAACAAAGGGACAGGGAATCGTATTCTCAATTATTATGTCAATAACAATGGCGTACGGTATGGAGCTTTATAACATTGCAATTAAGATGGGGTACACGCTGAAAGCAGGCGGATTAAGCAATATGACAAATATTGTGTTTTGGCAAGCGCTTAAGGAAATGGCTTATATGTGGGTGTTTGTATTTATATTCTCTAATTTGTGGGGAAACAGGCTCGGTCACAGACTCGCGGAAAAAATCATACAGCCCGAAAAGGACAATCCGTTTTTTATTACGCTTATGATTTCAGGCTGTACGGTGTTAATAATGTGTCCGACAATGAGCCTTGTCGCGTCCATACTTTTTAACCTTATTTTAGGACATCAGCCGATTGTACAGCTTCCCGCAATATGGGTTGGAACGATATTAAAAAATTTCCCTATGGCGCTAATGTGGAACATTTTTGCGGCAGGTCCCGTAACAAGATTTCTGTTCAGAAAAATCTATAAAATCAAAAAGCAGTAAAAAATTATGCTATATCCGCAAAGATAGGGTAATGGTCGCTCATCTGAGACATCACGCTGTCGGATATTATTGAATATCTGTTCACCGTTGCGTCACCCTTTAAGAAGATATGGTCAAAGGTAGGCTTGTCAACATCACGGGCATCTCCGCCGGTTTTTGTTTGAGCAATGTATTTTGTGTCTGTCAGTGTTTCGGCAATTGTGTTATATACTGTGGGCGCAAAATATTCATTATCATATCCGCCGTCATCCATTGCGTTAAAATCGCCTGCTGAGATTACGGGACAGTCAAAGCGTTTTTCAAGCTCCTTATCAATATTAAGCTGTTCGCTTGCCTGAGTATTCATAACACGCAGCTCTTCTTTTTCCTTTCCCTCACGTATTAAATCAAAATGTGTTGACGTTACGACGTACTGCTTTTTTGTTTCATTGTCCTCAAAAAATCCCCACACAACTCTTCTTAGTTTTTTGTTGTCGCCCTGCGTGTATTCCATACGTCCGTAATCAAGGAGTGTTACGGTGTCCGAATTGTACATCAAGCCTGTCATATGAAACATTGCGCCTGAAGAAATCGGGTATACAAGACGGTAGCTCCCTCTGTTTTTAGTCAGGCAGCAGTACCACTGGTCGCTCATTTCCTGAATTGCAACCACATCGGGCTTGTAGGCGTTAAGAATGTAAGAAAACATTTTTGCCCTCTTATGAGCGTCTGTTCCGCCCCAGCTTTCATAATTAACGAGGAGATTTGAACTCATAATTCTCGCATATGTGTCGTCGCTTCTGAAGGTGTCAGCCTGACTTATCGACTCCTCAAAGCCGTTTGGTACAATATATTCATCATAGTTTCCGCGAATGCTTATAGCGCATATAAACGCTACAGAGACGGCGGCAAACAGCAAAAGCATTGTCAGCGGAATTTTTAATGCCTTTTTCATTATTACCTCTTAAACCTTATATAATTTATTACATTCTTATTTTATACTATCATATAAGAAAAAAACAGTAAATAAAAATTTTACAGAACTGGTATATAATCCTCTGTTAAAATTCGCTTAAAATTTTTAACTTTGTTTATATTTTATCATTGAATTATTGATTATATATTATCTGATTTTTAAGATTGTGAAAAAAACATCAATTTTGTTGCTTTATTGTCTGTTATTGTGTATAATTAACTTCGGTGATGAATTATGAATAAAACAACTATTATTGCCGTTGCGGGCAAGGGCGGCGTAGGCAAGACATCGCTTTCCGCAACGATTGTCCGCTGCCTGGTTGAAAAATATCCGAACAAAAAAATACTTGCCGTTGATGCCGACCCCGCGGTAGGACTTTCAACCGCGCTCGGCATTGATGTCAGGATGACTATTGATGATATAAGAAAAGAAATTATAGCCTCTGTTGACGAGGGGGACACAAGAGGAGCTGTTGAGCTTCTCGGTGAGGCAAAATATCGGATTTTTGACGCACTTGTCGAAACTGACGGTTATTCTTTCATAGCAGTCGGCAGACCTGAAACGGCAGGCTGTTACTGCAAAATAAATTCCTATCTTAAAGAGGTTATTTCCATTTTGTCAAATGAGTTTGACTATGTCGTAATTGACGGCGAGGCGGGAATTGAGCAGATTAACCGCAGGGTTATGGAAAAGGTTACTCATCTTCTGCTTGTAACCGACCCGAGCAAAAAAGGCTGTCAGGTTATCAATACAATAAAGGGCGTTGCAGACGAGCTCGTTATGTACGATAAAATCGGCGCGATTGTAAACCGTATGGCTGACGAGTCGCTCAAGAAATATATAGACACTAATGGAATTGAAGTTTTAAGCTATATTCCCGACGATAAGAATTTATCAGTATTTGATATTCAGGGTGAAAATATTTTTAATCTGCCTGATGATTCAAATGTTGTTAAGGGCGTCAGAGAGGCGCTTGAAAAAATAGAGGTACTGTAATGAAGGATTTAAAGCATTTAATTTATTTTGAAAATCTGCTTCAGGAGGCTAATAATGAGCTTGTAAAGCAGGCGGTTTCAGAAGGCAAAAAGGCTATTGCCTATACCTGTTATCATATTCCTGAGGTCCTGCTTAACCTTGATGACTGTTTTTCCGTGCGTTTAAGAGCGCCGAGAACGGGCTCAATGGATATTGCTACATATTATCTCAGCTCCTATTTATGCGGTTACTCTAAGGCGCTTCTGGAGCGCGCGATTGAGGGCGGATATAATTTTCTCTCAGCGCTTATCGGCTCGGAATCATGTTCGGAAATGAACAGATGCTATGAGCATTTTAATCTTTTAAATCTTGTTGAAAACGATAAATTCTTTGTATCTATCGCTGATATTCCGTTTAAAATAGAACCCCACACAATTAAACATTACAGAAATCAGATGCAGATTAAGGTGCTGGATAAACTTAGCGAGGTTTATGGCGTTGATATCAGCGACGAATCGCTGCGAAAGGCAGTTGAAACACACAACGAGGTATGCAGGCTGATAACGGAGATCGGTGAGTACAGAAAGGAAGAAAATCCGAGAATTACAGGATACGAATTTCACGTTATTAATCTTGTCACGTACTGCTGCCCGAAATACCTGATTATTGATAAGCTTCGTGAAACGGCGGAGGAGCTTAAAACAAGAGTACCGGACGAAAAGAAAAATTACAGGGCAAAGGTCGTAGTAGTCGGCTCCGAGATGGACGATCCGGATTTCACAAAGCTTATTGAGGAATCAGGTGCCCTTGTTGTTGCCGACAGATACTGCTTCGGCTCACTTCCCGGCAGAGAGGAAATAAAGCTGAGCGATGACGGAGATGTGCTTGAGCAGATTATCCTGCACTATATGAAGACCTGCCAGTGCCCGCGTTATATGAGCAAGGAAAAGGTTTTAGGCAGGAGAGAATACGTAAAACAGCTTGTGAATGATTATAAAGCTGACGGCGTTATTTATGAGCAGCTTAAGTTCTGTGAGTTCTGGGGATATGAAAGAGCTCTTGCCTCACACGTTATGACTAATGAGTTCAAAATTCCGTCTGTTACGGTTGACAGGCAGTATACCGCAAGCGCCTCAGGTCAGCTCAGAACACGGGTACAGGCTTTTGTTGAAAGCCTTGAAATCAAGAATATTCAAAAGGCAAGGGAGGCGAAGTAATATGGCAAACCGGCCGAAAAATCTCGGCAGACTTCACCGTGATAAAACAGGTATTTTAAAGCACAGAGAATGGCGCGGTTTTAAGGATACCATATACGATTACTATCGTTGGCTGATAACATGGAAGGATATGATTGTGATGGTGCTCAAGGCGCCGATTTCCACAGTCAGGGGACTTTGGAGCTATCGATGGATGTCAAGCTATCTTTCGGCTCCCGCGTGGATTGACCGCCATGTTGAGGGTCTCAGGGGCACGCATTTAAGAATAGCGCATCTGCATTTCAACGCAATTATTAAGCATACCTGCGATATGATTAATATGCTGTTTAAGCACGATAAGCACTTTCATCCCAACGACAAATTTTCCGATAAAACCGTTTGCATGGATGAGCTTTTCTCCTTTGAGCTTATGGCAGGCTTTCCTAATCTTTACGGAGTACCTGTTCAGACAATTCCTATTTTCCTTTCCTCAATGGTTGATCAGCATATTTCCCCTCCGTATATTGATATAACGGAGAGCTACGGCGTTCCTGCCGATGTTTGTCCGCTTCCGTCTGCTGAGGCAGGTGTTGCAATCAATGACGATTACCCGATGTTCGGCAAATGCTTTTTGTCATGTAATATGCCCTGTGACGGCTCAATTATGAATTCATCTTATATTGACAGACGTTTTAACCTTCCGTCACACGTTGTGAACGTGCCTTTGAGGTATACCGAAGAGGAGGTACAGGAATATGCCGTTGATGAGGTTAAGTCCTGTATAAAATTCATTGAGGAGCAGACCGGTGAAAAGTTCGACTGGGATTCATATTTCTCAGCAATGAAAACATATAACAAACAGCTTGAATACGAGCTTCAGAAATGGGATGTAAACAAGACCGATTATCCGCAGATGACAGGCGCAACCTTCTGGCTTTACAGGCTGTTTTATTTCCATCTTTCAGGCGGATTTGACAAACGCTTTCTTAAAACCGATGAAAAGGTCAATAAGCTGATGATGAGGGCTTATGAGAAAAAAGAGCGTGTTTCAAAGGAAATGCGCCACAGAGCAATTGTCTGGTCCTGCCCCGCGAACTATTATACAAGCCTCGCAAACTGGCTTGAAAACTGCTGGGGTATCAACGTCGTTATGGATATGGAAACAATGATTTCCTACATAATGTACGATACAGAGAACAAGGATAAGTCGCTTGCCACATATGCAAAAACACTCCAGAGAACGACAATGAGAAAGCACACCAAGGGCGGGTATCAGAATGTTGTCGATGAGCTCTGGCGTATTTGCGATGAGTTTAGAGCAGATACGGTAATTATGTATGATCAGATATCCTGTAAGGGTATGGACGGTCTTAATGGTATTTTTGACGATCAGGCAAGAGAAAGAAATATCAATTTCATCTGGGTTGAGCAGGATCTTATGGATCCCCGAACCGTTTCAAGAAGAGATATGCGGGAGCAGATAAATAAATATATGATGACTGTGCTTCAGGAGGAGCCTGTTGACCCGACACTTGTTGATTTTGATGATACTATGGCGTGGTAAGGCATGATAAGGAGGATAAGTATATGAAATATTTCGGCGGTTGTGACGTAGGCTCAACCTACGCAAAATGTGTAATTCTTAACGAAGACGGAAAAATTGTTGCGGACTCAACGGTGAGAAGTAAGATTAATCCGGTTAAAAGTGCCGAGCTTGCGCTTGACGAGGCTCTTAGCAAGGTCGGCGATATCAATTCGGCTGAGGAACTCAGTTACCTGATAGGTACCGGATACGGCAGAAATAAGGTTCCGTTTGCTGATGAAAATATTTCGGAAATCAGTTGCCACGCAATGGGTGTTCACGTAACAAATCCAAATGTTAAGGCAATTATTGATATCGGCGGACAGGATGTCAAGGGTATTTCTATTGATACCGACGGTACTGTCAAAAACTTTGCAATGAACGATAAATGCGCGGCAGGCACGGGCAGATTTTTTGAGGCAATGGCAAATGCCTTTGAAATGTCGCTTCCCGAATTCTGCAAGCTGTCGCTTCAGGCTAAAAATACAATACCGATTACCGCTCAGTGTACTGTTTTTGCCGAGTCAGAGGTTATTTCACTTGTGGGCGAGGGCAAGCCTATGGACGAAATTGCGGCAGGTATTCAGCTTGCCGTAGCAAAGCGCTGCTTCGTTATGGCGAAAAAGGCAGGTGCAACCGACAGTATCACGTTAACAGGCGGTTGTGCAAAAAACGAGGGACTTAAAAAGGCAATTGAGCATGTGCTTAAGATTAAGGTCGTCGACCTTGATATTGACCCGCAGCTTATGGGTGCGCTCGGTGCTGCCGAATACGCAAGACAGAAAGGAATGGCATAAATGATAAAGGCTCTGATTATTATTCTGATTGTTATTGCTGTACTTTTTGTTCTGACATTCAGTATCTATTATTTTAATCTGGATATGAAATTAGTACGCAAAATTTACGATATGCTCGGCAAGCACTATGATAATATTGAAAAGGACAGAAAACTGTAATGGTTCTTTTTAATCAGCTTATCAATCAGATAAAAGAAATACTTCCTCCCTGCGATAAAAAATTTCCATACAAGAGATCCGGACTTCGACGCAGCGATAAAAATTCAATTCTTCTTTTAAAGGATACTGCCTTTGAGCTTGGCGGAAGTCAAAAGCCCTGTGTCAGTACGATGGCTGTCACTTCCAGTATTCACTTTGAAAATTGTGTTCGTCTTTATGGCAGGGATTTGTGCGAAATTAAAGATGACAATGCTTTCGGAAAAATTGTTTTTTTAGAGATTGAGGATATCGACGAGGATTCGGCTTTTGATAAAATCAAGGAGCTTGAGCTTGTCAGGTATAATTTCTGTCCCGAGGGATTTATGACAAGAGCCTCCGCTTTGAGTATGCGTGAGCAGATTCGTGTCAGCAAAAGGGCTCTTAAAAAGAAAATTTCCTTTGCGGATTTCGGAAATGCTCTTATTGAGGAATATCTTAAAAATCCTATTGTAAAAAGTGCAGAGATAATGTTTATTACAGAGTTTGATAAATTTGACGAGCTTTTAATTCTCGCGGATAAAATCAGGAGTACAACCTCTGCGCTTAATCATATTCTTGATAATATTATCTTTGACTGCTCAACCTGCAATCTTAAGGAAATTTGTGACGAGGTTGACGGTATGAAAGAGCTCCATATGAAACGAGCCGTGAAATAGGGTATTGATTAATATGTAAATTTAACATATAATATAATTAATTTAATGATGGGAGTTGATATTATGAAATATGTTTGCAATATGTGCGGATGGGTCTATGATGAGGAACTCGGCGATCCGGATAACGGCATAGAGCCGGGCACAAAATGGGAGGACTTGCCCGAAGATTTTGTTTGTCCGCTCTGCGGAGTAGGAAAAGAAGATTTCAGTAAGGAAGAATAAAAGTAAAACGTCGGCAGATTCCTGCCGGCGTTTAATTTTTAATCACGAATAGTCTTAACGGGCTGACGCTGATGTTGTATTTTTTCATAAATCTCAGCGTCAGTATCTTTTTTGCATTGCTAATAGCTTTTTTCTTCCTTGATTTTGTTCATCTGTAAAGCTATTTATTTTTACGTAAGAAATATTATCTATTGCATTTTGAGAATAAATCCGCCGTGATGGGATATTAAATTCACTATACCAATATCGGTTAAGTCATCAATATTTTTTCAGTTTGCTTTTTGTGATTATTTGATTAAATTGTGTTTTAACTTTCTTTCAAACTTTTCCTTTTATTAATTTTTACAACCAATCTCTGAAAACTCTTTAGGATGCTGCGTGTAATATTCACTCATTACACGACTAAGCCGTCCGGACATTATTGAAATATCCTCATCAGATAATTTATCAACCGAATCTGTCTTACCGTTCTTTATAATATGTAAAGATACATTCAGTTCTGCCATGCAACCATCCCCTCATTTATGATATTGTTTTGCGGTTTTGTCCTATTCTTAAAATCAGAATATTGTCAATGTGATGGCGGGATTAATCCAATACCTATCAATTCTGAATATCGGTCTAATACCAAAGTAGAATTTTTTAGCTTTATGTCGACAATTTTCTATTTTTAGGTTATGCTGAAGCCAGCATTGACAAAGAGGTATATATTCTATGAGTAATAAAAAATTAAGAGATCAATACAAAATGATATTTTCAAAAAAACTTAATTCATCAAAAATCTTTTAACTATACCAACAACCAAGAGGTTTGATAGCGGAATTAAAATTATAACCCCACTGAACAATAAGTTTCTATTACGCTCTGCTTAAAAAATTAAGCAGGGTATTTTTATGCCTGTTTTTAAGTAGTATATAACAGGATGTGATACAATGAAAATCGCCGCAGCCTATATCCGTGTATCCGACGAAAGGCAGGACGAATACAGTCCGGACAGTCAGCTTAAACTCATTCGTGATTTTGCTGAAAAAAACAATACATATGTTCCCGACGAATACGTTTTCTTTGACAATGGCATAAGCGCCAAGAGTTCAAAAAAACGTGTTGAATTTAATCGTATGATTGCAATGGCTAAAGAAAAGAACACTCCCTTTTCAACAATATATGTATGGAAATTCAGCCGATTTGCGAGGAATCAGGAGGAAAGCATTGTTTTTAAATCCCTGCTGAGAAAAAATAATGTAGATGTAATCAGCATATCCGAGCCTGTGGTTGACGGAGTGTTTGGCTCTCTTATTGAAAGAATTATTGAGTGGATGGACGAATACTATCTGATACGGCTGAGCGGTGAAGTCAAGCGGGGAATGACAGAAAAAGCAGGAAGAGGCGAGGCAATGTGCCATCCGGCGCTTGGTTACACACTTCAAAACGGAAAATATATTCCTGATGAATCAGAAGCAGCGATTATAAAGCAGATATTTTCTGATTTCGCAAACGGTAAAGGCGAAAGGGAAATCGCGCAATCACTCGGTAATCAGGGTATAAGAACACACAGAGGAAATCTTCCGGATAACAGATTAATTGATTATATCCTTCATAATCCTGTGTATATTGGCAAGATACGTTGGTCTACTGAAGGCAAAGCTGCCTCTAAACGTGACTATGATAATGAAAATATAATGATTGTTGACGGTTGTCACGAACCGATTATTGATATCGAGCTTTGGAATGTTGTTCAAGAGAGGTTAAAAATGCAAAAGACTATGTATGGAAACAGACAAAGAAAAGAACAGCCCGTTGACTGGATGCTCAAAGGTCTTGTGAAATGTTCCTGTTGCGGCGCCACTCTTATCAAAGCACAAACCGCTTGCCCTTCAATGCAATGCCATAATTACGCAAGGGGGTCTTGCCGCACATCACATTCACTATCAATCAGAAAGGCAAATAAAGCTGTTACAGACGCGCTTGAAAAAGCCGCTAAAACAATGGAATTCAGTTTTGCTCCACTAAAAACAAAACAGACGGAAAAACAAATTGATTATAATTCCTTAATAGCTAAAGAAAATGAGAAATTAAAGCGATGTAAAGAAGCATATCAAAATGGCATAGATACTTTGGATGAATATGCAAAAAATAAAAAATCCATTCATGACAATATAGAATATTTGAATAGCAAAAAAAGTATTAATAATGATGTGAAAAATCCGGCTGACAAGGTTTCATACGAAAAAAAGGTAATGAATATTGTTGAGATGATAAAAGATCCTGCCATTTCAGAAAAGGCCAAAAATGAAGCAATAAGAACTATCATTTCTTATATTATTTATGATAAAGCCAATTCGGAGCTGGCAATTTATTTTTACATTTAATATAGTATCTAAAAGCAATATGGTGGACCGGACGGTGAGCTTGGAGCATCACTGAGATATCTTTCACAGCGTTATTCAATGCCGTATCCTGAGCTTAAAGGTCTGCTTACCGATATAGGTGTTGAGGAATTAGGAACATAATGTTATAAATGATTAATTTAAAAATATATCAATAGTAAATTCGGTATCTTTAAATCTATTGCCTTTACAAGAGTTATCTGCACGATACTCAATTTTTTTAATAACTGATTTTAAAAACGCATTTTTGTCTTTTGCTGATATCGAATTATTTTTAATGGTTTCTATACAAGTTGAAAGTTTTATAATTTTATCTTCATAATCAATTGCATCAGGTAATTTATTTTCCTGCTCAGCAATAGCTGATAATAATTGCTCTCGGTTTTGTGATAATATTTCATTTCGTTTAAGAAACAGTTCATCACTATATATACCCTTTTCAAGTAATTCATATAATTTTGTTTGTTGTTCTTCGATTTGTTCATATTCTTTTTTTAATTTATCAAGTATCTTTATTTGAATTTTTAATGAGTCACCTTCATTGTTTTTAAGTTTCATTTCAAAATCCTGTATATGAAGATTCAAGGCTGTAATAACTGCCTTTTCTAAAACATCATACTCAATAGAGGGTGTATGGCAGTGTATTTGATTGGTGCATAATAATCTTGGCGCATTTTTTTGTGTGCCGTTTGAATTTTTATATGTGCGATAAGTCATAGAATGATTACAGTTAGCACATTTCACAAGAGTTGCTAAGGGATTACGTATTTCAAATCCCTTTGGAGTTCTTGAATTTCTCCCTGTCTTTTCCTGAGCTTTATTAAAAATTTCCTCATCAATAATTGCCGGGTGCAAACCATCTACAATAATTGTGTCCTCTGTTCCTCTTATACGTTTGCTATAGGTATTTCCTTGTTCGTCAGTATACCTTTTCGTCTTTTTAAAATTCCAACGTATTTTGCCGATATAAACAGGATTTCGCAGCATTTCTCTAATTGAAGCTGCAGACCAATATTCTATCCTTTGCGGTTTAATACATCTGCGGTCCAATTCTGAAGCTATCTGACTGCATCCCATATCCTTGTTTACATACATGTCAAAGATGAGCTTAACGATATCTGCGTCAGAGTTAGGTGTAAGAGTATGATGCTTTTCAATCATACTCTTGCTATATCCAAAGGGCGCATGTTGACCTATGAAATTCCCTTCTTTTACTGATGCGATTCTTCCTCTATTAAGAATGAATTTGACATATTCAAGATAATCATTACCTTGCTGAAGGTCCATTTCTAAGAATTTGCGATCATATTTTTCAGTAAGGTCAAAAACTTTATTTGGAGTTATTACTTTTGTATTGCTATATTGAAATACTCTGATGATAGTGCCACAATCCAGCATATCACCTCTGCTCAAACGCTGGGGCTCAACAACAAGAACGGCATCGCATTCACCGTTAGAGACTTTTGATAATACTTTTTTAATTTCAGGTCTATCGTCAATAGTTTCACCTGATACAATTTCTCTATATATGTTATGCTCAGGTATAACCGAGCCGAAAGATTTTAAACTGTACTCTTGTAAAATATTTTCGTGACGTTGAAGGATATCTTCAATTGTAGCCTTTTCATCGTCAGAACGGCTTTTTCTAAGATACATAATTATTTTGTTGACGTTCATTGTATCACATCCTACTTTATATTACTTGAAAAAGGGCATAAAAATACCCTGCTTGATTTTTTCAGCAGAGTGTGGTACAATCCTATTGTTCGGTGGGGTTGTAATACACTCTGCTATTTAAACCTCTTGGCTATTGGCGTAGTCAAGGGGTGTTTTTTATTTATTCTGGCTTAACTTTTTAATTTCTTTATCAAAATCTGATAATATTTTTTGTGTCTTATTAAATTCTTTATATTCTAAATATGCTTTTTCGTCAGCTTCTTTTTTAGAAATTTTTCCTTTATCGTGTAAAATATCATATCTTCTGAACGAAAGAAATTCATTAACACTTGAGGAAAATTCCTCCATAGTAAAGGTGTTTTCGCGTTCAATTAAATCCTCTATGTAATCAAAATAGCCTGTTACAGTTCTCTCAAGTTGTCTAATTTGTTTGTCATTAAGATAATTTTTTGCAATAGTTACATCTGATTTAAGAATTCTTCCATCTGGAGCATTTTTCCATGTTGATAATCCCATATGCTCTTTGTTGTGATTAGCATTGGAATTTATAATTTCTGCAGCCGTTTGCCCGGTTATAGCATAATGGAATTTATTCTGTACCATAGCATAAAAATCTTTTGTGATTTCAGAATTTTTATCATAATCAATGCTGCATTCGGCAAATATATCTGTTATTTGCTGCCAGATTCGTCTTTCGCTGGCTCTGATTGAGCGAACGCGCTCTAATAATTCTCTGAAATAATCTTTACCAAAAGCGGTTTTTCCTTGCTTCAGTCGTTCATCATCAAGAGCAAAACCTTTTGTCATATATTCTTTTAATATGCCCGTTGCCCATTGCCTGAAATGAGTGGCTTTTTTGGAATTTATTCTGTATCCAACCGAAATTATCGCATCAAGATTATAAAAGTCTATATTACGCTTTACTGTTCTTTTACCTTCGTTTTGAACTGTTTCCATTTTGGAAACAGTTGAAATATAATCTAATTCGCCATCTTCAAAGATGTTTTGTAAATGTTTTGATATTGCAGGGATATTTACACCAAACAATTCAGCCATACTTTTTTGTGTGAGCCAAATTGTTTCATCTTTAATAACTGCATTGACAGTTATATTTTCATCAGATGAACGATAAATCAAAAATTGAAATTCATTCTCCATACAGTATATTCCTTTAGGTTATCTTTTTTCGCTCTATCCTGTTGCATTAATATTTATTCTTTTGAAACATTGTTAATATATAATGAGTCTTTCGTATTATATGGCGGTTTATTTGTACGTTGATTTAGTCCATCAATATGTACGTTTAAACTATCTTTGATTGTGTGCCACATAGGGTCAAGAATAAAATCAATACCTTCTCTTCTTGCGTATTTAGCAGCTGGTACAAAATCGCTATCTCCGGCAATAAGTACAATTTGATCCACAAGGCCTTTATGTGCTAATGATGCAATATCAAGACCAATTCGCATATCAACGCCTTTTTGCTGAATGTCTAATTGAAAATCACTATCTTCTAGATCATCTACAGTTATTTCCTTTCTACATAATTTTTTTAGAGCTTCAGGTTTTAAAGTATATCCAGCAGTTGATTCTAACAACTCACCCATTCTTAAAGCAACTTTTCTTTTTTTAGATAATTCTTTAAAAAAATCATTTGACCAACTATATAAGCTACTTTTTGCAAGATTTACAGTTTTTTGGGTTATTGGATTATAAATTGACTTTTCTGACGGAGGACAATCGTAGTAAAAAATTCTATATAATTCTTTATAATTAGAGCTTGTGTCGTCTTTATATCTGTTTTGCTTTAAATGTCGGTGACAGTATTCTATCAATTCATTTGCCCTCTGTTCAGGAGTTTTGTTTCCAAATAAATAATTTGCTTGCTTTCTGTAAAAACCTCCGTCAATCATTATAGCCGTTTTTCCCATATCTTCTTTTCCTTTCAACAAAATAAAAAAGCTCCAGACCTCGAAACTTCCCTCATAGTGGGAGATCTACTATCTGGAACTATAGTTAACTTGTGAGCAATTCTTGCTACACACTAAATAATATGCCCAAAATAGTAATTTGTCAACAAAAATTTAAAAAATTAATACTTTTGTAAAAATTTTCTAATATTGTCTTTAGAATATAACACGTTATATTTTTCTCTTTTTTTCGCTCTATCCTGTTGGCGCAGGGTAGGGCGTTTTTTTATTTTGATTAATCTTTAATTTCTTTTGGATTAATTTCAAATGAATAATCAGCTTTATCACTAAACAAATTATCAAATATTTCAATTGTTACTTTATCATCATAATTACTGATTTCAAATGCTTCTTGTATTTCTATGGTTACTCCGGGTTTTATTTCCTTTTCTGTATTATGGAAGTCAAAATCATGTATTCCATATGTTGATATTGGACTTTGCAATTCAACACCATTTTGAAAGGCTTGTGTTGTTACATCATAATAAAAAGCAATGTTTTCTTCGGATGTGTTTTTATACTCATAATTTACTATTAAATAATGGCTATCACCATAATCTTCACTAACAATTTTTGCTGATACATATTTAAGTTCTGAATTGTCGAGTACATATAAACCTTTCTCTGCTTTTTCTTCATTACTTTCTGTTGTAGTTTGTGATGTAGTGCTTTTTGAGTTGGTGTTTTCAGTTTCGTTGGAATTACTTAAATTTGCAAACAAGAACATTAAAGCTAAAATTACTACTACAATAAGTACTGTAATTAAACAACCCTTGCCCTTTTTCGCCTTTTTTGTTTGTGGGGGGATAGGTGCATTTTCGTATTGCTGCTGATACGGTTGCGAATAAGATTGTGTTTGTTGCTGGTATTGCAATGGTTGATAAAATTTACCCGGCGGATTATTTTGAGTATTCTGATTTTGATGAGGACTATATTGATTCGGATTCGGTTGTTGCTGATATTGGTTATTTTGCGGTGGAGAGTCAAACAATTTATTTCCGCATTGTTTGCAGAACATTTGCGTGTCTTCGTTAGAATAACCACATATATCACATTTTTTCATTTTCTATTCTCCTTTGAAATATGAACTTTTGTTACTTAAAAATAAGTAATCATTTCATAAATAACAAAAGTCGGCATATTTCGTCAATAGAATATGTTAAAATACAGAAAAATAATGTAAAAAAATAGATGAAAAATTTTACCAATATTTACCACTTTACAGGTAAAAATAACCAGTATTATTATTGCTTTAGAAAGCGATTTTGTCAATAGTGTTTAGCGGCATAGTGTCATTTTCTGGACTATGAATTTTTAATTATTGAAAATTCTTAAACAATGGTATAAGCTATATGTTAAGAACAAATGTTTGAAAAGGGGTTAAATACATAATGAAAAATAAAAGCATCAAAATTTATTTAAATAGTTTAAATTATACACAGAAAGAAAAACTGCTTAAATATATGCTTATTCTTGAGAAGCAAGAAAAGCTATATAATCAAGAATCTGCTTTTGCTTTTCCTCAGAGAGATGGTCAAATATTTTAAGTATTTCTTCGTCAAGTTCATTTTCAGAATATTTTTTATCCTCAGTTTCCCAGCCCATAATATAAGCCGGGGTTGTGTGCAGAGCAGTTGCAAGTAATTCAATGCGAGTAAGTGGTATTTTTTCTGTTTCGCCTGTAGCATATCTTTGTAAAGCAGATTTCGGAATACCAGTTTGTTTTGAAAGCTCACCATAGGATATATCATTGTCATTAATCAATTTTAGTAACCTATTAGATATTTCGCTCATTTATTATCACCTCGCAAATATACAATATCATTTATGTCCCAAAAATGCAAGATGAAAAATAAAAAAATCAAAAAAGTGTCCCAAAAATGCTTGACAAGTATATTTTTGATGTGCTATGATTAAATCGTCCCAAAAATGAAACGAATCGAGGAGGTGAGTCATAAATGACAAACGAAAAACAGGAAGAAATTTTTAAAGCTCTACAGGGTATAACCTATTTGGAATGGACAATGCTTTCAACGATTATAACGCGCACTTTTGAGAAAAAGAGTAGCGAACAAAAGGACAAACTTTTAATCGCTACTCTAGATGAATTGAAGGACTATAGAAAATTTATTTAGCCATTAACGATTTGAATGAATATAGGGTTAATGCGATAATCATTTCCATTGTAATAGATATGAACATAATCCAAACTGTACAAACTATTTTCGATTTCCTGATTGCGAACTGAGGGAGCGTAAATTTTAGCCTTTTCCTCCCACCAAACAGATGGCGATTTGTGATATTCGCCGATAGTACAGTTTTCATCATCATTAAGACATACCCATTGACCTACAAGACAAGCATATACTTTATTCAATTTATCGCCTCCTTTCTCAAAACAATTATAGCAGAGATAGGGGGTGACGGTCAAATCACTGAACAGGAGGTGATAAAAATGGTTGATACAAATCGATTAAAAGGATTGATTGTAAATGCGGGATTTAGTCAAAGAACTTTTGCACAATATATTGGGATGAATAAAGATACTTTCAATCTTAAAATAAATAATAAGAGTGATTTTAAGACTGGTGAAATTGTCAAAATATGTGATGCGTTGAAAATTGTTGAATCATCCGATAAAGTTGAAATTTTTTTACACAAAACGTCCCAAAAATGCAACGCATAACCTAATAAAAAACAGATATAGTGCAATTATATCTGAGTTTTACCCAAATTTTTTTACTCTTAACATTTTGCAATCATCAAAAGAAATTCATTTTTTGATGATACTTAAATTGCACTTAAGTTTCTTTGAAATGTTCCATCACTTAGGCAGTTTTGGTTCTGCAAATTGCCTAATCGCTAATAACTTATAGGGAATACACAATACAGTGAAGCATTTTAAACGAGTGCCGTCTCTTGCGAATTTTAAAGGTGCTTCTCTCCACCGGTAACGCTATATTAGTAATTACCTTACGCAGTTTAAAGGTGTTATGCGACCACCATTGGCGACCCTAAATTATGGGAACAGGCAAGTTTAACATTTTTGCTAACATAAAATCAGCATCCTTTCTTGCCAAATTAGGCTAATACAGTATAGCAAGAATTATTAGAGTTGTCAAAACATCAATTCATCAAACCATAAGAAAGGCAGGTGAGAATATGTCAACAGGAGTACAAGTCTTTTTAATAGTTTGCGTATCTTTTATTGCGTTCTGCGCAATTGTAGGATTCGCGCCTAATCTCAGGAAAAAGTAAAACCAAACAACACCAGCCCTTAGCAAAGCAGCAGGGGAAAAGTGTACAAGCAACCTGCCGAACACAAATAATTGTACACAGCTGCAAGGACAAAACCTTTTCGTACAAGTAATTTTATTGCAGCGCCTCTGCTGCTTTGTTAAGGGTTGGTAATAGGACAATTCATTTAATTAATATTTATTTAGAAAGGGGGCTGATTAAATGGATAATGATGAAGATGTAAAAGAGTATATAGTTAATGGCATTACCGTAAAAATTCATGGTGGTCAGCCTGACAGAAAAAAGGTTGAAGATGCTATGCAAATATATGCTAAATCGTTAATACAACAAGGAATAAAAATATAGAGGAAGGTGATATTTATGAATGTTAAAGATTTATATCATTCTATTGTAACTCAAAATCCAACAGTAGTATCAAATCCATTTGAAACAAAAACAACAACCAAGGCGTTTGATGATTTCTACAATACATATGGACCGCTTGTATCTAAGACAGATAAAGAAAAAGGTGAGCATATGGATTTAAAGTTATCTAACCTTATTGACAAAGAGCGAGAAAACGCTTTTACAGTCGGATTTAAAACGGCAGTTCAATTATTAATAAATGGAGATTAAAATAAATGGATTATTTAGAAAATTTTAAAATCAGATGCACTGAAGATGAAGCTGAAAATGTGGCTGGTCAAGTACCGGCTGATGCTATAAAAACTGCATATGAATGCTATTATAATGCTTATAAAAATACAAATGAAGACTATGATGCATTATCAAAGTGTTATCTTGCTTTGGCAAATGTATATGTGCTCGGCTTTTTAAGCGGGAGCAGAGCAGTCAGGGAAAGAAAAAAAGCCGCCCACGGCAATGGGCGACCGAAATTAGATATTTGATATATCCAAACGTAAGTTAATTATATCAAATATCACAGAAAAAATCAAGGAGTGATATTTTATGAATATTAAAGAAATGACATTTGAGGAATTCCTTGAAGAAGGAGAAAAAGAAACAGGACATAAGGCACAGGGTATTGTTAAATACGGGGTAAAAATTATGTTTGATAATTTGAAAAACGATATTTGGGACATTAATGATTTTGATGATCCTGACATGATTGTGTCCAGATTAAAAAGAATAATCAACGAACAAGCTCAACTGTTAAGTGGGGGGGATGATTAAATGGAAGGCTGGATAAAGCTACATAGAAAAATAGTTGATTGGGAGTGGTATGATGATGTACCTACAAAATCATTATTTATTCATTTGATGATACTTGCTAATCACAAGGAAAATAAATGGCGCGGACAAGTTATTGAAAAAGGGTCGCTTGTAACCTCAATTTCATCATTATCACAGCAAACAGGTCTATCCAGACAAGAGGTCAGAACAGCATTAAAACATCTAGAAAAAACAGGAGAAATCAACAAGCAAACAACAAACCATAATACATTGATTATTGTCCTTAATTACGCAAGATATCAGGAGTTAGAGAGTGATGAATATTTAATTTCTAACACACAGTCAACAAATACTCAACACACGCCTAACAAGCAACTAACAACAAACAAGAATGATAATAATGATAAGAATGATAAGAATAATTTAACAATATCTAAAGATATTGTTTGTCAGACGGAAACCGTCAGACCTGATGTTCAGCCTATTCTTAATGCTTGGAATTCATTGTCAAAAGATACAGCTATTAAGCCTGTATCAAAAATCAGCACGTCTTCAAAAAGGTATCAATCCTTATGTGCAAGGATTAAAGAATACGGTGAAGATAAGATACTTACTGCTATAGAAAATATTAAGGACAGCGATTTTATACAGGGTAAATCAAAAGACTGGATAATCACATTTGACTGGTTTGTAAGACCTAATAATTTTCCTAAGGTTTTTGAAGGCAACTATGATAACCGCGGTGGTAACAATAAATATATGAGGTATTAGCAAATGAGCATGTATGAAGAAATAATGAGGCAGGTGGCGGCAAGGCAGTCTATAAATTACGGAATATACAATGAGGGAGATTATTACGAGGAAAAAGACGGATATCAGATACTTCATTGTAAGGAATGCCATAAACCGAAACAGCAGATAATGTTTATTAGCTTAGTACCGTATGAGGAAACATTAAAGACTGAGGAAGAATATGCAATCAGACATCCGAATTTATCTGCAGATGAGGTACATAAGGCAGTAATGAATATTATGCCTCCACCTGATAAACGAAGGGATCTGGGATTAGTAGGGGTGCCGTGTCAATGTCAGCTCGACTATAAGAAGGGGAAAAGAAAACAGGAAAAGAGCGATGAACGCAGGAGAAGGATTAAAGAGAATGTTGAAAAATGCTATTATTTATCACACGTACTCTTTTATGAAAAATATTCATCGTACAGTGAAAACAAGTTTACTGCCGCAACAAAACGGTATTCACAAAAATGGGCAGAAATGAAAAGCAAAGGAAAAGGACTTGTTCTCTGCGGACAAGCCGGGGCGGGTAAGACCGTAGCTGTAATATGTATGGCAAATGACCTGTTAAACAGAGAAGTAGATGTCAGATTTAAGGTTCAGCAGGATATAGTTTATGAAGCGCAGGCAAATTTTAATAATCGAAAGAATTATCTTGATGACCTTGTGCATTGCGGATTACTTATTATTGACGATTTGAATTTACAGACAATTAATTCTGACGGCGCGAGGGAAATTCTATTTTACATAATTGATGCAAGAAGTAAAATAAATAAGCCTATTGTTGTAACAACCAATCACAGCGCTTTAGCTTTTAAAGATGCCGAAAACGATGTGAACAAGAGAATATTTGAAAGGCTTAATGAATGCTGCTATATCATTGAAAACAACGAACATAATTACAGAAAGTCAAAAATCAATTAATTTAAAGGAGCATAAACAAAAATTATGGACTGTACTGATATTAAAAATGTTGTTAATAATCTGCAAAACCGCCCTATAATATGCAGTGAAAATTATCTGGAGCTTGATAACGGTTATATCATCACAACTCAGGCCCACTATCATAAGTTAATAAGCGCATTTATCTCGGAAAACCAGCCTATCACAGATTTGGAGACAATTGCTCATTGCAGGGATTGTAAATATTATAAGGAAATTCAAAGCTACTAAAATGTAAGAGGTGCATAAAGATATGACTCTTGAAAGACTTGAAAACTATTACATAATTGCTAATCAAATTGAAGCTATAAGGATGGAATATATACCCTCGTATATAAGTGCTGTAGATACCTCAAAACCGTCTGTACAAAGCAGCAACTTATCTGATGTAACTTGTGATACTGCTTTAGAGCAGCTTGATATCAATCCGGCAATAAAAGAAGAATATAAAAGGCTTATAAATGAGCTATCCGAACTGAATAAATTTATATTCTCTATTAATGATGAATTAATTAAGGCTATTGCTGTTAGGAGATTTTGCCTACGCCAATCTTATAGGGAAATTAGCAAAGGAACACATTACTCCGGTAAGCAATGCAGCAGAATGTTGAAAGAATATGTCTCAAATGTCCAATAGTTCACCTTTTTTCCTATTTACACATAAGCTATAATATGTTATACTATAATTGTAAAATTATAAATAATGGTAATCTGAAATAAAAGAACAAAATAGCAACATTTATAGATACTTTTTATAGTTATATTTCTTTATATGGAATCATACTAATTAGTGAAATAAAACACTAATTAAAAAATATCCCAAAACCGCATATGCGGTTTCAGGATGAATTTTTAACGTGAGCCTTTATGTAAAGACAATTTCTTGACACTTTACAGGCATTTTGCTATAATAAGTATTCATACAGAATGTTTAGCATTATTTAACCAAAAATATCAAATATTTTTTTAATAATGCATATGAAATCTTCGGTAGTTTTATCATCGATCGAAAGGCACACGAGTAACAGAACAAGAATAATTGCAACAAGTAACAAAATTTTGAACAATACAAGGGCATTTGTATTAACTTTATGTTTGCTTGAAACACAATTTTCTTTTTTGCTTGTGTGTTTTTTGTTTGTCGGATTAATATTAATTTGAACGATAGTTCCGTTCTCACCAAAATTACCAAATAAGTCATTCATATAAAATCATTCCCCCTTTCATATATTTTTATTACTCATAAAATGATTATACTCTATTTAATAAAAAAGAAGTCTATTACCCCCTATAACCTAAATAAGAGATTTTAGACTTCATTTACATATCATAAAGTATCATTTATGACTAAATATATTATACCATAATACGAATTTATTGGCAATGGGATATTTCTATAAATTTAAAAAACATTTCGACAATATTCGAGTATAAAATAAGTAAAATCATCAATAAAAGTCTAAAGTATATGTGATTATAGTAAATATATAATTTAGAAGGTGTCTAATAATTTATAGATGCCTTTTTTTATTATATAGATATAGAAAAGTTAAGTTGAAAATTTTAAGTTTAAATTAAATGTTTCTTGTAAATATTATGTAGATTGTGTTTAAATTATGTGTATAACAACAAAAAAATAACAAAAAATGTAAAATGTTGCTTATTACATATTTAAATATTAAATTATTAATGTCATATCAACTACAGAAACTCTCATTATTATAAAGAAAGCGAGGCGAGCCTTAATGGCAAAAGGTAAATATGAATACTGGCTGACAGATGAAGGCTTGCTTCAGCTGGAGGCTTGGGCGAGAAACGGATTGACTGATGAGCAGATTGCAAAAAATATCGGAATATCACGCAGTACATTGAATGAATGGAAAAAGCGTTATTCGGACATTTCGGACACCCTAAAAAAGAATAAGGATGTTGTTGATGTTCAAGTTGAGAACGCTTTGCTCAAAAGGGCTTTAGGATATGAATATACCGAAACAACAAGTGAAAGACATTATAATCAGGATAAAGATGATTATGAGATGGTTGTAACAAAAAAGGTCACCAAGCAGATTGTACCCGATACAACAGCGCAAATCTTTTGGCTGAAAAACAGAAAGCCTGATGTTTGGCGTGATAAAAGAGATAGCAATAGCTTATTTGATGAAGACAATTCAAAAGATTTTAAGAATCTTATAAATTCAATAAACAACAAAGCTGCTGAGGTATGGACGGATGAGGATAAAACATAAAAGGCAGTTTAAATGGAAGCAATTTTCCCTTAAGCAACTGAAAATATTAACCTGGTGGTGCGATAATTCTCCAGTAAAAGAATATGACGGAATAATTGCTGACGGTGCAATCAGAAGCGGTAAAACGGTTTCAATGAGCTTTTCATTTGTGAATTGGGCAATGGAAAGATTCAAAGATACAGATTTTGCTTTGTGCGGTAAAACGATAGGTTCATTACGAAGAAACGTAATAAATACGTTAAAAAGCCAGGTAGAAAGCATAGGATTCACAGTTGAAGATAACAGAAGTGAAAATATTATCACTATTTACAACAATAAAGTGGTAAATTACTTTTACTTGTTTGGCGGAAAAGATGAAAGCTCACAGGACCTTATACAAGGTATGACACTCGGCGGTGTTTTGCTTGATGAAGTTGCTTTAATGCCTGAATCATTTGTTGATCAGGCTGTCGGCAGATGTTCGCTTGAAGGAGCAAAGCTATGGTATAATTGCAATCCGAAAGGACCTACTCATTTTTTTAAAACAGAATACATAGACAGATGTGATAAAAAGAACCTTGTATACCTTCATTTTACAATGGATGACAACTTAACTCTGTCCGAAAAAGTAAAAGAACGATATAAGAGAAATTTTGTAGGAGTATTCTATGATAGAAATATTTTAGGACTTTGGGTAACTGCCGAGGGTAAAATATATAATTCATTTACAGATGATAATATTATTGATGTAAATGAATGGTATAAAAGAGATGCAGCAGGTAGATACAAAAATGAAATGAGAAATAGAATTGTCATATGTACGGCAGGGGTAGACTTTGGAGGCAGTTCTTCAAGTACTGCATTTGTTTTAAGCGGATATACTAAAAATTTTCGAGAAACAATCATATTGAAAGAAAAACGAATTAAAAAAGAAATTAACCCGGCACAGCTTGAAAGTATGTTTGTTGATTTCTGTAAGGAATGTTTATCAGAATACCCTATGTACAATATAGCATATTGTGACAGTGCGGAGCAGGTATTGATTAGAGGGTTAAGAAGTGCCTGTATAAAAGCCAAACTGCCTATTGCTGTTAAAAATGCTAAAAAAGGTGAAATAATTGACCGTATAAGATTTGGATTAGCGATGTTTGCACAACATCGTTTTTTTATTGTTTCAAATTGTATTGAAACAATAAATGCATATAGAGACGCAGTATGGGACGAAAAACATGAAGACACAAGACTTGATGACGGAACTACTAATATAGACAGCTTAGATGCTGCTGAATACAGCCAGGAGCCGTTTATAAAAACAATGATAGATTTATCAATCGGAGGGAAAAAATGAAACTTACTATTGTTATATATTACAGTGAAAAGGATACAACAGCAATGCTTGAAAGTCTGCTTAATCAAGCAACAGATAATGTCAACATCATAGTTATTGATGACGGAGCGAAATGCAGGTCATTAGATAAGTATATGGCTGATAATGTTGTTATAAAGCATAACAGTAAATACGTTGGTAAATGTGCCTGCTACAGCAAAATAATTCGTAGTCTTAAAGACGGCTTTATTGCCTTTTTCGATGCGGATGATAAAGTGACACCGAATTTTATTAAATCTGTTACAGAAGCCATCACCGATAATACCGATAGTATTACATTTGGTTTTGGATATAGTAATTGGCATAAATATCAGTTTAAAGGCAGTAATGTTGCATTGGTGAGACCTTTTAACAGCATATTCAGCTTAAAGCTTTTTAAAAATATCGACATAAACAAATGTAAGTTTAATGAATTAAAGGCAAAATGCAATAACACGATTGTTATAGACGATGTATTGTATCAACATAAAAGAGGTTAATTACAATGAATAATGCAGTTATTACTTTTCTTAAAAGCAAAAAAATATCTGTTATTGAAGAAGATATATCATCTAAGCTTCAGATATGGTCGCAGTGGTATAAAGGCAATGTTGACGGTTTTCATAAATATAAAGTGTATCAGGGAAAAAAGAAAAAGAACCGCACAAGACTGTCACTAAATATGCCAGCAAGAGTGTGTCAGGATTGGGCTGACCTATTGCTCAATGAAAAAGTAGAGGTTAATTGTGATGATAAAGAAACGCAGAATGTTATAGATAGATTGCTTAAACAGGTAAATTTTTATGTAAGAGGAAATAATCTTTTGGAAAGAGCTTTTGCGCTCGGAGGCGGTTTCTTTATTCAATATTGGGATGGTGAGAAAACAAACCAGAAATACATAACACAGGAATTTATGTATCCGATAACATTTGACAGCGGAGAGTTAACTGAATGTGCATTCGCATCCTCAAAAACTATTGGCGGAAAGCAATACACATATATTGAAACACATACACGCAATACAGACGGCTACTATGTTATTGATAATTTCCTATGTGAAAGCACAAAGGAACAGTTGATTGAAGTACCGTCAGCTTTTTATGAAGAACATAAAATATTGCAAAAGTTTGAAACCAAGAGTAAACGACCGTGTTTTCAGATGATAAAACCGAATGTAGCTAACAGAGACAGCTTTGACAGTCCTTTCGGGACATCTGTATTTAGCACCGCAACAGACTGTTTTAGAGCAACAGACCTTGTGTTTGATGCTTATTATAAAGAGTTTAAATTAGGGCAAAAACGTATTTTTGTCAAAGATGGTGTTACTACATTAAACTTTGACGAAAACGGCAATACAGTAAGAGTGTTTGATCCAAATGATGAAGTGTTTTACAGCTTGCCCGAGAGTGAAGAAGGCGAACCGATAAAAGAAGTTAATATGGATTTGCGGATTGATGATTTTGATACAGGACTACAGACACAGCTTAATCTTATATCACAGAACTGCGGTTTCGGCGCAAATGGATATAAGTGGGAAAATGGAAATGTATCAACCGCAACGCAGATTATTTCAGAAAACAGTAAAATGTTTCGGACTTTAAAAAAGCATGAGCTTCTTTTAGAAATAGCAGTTATAAATATGGTTCGGGGGCTTTTATTCATTGAAAAGAACTTTGCAAAATGTAAAGGTATTAAAGAAGATGTGGAGATTACTGTTAATTTTGATGATAGTATTATTGAAGATACAGCTGAAATCAAAAGACAGGCTGCATCTGATTTCAACCTTGATTTAATCAGTAAGCAGGAATATTACAGACAGGTATATAAGCTGAATGATAAACAGGCTAACGAGTTTGCAAAGCAGATGGCTAAGGAGCAGCAGGAGGAACAGGAGCTGCTTAAAATTGAGGAAGAGCCGCCGACAGAACCAAACGAGGCTGACGAATGATAAGTGATACCGATATTGATGAAATGATACAGCCGATATTAAATCTGTACAATCAAATGGAAATGGATTTAATGGTTGAGATTGCCAAGCGATTTGCAAGCTATGACGAAATTGTCGGGTCTCTTGAATGGCAGCTTAAAAAGCTTGATGAGCTCGGTGGTGTTAATAAAAATCTTGTTAAGATAATTAAGCAGTACAGTGATATGACAGAGCCGCAGATTGAACGTATTTTGCAGAAGGCGGGGTATGTTAATCTGGATATTGATGCGCTTGAAAAAGCATTTGAACTCGGCGTGTCAGCAGTTGACCCGATTGTACTTATGCAGTCGGAAAACATAGCACAGATTATAAATTTATCATACAAGTCATTGAAAGATACATTCAGTATGATAAACACTAAGGCTCTTGAAAGAGCAAAACAGAAATATTTGAATATATTGAATACAGCATATCTTGACACAGCGACAGGAATACACAGCTATCAGGATAGTATTAATAATGCTATCGGACAAATGGCTAAAGAGGGTATTGGCGGCGCGACATATAAAAGAGGAAAAAGATACATAACTTATTCAATTGAAGGAACTGTTAGGCGAGACACATTAACAGCAGTACATCAGCTTGCAAATAAAGTAGCAATGCAGTCCTGTAAGGAAATGAATTGCGAGTATGTTGAAATCAGTAAGCATTTAGGAGCAAGAGTACATCCCACAAATCCTATTGCAAATCACGCAGGGTGGCAGGGAAAGGTATTTAAGATAAACGGCAGTGACTCTGAATATCAGAACTTGAAAGTAAGTACCGGTTATCCTGATGACATTCTGGGGCTCGGCGGTGTTAATTGCCGTCACCGTATGTTTCCTTTCTTTCCGGGAATAAGTATTCCAAATCCTATTAACTACAATGAGGATGAAAACCGAAGGGTTTATGAAGCAACGCAGCATCAGCGTAAGCTTGAAAGGGATATCAGAGCCTTAAAAAAGCGAAAAGCCTGTGCAGAGGCGGTAGGTGATGATGACACCGCTTCACTTATGCAATACAAGCTGAATCAAAAGTATAAAGAAATTGACGAATGGTGCAGCGTTCATAATTTGCGCAGGGATTATTCAAGGGAATTAGTCAGTGAGCAATTGAAAGAAAAGAGTATTGCAAATTCAGCTGAAAATGGTATAATGAATATAGGAAGTGAAAATAATTTGGATATAACCATTGATAAGTTTACACCTTGTTTAGAAAACGCAAAGACAGGTGAAATACTTGAAACAACATATTCACTTGCAAATGATTCCGAACTTAGACAATTGAAAGGTTGGAATTTTAGTTGGGTCTCAAAAGATTTGAAAGATGCAGAAATATATAAACTTCAAATTAAAGGCGATTTTGATATACAAGGTCTTGTTGCATTAACAAAATTTGAAAGGGATAAAGCAATTTATGTTAATATTGCTGAAAGTGCACCTCATAATTTAGGTAATAATAAATTATACAATGGAGTAGGAGGGCATTTGTTCGCAATAGCAGCGCAGTATTCAAAAGAGTTAGGATATGGCGGATTTGTTTTTATGGATGCTAAGAATGTTGGGCTTGTAAAGCATTACCGAAATACTTTGGGTGCACAACTTCTTGGTATCCCTCATCAATATAGAATGTTTATTGATGAAGATGCTGCGGAAGATTTATTGAAAATTTATACTTTGAATAAGGAGGAATTATAATGTCTGAAGAGGAAAGAGCAAAGATGAATGCTTTAGACGAAGCTGCTGAAAAAGCTGGTGGATATGTTTTAAATATGGTAAACAAGGATACAAAATATAATTTAAGAGAACTTATAAAATATTGTAAGGAAAAGGGTATTGAGCCTATTGACCTCACATTACGAGAACTTAATAATTTTATTATTCAATAATATTATTCAGCACCTATGCAGTCAATTGCAGGGTGCTATTTTTATGCCAATATGAAAGGATGTGGTTAAATTGCCCTTTTATACAAAAATAATATGCTAATTAAGAGCTGCGCAATATGCAAGGCTCTTTTTTATTGCCCTTGAGTATGGCATATAAACTGCACAGCTGACCTGAACAAGTCATATAAACTGTTTAATATTTCATTCCGGTGAACCCGGATATAAAAAGCGAGGAGTATTAGAATGAAAATTGATGTCTTAAAGGATGTACTTTCGGAAGAAACATTTAAGAGAGTACAGGAAGAAACAAGCAAGGCTGAGGGTAATTTGGTCGACCTGTCAAAAGGCGGTTATGTCAGCAATGACAAATATACTGTGCTTGAAACACAGCTTAAAAATACTCAGAATTTGCTTGACACTAAGTCAAAGGACTTTGATGACCTCAAAGCAACCGCAGGTGACAATAAAGCCCTGCAGGAACAGATTGACAGCCTTAAATCGCAGTATGAGACCGATAAGGCTGACCTCAAAGCCGATTATGAGGCAAAACTGAAAAGAAACACAGTCGCAACGCAGATTATTAAGGATTACAAGCCAAAGGATGTTGAAGACGTAATCAGTCATATTGATTTATCAAAAATTGAAATCAAGGATGATGATAGCATCAGTGGACTGTCTGAACAGGTAGATGCTTTAAAAGAAAGTAAGTCATATTACTTTGAAGACAGCAAACCGGGCGCAACAGGGCTTGAGCATAACGGCGGTGCAAATACAGATGATGTTTCGACTATCAGAAAGGCAATGGGACTGAAAGATGAAAAATAAAATAATAAGGAGTTAAATAATTATGGCAAATAATATTAGTTTGGCAAAAATCTATGTACCGCTTCTTGATGAGGTGTACAAACAGGCTTCACTTACAGCAGACCTCGATGCTTCTGCTGACCTTGTGCGTGAGGGATTTAACGCAAATGAAATAGTAATTCCGAAGCTTGAAATGGACGGTCTTGGCAACTATTCCAGAAATGACGGCTATGTGAAGGGCGATGCAACGCTCGTATGGGAAACAGTTAAATGTGATTATGACAGGGGCAGAAAGTTCCAGGTGGATGATCTTGATAATATTGAAACCGGTGGAGTTGCATTTGGAAGATTATCAGGTGAGTTTATAAGGACAAAGGTTGTTCCGGAGCTTGATGCTTACAGACTTTCACGATATGCAAGTGCTGATGGAATAAGCATTGCCGAGGCTGACCTTACAGACGGTAAGGAGGCACTTGATGCTATTGCTGATGCAATGGCCAAAATGGATGATGACGAAGTACCTGCAGAGGGAAGAATTCTTTATATCACACCTGCCATCCGCAGAGCGATTGCACAGCTTGATACTACAAAATCAAGGGAAGTGCTTGAAGATTTCTCAAAAATCATCAAGGTACCTCAGTCAAGATTTTACACTAAAATTGACAGACTTGATGGTAAGACTGGTGGACAGGAAAAGGGTGGATATAAGAAATCAGACGATGCAAAGAAAATTAACTTTGAAATTATTCATCCGTCCGCAGTTATTCAGGCAAATAAACTTGTAAAGCCAAAGATTTTATCACCTGATGTAAATCCAGACGGTGATGCGTGGGTATACGGTTATCGTCTTGTTTCACACGCTGAAACTTACGAGAATAAGCGTGCCGGTATTTTTGTACATCACGCAGCAGAAGCTGAATAATAAACGGAGGCAGCAGGTATGATTGATTTTGAAATCTATGTAAACGAATATAAAGGAAATGTCATACCCGATGCACCGACCTTTCAGAGTATTGCAATTGAAGCAGCAGCATATGTTGATAACTTTATTGTGACGGAAGAGGCAAGAGATATGCTTTGTATTCCTAAAATTGGGCAGCGATATACATTTGCTGTCTGCTCGGTTGCAGATGTAATCTACACACAAAGCTTGCAAAACAATAATAAAACATCCGAAAGCGTTGGCAACCATTCTGTTTCATATAACATAAGAACGATAGAGGACATAGAAACCGAAAAACGCAATAAGGCAATGAATTATCTGCGCGGAACAGGTTTGTTATACGGAGGGCTGCATTAATGTTTCATGATACTATAACAATATACAGACATAAAGTTCTTGACGGTGCTGACGTTTATGAAAAACAGATTTTAAACGGTTTTTATTGGTATGGGAAAACTGTTCAAAGCGCAACCGATAAGGGTGTTGAAAATTCCGCACAAATAACAGTAGTATCAAGTCCGAAAATGGCGCAATCATATGGCGATAAATGGACAGTACAGGTCGGTGACATAATCATCAAGGGAAAGGGTGACGATATAAAATCACTGAGAGAATTATCAAATCAGCACATAGTTGACGGAGTTGAAGTCAATGTATGCAGCAGTGATGTTGACAATATCGTCATAAGCGGTAAATAAATGTCTGATTTGTTTGAAATAGAACTGAATATATTATCGCCGGAGCAGCAGCTGGAAAAGCTGGGTATTAACGATAACGGTCCGGCACAGAGATTTTTTACTAATGAACTGATGCGGTTGTCAAATTCCTATTTGCCGTTTCAAAATGGTGCGCTTCAGGCATCGGCACGAATGTCTAATAAAGGGGATGCCATTATATATAACACTCCATATGCAAGAGTGCATTGGTTTGGCAAAGTAATGGTTGACCCTGTTACTAAAGCTGCAGGATTTTTTATACCTAATGTCGGATGGCGAAGCCGCAGAAATGTAAAAAAGGTTGTATCTGACAGGGATATGACATATAACCAAGCGCCCAGAAGAGGTCCTCACTGGGTTACAAGATGTTATATCGATAACAAGAATGCACTAATTAAATCAACAGCAGAATTTATTGTGAGGTACAGAAATGGCAATCATTGAAGCAGTTAAAAATTTTATTTTGAAGTGTCCGTATCTTGATGAGTTAAAAAAGGTTAATGTTGATTTTCTGCCTTCAGACCCGGATACGTACAGTATCGAAGAAGTACCGACAGAAGTCATTTTAAAAGAATATATTGACGGCTCTACCGAGAGGCAGTTTGTTTTTGTTTTTGCAAGCAGAATGCGTTGGAATGATGAAATTATTAACAATATACAAAACAGCGGCTTTTTTGAAAAGTTCCAGCACTGGCTTGAACAGTGTACGGAACTGGAAAATATGCCGGTGTTAGATGAGGGTATGAGCGCATATAAAATTGAAGCTATGTCAAACGGATGTTTATTTGATGTTAGCGGCAATTCGGAATATGCAAGATACCAAATTCAATGCAGATTATTATATGACAAGGAGTGATATTTTTGGATAAAATCAAAACAAGTAAGTTAGCTGCATTTTTAAATACTACCCCTAAGACAGAGGAAACATATAGCCGGATTCGCAAGCAGGGGGAATTGAAATTAAAATACAGCGCTGAAACAAGTGAAGAAAGTTATATAGACCAGGACAGCAAGGATACAAATACAGATGCTTATGCAGTCGGTTTTGACGGTGAGCTTATTGCCCACACCGGTGATCCTGTATTTGAATTTCTTGATGACTTAAGGCAGAGCAGAGCAGTAAATGCAGATGCCGAAACAGATGTAATTATTGTGAATATGTATGATGGAGAAGGTGGCAACTATTCAGCAGAAAAAAACAGGTGTTCAATTCAGATAGGCGACTTCGGCGGTGAAGGCGGCGGTGGTAATCTCTCACTTAATTATACTTGTTCATTTAATGGTGATCCTATTAAGGGCACAGCAACGGTAGTTGACGGCGAGGTAACATTTACTCCTTCCAAAGAATAATACAATCAAATAAAGGGGTGGTTTTTACCATCCCTTTAATTTTTTACAAAGAAAGGTGCTTATATTATGTCTGACATTGCAAAGTTAAGAATTGAGTCTAAAGGCTTGTACGAAATTGAAGTTAATGATAAGGGCGAAACAATTGTCTTTGATACAGAAGATATTGAATTGCCATTTAAACTTAATGAAACAATACTCAGCATTGAAAAAATTGAAAAGCAAATTAAATTACAGGAAAAGGTAATTGAGAAAAAAGAAATTAGGAAGAAAGGTATTCTAACCAATGTCGATGAAGAATATCGAAAGCTCTATAAAAAAGCCTTTTCGGATATGCGTAAGGCAATGGATTGCTTTTTAGGTGAAGGTGCCTGTCAAAAAATATTCGGCAACAGAAATTATGTTTCAATGTGGGATGAATTGTTGGAGCAGTTAAAGCCTCATCTTGAAAAAATAGGCATTTTAAAGGCTGATACTAACAAGCTTATTGCTGAAAAATACGGTGATAAGGATGAGGATGTAATTGAGTAATGTCATATCCGCAGTTTGTGAAAATACGAGATAAAAAGGTTAAGATAAAGACGGACTTTAATACTGCCCTTAGGTGTTTTAAGGTTATTAATGATAATACTATCGGAGATTATGAAAGGGCGCTTGCAGTCGTTTACATAATGTATGGTTATATTCCTGATAATGATTTAATTAATGACTATCTTGAAATGGCTCAAAAGTTCCTGCAATGCGGTGAAAGTATTGATGAACAGGAAACAAAAGAGGCAGATATGGATTTTAATTACGACAGAAAATATATAAATGCCTCTTTTATGAGTGATTACCATATTGACCTTACAAAATATCCAGATATGCACTTCTGGCAGTTCTGTGAATTAATAACAGGCTTGACAGATAAATGTATTTTATCAAGGGTTAGGCAAATCCGTACCTGTGACCCGAATGATTATCCGGAAAAAGACAGACACGAGATATATAAGGCTAAAGAAGCGCTCGCATTGCCGGTAAATTATACAAAGGAAGAACAGGCTAAAATTGATGAATTTGAAGCACTATTCGGAGAGATTGGTGGTGAGTAAATGGCAGATGGTTCAATAAGAATTAAAACAAGAATAGACAACAGTAAGGCTAAAAAGGATGCTGAGGAATTTGTAAAGGTAGTTGATGATGCTGCTGATAAGGCTAAAGAATCCGGAAAAAAAGCCACTGTTGATTTAGATATCTCAAAAGCTGAAAAAGAAATAAAAAGGCTTGAAAAGGAAATAAGCAAATATGAGACAATGATTGAACAACTGGAGGCTGGGAAATTAGGTGAATATAATTCGGAGCGTGAGGCGCTTAATAAAAGCACTAAAGCTGATATGGCTAAAGCGACATCACCTGAGCAAAAAATAAATATTCAATCAATGCATGATACGACTATGGCTCAAATAGAAAAGAAGTACAGTTCGGTTCTTAATAAGGCAGATCAGTACGGCAAGATAATTTCTCAAAATGATTTAAAAATTCAACAGTTGAGAAATTCAATTAACCAGATTAAAAATTCCCAGCAAAAAGTAAACAGCGAGCAGAAACAGAGTGCATCCGAAACATCTAAGACAGCATCTCATGCATCAAGGCTGTCGCAGATGATAAAAGGTGCAAAAACTGCAGCAGGTCAGTTCGCAAAAAGCATTGGTGTAGCTGCTTACGGCGGTTTTAAAAAAGTTGGCAGCGTTATTAAAAATACTGTGACAAAAGGCTTAAACAAAGCAGTTGCAGGTATAAAAAATATGGGTAAGCAAGCTGACAACCTTAGGAAAAAATTTCTTAAGATAGGGCTTGCTTTAATTGCTATGCGCTCGCTTATGGCGGGATTTAAGCAAATTGTATCGTCAGCGCTTAACGATAATGAAAAACTACAAAATCAGTTAACAGCTTTGAAAGGTGTTTTAGGCATTGCGTTGGCACCTGTGATAAATGCCGTTTTGAACGCACTTACTAACGTGGTGACTCTTGTGGACAAGGTGTATCAAGCCTTTACAGGAATTAGTCTCATTGCAAAGTACAATGCTCAGCAAGCGCAAAAACTTGCAGACTCAACATCCGATGCTGCCGATTCAGCAAAAGAATATAAAAACCAGCTTGCCGGATTTGATGTTGCTAATAAATTTACAGACAATAGTTCGACTTCAAACAAATCTTCAGATAGTGATACATTAAAAAATTTTGAAGCGTCTTATAGTGAATCAATTTCAAAATTTGCCGAAATGATTAAATCTGCATGGGAAAAGACAGATTTTACTGATGTAGGCAAAAAAATATCCGAGAAGCTTGTAGGTATGCTTCAAAATATTGATTGGGTAAATATAAAATCAAAAGGGTTTGGAGCAGGAAAATCATTTGCAACACTTGTAAACGGATTATTCAGTTATTCTGACAGTGACGGAAATACACTTTCAACATCAATTGGTAAAACAATAGGTGAAAGTCTTAATACAATTGTTTCAACAGCAAAAGGCTTTGCTACTAATCTTAATTGGAAAAAGGTAGGAACTGAATTAGCAAATGGTTTATTAAAAACAATTAGCACAATTGATTTTGAAAATGTGGGAGAAACAATACATGATTTTATAACAGGATTATGTGACTCTATTGCAAGCTTTTTTAATAGATTAACAGAAAACGATGATGGTTATAAAACGATAAAAAAATCAATAACAGACTTTTTTAACGGTTTAAAATTGTCTGATATTACTCTAAGCATTATAAAAGCCACAGTATCAATTGCTAATTTTAGTTTTAATATTCTGAGTAATCTTCTCGATGATATTATTCAAAGCATATGTGATAAGTTCGGTTGGGAGTGGGATGGCAGTTGGTTGGATTTAGGACCCTTAGGTATAAAAGTACCTAAAATAAAATTTAATTTTGGTTCCGATAATTCTGAAACGGATAGTGATAATGATTTGTCTTGGTGGGATAAATTGGTTGAAAAACTAGGGAAAAAAAGTCCGATTATTGCAGCATTAGGAACTGGCGTAGGTACATCAACAATAACTACAACTATAAACGGTAGTGTAAGCTCGTCCTTCACTGATCTTAAAACAAAATGGGACAGCATCAAAGAAAAAGGCAAAGAGGCAATAACAACCATTAAAGGTTCTGTGAATAATACATTTACTAATTTAGAGAAAAAGTGGGACAGTATAAAAAATAAAACTAATATTTCAACAATCAAAGGCTCAGTAAACAGGACGTTTACAAACCTTAAATCAAAATGGGATTCTTTAAAAAGTAAAGTATCGACATCAACTATTAAAGGAAAAATCCATAGGTCTTTCAATACTGCTAAAAGTAATTGGAATAGTTTGAAGAATAAGACTACTACAATTACCACAAAGCTTAAAGACAGCATTACAAGCGGTATACGGAAAATACTTAACAGTTTGGTATCTATGGTAAATAAAGTTATTACCGTCTTAAATAAACTACCCGGTATTAATATTTCAAAAATAAACCCACCAATGCTTGCAAAAGGCGGTATTGTTAATAATCCGGGTCGAGGTATTCAGGCGACAATCGGTGAAGCAGGAGCTGAAGCAGTTTTACCACTTCAAAATAACACTGAATGGATGGATATAATTGCGGAAAAACTTGCGCAAAAAATTTCAAATAATGGACAGCCTATTGTTGTTTATTCAGTAATTGACGGTAAGATTGTGGGCAAGGCGGTTGCCAAGTACAACAATCAGCAAAACTTTATAAGAAACGGAGGGACGGTTTAATGACCATAATTGAAAATCCAAGTGTTTTAATTTATGTACAGAATGTAACCGGACGTACATTAAAACTGCTTGGTAAAAAATATGCAAACAAAGAATTTGTCCCTCTTCCTTTTGTTCTAAAAGATACATATAAAGTACAACGGGCAAAGCAGTGGGGTACCGATACAGGTCGAGATACTTTGGACGGTACATTCACCGGGACACTTGTTGGTATTTTTATTAAGATTACCTGCGAGGTAGGAAAAGCTAATAAAAAGCTTACACCGGAAGATGTTGCTACATTAATTGCTTTAGGTGATGAGGAGTATGTTAAGTGTAAATACTATGATACAAAATATCGGTGTTACGCCATAGGCGACTTTTATACAGATGATATGACAGACAGTATTTCAAGGTCAACACGCTGCGGAACACGACATAATACACTTTCTTTTACGTTTGTAGCAATAAAAAGATTCAGTGAAGGGTGGTGTCAATAATGCGGAATGTGAGTCAGTATTATAAAAATGCAATTAAATCTTTAGGACGTGAATTAGATGTCAGAATAAGAATTGGTGAAAATTTTTATTCTGACATTTCTAATTGTAATTACTACACTGAAAATGAGCCATTCAAGTCATCAATGAGCTGCCTAACCTTATCTATAAAGGGAATTGACAGAATAGACGGTAATGTCATAGACAGCCTTGAAATAGGTGTAAAGGTTACTGTCCCCATAAATTCTGAAGGTGATTTTGCCGAATATTTTGAATATGCCGATTATGGAGCTTTCTATATTACAGAAAAGGAATTTAATGTTGAAACAAATTCACTTCAGCTTACCTGCTATGACTATATGTATTATGCAATGCAGCCATATGAAGGGGTAGATAATGACAGTACAGAAAAGCTGACATTGATTGATGCAGTAAATTTAGTGTGTTCAAAATGCGGCTTTGAATGTGAAGATATGCAGCTGCCAAATTCAAATATCAAATTCAAGAGATCACTTCTTAATGATTGCAATACATATAGAGATGTGCTGGATGCAGTTGCAGGCATAGCTTGCGTCAATTTTAAATGTGAAGGTATACAACTAAAGGTTATTAATTGGACAGATTCAAATATAGAAATAATGCCCTCCGAAATGAAAACATTGAAAATAGGAGATAAAATCAGCGCACCTGATATTGTTGATTTTGTTGGCGTTATCAGTACTGTACGACTGCCGCAAAATGCGCAAAGCAGTGATAACAAAATTACAATTGACAGTAACCCTATTGTTTTCGGTTTAGTTGACTGTGAAGACATAGCCGGTTTGACAGAAATATATAAAAGGCTTATTGAAATTAATTATTACACATATGAAACCGATACAGTTGGGTTTACGTATTTAGAACTCGGCGACAGAGTTACGATAACCGATTTAAAGGGAGACAAATACCCTATTGTCATTATGGATATAAACCTGACAATCAATCAGGGCATGACAGAAGTATTTACGGCTGAAAGACCCGCATTTTCAGCAAATGATTATTCATCTGTTGAAAATCTTAATGCTTTTGTAACAAAAGACCATATAATGCAGAAAACATTTACCAGAAGGGACGGTGCTACTGCAACAATTAAATTTGGATATGTAAGCGGAAGCAGTAATGCTAATTATATTCATATGATAGATGTTGGCGGAGGCGAATATCCGTATGCCGTAACAGATGATGGATTGATTGAATGTTTAAAAGTGATTTCAAAACAAATGCCGGAATATCCGCAATATATTCTATGGCAGGGCGCTTATTATATGAACGGCGGACAGACTATAACATTCAGATATGGCGGAGTAAGCAGCGGAGAAGTAGCACATTTAAGTGATATGGCTTCCGGAATTGTTTTAGTATTTTCAAGATATGCCGACGGTAAAGCGTTAGAACATACATTTTCGTTTCATTTTATTCCAAAAGATTATGTGTTGTTCCTTTCCGGCAAAGGGACAAATATTATTTTAGCGAGTGAAATGTTTTCCATTGTAGCTAATAAATATTTGTATATCACCGACACCACTATAACAGGTAAAGATTCAAACACCTCAACAGGCACATCTAACAGTGGTATCAAATATACCAACAATGCTTTTGTATTGCGGTTCGTTATAGGTATTTAAAGGAGATTAATAATGATAACTTTAGAATTTAATGTAACAGAAACAGAAGTGAAAATGTTAAATAAAAGCGACAAACTGACTTCTGGTAATGTTGAACAAATTAAATGTATTTTTAATTTTTCCGAAGAATATAAGGGACTGATTGTTCGGGCAGTATTTAATGATGAATTCAGAACTGTAGAAAACAATACTTGTTTTGCTCCTGAGCTTCAGGAAGGCAGATGTAGAATCGGGATTTATGCTTATGAGGTGGCAGACGGAGAAACCACATTGCGTCTCTCTCCGATTCCATGCATTGAGTACATTAATAAGGGTACATATGATAGTTCAATTGTTGAGGCGGATAAACCTACACAAACGGAATTAGAAGCACATTATGCTCTGATAAAGAAACTCGTTGATTCAGGGATAATGAAAGGCGAAAAAGGTGAACAAGGCATACAAGGTCCAAAAGGAGAGACAGGACCGCAGGGTCCTAAGGGCGAAACAGGAGATCAAGGACCTCAAGGGCTTAAAGGGGACAAGGGCGATCCGGGACCTCCTGGCAAGGATGCGGAAATTACAATTGATACAGAGCTTTCCTTAGAAAGTAATAACGCCATAGCAAACAGTGCGGTAGCTAATGTGCTGCTCGGCGGTAAGCTCTTAAAAACAATTTTTGTAAAAAGTGATGAAGAATTTGAGAATGTTCTTATCAATTTAACAGAAAAGTTAGCAGAATTATCTCCGATTATGGTGATATTCGGATATGATGCCACTGAAAACTTTGGCTTTGGAATGGGAGAAGGAGCTATTTTATTTGATTCCGGGAACGGTAATTTTGAGGAAGCATTGGTCATTCCTGTATATCCCTCCGAGGTAGCAATTACACAAGAAGATTACGACCACTTTTCTACAGCATATGATTTTGTTAATAAATATTACAGAGAAACGTGTTGGAAAGAATTAAAAACATTTTTAGGCGCATATGCAGACGGTACAACATTAGCAGAAAGACCGTGCCGGGTTATTAAATACAGAGCAAAAATCTTAATTGAAAACTTATTGCTGCATATTTATGCTTTAAACTTACCCGGTTGTTCCGGTGTAGAAAATGTAAGCGGAGAAGATTTTGGAGATGTAGTAGTTGAAGGTGAATGGATGGATTTTGCCTTGGAAATATCAATGGGCGATTCATTTTATATAATTGATAACACCTTAACTTCTTCAAAGGGCAGTAAAACTATTCACAAAAAAAGAGACGTGGATTATCTGAATGAGTTTCATATAACCGGTATGTCAAGTTTAAATTTAATCAAATTAGAGCCTAAAAATATTCAGTCTGAGGAGGCATACGGAAAGCGATGAAAATACTCGAAAACGGAAAGTTCAGAGAAATGGACGAAAATGACAAACTGTTTGTTGCCATTAAAAAAATCAAGGAAAAGATAGCGAAAGATAATAACAAAGGAGCATAGGTTATGTCAGAGGCAATTATAGTTGCTTTGATAACAGGCGGATTATCAGTTCTCGGAGTGGTTATATCAAATATCAGTTCAAACCGCAAAATGCAGTCAGAAATTGAAAAACAGCAAGCGGTTACAGATACAAAGATAGATGAGTTAACCCGTGAAGTTCGTGAGCATAATGGATTTGCCAAGCGAATGCCTGTTGTTGAAGAACAAATCAAAGTTATAAATCATAGAATAAAAGATATTGAAAGCGAGGTGAAATAATATGAATAACATCATTAAGAAAATAACATCAAGAAAATTTATTGTAACTGCTGTAATCATTGCAGCAGGTATCGGCGCTGCTCTCAAATCCGCAAATAATGAAAAGGTACAGATAGCAGGGTATGTTATCGCAGGTGTAGCGGCGGTTGCTTATATGGTAATTGAAGGCACTGTTGATAAAGCATCTGTTCAGGCAGAAACAAAAAATGTGCTTGATGCAGTTGAGGGTATTGAAGTTAATTCAGAAGAATTAAAAACGGAGGATTAAGGCTATGGAACTTTGGGAGTTCTTAGAAAAATTTATTGATGAGTTTCAAACAATAAGATTATTTACAAAAAATGATGAGGAACTTTTTGATAGCGAAATCAATATTGAAAGAAATGAACATAAATATTCAGCTTGCTATGATGGAGAAACTGCATTTTGTTTTGATGTACTTAATGATGAAAAGTGGAGTGAACACTGCTATTGTAATGTATCAGGTGTAACACTGATTCAGGGTGCAGAAGAAAATGTTATAAATATACTTCTGGGTTAAAAAGTGAGGTAAAGATTATGAAAAAAATTATTGATGGAATTATTTGCACACTTCTTAGCGTGCTTTTCATTTTTAGTATGTTCGCAGGGTGCAGTAATGATGTTGCGGTATCAGTTGACGAAACTAGCACAGAACAGACCACACGGGCAGTTGATACCAACAACAATGTCAGCAGTGTAGAGACAGTGACAATATCTGATGAAGTTCAGAAAATAGCTGCCGATACAAAAAATGCGGTTGCATCCAAACAGGATATTGCAACAGATGAGCTTGCACCTGTTCCTGATAATGAAGCAGATATTGTTGATGAAGGCGCAATAGAGCCTGATGCACAGATAGAACAGGAAAATCCGTCCTATGACGGAACGAACACAGGCAAAGGCAATAAATTACTCGGCGCTTGCTCCGGGCTTACATATTACAGTCAGGCTGACAGCCGATGGGCAAATAAGCCTTATACAAGTATAGGCGACAGCAGTCAGACAATGAAGTCATCTGCTTGCGGTCCCACATCGGCGGCAATGGTTGTATCAAGCTCGAAGGGCGCTATACTTCCCACTACAATGGCACAGTTATTTGTTGATAACGGCTACCGTACAAGCAATAACGGTACGGCGTGGGCTTGCTGGTCTTTTGTAGCCGATTACTTTGATTTTAACGAATATTATTCAACATCATCATTTAATACGATGATAAAATATCTTAAGACAGATAAAAACAAAGACGGTATAACAGATTATTTTGTTGTTGCCTCCTGTAATTCGGGATTATTTACAACAGGCGGACATTACATAGTGCTTGTTGCGGACAACGGCGGTACAATTACAGTATATGACCCTTATTTGTATTCAGGAAAGTTTAATACTGCGTCAAGACGTGCCGCAGGGGTAACAGTAAGCGGTAATTCTGCATTTGTAAGTGAGAGCAGTTTCAAGAAATACGGTAATACAGTAAACTACTGGATATATAGTAATGACTACAAGGCTACAAGCAAATCATCCGGCAATAATACCTCAAGCAAGCCGAAAGCAACAAGCTATACAAGATATGTTGCCACACAGAGTTTAAATCTTAATGTCCGTAAAAGTGCAAGCAGCTCGGCAGCCATTGTCGGAACGCTTGCAAAAGAAGCTAAAGTAACCGTAACCGCAACGAGCGGAGGCTGGAGCAAAATAGGCACAAACAAATGGGTAAGCACATCTTATCTTTCTGCATCTCCTGTAACGTCAGCAAAGCTGCCGACATACACAAAGGGCAAGGTTTACACCTTAAAGGGTGTAAGAGGCATATATGCTAACCACAATGCGAGTGTTAGAAAAAAGGTCAAGGAGCTGACTACAGACGGCAAGAAGAACGCTACCTCAAAAATTCGTAACGCAAATGCTTACTTCAAATCAGGTACTAAAATAACAGTGCAGGACAGCTATACTGATACGAAATTAAAAAAAGTTTGGGTGAAATGCCCGTCCGGATGGATTACCGCTTACAATGACAACACTAACTGGCTGAAATGAAAGGAGAAGTGTTATGGGACTTGGAACAGCACCTAATTTGAAATACATTAGATTTGAAGAAGAATGGGCGTGAATATTATGTGTTCACCATTGATTTATTAATTAAATATTGTTAAAGCAAAAGCCCTCGGCTCTTATGTTTGTAGGAGCTAGGGGCGATTTTTTGTTTATATAGATACAATTTGTAATATTATCTATTTTTTTGTCGATAATTTATGCAGTTTTGTAATATGTATTGACTAAATCAATTTATTTCTTGTATTAATATGTTATATAATCTCCTTAATAAAAATAAAGGATTGTAAAATGAAGAAGTTTTTAAAAAAGCACAAGAGAAAAATTATATCAATAATATTAATTTCAGTATCTTTAATTATAATATTAATACCTCTTTCTATAAAAGAACTTCCTATTTTTTCGTGTGGAACCAATAAAATTGAGATTATAGAAAAAATATCTCAAATATTAGCATCGCTATTTGTGATTGTAGGAACTGTAATAGCCGTTTGGCAATATTATTTATCTTCCAAAAGTAGTATCATTAAAATGCAAACTGATAAAGTTCAAAAAGCTATTGACTTGTCTGAATACTATAAAAATGAGGTTTTAACACCATTTGCTGTTGTAAATTGTGTTTATAAAACTGCCGGAATATACGAGTTCCTTCAAAAAGATAAAGCACAAATGAAAGATTTTGATGTTGAAGAAATGAATGACATTTTTTCACAAGACGAAATAAAAAAACTAAATCAAATGTATTCATCAAAACAATTTTTAAAGAGAATCGTTGAAATTAATGAAGCATTCAATCTTCACATGAACGGATTTGCAGTTAATGAAACAAAAGAAGGTGGATCAGGTAAAGTAGTCATAAAGGTTGATGTTGACAAAGCAATGAATGATTTTTTCAATAATTATGTTACTAAAGTCCTTAATAATGCAGAACAATTTGCAATGTATTTTACACATAATGTTGCTGACGAAAGTGTTGTATATCAGTCACTATATCCAACATATATTGAAATGTGTAGAACTTTATATTATGATATCTCAAAATGTTCGGAGCTAGGAAAACCAAAATTATATAGAAATTTACAGGGACTTTATGAGATATGGGTAAAAAAATCTACAACAGCTAGACAAAATATTAAAGCTGAGGAAACAAACAATGGAACGATTCCAGAAAACTTTCAGTAAATTTTTGTTGACAATTTTAAAAAAAGAGGTATAATAATTCTAGTCAAATGAAAGGATGAGTGTTATGGGACTTGGAACAGCACCTGAATTGTAAATCTTAAAAGACTGCCCCTTATCTCTGTTGAGGTAAGGGGCGGCTTTTTGTTTATCAAAATATTTTGCCTGTATTGGCAGTTCTATCAATAGTATTTCTTATGCCTATTACATCATCTGTTTCAACAGGATCATCCCATTCATTTATAACTGCTAATGAATAAAGAATAGTGAAAGCATCTAATTTTTTTGTATCTATCATTATTTCAGTGAGCAATTTAGCCCTGTTCACGGCTTTTCTGTTCATTTGTTCCATATCTTCTTGGGATATATTATATTTTGAATGAGCATCCTCTATTATTTCTCTGTGTAGAAAATTCGCCATTGCTTTTGCAAATAAATCATCGTAATTCATAGTGTACACCTCATTGACATTATAATTGATATATCTACAAAATACAATTAAATTTTATTTGCCGTTCTACAAGAAAATAAAATATTACACTTTGAAAGAATTAAAAGATTTGTTTGATAAGAAATTTATTCGTTATAAAGATTATTTTCAAAAAAATGCACTAATTCAATCAAACTATGAATTTGTCAAAAAAATTGTTGACTATTTTTTTGATTTGTGTAATAATATGTAATGTAGAACAAAACATATTCAGTTATGTTTCCAAGGAGCCGATACTTGTATTGGTTCCCTTTTTTTTATGTATTAATAGAACGAGGGAAAACAAATTCATAACTGTTGCATTATTCTCATTATTGTATTATCTATTTTATTGATTTTATTTTCATCTAACATTATAATAATATTGCAAGCTGAGGTTGAGCGATTTGGTTTAAGTGATCTAATCGCTCTTTTTAATTACTTTATTTTATTCTTTGAAACAAAGGAAATAGCTATGACCGATATTAACAATGAAGAATTAATGGACGTTGAAGATATATTTGAAAATGACGAGCTTGTTATTATGAAAGCAACCTTTGTCAGAAACTCCGAAACAGTAATTGAGACGGCTGTCGGTATCAAGGACAGCTCAGGCGATATTGTAAGAATTATTACTATTAGCTCAAAAGTGATATAAGCGTTGCTTATTTGGTATTAAGTTACTTAATTAATTTAAAATATAAAAAAGATTTTAATGTTTAGTTAGAATTCTTTTTTTGTATGAAATTATTTATAACATTATGTCGCAAACGAATTAGGTCATCTTGAAATGATTGGTACTATCGTACACCAGCTTACAAAAAATCTGACTGAAAAGCAGATTGAGGATAATCCGAATTTTGCGGCATATTTTGTTGACCACACAAACGGTGTGTATCCTACCGCGGCAAGCGGAGTTCCTTGGTCCGCCGCTAGTATGCAGGTAAAGGGCGATACAATAGCCGACCTTAACGAGGATCTTGCCGCAGAGCAAAAAGCACGTGTCACATACGACAATATTTTAAGACTTGTCGATGACCCCGATATCATAGAACCGATTAAATTTTTGCGTGAGCGTGAGGTGGTTCACTTCCAGCGCTTCGGTGATACGCTACCGCAATCTTGTAAACTTTTCTTTTAATTTTGGTGCAGAGTTAATCCCTGCACCAATTTTTATATTTTATGGTCTATTATCCATTTAAGAATGTCTTCATAGTTTGAACTTCCATCCGCAACGGATAATCCAAGTTTAACAACATCATCATTTGTTGCATCAATTTTAATACCATTCAGTTCAAGAAATGAAATCATAATGTACATTCCTATTCGTTTGTTTCCATCAAGAAATGCATGATTTGATATAAGTGAAAAACCCAGCCTTGCTGCTTTTTCTTCTTTTGACGGATAAAGTTCAATACCATCAAAAGTTGCGTAAATGTTTTCTATTGCCGATTCAAGCAAAGCTTCATCACGAACACCTATATCTCCGCCCGTTGCTTCTGCCATAACCTGATGAAGAAGCAATATTTTTTCCTTACTGAATTTTATCATTTTGCAAGCTCCTTAAAAGCGGGAAGATATTTTTCAAGCACTCTTTTCGCAACAATATCAATCTTCTCATCATCAGTTAGATCGAGCATTAAATCGTTTGACTCAATATCCACAATAAGATATTTTGGCTTGTTGTTTTTGAACACAACTGCCTCACCTTTATTGTCTACCGTCCTTGCTACTGAGGAAAAATTCTGATTTGCTTGCGTCATTGAAAAAATTGTATCTGTGTTGATATACATATAATCACCTCATTTTATATAGGATAAATATATCCTATAATTATTATATCCTATTTATCCTATTTGTCAATATGATTATATATTCCAAACAATATCAATTTTATCACTTGTTGCATAAATTTTTTTGATTACTGCGTTTGCAAGCTCTCGTTTGCGTTCAAAAGGCAGTGTATCAAATTTATCAAAATCACAAATTATTTTTTCGTTTGCCGAATATCTGTTTTCACTTAGCCTTTGAATTTCTGCCTGAATTTGTATTTTTTCGCTATGGAGCCGTTCAACACTTTCATTGATATACGCCATAACGATTTCGTTTGCGCCTGCAACATTTTTAACGGTTTCACTGATTTCGTTATCTATTGCAATTTGCCGTGCCTTCAACTCCTCTATTTTAGGATTATTAGCAGAGACACCTGCAATTTCAAACTCCTTAAAATCAGCAAGCTTTTCCTTGATTTTCTGCAATATAAATCGTTCAAATTCATCTGCGTGAATTGTTCCGCATCCGCAACAAAGATTATCATTCATCTTGTGAGAGCATAGAAAATAGCTAATGTTCTTCTTGATATAGTTTTTCCGTACAAGCGCATAACCACAGTTGCCACATTTAACAAGCCCTGCAAGCCAAGTGTTTTTCGCCTTTGGATTACGTTTTATCTGCTGCTGGTCAAGTGCTCGTTCTCTGCATCTTATCCACAAATCAGAGTCAATAAATCCTTCGTGCGGTGCAAGCACAAGAACAGCATTTGAAAGGTCGGTTTGCTTTCGTGTGCTTTTGTCACCAGTGTAAAGATAGCAACCATTTGTGCCGATAAAATCCTCAGGCGGATTGATAATCTTCACTCCTTTAGATTTGAAAAAATTATACACATTTATATCCGCTTTGACATAAACAGGATTTTTAATAAAGTCCTGTATTCTCGCTCTTGTAACAGTTCTGTTCCGTCTGCATTCAGGGGGCATATCACGAACTGCTTTTGCAATGTCCTCGTTGGAATAATTCACATCCGCATACATTTCAAAAACCTTTTTAACGAGTTCAACCTCAGCAGGTATCTGCTCATACATAGATGTTTTGATACCGTCAATCGTTAAATCAACTTTTTTGAACCCGACAGGCACGGGTCCTCCCATATAAAAGCCTTTCTGACTGCGAGAGATATAGTTATCCTTTACTCTCTGCTGTGTGGTTTCTCGCTCAAGCTGTGCAAAAGTTATACAGATATTCAGCATTGCCCTGCCCATAGGCGTGCTTGTATCAAACTTTTCGGTTGCCGATGAAAATTCAACTCCGAGCTTACCGAAAGTATCCATCATATTTGAAAAATCAAGAATACTTCTGCTGATACGGTCAAGCTTGTAAACGATGACCTTTGTAATTCCTTTCCGCCCTGTTTTGATGTCCTGCATCATTCGTTGAAACTCAGGGCGATTTGTATTTTTACCGCTGAATCCTTTGTCCTTATATACTAAAAATGCCTCACCTCTTGCCTCGTAGGTACACATTTCAATCTGCGATTCGATTGAAATGCTGTCCTCTTTTTCTACCGATTGACGAGCATAAATTGCGATCATAAATAAGTTACCTCATTTCTGACCGATAACTCAACATCAATATATACGAAGCATTGTGAAATGTCCAGCTTATATCGCATCTTTACCGAAAACCTTTGCTAAAATGTTTTTAACAGTCATTCGGTTTAATTCAATCTCGTCTTTGGTAAGGCTTGGGAGATATTCGTTTACTACGGCTTTGCCCTTGCCGAAATCAATTTCATAGTTTTTAATTAATTTTTCGGTAATCACAGGCTTATCCATAGCAATACATCTCCTCATACTCATTTATATTACAAGGACAAGGTTCAGTATTCAGCTTTGAAAAATTGCGTGGCATAATACCACAAGCTTATATTTTTTCTATATCACTCCAATCTTATCTTAATTAATTTGTGCAACAACTGTTGCAGTAGTATTGTTTTTAATAATCATAAATTCCTTTCTGCCTGCCGATTACCCGGCAGGACTTTTGTTTTTACATTGTTTGTGTGTAATCTTCATACTCCTCATAGCCGTCAGATTTCTGACCGTGAGCAATTCTCTTCAAAATTTCTTTTTGAGATAATTTAATTCTTTTTCTATGATAACGAGTCTGATTATCAATCATTTTAAATAGATTCCCAGCAAAATAGAGAGTATTTGAAAGAACACTTGAATTCCTATCATGGCTCCAAAGAATATCGAAATCCATTTCTTTTTCAGTTTCTCCAACAGATTGTTCATCTGTTTTTCTGCCGAAAGCATACTCTCGTTCATCTTCCCAGCCTGTTCTGTCAGTATAGTTTCCTGATTCTTCAGCTGTTTCTGAATTAAGTCTTCCTGTTCCGTAATTTTCTTGTTGATTTGCTGAACAATCCATTCTGATTCTCCGGCTATCGTTTCTTTGTCCGGTTTTGTTTCCAAAATCGAATTCAACATTTGATTCTGATTTCTGTTCAGATTTATCAGTGCTTTCCAGTAATCGCTCTCCACGATTGTTACCTGTGATACTTGTTCCATCTTCACTATCATATCGTTGGTCGTAGCTTTCTGCGGTGCATTTTTCTGTTTCAATTCTTCGTAATTCAAACTCAAGTTCCATTTTTTCCTTTCCGTATTTTTCTTGGTGCAATTTAATATCACGACATTTCATTCCGTTCGGACAGGTGTAAGTGATGTACTTTCTCTCGTCTGTCCACAGTACTTCATAGCCGTTCTTTTTCATTTCATCAATGAATTCTTTTTTCGTTTTGCACTTTTTCATAGCATTATCAATAGTAAACATCAAAGCAAATTTCCAGCTTGTTCCTTTCATTGCCATACGATATTCGCCGTCTGATAATCGCTTTTCTTTTGTTTTGGCGTATGGTTTTAATGGTGTAACATCGTATTTGGTACAGATTTCATCGCTGAGTTTTCTCAAAGATTTCAATGTGTTTGGATTCTGCCTCAGCTTTTTCCCTGTTTCAAAACTGACTGAATTGACAATGAAGTGAGTGTGTATATGATTTCTGTCACAGTGAGTAGTGACTAATATTTCATGTCCCCGCCATGCTTTCTCTGCAAATTCCAAAGCAATCTTGTGAGCCTTATCATAATCAACATTGTCTTTCGGCGAGAAGGATTGAATATACTGATAAAAAAATCTTCCGTCATTTGCATTGCTTGCAAGCTTAGTTGTCATAAATTCTTTGTAAGCATTCAAACCGTTGCAGTTAACTCCTGATACATATCTTTGTCCTGTTTGACTATCTACCGTCTTATATTTTTGTAAACAGTAATCAATAGAACCTTTCATTGCAGATGCATTCTGCTTTTCGTTTTTAATGAACTTGACTATCGGCATCGGCAATTTCAAAAACCTTTTCATAAATTTTATTTTGCATTTCAATAACCTCATCAAAGTTTACGGAGTACACCACACCGCTGTTCACCTTAACGGCAATCTGATTGATGTTGTTGCCGATTCGTTTTAACTGCGATACAACAGGTCTTAAATCTTCTGGTGTCTTAATGACAGCATTATCTGTGCAGGAAATGATAAAATCCGTTGTACTCATTTTTGCTTTATGGGATTTTGCAATAATTTTCTTTTTCTCATTATCAGTAAGTCTGATAGTGAGTGTCTTATTTCTTCGTCTGTTTTCCGTTATTTCTTTTACCTCCGAATTATAAATTTTTACCTCTTTTACAGCGAAGGATACTTGTACCTTCGCTGAGAGGAGAAACATATGCAGTGATTGTTATATGTTTTGACATATTTAATCACGGAATATGTTTGGACGAGTGGGTTCGGGCTTCCGCCCGATTATTGGGTTTCCGGACATCCGGGCGCTCTGCATTGCCCCGGACAAGTCCGGGTTTAATACAGAAAATACAATCAAATCATATACACTTCACCTCCCGGTTTTTATAATTTAAACCTTAAAATTAAATCGACAAAGCATGAAATATTGGAGAAGAAACCTCGTTTTTTCTTTCCAAATTTCCTCTACTATCGATTTTTATTTTGAATTGGTACACGGGGTGCTTACCTATAAATAAAAGTTCGTTATATCGTCACATAGGGTTTATATAACTTGTTTTATTCATATTGTTCATATATTACCGTTCACTGTACAACTACATTGGTCATAAATATCACTACTCATTTTCATATTGTTAAAAATTACTTTCTGTGTTATAGTCTAATAAAAAGATTGAATAAAAACAAAGGACGGATGTAACTTGAGATTTTTCACAAAGTTACATCCGAGAGGTTTTTTGTATGATTACTGATGCAGTTTTAGTACATTTAAAGAAAGGTAAACAAGGTATTGCTGAGTATATGGTGATTAATAATGATAACATTCACTCGCCGATTGAATTTAATATTAACGACGAACTGATTAAGTTTTCAGATTATGATTTTACAAGCTATGTCAATGCCATTGAAAGAATGCTTGAAAATTTGAAAGGCAACAGTAAAAACATTTATGAAATTACTCATGAAAAACTTTCTCAGTTTGGCGAATATATAAATGGTTTTCTAAATTCAATGATGAAAGTAAATCCTTTATGGACTGCTCTGATTTATTCAGATATGAAATTTAATTTTAATTTTTATGATGATACTGTTATCGGAATTATAAAAAGATGTATAGATCAATATAATGCACTAGCAGAAGTAGTCACAATACAAATCATACTTAATAACATTTTTAATATCGTTGGTGATGACAGCAATGACCAAACTGCTCGTTTAGAATATTTTGAAAAAGAGTTTAACAAGAATTTTGATAACTTTAATAAGGTTAGTTTTACAACAAAGAAATTTGATAAATATATGTTTAAGCAAAATTCAAAGTCAGTAGGAACAATGAGCGAATATTATATTTGCACATCCGTTGCGGAATTTTATTCTGTTTTGATATATTTACACTTTCAAAGCAATAAAAGAATTAATGTTTGCAAATTGTGCGGTAAACTTTTTACGCCTAAAACAGCAAAAGCAACTGCGTATTGTTATGGTTCTTATGACGGACAAAAATGTCAGGATTTAGGCCCTCATATTGCAAACAGAGAACAGAAGAAAAATGATGAAGTTTTAGCAGAATTTGAAAAGGTCAGAAGAAAACTATATTTACAATTTTATGTTGAACCTGATGAGTATTGGAATGATGTGGAACCAATTATTCCGAATAAAAGATATACTGAATTTATGGAAACAAAGAAAAAACTCCTTGCCGATTATCGTACTAACAAAATCGGCAAGGAGCAGGTTATGAAGTTTTTAAAACAGTATAAATAAGTGTTGACATACAATTAAGAAGCAGTACAGTATTTGTACTACCTCTTACTAATGTTGTGTGGCGACAATCAGAGCTAAGCGTTTGCAACACAACATATACCACAGTAATTTTCAAAAGTCCAGATATCATCAATAATAAATTATAAATACTTTTCTTTTAATAATTTTGCAACTCTTATATGCGCAATATCTGAACTTTTGTAGAGTTCAGTAACGACTTCAGGAACAGTCTTATCTGCATACATTCCCTTATTTTCTTTTTCTGTATCTATACCATAGTAATTAAGAAATGTTTTACTGAGCCATCCCTTGTATTCTTCGGTTTTGAATAATTTCACTTCTATAGCAGTTAAACTTAGTCCTTTAAAAAGATAATAATATATTATTTCAGGAACTAAATCATTTATGCTTCTGTGATTAAATAAGTCGTAAGTCTTAAACATAGTTGTTACCCCAATTTCGTCTTTATTGATTTCTCTTTCTGAATATTCAAAATGTATTTTAATAATTTCAATTTTTACTGCAAACAAGATTTCATGTAATTATAAGAAATTTCTTCGATTTCTTCTGCTGAAAGAGTATCTATAATAGTTACCGCACCATAATGGTTCATATAAGAATCACAACATTTTCTAAATATGGTTGTTGCGGAATTTTTTGTTTCTTCTTGTATTCTTTTCAATGCTTTTAACATTCCCTTGACGATGGTTTTGTTCATGCTGAAAGGTTGATCAAACAAATCTTTTTGAATTTGTTGTGCGGAAAATAAAATCTCCGTTAAATGCCATGGATTAGTCGAAACTCGTTCTTCATCATATGTTAAATAACCAGACCACCAAAGGCGGGAAATTGCATTATAATATGTAAGCGAAGATCTTCCTTCTGTTGCAAAAAAACGTTGATCAATCCTCACGGAATCGTCTGCCTTTTTCCATCTTTTTAAAACATAATCTTTATATGATATATGACATAGTGCACTCCAAAGTAAAGGATCTGACGCTTGTATAGGAGAAATTTTATCTTTATATTCATTGTATAGCATTTTGATATTAACTAAATCATCCTTGTTTTTTGACTCTATATCATCTCCTGTACATACAAGAGATATATTTGGTACGGTTAAGGCGGATGTCTTATAAAAATCATCAATGCCGATTTTGTTAAAATATTCATTTAACCATGGCTCATCACTGTAATATTTTTCTCTATTTATGTTAAGGTCTTTTTTTAGTGATTTGTAAGCCTCTCTTGTAAAATATATTAAATTCACAAAACATCATCCTCCTGTCTCATCGTTGACCACTCTGTCATTTTTTGCATTAGATTATTAATTGCATCATTTGCTACATATCCTAATATGATATTTGCTAACTCATAATCTGATTTTGTGCAGGTTGCAAGTTCGTCAATTCCATGACTTAATAAAGCATTCATTATAGAATCAGCCCATATTGTGCCTTTGTATTTAGGCATTTCATCATCGTCTTCAACAATTTCTTCCATTCTGAGTTTGGCAACTGCTTCAGTAATTGCAGGGAGAATAATAGATGCTTGTAAAAATCTTTCTATGCCGTTTTTCTTGTGTTTTTTAGTCATCAGTTTAGCATAATTTTGATATTCTGTATCAGGAAGAGTTATTACTATGTAGTTTGATAAAGCAGGATTTGATTCATTGATATCCGCATAATTAACTTTCATTTCTGCAATATCTGGACTACCTGTAACTTGGACTACTCCAGAAGCATTTTTTTCAAAAATAGTATTTAATTTTATTTTTATTCCCGGTTCATTAGCTATTATATCTCCTTTGCGCAATCGAAAAGATTTATTACCAAAATAATCTTTATTAAATTCATCAATAGAAAAAGCTGGTATATTTTCATTTGCAACAATTGATGCTTGTATTTCCAAAACATCAGTTACTTTCTTTTTTGGAATATTAATAATAGTTGATTCATCTATGTTTAGATTTTCAACTTTTCTGAAAAAAGTTCTATAACAAGTAATACGTGCAATGATTTTCAAATCTCCCGTTTTCAATAGTTCTGCTATTCCAGGACAGTACAAAAAATATTCCAATTCCAAGACAATATCATTTCCTATATCACTATGCGATTTAACATTAATTGAAAAAGACGAATCAATAAAATCATTGGTAAATTCATTTAATACGGGATGCGGATACTCAACAGCTTTATTCCTCATTTTGCACCTCCACTGTAAAAACAGGTATAACAGCCATTATTTCATTACTTTCAAATTCTATATACATTGCATTTTTACCTTCATTTAATGTTATCGGTCCAATTCTTTCTCCATTAACATCGATTCGAGGCAAACCTTCTATTTTGATATTCTTTATAGATAAAGCATCTTGTCCATTATCTTCCCTGCCAGCATAATATTTAATATATACATTCTCGTATACAGAAGGAGAATTAACATATAAATGATATTTATTTGCCGCTACATAAAATGTTCTATGTTCTTTTATATTTAATGTGGATACTTTAATCTTTCCCTTTCCAGAGGTTACACCTTTGTCTTTTCCATTGTCAGGTTTAACAGCAGGAATTTTTATATTTGTTTTCTTTTTTCTTTTTTTCTTCTTACCGTTTTTGCCGCCTTTGGTTTGCGAAGGTGAACCCTTACCGTTCTCTGCAGACTCATATTGACTGTTATAAAATACTCTTCCATCAAATGAAGAAATTTCATTAATTTTTATATCTGTTTTTAGTCCGTCGGTTCCTTCACTGGTAATGCTGTTTTCTGAAGTATCCGGCAAATAATTTCCCACACCGGCATCCATACGATCAGTAATTTCTGCTTTTTCAAATTCATCAAGTGTAAGTTGAATTTGTTTTGATATGCTTCTTATATATCTTGCTGCCTTATTATGCAGATCACGATTATCTGTTATATTTTTTGCTTTCCATTCAGTATGCTGTGGAGGTTCTGCTTCGCGTAGAGTTTTGCTTAATTCTTTTTTTCCGACATCATTTACTATGATTACTACCGAAAAATGCGGCAAACCTTCTGTTGTGGTATTGATTAACATTCCTGTTGAACGGAATCTCGAAAGTGATTGAGCATAACCATCATCATATCTTGTGTATATACTCAAATCTTCTTTTTCTGCAATTTGGGTTTTCTTAAGTTGACCTTTGGTTATTGTTTCGAATATTTGACGTGTGTATTTTAATTGAATATGATCCTTAAATTTGACAAACAATAACTCCTCAATTTTTTCTTTACTAATTTCATATTTTACAATATCAGATTTAATAGTAATCTCAAGTTTACCCATCATTATTGAAAGAATAAAATTTTTTATTATTGCAACTGCAGTTAAATCTTCCCAATTCTCATACTCTGCTTTTTTAAAGCCTACAACTGCAACATCAGTCCCTGTTCTTTTACGATTAAATATATCGATATTTGCAAGATTACAATTGTCTTGAGGAAGAATAGGTCTGCCGGTATATTCATCTAATAAATACAAGTATTTTCCTATAGGCTGCGTTCTTCTCATTGAACCATTATATTCTCTTTGACTTGTAACAAGTCTTGTAACACCTTCAAAAGCTCTTCCCCCATCCTGAGCAAGAGTATTATAAAAAACAAGATTTAATGCAGAATACGCAAAAGGTGCATTCTTCCCAATACCAAAACTGCCTGCACTGTTATCATCTTGTTTAATTGAAATTCCTTCTGTATTTACAAGCAAATCCCAAAAAGATTTTTCTCCTTCATCAATTTTTGCATTTACACCATTTAATCCAACAGTATTATAGTCACTCATAACTAACATAGGAATAGTATCTTCGTTTAATGCAGTTTGAACATTTTGAAGAAATTCCATTATTTTTGGTGTACTTAAAGGACTGGTTTTCCAATAAGCAATACTATTTGATAACGCTTCTTGATATCCTTTAAACATAGGAAAGTCATTTTTTCGTATTTCCACTAATTCGAATTTAACTTTTACAGGAACATCATCAGAAAGATTTCTATCCCTTGCATCAAGTGAATTTTGGCAAACTTCTCTGGCTAGTCCGTCCATTATGCCTGACCCTTTAAACATAGTTATTGCAGCAATATTATTTCCGCTTTGATTGCCAGTTCCCAGCAAAGGAAAATCCCAGCACACTTTACCCATAAATACACGCCCCTTTAATTTAATGTGAATTTTTCATTGTTTGAATCTACTCCCAAAAACTTGTTTTTTGTATTCTTTAATTCTTTTTCTAAAGTACCAAATATTTTCTTGATATCTTCATCAGTGTAATCATAGTTTGATTTACTTGAACAATTTCCAAGCAATCTCATCATTTCTAAAATTTTATTTGTTCTTGCTTCGGCAATTCTTACAAATCGCTCTCTTTTTGTTTCTTGCGACATAATATACACCTCTTTTTACTTGTTTCTACAGTTTTAGTATATACATTCCAAAATTATTTGTCAATATATTTATTGATTATTTTTTGAATGTAATGTATATTATGCAAATATATAAAGCGCAGAGTTTAACTCTGCGCTTTATATTGTATATATTTTTTCTATATATTATCATCATTTAACATTCGAAAACAAGCGGTCATAAATTCTGCCATTGTTTTTATTAATGGAATTGTAACTGAATTTCCAAACTGCTTATATTGTTGTTGAATTGACATTCCTTCTGGAAAACTAAATGTATCAACACCATTTTCAACAAAAGCATAATTTATGAAACCTTGAAGTTTACCCCACTCCCTTGGAGTCATAACTCTTATACACTCATTGTTAATAGGAGTATGTTTAGTCGGATAGTCAGCTCCAGCTACTCCATCTTGCAAATCTATAATCAAATTTCTCTCTTTTCCTGAGCCTCCCGTGGCAAGAATAGTATTCGCTATCGGATGTTCCATTTCCGGAGAGCAAACAATTCTGTATCCAAATCCATTTCCGTTTTCATTTTGTCTTGCTCTATGAGCAACTAATGTATTGTAATATCCGGATGACATATAGTATTTCAAATCTGCACCATATTCTATTAATCCGTCATTCAAATGATTGTATATTATTTCATTATTATTTAATGGTAGATTTCCAAGTCGCTGTAATAGTTTTATATCGTATCTTTCTCTATCAAATGCCATTATATATGTTCTGGGCCTGTTTTGCGGTATTCCAAAAAAACGAGAATTTCTAATAAAATTATGTGAATTAATTAAAAAAGAACCATCTTCATTATAATCCAAACCAACTATTTTATAATTCAATTCAGTTTCTAACTTATGTACGATGACTTCAAAAGTGTTACCTTTATCATGTCTTATCAGATTTTCAACATTTTCCAAAAAAATGGATTTTGGTCTGCTTCTCTTAATAATCTCAGCAATATGATTAAATATTATTCCTTTATCAGGATCATTAAATCCTTCTTGATTGCCAACAGCACTAAATGTCTGACATGGAAATCCTGCCAATAAAACATCATATTCCGTATTTTCAACAAGTTGTTTAAATTCTTCTGTTGTTAAATCATTCTTAGGATTAGTTCCAAATAAGTGTTCGTATGTTAAACAAGCATATTTATCAATCTCTGCTGATAATATATTTTCGTAATTACCAGTCAATTCAAATCCTTTTCGAATTCCTCCGATTCCGGCACATAAGTCAATCGTTCTGTAAGGCATTTATTTACCCTAGTGCTTTTTCTATAATATCCGCACATTCCTTTAAATTACTTTTTATATCATTACCCCAAAATCGCAACACAATCCAACCATCAGCAGTTAATTTCTCGGTAACTTCTATATCTCGTTGTATGTTTCTTTCAATTTTGGGTATCCAGAAATCACGATTAGATTTGATTTCCTTTTGTTTATTTTCCCAATCATAACCATGGAAGAATTCACTGTCACAAAAAACAGCAACTCTCTTTCCTATGAACGCAATATCCGGTTTACCATAGATACATTTTACATTTTTACGATATCTCAAGCCTCTATGCCATAGTTCTTTTTGAAGCATTGTTTCTATTTTTGAACCACTACTTTTTACAGCTTTCATATTTTTGTGTCGTTGTTCAGGTGTATGATTGTCCAAATTATCTTACCTATTCTCTATTTACTATAATAATTCATTATATAATATATCGACACGATTTGCAAGGAATTATAAATGAGATTTTGCATTGTCAATACTTCGAGTTGTTGGTCATCTTAAACAAATAATTTAATCCATTTTTTCGATTCTGTAGTGTCAATTATCATTCTTCACACTATGTAATAATGTTAGTTTTATTAAGCAATCTTTTCATTCAAAATGCAATAATAGCACTTTGAAATATTTTTCTTTCTTCAGTAATACAGTGAAACCAAGGAATGTGCTATTGACGGTTTGAGTTTTATGTTTATTTCAATATTTCATCTTCCGATTTTAACACCATCAATGCTACAATTACACATTCATAATCCTCAAATACTGTTCCAGTCTATCGGTAACATATTCGGCAATGAGATTTATCATAGGTTTGGCGTCTTGATTTCGTGAGTAACTGTCAAACGCATCGTAATAACACTTTCTGTCTTCGAACTTAACATTAATCGGCGGATAACCATATTGCATCAGTTCAAAATTCAGAAGCAATCTTCCTGTCCTGCCGTTTCCGTCAATAAAGGGATGTATGCTCTCAAATTCAAGATGAAACCTTGCAATCCTTTCAAAAATGCTCATTGTGCCTTTTCTTTTTTCATTTTCGGCTAAAAGTTTGGAGATTTCAGGCTCAATCATATAAGGCTGTACAGGTTCTGTGTAAGCGCCCATAATCCTAACCGGAACTCGTCTGTATACGCCCTTGTCTTCCGGTTTGTTCATTAAAACTAAAGCGTGTATATTCTTTATTACAAATTCCGTAAGCGGTTTTTTTCTGCTTACAATATCCTGAACATATAAAAATGCATCTTTATGTCCGACAGCTTCTAAATGTTCTTTAAGCGGTTTTTGGTCTATCGTTATCCCCTCAAGCACCATCGCAGTTTCCTGAAGTGTCAAAGTATTGCCTTCAATAGCATTGGAATTGTAGGTGAACTCAATCATAAATTCTTCATTTAGTCTTTCAAGTTCGCCCTGCGTAAGGGGTCTGCATGAATCAAGCTCTGACTTTAACTGCTCGATTTTTTCAATTAAAATTGTTTGCCTTGAAGATTTTTTTCTGCCGTCTGCAGGCTTTTGTGCATTTTCCGGTATCATATAAAGATTTCCTTTACGAATAACACCCTCTATTTTATTCTCTTGACAAAGAACACGAACACGCCTTGCGGACAAGCCCCACCTTTCTGCAGCTTGCGAAACCTTAATATAATCCATAATATCATTCCTTTTCGATCGATTATAGGAATATTATAACGCAAAATAGGAACAATATCAAGGATTTATTGTAATTGATATTGTTCCTATTTTAATGTATCCATAAAATTATTGAACTGGTTTTATAATGATAATATTTCTGCTCTTTTTTTCTTTGTAAGTTTGTTCAGAATTTCGTTGTAGATTTATCCAATAATTCCTTAACAATATTATCAGGAACATTGCCGTCGGCTTTTATGGAATTCCAATGGAGTTTGTTCATATAATAACCGGGGATAATATCCTCATAGTTATTTCTAAAAAATTCGCCGTCAATAGGATTTAACTTTAATGTAATATATTTAGGATTGTTGTCGGAATTAAGACAAATTGCAACGAACATCTTGTCATCAACCTTGTATCTTATCCAATTCCAGTCTGCCTGAAAGTCCTTTGTAACACCTTTTTTACTAAGTAAAAAATCATCTATCCAATCATATTTCATACTATAAATTCCTTAAATTATCAACTCTCTCGGAATTTTGGGATTTTGCATATTCCAATAATTTGCCGCAAGGAAAATCTGAACATTTTCCGCAATTCTCCTGTTCATTTTTCTGATTTTCCAATTTTTTCGGCTAACGCCTTTTGAATAATTGACGGATTTTCTGCAATAACATTTAGAATGTCTAATTCTTCCAAAGTGCAATTATTGCACTTTGAAAATCAACATGCAGATATCTGTTTTTCAATTTAATCCATATTAAATGAATCAAGCAACGCTTCGCAACCTGCATAAATGTCCATATAGCATCTTCAAAATCACGGGTATACCAAGGGTCGGAAACATCTGCGCTGCTGCCTGTGTATTCCGTCAGTTTATGGATTTTGCTGTCCCTATCTCCGCCGAGAATACGAGTCATATTGCGAATGTTGGCGCTGTCCATACCGATAAATAAATCGTATTTATCGTAATCACTCGCTTTAAGCTGAACGGCTCTTTTGCCGCTTGTGTCAATTCCGTGTCTTTCAAGAACAGCCTTTGCGGGAGGATAAACAGGATTGCCGATTCCGTTCCATATTTCTTCTGTACTGGTAGCAGACGAGGCAATTACAAAATCATTCTCCAAACCCTTTCGTCTGACCATATCCTTAAAAATAAACTCAGCCATCGGCGAACGGCAGATGTTGCCGTGGCACACAAACATAATCTTAATCATATCTATATGATATTTTATTAGTGCGTTGTTGTCAATAAAATGATATAATCGGAAATGTTTTTGAAATATTATGTGTTATAATGCAGTTACACTTGCAGGTGTTAGGAAAGGAGGAAACAATGGATAACCGCAAAATAATTCAAAATATTCTTGATTATATTGAGAATAATCTCAAGGCTGAAATCAATATAGGTGAGTTGTGCAGCGCGGCAGGATATTCCCATGTGCATTTTTGCAGGTTGTTTTTATACCATGTCGGTATATCTCCGAGTGAATACATTAGGCGAAGAAGATTAATTTATGCTGTCTATGATATGTCAAACGGAATGACCAAGGTTGATATTGCGCTGTCTTATGGCTTTGAAACTTATGCCGGATTTTACAAGGCTTTTAAGCGTGAATTCAATTGTTCACCCTCCGAATTCATCAAATCTTATAAAGGCGAAAAGCCCTATAAGATTAACATTTTGCAGGAGGAACATATTATGATTTCAAAAAACAAAATACAAAAACTGCTTCATTATTGGAATTTACAGAGCGAATGCATTGGAAATATTTACAATGAAAATACAGGCAGGCAAAGTGAAAATACTTACTATATAGGTGATGATTATGTAATCAAATTTTCTGCTAATTACGGCAGTATAAAGAATAGTATCAGCATAACAAACAGTCTTGCAAAATCAAATTTACCTGTTGCCGAAATCATTAAAACTGCTGACGGTTCCGATTATCTGCAGGACGGCGAGCTTTATTTTATCGTAACGAAACGAATCAAAGGCGGTCAGCTGAAATGTGAGGATATTTTCAAAAATACCAATATTGCATATAAGATAGGCGAAAACATCGCAAGGCTTCACAATGCACTGAAAACATTTGACGAGAGCAATTTCAGAAAAGCCAATATTCTCAATGATGTAAAATCCGCGTTGCCGAAAGTTCAGAACTTTGTCAATTTAAATGAAGATTTTCTTGAGGAATTCAGTTTTATTATTGATAAACTGCCGATGCAGATTATCCACCGTGACATAAATCCGTCAAATATGATTTTTGACAAAGGTGAATTCAGAGGCTTTATAGACTTTGATTTAACAGAGGTTAACATCAGAATATTCGACATTTGCTATTGCGCAACAGCAATATTGTCTGAATGCTTTTCAAATCAGAGTATAGATAAAAATATATGGTTTGAAATATTGGATAAGATTGTATCAGGTTACGAAAGCATAAATCATTTAACAGCAGACGAAAAACAGGCTTTGCCTTATGTAGTTTATTCCATTCAGATTATATGTATTGCCTATTTCAACGAATATGATAAGTATGAGTATCTGACGAAAACTAATATTGACATGTTAAAATGGATTATTAATGAATTAAAAATCGGAATATAAAATTTTGAGTTATCGGTCGTATTTTCTACAAGATTGTTGACGAGGTGAAGGGCTGAGGATTGTTACAGATAAATTAGACAGTAAAAACTATTACGCCTTTAACCCCAGCTTTGACAAATGACAATACAAGAAGTAAACGGGGCTGTCTCACGGAAGAGACAGCCTCGTTTTCTACAGGCTGAAACTTAGGAATGCCTAAGTCTTTTTTTATATGTTTATTTTTTTAACATCGCACAAAAAGTCAGGATTATAGTATCATTATGTGATAAAATGTTTAAACAGATGTGCTTGAAATTATAAGGAGGTGCGCTATGAACTGGATAACAGGTGTTGAAACGGCAATTGAATATATTGAAAACAATCTTATGAATAAGCTTGATTATGAGGATATTGCATCGTGCGCCTACTGCTCAAGCTATCATTTTCAGCGTATGTTTTCAGTTTTTGCAGGGTGCACTTTGGGCGAGTACATAAGGGCGAGACGTATGACCCTCGCGGGCGCGGAGCTTAAAGGCTCTAATATAAAAATACTTGATTTGGCAATAAAGTACGGATACGAAAATCCCGAAAGCTTTACAAGAGCATTTACCAAATTTCACGGAATAACTCCCTCGCAGGCAAGAAAATCAAGCGCCCATCTTAAATCCTTTTCGCGTTTATCAAATTACGAATCCGTGGAGGGCGGGAATTTTATAGATTACAGAGTGCTTGAAATGGAGAAAAGGACCTTTTTCGGATATAAAAGGCATTTTGAAGGGATTCCCTATGGCGACGAAAGGCGAAGGCAGGAGCGCGATTTGTTTCTGTCGACAAGAAATAAGCAGTGGATGCTTAAAGGAATGTCCGCAGTTTTTTCTGATAATTTTAATGACGATGTTGATTACTGCATTATTGACAATGTTGGGGACGACGGCTATGATTTTTATTATGCGCAGCCTGTGGACAATAATTTGCGGCTTGACGAAAAAACGGAAAAGCAATTTCCTATATGTGAAATAACTATGCCAAAGGTATCTTATGCGGTATTTAAGACAAAAAGCGAATCTCATCCGACGGAAAGCTATATTAAATTATGCAGACAGATTTTCTGTGAATGGCTGCCGAGTACAAACTACCAGCTTATGTCAACGCCTGAGCTTGTTGTATATCACTGGTATAATGACAGAAAGGAGGACAGGTATATAGAAATATATATCCCTGTAAGACTTGAAAAATGAAAATCGCGGTATTAGGCTACAGCGGCGCGGGAAAGTCAACACTCTCGGGAATACTTGCCAAACACTATAATATACCCGTACTTTATCTTGACAGTGTCGGCTGGACATACGGCTGGCAGGAAAGGGGCAAGGAAGAAAGAGAAGAAATTGTAAGAGAATTTATGAAAAATGAAAGCTGGGTGATTGACGGCAATTATAAGAGCCTTTTCCGTGCTGAAAGATTAGAGCAGGCTGATCAAATATTTATTCTCAGCTTCAACAGATTTTTCTGTCTTAAATCCGCGTTTAAAAGGTATTTTATGTACAAGGGTAAAACACGTCCCGATATGGCTAAGGGCTGTGATGAAAAAATTGATCTTGAATTTATTTTATGGATACTTTTCACGGGAAGAACAAGAAAAAAGCGAAACAACTATAAAAGCGTCTATAATCGGTACAAATCAAAAACACTTTGGCTCACAAGCAGGAAGCAGGTAAACGACTATATAAATTCTTTAAATAACTCCGATATATTTCAATAATTTTATTAACTCCTGTCAATAATATTGATGGGAGTTTTTTGTTCATATAGGAAGTTATTTTTAACAATTTTTATGATTATTCTGTACATAAAAAAGTAAAGGAAGATATATGTGCAGTATAACAAGGTGGAAATTTGCGGAATCAACACAAGTCAGCTCAAGGTGCTTAAGGAGGATGAAAAAATTGAGCTCTTAAAGAAAGCCCACGCGGGCGATAAAAAGGCGAGGGAAGAACTGATAAACGGTAATTTAAGACTCGTTTTATCAGTAATTCAGCGCTTTTCAAACCGCGGTGAAAATATGGACGACTTATTTCAGGTGGGCGTAATCGGTCTTATTAAAGCAATTGACAATTTTAATCTTGACCTTGACGTTCGTTTCAGCACCTACGCGGTACCTATGTGTATAGGGGAGATACGAAGATTTCTTAGGGACAATAACTCAGTGCGTGTTTCCCGTTCCATGAGAGATACCGCATATAAGGCAATGCAGGTCAAGGAAAGGCTTATAAACAAAAATCAGAAGGAGCCGACTGTTGAGGAGATAGCGAAAGAGCTTGATATGGATAAAGCTGACGTTGTGCTTGCGCTTGAGGCTATTGTTGACCCTGTTTCCCTCTACGAGCCTGTATATTCCGACGGGGGAGATACTATATATGTAATGGATCAGGTCGGAGATTCAAATACGGACAGCGACTGGATAGACGAAATAATGATTAAGGACGAGATAAGCAGGCTGGACGACAGGGAGCGCAACATTATGTATCTGCGCTTTATGCAAGGCAAAACGCAGATGGAGGTTGCCAAAGAAGTAGGAATAAGTCAGGCTCAGGTATCAAGGCTTGAAAAAAATGCTTTAAGGAGAATAAAGGGTCATAAGTAAGACATGGTATTCCTAAAAAATAATAAATAAATTGTTAAAAATATCAATATAGTGTTGACTGATGTTAAAAATTATTATACAATATGCACAAACAATCATTTTTAAGAAGGGAATTTTTATGAGTAATAGTGCAGAAGATATAAGAAATATTGCATTTGTCGGTCACGCTTCAAAAGGAAAAACAACGCTTTGTGAGGCGCTTTTAAATATTGCGGGAGCAACAGAGAGAATGGGCAAGGTCGTTGACGGTAATACTGTCTGTGACTTCGACGCTGAGGAAAAAAAGAGAAAAATCAGTATCAACAGTGCCGTTGCGTCAATCTCTTATAAAGGAAAAGCAATTAATTTTATTGACACTCCGGGTTTATTTGACTTTGCGATGGGCAGCGCTGAGGGTATCCGTGCCGCCGATACGGCAATCATTGTTGTTTCTGCCCGTTCGGGACTTGCGGTAGGAGCTGAAAAGGCATTCAAAAGTGCTGGTTCAAAGGGTATTTCACGTATCTTTGTTACGACGAAAATGGATGACGACCGTGCCGATTTCTATAAGAGCTTTAACGGTATAGTAGCAAAATTCGGCTCACAGGTTTGCCCGATTGTTGTACCTGTTCTTTCAGCGGGCAAAGTGCGTTCATATTATAATATGATTGAGGATAAGGCATACGTTTACGAAAAAGGCTCAAAAAAGGAAGTAACGCCCGAACCGGCTGATGCTCCGCGATTTGAGGCAATTAAAGCTGTATTTGCCGAGGCTGTTGCATCGACTGACGAGGAGCTTATGGAAAAATTCTTTGACGGTGAGGAGCTTACACGTGAGGAAAAGATAAAGGGCGTTAAACTCGGAATGGCGGATGGCTCCATTATCCCTGTGTTTGCGCTTTCGGGACTTACAGGGGTTGCGTGTGATATGCTGCTTGATTTTATTGCTGACGTTTGTCCCGCGCCTTCTTCCGAATATGCAATTGACAGCAGCGGAGATCCTGTAGAGCTTACCGCAGACGAAAACGGACCGCTTGCGGCAGTCTGCTTTAAGACTGTATCAGACGCGTTTATAGGAAAACTGAATTTCTTTAAAGTAATCAGCGGCAAAATTACGTCCTCAACACCTGCCTATAATGCCTCAACAGGCAAGGAAGAGCGTATGGGCAAAATTATTAAAATGTTCGGCTCTAAGCAGCTTGATGCGTCCTGCATATCAGCAGGCGATATCGGAGCGGTGACAAAGCTCGGCGGATTTTCAACAGGCGATACAATGTGTTCTCCCAACAATGTAATAAGGCTTGACGGTGTCAATATTCCTGCTCCTACATATAAAATGGCAATTAACGCGGTTAAGAAGGGCGAGGAGGAAAAAATTGCGGCAGGTCTTACGAGACTTTGCGAGGAGGATCCGTCGCTTAAATTCAGTATGAATAATGAAACACATCAGCAGATTATTTCAGGCCTCGGTGAGCAGCAGCTTGAGGTTGCCGTGTCAAGGCTGAAGGATAAATTCGGTGTTGAAGCGCTTCTTTCCACGCCTAAGGTTGCCTACAGAGAAACGATTACAAAGAAGGTTTCCGCACAGGGCAGGCATAAAAAGCAGAGCGGCGGTCACGGTCAGTTCGGCGACGTGTTCATTGAGTTTGAGCCTTACGATACGGAAAATCTTATATTCGCGGAAAGGGTAGTCGGCGGTTCTGTTCCTAAAAACTTTTTCCCTGCCGTTGAAAAAGGACTAAATGAGTGTATGGAGTCAGGCGTCCTTGCAGGCTACAAAATGGTTGGCGTAAAGGCTACTCTCTATGACGGCTCATATCATCCCGTTGATTCAAGCGAGATGAGCTTCAAAATGGCGGCAAGCCTTGCGTTCAAGGAGGGTATCAGTAATGCAATGCCTGTTATACTTGAGCCTATCGTTACGCTTAAGGCAGTTGTAAATGATGACGCGATGGGCGACATTATCGGAGATATCAACCGCAGGCGAGGAAGAGTTCTCGGTATGACCCCGACATCTGACGGAAATCAGGAAATTATGGCGGAGGTTCCCGAGGCTGAAATGACGACCTTTTCAACATCAATGCGGCAGATTACACAGGGCAGGGGCTCGTTTACTACTGAATTTGCCCGATATGAAAGAGCGCCGGAGCATATAGCTCAAAAGGTAATTGCCGAAGCAAAAGAATAAATGAAAAAACATAACCACCTGTTTGACGGGTGGTTATGTTTTAATAATCCAAAGATTTTAGCTGACACCTTATTCTTGTAATGTCAGTTGATATGAGATATAATATTATTATCAAAGGAATGTTCCGAAAAGGTCTTGGTATCTTATATTATTGGAGGGGTGATTATGTCAAACGCGTTGACAAAGAAAAAGAAAATAGGCTATGCTTTCGGTATTTTTACAGAATCTTTGATTTACAATATGTTTTATACATATTATCTGACATTTCTTGTTGAAATTGTAGGAATAGCGCCTAAGTACAGCTCGATTGTTATTTTTATTTCAATTGCGTGGGACGCAATTACCGACCCCATTATCGGCAATTATACTGACAGGGGCGGTGTCGATAAGCGAAAAGTTATGAAAATTTCTATTTTACCGCTTGCGATTATATTTATAGTTGCTTGGACGTCCGTCGGAGCCGGATTTACAAGCCAGACCGCTAAGATATTACTTTACACCTTAATATCAATGGTGATATGGATTTTCTATACAATGTACACAATTCCGTATTACGCTGTTGTTGCGGAGCTTACGGAGGACTATGACGAACGCACGCAGATTCGTTCAACAGCGTCTCTTTTAAATGCGGGTGCGGTAGGGCTTGGCAATGTTCTTCCTGCCCTCGTACCTACTGTTGCGATACTTTTGGGTGAGCGTTTTAAGAGCAATTCATATGCCGTTATCGCCGCCGTAATCAGTGTTATGGCTGTTATTCTCGGCTTTATCTGCGTAAAATCACTTGAAGGTGTCTATACTCCAAAGCCCGTCAGCACAAATACAGGGGGCAATACGCTTAAGGATACGCTGCGTTCATTCGGTCAGATTCTGAAGATGAAGCCCGCAAAATTCTTTTTGGTATTCGTTTTCTTCTTTCTTACCGCGTCATCAATGATACAGTCAAACCTCACATATATGGTTGTGGATTGTATAGGCATGGATTACGATACGGGAATAGTTTATGTTATCATTTCTATGGTTGTTTCAATGGCTGTTGTTGTGCCTATCGTTGAAAAGATAGCTGAAAAAACAGACAGGCGTACTGCGAGTATAATTTTCCTTACAATAACCATGGTCGGTGAAATCATCAGCAAACTGATCGGTCTTGACGCTCAAATCGGCGGTTTTAAAATAATGACTGTCGTATGCGCCGCACTTCTCGGTATGGGGGCAGGCACCTTCTGGACGTTCTTTTACTCAATGGGCTACGACCTTGTTGAGCTTGACGAATTTAAAACGGGCGAGAGAAGAGAGTCAATTATTACCGCTCTTCCTCAGCTCATACAGAAGTTCGGCTCGGCGTTCGGTATCCTTATGGCAGGTCAGCTCCTTTCCGCATACGGTTATGATTCCTCAAAGGATACGGCAGGCAAGGAGTCGCTTATTACGGTTGTGACAGATCCTCATATTGTCGGCGGAATGGAAAATATTTCAACCGTTATTCCCGCCGCGTTTTTGGCGGTTTCAATCCTTGCTCTTATTTTATATCCTATGACAAGGAAAAATGTCGCTAAGCTTATGACCGCCCTTAATAAAAAACGCGCGGGAGAAGAATACTCTACCGAAGGACTTGAAAAACTACTGTAAATAAAAACAGATAAAATATCCCCTTGCTGTTTTTCAGCAGGGGGATTTAACGTCAGGCAAAGCCCAAATCCGTGCATAGTTTAAAATGGCTGTTTTGCCCTATCCTATAAGGTCGGAAATCTTATATTTTTTAAAGCAGATGTAGGAGCTCGGCTGTGCCTCATAAAGTACGCCAATATATTCATCATCTATCTGTGTCAGGCAGGAGTACGCGAAAAAGCCCTGATTGATTTCCACCTCTGAATACCAGTCAATACCAACCGTCTGTCCCTTAACACGCCTGAATTTTCCTATGGTGATTACGCCGTTTGCCCTATGCTTCTCCGAAGCGTGAGAACAGAAAACGTATTTTCCGATACTGATTACGCTTTTCTGGCATTTAGGAGCGTAAATTGCGGTTGGCTTTGCTTTAAACCAGTGCTTGCCGTTATCGTGAGATATTGACATCGGCGTTTTTCCGTATCTTTTCTGTCTGCCAAGTCCTATAACAACGCCGTCAGGCGCCTGTACCGCCTGCCATTCGTCAACATTGCAGGAGTAGGGCTGTCTTGTCATTCGGTGCCACGTTTCGCCGTTGTCAACACTGTAAATTGATACGCTTTCTTTTCTGTCAACGTAAAGGGGCATAATTATTCTGCCGTCCTGTGTCGTAAGTCCCGCTCCGGGTGCAACGCCTATAAAAGTACCGTCGGTTTTTATAAGAAAATCACCCGTGATATCAACAGGGTCAGACCACGTTTTGCCGTTGTCCGTGCTCCTGAGCATAAAAACATAATTTCTTTTTGGGGCTTTAAGAGGCGCTCCGAATGTTGTTACCGCGTCAGCTTCATTTGAACCTGTTTTACCGTTTAGATAAATATTGCCTACATATTCCTCACCTTTATAAAGAGAGCCTTTCCAGTCAGTAACCTTGTACTCTGTTTCATTATAACGGTTATCAAGTACAACACCGTTTTCGGTTATAAGGTAAAATTTACCGTCACGGTCATAGATAACAGGATACATTTTATTATTGTACATTGAGTAGGGAATTTTCTTTTTATCAAGCAGTTTTCTGTTATGTAATCCCTTACATTCGGGATAAAAGTCAACAAGCATAATTACATCGCCGTTTGGCGCTGTTGCCATACACGGGTCAATGAAAAACGCAGAGGCATAGCACTCGTCTGTTATCCTCGTCTCTCTTGCCGGAGGTGTCGCGATAGTCTGTATGTCGGACCATGTTTCCCCTCCGTCGTCGCTTGTGCGGACCGCAAGCTCAATAAAGCCCCAGTCCGCTCCGCTTGTCTGCTTGTCAACAACGGCAATGAGAGTGTCGCCCGCTTTTATCAGGCTCGGGATACGAAAGGCAGTTCCGCCGTTCGATTCGTCGCTTTGCAGAGTAAACTCTTTTGGCAGATAACGTTCATTGTTTCCGCAAAAAATTACTTTTTCATTATCCATAATTTCAACTCCGATTTCCTATTGATATAATAATATCATATACGATATTTTTTTAAAAGACTATTTTGTCAAAACACTTGAAAAAGAATGGGCAAAAATGTACAATATATATTGAAATATTTTGAAAAGGAGGACAAAAGATGCTCTGGACACTTAAAAAATGCTGGTATCGTATTTACCAAAGAGTTTTTAAGTTTGCTATGTGCTTTATGGATTGGTCTGAGCCGCAGCTTCTTGAGGGTGCCGGAAGCATACTCAAGCTCCCTGAGTTCGTAAAGAGCAAAGGTATCGGCAAGGTATTAGTTGTTACCGATAAAGGTCTTATGGGGCTTCATCTTCTCGACCCTATGTTTGAGAAGCTTGAAGAGGTTGGTATTGAGTATGTTGTATATGACGGCGTACAGCCTAACCCGACAATTCCTAACATCGAGGATTGCAAGGATATGTACGTTAAAAACGGCTGTCAAGGCATTATCGCTTTCGGCGGCGGTTCACCTATGGACTGCGCAAAGGCAGCAGGCGCGAGAGTTGTTAAGCCTAACCAGACTGTACGCAGTATGCGCGGTCAGTTAAAGGTACATAAAAAACTTCCGCCGTTCTTTGCGGTTCCCACAACGGCAGGCACAGGCTCTGAAACCACAGTTGCCGCGGTTGTAACCGACCCTGAAACACACGAGAAAAACGCTATAAACGATACGTGTCTTCGTCCTAAGTACGCGGTGCTTGACCCTGAGCTTACAGTCGGTCTGCCGCCGCATATTACTTCCACAACCGGTATGGACGCGCTCACTCACGCCGTAGAGGCTTATATCGGCAAGAGTAATACTAAGGACACAATCCGCGAAGCCGAGCAGGCAACAAAGCTCATTTTTGACAATATCGAAACAGCATATAAGGACGGGAAGAATTTAGAGGCAAGAGGCAATATGCTTAAAGGCTCATACCTTGCGGGACGCGCGTTTACACACGCATATGTAGGTTATGTTCACGCGATTGCTCATAATCTCGGCGGTCTTTACGGAACGCCTCACGGTCTTGCAAACGCTGTAATTCTTCCGTATGTTCTTGATTATTATGCGGACGCGGCTTATTCTCAGCTTGCAAAGCTTGCTGACATAGTAGGCATCGGAAAGGGTCTTGATACGGCAGGTAAGGGCAAAGCGTTTATTGAAGCAATCAGAACGCTCAACAGGAATATGAATATTCCCGAAAAATTTGATTTTATCAAGGAGGAGGATATTCCGCTTCTTGTTAAGAGAGCTCTGAAGGAGGGCAATCCTCTTTATCCCGTACCTAAGATTATGGACGCCGCTGACTGCGAGTCGGTTATCCGTTCGTTTATGGCATAGCCACTATATATTATATTCATAATAATATCTCAACTGAACATTTCGTTCGGCATATAAAAATGACAGGTTTTTATGACCTGTCATTTTTGTTTTTATTCAAGAATGTTTTTATATTGTTCAGCTTTGCTTCAATACTTGAAATCTCATTAATAATGCTGTCGTAGTTTGAAAAATTAAAATCGCTGACGCCTAATAGATAATCGGTTGTAACATTAAAAAATTCAGCAAGACGGATTATTGCGTAGCTGTCGGGAAAGGTTTTTCCCGTTTCGTAATTAGATAAGGTTTTTTGATCAATACCCGTAGCTTTTGAAACATCAATCTGTCTTAAATCTCTGTCCTCACGCAGTTCCCTTATACGATTCATAATATCATCCCCCCAAATGATATAAAATAATTATATGTGATTTTACTATATTTTTAGTATTTTGCACTTGACACACTAAAATAATACTGATATACTTATCATATACTAATTAATTAGTACAACTTACAAAATATACTAATTTTATTCGGGAGGAAAAGTATGAAAAAAATTATGAGTATGTTATTATCTGTAGTAATGCTTTTCAGTATTACGGCAGGGCTTGATTTGTCCGCGTACGCAGACACAAGCAGTGATTGGAATTATTACGTTCTTGATGACGGCACGGCTTTAATAATGGGGTATAACGGCACGGAAACCGACCTTGTAATTCCTTCAACTATTGATGGATATGATGTGACAGTAATAGGAATGGAAGCTTTTCTTCACTGTCAAAGTTTAACAAATGTAACAATACCTGATAGTGTAACAATTATTCAGGTCGATGCATTTTCAGACTGTCAAAGTTTAACAAGTGTAACAATTGGAGACAGTGTAAGAATTGGAGACGATGCATTTAGCGATTGTAGGGCCTTAACAAGTATAACAGTTTCTAGAGATAATCAAAACTATTCGTCACAGGACGGAGTACTGTTTGATAAAAATAAAGCAAAGTTAATTGATTATCCAGTCGGAAACGCAAGAAAATCTTATACAATTCCTGACGGTGTAACAAGTATATATGATGGGGCATTTGAATACTGTTTAAATTTAACAAATATAAAAATACCCGAAAGTGTGGAAGAAATAGGAAGCTCTGCTTTTTTTGGCTGTCAAAGTTTAACAGATGTAACAATACCTGAAAGAGTAACAGATATAGGAAGCTATGCCTTTGGTGACTGCATGGGATTGAAAAAAATAATAATTGATGAAAATAATCCAAATTATTCCTCTTTGGATGGTGTGTTATTTGATAAGAATAAGACAAAATTAATACAATATCCTGCTGGAACCACAAAGGCGACTTACATATTTCCAAACAGTGTAACAAGTATAGAAATGGCTGCATTTAGTTCTTGTAACAGTTTAACAAGTATAACAATACCTGAAAGAATAAAAAGTATTCCTAATGGTACATTTGCAAATTGTATAAATTTGGCAAAAATTACAATTCCGGTAAATGTAACATATATAGGAGGCAATGCTTTTTACAAATGCACAAATTTTAAAGACATTTTTTATGGTGGAAGCAAAGAGAATTGGAACGAAATATATATAATAGGGTATGGAAATGAATGTTTAGAAAACGCAACAGTTCATTATAAAACCTGCACAGGACATAAATGGGACAGCGGAAAAGTAACAAAAGCCGCAACCTGTACATCAACAGGTGTAAAGACCTATATCTGCACAGTTTGCGGTGAAACAAAGACTGAAACTATCGCTAAAAAAGCCCACAGCTATAAGAATTATGTAACAAAAGCTACAACAAGCAAAAACGGCAGTATAGTTAATAAATGTTCCATATGCGGAGCCAAGAAGTCAACATCAACTATATACAAGATTAAGAGCGTTATCCTTACTACATCTACAGGCTCAGTTTTTACTTCAACATATTATAACGGCAAGGTAAAGACACCGGGTGTAACCGTTAAAGACAGTAAGGGAAAGACGCTTAAAAAGGGTACGGACTACACGGTATCGTATGAAAGCGGAAGAAAGAATGTGGGCAGATATGCTGTAAAGGTAACCTTTAAGGGAAATTACAGCGGCTCACAGACACTGTACTTTAATATAATTCCAAAGGGTGTAACAGGAATCAAAAAGCTGACGGCACTTTCAAAGGGCTTTACAGTTTACTGGAATCCGCAGAAAACACAGGTAACGGGATATCAGATACAGTACAGCACGGCGAGCAATTTTAAAAACGCGAAAACAATAACAATGCCGAAGGCTGTATATTCCGCCAAAAAGGTTACGGGACGTATGGCGAAAAAGAGATATTATGTAAGGATAAGAACATACAAAACCGTAAAGTTCAACGGAAAGAATTACAATATCTATTCACCGTGGTGCGCTAAGAAGTCTGTTGTTACAAAGAAATAGTTAAAAAGGTATCAGTGAATGATTTTCACTGATACCTTTTTTCTTGTAATATCGGCGGATATAGTATATAATTAGATTATCTAAGCAGGGGAGGTTGACGTATGAAATACAGCCTTAAAACAGATAATTATAAGACCTTTAAAACATTTAAAGACAATGTTATGTATCCTCGTTCGTATTTTATCCCTTTTGCGTCTCTTTCGGAGCTTGACGGTGTGGATATACGAAATGAGAGATACAGCTCTTCAATGGTGGAATGTCTTTCAGGCGAGTGGGATTTTGTGTACTATAAAAACTGCCTTGACATTCCCGAAGATTTCGATACGGATAAAATCAGCTTTGACAGGGTTGCCGTTCCGTCGACATGGCAGCATACGGGATATGAAAATCCGTACTATGTAAACACACGCTATCAGTTTAAGCCCGATCCGCCGAATTTTCCGGAGGACTGCCCGGCAGGCATTTACAGAAAAATAATTACTATTGAAAACGAAAAGCAGAATTTCTATTTATGCTTTTTAGGCGTAGCGGGCGCTTTTGACCTTTTCTGCAACGGCAAATATGTCGGCTACAGCGAGGGAAGCCACAATACAGCCCAGTTTGAGCTTAACGAGTTTATTACGGAGGGCGAAAATGAAATCGTTGTTGTAAATCATAAATGGAGCAACGGTACATACCTTGAATGTCAGGATATGTTCAGGTGCAACGGAATTTTCCGTGATGTTCTGCTTTACAGAACAGGGGACAACTCCGTTTATGATTTTGAGGCTAAAACAAAATATATTAAAGACAGGGAATATACTCTTGAAATCAATCCGTCGTTAAAGCTGACCGATGACTGCCAGCTTACCGCTTTTTTATATGATGACGGTAAAATGATTGCGTCAAAATCGGTCAATGTTTCTCCGTCTGCAATTGAGAGCATTGCTTTTGATTCGTTGGAGGTTTCCGAATGGTCGGCGGAAAATCCCTATCTCTATGACCTTATCATAACCCTTTCAAAGAATGAGAATATAATTGAGGTTATCAGAAAGAATATCGGCTTTAAGCATATTGAAATTAAAGGAAACGTGTTTAATTTCAACAACCGCCATATTAAACTGCTCGGTGTAAATCACCATGATACAAATCCGAAAACAGGCTATGTCCTTACGATTGAGGAAATGGAAAGAGACGTCAGGTTAATTAAGGAGTTCAATGCGAATTGTGTAAGAACTTCACATTATCCACCCGACCCTGCCTTTCTTGACCTTTGCGATGAATACGGCGTCTATGTTGTTGACGAGGCGGATATTGAAACTCACGGCTGTGGCGAAATTCACAAAAATTCTGCCTGTTCGCATAATCCCGAATGGAGAGAGCATTACTGGGACAGAGTCTACCGTATGTTTGAGAGGGATAAGAACCACCCTTCAATTACAATGTGGTCGCTCGGCAACGAGTCGCACGGCTATGCGAATCAGGATTACTGCTATGATGAGCTTAGAAAGCTCACGCCCATACCTGTCCATTATGAGGGCGCCTGCCGAACAAGGCGCTGGGCGTATGATGTGCTTTCGCAGATGTACACCTTCCCGAATATGTGTGAGAGAATAGCCAAGGGACACGGCTTGCCGAGAAAGTTTTATACTAAGCCGTTTTATCTTTGCGAATATGCTCACGCTATGGGAGTCGGCGCAGGAGAGCTTGAAAGATATGTTAAGTGCTTTTACAGCGCTGACAATATGCTCGGCGGATGTATATGGGAGTTTGCAGACCACGCGATTTACCATGAGGACGGAAAGTACAGATACACCTACGGCGGGGATCACGGCGAGCTGAGGCATGACGGAAATTTCTGCGTTGACGGTCTGTTTTATCCTGACAGAACACCTCATTCCGGAGCGCAGCAGATGAAGATTTGCTACCGACCTGTAAGAGCGTCAAAGAACGGTGTGTCAAGCTATTCATTCTTTAACCACAGGTATTTTGAAAACGCTGTGCTTTTCGTAAAATATAAAATTCTTGAAAACGGAGTGTCGATTTCAAACGGTGAGTTTGAGCTTAATATCAGACCGCAGACATCTCAGAAGATTGAAATAGACAATTTTAACTATAATAAAAAGAAAAATACCGTTATACAGTTTGAATATTTTGACGGTGAGCGCACAGTTGCTTATGAGGAAATCGAGCTTTCAAAGGGAGAGCTTAACACAGATATAATAAACGCAAAGGCTCCTCTTGTGCAGGAAAGCGAAAAGCGTCTTTTTATAACATTTGAAAACGGCAGTATGATTTTTGACACAGCTTCAGGATTTATTGATTCATATATCTATAAGGGAAAGGAATTCATCAATCAAATTCCGTCAAGTGATTTCAAGGGTATAGGTCTCCAGTTTTACAGAGCTCCGCTTGATAATGATATGTATATAAATCTTGCGTGGAAAAAATACAGGCTCGAAAGCCAGTCCGCCTTTGTTAAAGGCTGCAGATATGAGATTAAAAATGACTGCGTTGAAATTACAAGCACGGTTACGGTCAAGACCCCTGTAAAGTTCAATGTCGCTAAAGTAAATACAAGTCTTTGCGTTTACGGCGACGGAACGATTAAGGCGGATTACAAATGCACAAGTGCGGGCGCGGTCAAACTTGTACCCCGCTTTGGTGTTCAGCTTGAAATGCCGAGAGATTTTAACCGTGTCAAATATTTCGGCTTGGGACCATATGTAAATCTTCCCGATTTTAAGGAGCATACTCTGTCGGGTATTTATGAAACTACCGTTTCGGATATGAGAGAAAATTATATCAAGCCTCAGGAAAGCGCAACGAGATGCGGTACGCGGTTTGCACAAATAACAGATGACGACGGTATCGGTCTGCGCTTTGAGGCGGTTGGTAAACCGTTTGTGTTCTCCGTTAATCCGTTTACTCCCCAAAGCTGCGCGAAAGCAAAGCACAGGGAGGATTTGACAGATAATACAACCTGCGTCAATATCGACGCGGAGGTTATGGGTGCCGGTTCAAATTCATGCGGACCGCCTCCGACGAGAAAATATCGTCTTGGCTCGCTCATAGGCAAAAATCTGACATTTATTATTAAGCCGATAGGGGAATAAGATGTACAAAATAGGTACAGATATCGTTAAGATTTCCAGAATGGAAGAAAGCATAGAAAGCCCTTCTTTTATTAAAAAGGTCTTTACCGAAAGGGAAAGGGAATACTGTAATAGAGCGGAGAGCTTTGCCGGCATTTTTGCCTGCAAGGAGGCTTATTTAAAGGCGATAGGTACGGGCATTACAATTCCTCTTACCGATATTGAAATACTCCATGACGATAGGGGCAAGCCCTATATTAACGGAATTTCAAATTGTGACGTGTCGATTTCGCACGACGGCGAATATGCAATCGCGGCAGTTATTATATGGTGATTTTATGAAAATTCTTACAGCTAAGCAAATTAAACTGCTTGAGGAGAGAGCCTTTCATGGTGAATTTACCGAGGAGGGCTTGATGCTCAGCGCGGGTACAGCCTGCTTTAACAAGATACTAAAGTATTACGGCGAAGGTATTGAGGGCAAAAAAGTAGCCGTTATTTGCGGTAACGGCAAGAATGCGGGTGACGGCTTTGTTATCGCTGACCTTTTTGTAAAAATGGGTGTTGACGCAAGCATTGTCCTTGCGGATAAAACGCCCGAGCTTCCTGAGCCTAAAATGTATTTTGACAAGGCTGTTAAGGACGGTGTAAAGGACTACTTTTTTGTTGAATACAATTTTGACTGCGATATTATTGTTGATTGCATTTTCGGAATAGGCTTTCACGGTGAACCGAGAGAGCCGTTTAACGAGGTGTTTGATACCGTCAACGGTTGCGGTGCGCCGGTAATCAGTATTGATACACCGAGCGGAACGGACGCATCAACAGGCGCGGTTGTAAATGCGGTCAGGGCGGATTTGACAATCGCTGTTTCAACGCTTAAGTTTGCGCACGTTCTTCCGCCTGCCAATTCTTACTGCGGTAAGGTGGTTACGGTCAATATCGGTATCCCCGAAAGCTGTTATGATACGGATTATGTGCAGACCATTACCAAGTCCGAAGTAAAAAAGAATTTCCCAAAGCTTGATAAAAATTCCCACAAGGGCTGTCGCGGTCATCAACTTAATATCTGCGGCTCGTATCTTATGCCGGGAGCTGCCGTGATAAGCGCGAAAGCCGCGTTAAAAACAGGCATTGGACTTTTGAAATGCGCTTTTCCCAAATCCATATATCCTGTTATGACGTCAAATATGGTACAGCCTGTATTTAAACCGCTCTGTGAAAATGAGCAGAAGACGATTTCAATCGGAGCGATGAATGATATTTTTGATGAGCTTAAATGGGCGGACAGCGTTGCTGTCGGGTGCGGTTTAGGCAATAATGACGATACGCAGGTAATAGTCGGTCAGGTGATTAAGACAAGCGATGTTCCTGTTGTTTTGGATGCGGATGGTATAAATGCGGTGGCTCCTTTCATAGATATAATAAAGGATAAAAAAGCACCGCTTGTTATTACTCCGCATCCTGCCGAAATGGCAAGGCTTGTCGGAGAAAGTACTGATTATGTTCAGTCAAACAGAATTGATGTCGCAAAAGCATTTGCGAAAGAAAATGACATTGTAGTCGTTCTCAAGGGAGCAAATACCGTTGTAACTGACGGAAAGGCTGTTTTTGTAAATATGAACGGCAACGCAGGCATGGCAATGGGCGGCACGGGAGATATGCTCACAGGTATGATAGGCTCGTTTCTTGCTCAGGGCTTAGAGCCGCTTGAGGCTGCAAAGTCCGCCGTTTTTATTCACGGCTTTTGCGGAGATGTAACTGCAAAGGAGCTTTCTCAGCGTGGAATGACCATTGACGATATGCTGTCAATATTAGGTGCTTTGATGTCCGAATTTGAGGCATAGGACTGATTTGTGTGAAAAAAATAGCGCCGCTTTTATTAATATTTTTACTTTTATCCGGCTGTAAGGTAAAAAATTATACCCCCGAAATTCCTGTAACACTTGAGCAAAATGTTAGAGTAACCTCGGGGGGCTTTTCCTATGACTGCAAAATTTGTAAAACGGAGAGTGATGTTTCCGTCACGGTCAATTCAACTGCCGCACAGGGGCTGACTATGGTTTATGACGGCAGTAATTTGAATTTTTCATTCTCTGATTTTTCATACGGCTTAAACGGTAAAAATTTTGAAAAGAAAAATCCTGCCATAGTTATTTATGAGGTGTTCGACTATATAAATACCGCAGAGCAGTTAAATGCCAAGAAGATTGACGGCGGCTTTAAATACGAGGGTAAAATATCACTCGGGGATTTCATATTGATTCAGAATGAAGATAACAGCCTGTCGGAACTCACGATGAGGAACATTGATTATAAAATCGAATTTATAAAGTAATTCAACATATACCGTAAATAAAGCCTGTCTGAAATTTTCAGACAGGCTTTATTTACGGATTCTCTTATTTCGTTATCGCGTCTATTTTATGTAACTCATCCTGTGTAAGAGGTGCGTATTCAAGCGATTTCAGATTTTCAAGTAACTGTTCTTTTGAATGAACACCGACTAAAACGGACGTTACGGCGTCGCTTGCAAGCAGCCACTGGATTGCCATTTGTGAAAGCGTCTGTCCTCTTTGGTGAGCCATTTGGCAGAGCTCTTTGATTTGGCGCGGTCTGTTTTCGTCATAACCCACGTGAGCTTGGAGCTTTTCATTCCCGTAAAGACGTGAATTTTCAGGTATTCCGTTTTCATACTTGTCTGAAAGCTGACCCTGCGCAAGAGGGGAGAACGCGATAATACCCTTGCCCTTGTTTACCGCCTCCTTCTTTAAATCGTTGCTTTCAATAGTTCTGTCAAATATTGAATAACGGTTCTGGTTAATGATAAACGGCACGTTCAAATCCTCAAATTTATGATTGATTTTGTGCATTGTATGCCCGTCATAATTACTTACACCGACATAGAGCGCCTTGCCCCCGCGGACAATATCGGCAAGGCAGAGCGCCGTTTCATTAAGCGGAGTTTCAGGTGCTAAGCAGTGGTGATAAAAAATATCGACGTAATCAAGCCCCATACGCTTAAGGCTCTGGTCAAGAGAGGCGGTAAGATATTTTCTGCTGCCGCCCCTGCCGCCGTAAGGTCCGTCCCACATCTCATAGCCTGCCTTTGTGCTTATGATTAGCTCATCACGGTATGGCTTAAGATTCTCCTTAAAAATTTTACCGAAATTTATTTCGGCGCGTCCCGGCTCAGGACCGTAATTGTTTGCAAGATCAAAATGAGTTACTCCGAAGTCAAAGGCGGTAAGGATAATATCCTTCATTGTATCATAATCATCATTAATACCGAAATTCTGCCAGAGACCTATTGAAATTTTCGGAAGCTGAAGTCCGCTTTCACCACAGAAATTGTATGTCATTTTTTCATATCTTTTTTCATCCGCTTTATACATTGTCAATGCTCCTTTTAAAACAAAAACCGATTGTGATACAATCGGTTAATTGTTGTTTTTCAACGCTCTTTCAAGCCATACAGCGCCAAGGTCTAATGCGTTAAAAAGACCGTTTTTCTCGCTTTTTTTAATTATTTTTTCCTTTGGTGACACATCGGGGTCGGTGCTGATAAGCTGAATAAGCACCTTTCCCGATACTTTTAGGTCCTCAATATCCTTATGATCAAGCACATTGAGGCAAATTACATATGGGTCGCTCATATCGCCATAGTAAATTGTTTTGTCGCATCTAACCAAAGGCTTACCTTTGTACTCAAGGAATTTTTCCTTTTTGCTTTCTGCCAAAGATAACCCTCCTTTATTTTTAGTCGAGATAAGACTTTACCATAGCTGCCATAAGCTCATCACGGTCAATACGCCTGATAAGACTTCTTGCATTATTATGAGTTGTGATATAAGTCGGATCCTCAGAAAGAATGTAACCGACAATCTGGTTGATCGGATTATACCCCTTCTCCTGAAGCGCGTCAAAGACTTCAGTAAGGGTTTCTTTCATAACATCTTCCTTTTCGTCGCCGATTCTGAAAGTCATTGTTTTATCTGACACGGTAAAGCCACCTCCCTGTAAAGCATTACACAATAATTATATACATTTTTTATTGAAAATACAATACCTTTTTTCATTTATATTTTAATTATATTGCCAAAATGCTTGACTTATTATACTTTTTTGGTTTATAATCTGTTTAATAAAAATACAGCCGTGATCAGGTGTAAGTAGATTTAGGCAATAATATTTCAGAGAGTATGCGGTCGGTGAGAGCATATATGTTTTCTTGAATCGAATTTCAGCCTGTGAGCTCCCGGTGAGAAACTAAGCCGGGCGTTTAGCCGCGTTAAGGTTATGAGTGGCAGCTTAGCTGCAATTTGAGTGGTACCGCGGAATTTATGCTTTCGTCTCATATTTGAGATGAAGGCTTTTTTATTTTAATGGAGGTCAGTATGGACACTAAGATTATTAGTCTGAGAGAGAAGTTTGAAAAAGAGCTTGAAAAGATTGAAAGTATGTCCGAGCTTGAAAATGTGCGTGTTGCGTATCTCGGAAAAAAGGGAAGTGTTACCGATCTTTTAAAGGGTATGAGGGAGCTTTCAAGCGAGGAAAAAAAGGTATTCGGGCAAAAGGTAAATGAGCTTAAGGGTGTTGTCGCGGATAAAATCGCGGAAAAAACCGAAGCGCTTAAGAAAAAGGAGCTTGAAACGCAAATTAATCTTATGCCTGAATTTGACGTTTCTATGCCTGCGAAACTCAGCAGAGGTTCATATCATCCTATTACACTTGTTCAAAGAGAGTGTGAGAGGGTATTCAAATCAATGGGCTTCACTGTTGAGGATTACAGTGAGGTTGTAACCGACTATGAATGTTTTGAATCGCTTAATATACCAAAGCACCATCCTGCCCGCGATATGCAGGATACGTATTATTTGGAAAACGGTCAGCTTTTAAAGTCACAGACCTCTGCCGCCCAGAACGCGATTTATAAAAAATACAGGGACGCGCTTGTTAATGACGGCGTTCCGATTAAGGCAATATTCCCGGGCAGATGCTTCAGAAACGAGGCAACGGACGCCTGCCATGAGAATACCTTTTTCCAGATGGAAGGCGTTATGGTTGACAAAAATATTTCAATTTCAAATCTCATTTATTTTATGAAGACAATGCTTTCTGAGGTATTTCAAAAGGATATTAAGGTAAGGCTTCGTCCGGGCTTTTTCCCATTCGTAGAACCCGGATTTGAGCTTGATATAAGCTGCCTTATCTGCGGCGGCGAGGGCTGTGCCTCATGCAAGCACAGCGGCTGGCTTGAGCTTTGCCCCTGCGGTATGATTCATCCCGAGGTGCTTAAAGAGGGCGGAATCGACCCCGAGGAGTATACGGGTTTTGCTTTCGGTCTCGGACTCACAAGGCTTGCTATGATGAAATACGGTATTAAGGATATTCGTGATTTAAACAGCGGCAGTCTTAAAAGCCTGTCACAGTTTACGGACGATGAATAAGAAAGGGGGGAGCCGGAAATGTTTTTATCTATGAACTGGATATCAGACTTTGTTGATTTTACGGGTCTTGATAAGCTTGAGCTTATTCACCGCTTTTCTCTTTCAACCGCAGAGGTTGAAAATGAAATTTTTTTCAAGGGCAGCGACATAAGCGGAATTGTTGTTGCGGAAATTAAATCGGTTGAAAATCATCCCGATTCCAAGAAGCTGCATCTATTAAAGGTTGACGCGGGCGACGGCGTGCTGACAGATGTCGTATGCGGCGCGCCTAATGTAAGAGTAGGTCTTAAAACAGCTTTCGCGAAGGTCGGCGCCAAAATAGGTGATATTGAAATTTCCCCGCGTCCGCTTGCGGGCTACACTTCAAACGGTATGTGCTGTTCCGAAAAGGAAATCGGTATCAGCGATGACCATTCGGGCATTATGGAAATCACAGACGATATTCCAAACGGTACGGATATAAAAGAGGCTTATCAAATTGACGATATTATTTTTGAGGTAGATAATAAGTCGCTGACAAACCGTCCTGATTTATGGGGGCATTACGGTATTGCTCGTGAATTTGCCGCTCTCGCCGGCAGAGAACTTAAGCCGCTTGAAACGGTCGATTTGTCAGAATACGATAATCTTCCCAAGGTTGATATGAAGATTGAGGACAATTTGTGCCAGAGATATTCCTGCCTTCAGGTTGAAAATATAAATACGAGCGTAAGTCCTGTCAATATGCGCATACGCCTTTATTACTGCGGTATGAGGGCTATTAATTTCCTTGCTGACTTAACCAATTATCTTATGCTTGAAATGGGTCAGCCGATGCACGCTTTTGATTCCCGAAAGGTGGAAAAAATCAGAATCAAACGCTTTGACACTCCGTTTGTATTTCAGACGCTTGACGGAGTTGAGAGAAATATTGACGAAAATACGCTTATGATTTGCAACGGGGACTCTCCTGTTGCGATAGCGGGTATTATGGGCGGTCTTGACAGTGAGATTGTCGAGGATACCCATACGCTTACGCTTGAATCGGCAACCTTTAACGCCGTGTCAATCCGTAAATCGACTGTACGACTGTCCCACAGAACGGACGCATCAATGCGCTATGAAAAGTGCCTTGACCCTGAAATGACCGTACCCGCAATCGCGAGATTTGTTAAGCTTATGACTGATGTTGACAGCGGTGCACAGATAGTATCGGCGCTTACCGACGAGTATGCTTACCATTATGATACGGTTAAACTTGACTTCGATAAGAGCTTTGTTGACAGGTATACAGGTATTGCTATTGATAACGATACAATCGTGAATACGCTTTCATCATTAGGCTTCGGCGTTGAGCTTAAGGGTGATGAATTCAGCGTTGTTGTTCCGAGCTGGAGAGCGACGAAGGATGTAACAATCAAGGCTGACATTATTGAGGAAATAACACGTATTTATGGCTATGATAATTTTGATATCCATACAGCAAACGCCCCACTTTACCCTGTAAGGGCAGATGTTGAGAAAACCGATGAGGATAAAATAAAGGATATTCTTGTCAAGCGTTTTTCGCTTCACGAGCTTCATTCATATGTATGGGCATACTATGATGAATACAAGGCTCTCGGAATTGAAATTGAAGACAATATTAAGCTTGTTAACGCAACAAATCCGAATATCGAAACAATCCGCAGGTCAATCATTCCCACTCAGCTTTGTCAGGTTAAGGCTAATACTTCATATTCGCCTGATTTCGGAGTGTTTGAAATCGGAAGAGTTGTAAACGGCGTTAATGATGATAATCTCTGCGATGAGCATAAAATGCTTGCGATAACACTCTTCAGCAAAACGAAATCAGTTGAAAAGCTCTATTTTGAGCTAAGAGATATGCTTGCGGTTATTACTGATGATATCAAACACAGGAGTCTTTCTTATAAGGCTGTTAATGCCGAGCATTCATACGAGCATCCGAGAAATCTCAACGCTGTTATTTGCGCCGGCAGGGAGCTTGGCAAAATCGGTATTGTCCACCCAGTTATTTCAAAGAGAATTGATAAGAAAGCCTCGATAGTATTTGCTGAGATTGACGTCAGAGAATTTGCCGCGCTTTCAAATGAGAGCATTTCATATGAGGAGCCTTCAAAATTCCCGTCAATAGAGATTGACCTTTCCTTTGTAAGCGATAGATTTGCTCCGATAGCAGAGGCTATTGAGTTTGCGAAGAGCGCCCTTATTAAAAAGGTTGAGGTTGTTGATACCTACATGGACGAAACTTCAAAGTCAATAACAACAAGAATAACTTTTGCACACCCTGAGAAAACTTTGACGCGTGAAGAGGTTATGGGAATTGTTGACGGCGTAATCGCAAGTCTTGAAGAAAAGGGAATATCACTTAAAAAATAAGTATGAGAGCGGGGATGTGTTCCCGCTCTTTTGCTGTGAAAATGAAAAAATTATGCGGAGAGCTTTATGATAATAAGAGTTAATCATGTTAATATAAATTATGAGCTTTACGGAAACGGAGAGCCGATAGTATTGCTCCACGGAAACGGAGAGAGCCACAAGGTATTTGACAGGCTGATTGATTGTCTCCAAAAGGATTATAGGGTCTACGCAATCGACAGCAGATGCCACGGCAAAAGCGAAAATACAAAGAATATTTCCTATCATCTTATGGCGGACGACGTTATAGCGTTTATTAATACGCTTAAAATTGAAAAGCCGATATTATACGGCTTTAGTGACGGAGGAATCGTCGGTCTGCTTATTGCTGTCAAGGAGCCTTACTTGCTGTCAAAGCTGATCGTAAGCGGAGCGAATATTTGCCCTGACGGGATTAAAAAATTTAATTTGACTTTTTACAGGCTTGCTTATTTTTTTACAGGAAACAAGCTTGTAAAAATGATGGTAAAAGAACCGGATATTAAGACTTCTGAATTAAGAAAGATAAAAATACCGACTTATGTTCTCGCTGGACAAAGGGACATTATCAAGCACACGCATACAAAGCTGATTGCGGACAATATACCGCAAAGCACGCTTGAAATTATACCGAATGAAAATCATTCAAGCTATATTGTTCACAGTGATAAAATATATAAGATCATAAAAAAGTTTATTTGATTAGTCCTTTCACTTTAAGCCGCGTCTGAATATAATCACTTTTATTTGTTTAAAATATATCTGAGGTGATTTATATGGCAAAAAAGGGTATGAAACGACCTGAACGCACGCACACAAAGGCGCGGAATGACTCCGCCGCTGTTCCTGAAATTCAGGGAAAGGCAAAGCACGGAAATGCACGTGTCCGTCCCATAATAGCGGGTACAGAGTCCCCTGCACAAAAGGTTTATCATATGCCCTCCGAAGCGGCTAAGAAAAAATCGGACAAGCCGATATCCGACGCTTATTCGGTAATTGATAATGATTTGGCACGGGATAATCTTGAAAATGATATTCCGGACGCTGATTTGCAGGACTTGTAATTAAACAAACCTTAACTGCCGTCAAAAAACAGGGTTGTTCAAATCAACTCTGTTTTTTTATATATTATCTGATGATATTTGCAATAATTATATAAATGTGGTAAACTATACCAAAAATAATTGCGAGGTGTTTGTATGTCGAAATTATATAAGGATATGACCAAGGATGAATTACTTAAGGAGCGTAAGCTCCTAAAAAAAAGATATGACGCTTTTAAGGCAAGGGGATTAAAACTTGATATGAGCAGAGGTAAGCCCGGTCAGGACCAGCTTGACCTTTCAACCGGAATTTATGATGTGAGAAATTATATTGCGGACGGTCTTGACGTGAGAAATTACGGTATGCTTGACGGTATACCGAGCTGTAAAAAGCTGTTTGCCGATTTGCTCGGCGTTGACGCAAAAAATGTTATTATAGGTCCTAACGCAAGTCTTACTTTGATGTTTGATTATATAAGCCAGTGCTATACACACGGCGCGGGCAGTACACCGTGGTGCAGACTTGATGAGGTTAAGTTTCTTTGTCCCGTTCCGGGATATGACAGGCATTTTACCATATGCGAACATTTCGGGATTAAAATGATAAATGTTCCTATGAAAAATGACGGTCCCGATATGGATGTAGTTGAGGAGCTTATTAAGGACGAAAGCGTCAAGGGTATGTTCTGCGTTCCTAAGTATTCAAATCCGCAGGGCATTACTTACAGTGATGAGATTGTTAAGCGTATCGCGTCAATGAAGCCTGCCGCAAAGGATTTCAGACTTATCTGGGATAACGCGTATTTTATTCACGATTTGGACGATAACGGCGACGAGCTTCTTAATATATTTGACATTCTCCCGAAATACGATAATGAGGATATGGTTATTGAGGTTTGCTCAACATCAAAAATTACATTCCCCGGTGCCGGTGTATCTGCCCTTATTGCGAGTGATAACAACATATCCGCTATAAAAAAGCGCCTTAATGCCCAGACAATCAGCTATGATAAAATGAATCAGCACCGCCACGTTCAGTTTTTCGGAAACGCGGACGGGGTACGTGAGCATATGAAAAAGCATGCGCATATACTTAAGCCGAAGTTTGATATCGTTTTAAATCATCTTGAAAATGAGCTTGGCGGCAGAGGAATTGCAACATGGTTTAATCCAAAGGGCGGATATTTTATCAGCCTCGATGTTATGAAGGGCTGCGCAAAAAGAACAGGTGAGCTCTGCAAGGAAGCAGGAGTAACGCTTACAACCGTAGGCGCAACATATCCTTACGGAATTGACCCCGATGACAGTAATATTCGTATTGCTCCGTCATTTCCTCCCGTTGAGGAGCTTGACATCGCTGCGCAACTGCTTTGTATCTGTGTTCGACTTGCGTGTGTGGAGATGCTTTTGGGATAATGAGACTTGGTGCATCTACATCCTGCTTTTATCCGCTGGAGACGGAGCAGGCATTAAAAAAAGTATGTGAGCTCGGTTTTGAAAAAGCCGAGATATTTATGAACGCGCCCTCAGAGCTTGAGGAGCCGTTTGTTAAAGAGCTTGCCGGGATAGCCAATGGCGGAGGGGTTGACGTGGTATCGGTTCACCCGTTTTCAAGCTTTTTAGAGTCCTCCTGCATATTCGGCGATTATCAGCGCCGTTTTGACGATTATATCGGACTGTATCAGAAAACCTGCCACGCGGCAGCCGTACTCGGTGCGGAATTCGTCGTAATTCACGGCGCGGTTGCCGCACCTAAAATACCAATCCCCGACGAAAGATACTTTGCGCGGTTTAAACAATTGATAGATCTTGGAAGAGCGGAGGGCGTTACGGTTTGCCAGGAAAATGTAAACAGGTTTAAAAGCCAGTCAATTACTTTCTGCAAAAAGATGCGTGACGCACTCGGCTCTGATTTTAATATGGTATTTGATATTAAGCAGACTGTCAGGGCGGGCGAGGACACCTTTGAGTTTTTAGAGGCGTTTAAAAAGGATATCAGGCATATTCACATAAGTGATAACGGCAGGCTCGGCGACTGTCTGCCTCCCGGAAAGGGTGGATTTGATTTTAAAAGACTTAAAGACATTATGGATGATGCCGACTATAATGGCGACTGTGTAATTGAAATCTATTCGGGAGACTACAATGTTTACAAAGAACTAAAGGAAAGTAAGGTCTATTTGGAAAAGCTATGGCAAATGTAAGTAACAGGACAAAGGGTATAATCTGCATTCTGTTGTCAGCCCTGTGTTTCAGCGGAATGAGCAGTTTTATCAATCTATCGGGCGATGTACCTGTTGCCCAAAAGGTTTTTTTCAGAAATCTTGTTGCCTTGATGATATCATCAGTTATCCTTATAAAAAATAAAGAAAGCTTTAAGCCGAAAAAAGGCTGTTTATTGTATCATCTGATCAGGTCAAGCGCGGGGCTTCTCGGAGTTTTCGGTAATTTCTATGCCACAACGAAAATGGCGTCGACTGCCGACGCCGCAATTCTCAATAAGATGAGTCCGTTTTTCACTCTGATTTTTTCCGCAATTTTTCTGAAAGAAAAGGTTAAACCTAAGCAGGCTTTGGCAATCGGTATTGCATTTGTGGGCGCAATGTTTGTAATTAAGCCAACAATGTCAAATGTTGAATTATTACCGTCAGTTTGCGGCTTTATAGGAGGCGTATGTGCGGGCGGAGCCTATACCTGTGTGCGCCATATGGGCAATAAAGGGGAGAACGGCAGATTTACGGTATTTTTCTTTTCCCTGTTCTCCTGCTTGGTGACAGCGCCGTATCTTATATTCAATTATCACTATATGACTCCTCTTCAGTGGTTTTATCTCATTATGGTGGGGTGTGCGCGGCAGGCGGACAGTTCAGCATTACGGCGGCTTACACCTTTGCGCCGAGCAGAGAGATTTCAGTATACGATTACGCAAACGTAATTTTCACAGCCATAAGCGGTTACTTCTTCTTAGGGGGTCAGATACCTGACTTGTGGTCATTTGTGGGTTATATTATTATCTGTGCGATGACAGTTTGGATGTTTGTATACAATAACAGGGAATATAACCTGAAAAAGTCAATGTAATGTCAATATATTGTTGTAAAGTAAGAATACTTGCATTTTTCTATATGTTGTGTTATAATATATAAAATGATAGAAAGTGAAGCGTCTTAAAATAATTTGCTTCGCTTCGGGAGGATTTTCATATGAAATGTCCATTCTGCGGTTTTGAGGAAAGCAAGGTTATCGACTCTCGTCCTACTGACGAGAATGAGCGTATTCGCCGCCGTCGTGAGTGTTTGCAGTGCAGCAAGCGGTTCACTACGTATGAAACGATTGAGGATGTTCCGATTATTGTTATAAAAAAGGATAAGAGCAGGGAAGTGTTTGACCGCAATAAAATTTTAAAAGGTATGCTTCGCGCCTGCGAAAAAAGGTCCGTAACGGTGTCGGAGCTTGAAACGGCTATCAGCGAGATTGAGGCGACTCTTCAGTCGGCAATTGACCGTGAGGTTACCTCCGCGAGAATCGGTGAGCTTATTATGGAAAAGCTCAAATTGATTGACGAGGTAGCTTATGTTCGCTTTGCGTCTGTATATAAAGAATTTAACTCTGTTGAAGCGTTCAGGGAAGAAATTTCGAAAATGTAATCATATTTTTCTTTATGAGGATGGATTGCATTGAACAGATGGTTGCCTAAACGGTACTTGCAGATTATGGTGAAATGAAAAAATCAAATAAAAATATACTAATTTTGATTGTAGAATTAGCGCTTTGCATATTTGCAATCGGCAATTGTATCAGTCATTTGATAAATCATACCGACGGAATATCAATAGGAACAAGCGTTTTTGATTTGGCAGCTTATTTCATTTTGGCTGGTTTCTTTATCGTAATTTTTATTAAAAATAAAAATTAAAAAGTTAAAATGAGTGTTGTTTATGAGTAAAAAATGTCATTAATAATGACAAGAAGAAAAATATTTTAAGCAGCCTACTGATGTTGAAAAATTCAAAACCGTTGATGTTATCGCAACAAGCGGTGATCTCGGAAAAGACGACAATGTTGTTGAAGGCAATGATGGCTGGTAATCAATGGAAAAGCAATTACTTATTATTTCAATATCAGTTATTATAGTCGGTATTTTTGTTTCCTGTTCGGCAGAAAGCAAAGAACAAAAATCTTAATTTATAAGAATGAAAAAATTTTCAGTATCAAAAGTTACACGTAATTATATAAGTTTAAACAGTAAATATTTTGTTTTGTTTCATATCTAATTATTTTATTATATTACACCGACATTTGATATTGATATGACTGTCAGTCATATTATAAAGGTAAAATTAAAGGGGCTGTCTCATATTCGTGAGGCATCCCCTTTTATCGTATATTAATTTGATAAGCAGCAAGAGAGTAAAATAATTCTCTAATATCCATTCTGGTTATTTTAAAAGGATTCCGAAATAATATTCCTTATATCCTCTTCAGCCTGCTGTACCTCAAAAAGAAATTCCTTTGACGATACGCGCAATGCTCCGTTCGTTAAAATGATAAGCTGTTCAAGCGCGTCTGAGGTAACAACCCTTACCTTGTGATTTTTTGCAAGCTTGCGGGAGACCTTTTCAATATACATATCGGCGGTTTCAGCCTCTTTTGTATACACAATATGGATGTTGTTTATTTCTTCAATCTCCCGTGTATTGCCCTTAACCTTATATGCGTCAAAAACTAAAATTACTTCGCACTTTTTATAGCCCTGATAATTGCACAGAATATTAATCAGCGCGTTTCTTGCGCCGTCAATGTTATTTTGTGACAGTTCTCTTAGCTTGTCCCACGCATAAATCACATTGTAGCCGTCAACAAGCAGATATTCGTCACCTTCATATCTTGGCGCACGTGTACCCTTGTATTTCTTTTTACTCGTGTCTTCAGTAAAGGTAAAATGGCTTTGATTGATGTTGCTGTTCCTGTTTTTTATAGGACCGTAGGTCTGCTCAAAAATCTGCATAAGCTCCTTGTCAAGAGCAAAAAGATTACTTTTGTTTTTCAAATCGGAAAATGTTTTTTTGACAGTGCTTTCCGCATATTCGCTTTTAGGAGCGGACAGTGCACTTGCAAGATGCATATGGCTTTTTACCTCATTCCATCTGACATTATAGCCTGCACCGTGAGAGCAGAATACGGAATCGCACGGATTATCCGTATCACTGTCGCAATCATAACCGATATTTTCAATAACCTCCTCGCTGTTGTGGCAGGGTTCATAGCCCCTTAAACTGCATATCAGCTTACCCTTGCCGTGCGTGTACTGCATAACCTCTCTCGCATAATCATACATTGTTGAAACCGGCGCGGTACCGCTGATAGCTGAAAAATCCCCATTAGCTTCAGGAGGATTAAAACTGCCGTACATTCTCTGTATATCCGACATGGCTCTGCCGATATTCTCGCTCGGAACTTCTAATGTGAATTCATAAACCGGCTCCAACAAAATACAGTCAGCCGAACGCAAGCCCTGCCTTACCGCTCTGTAAGTAGCCTGTCTGAAATCACCGCCCTCGGTGTGCTTGGGGTGTGATTTTCCCGATACGAGCGTGATTTCCATATCCGTTATCGGCGAGCCTGTAAGAACACCGATATGCGTTTTTTCATATAGGTGGGTAAGTATCAGCCTTTGCCAGTTTTTATCAAGCAAATCCTCCTTGCACTTTGTTTTAAATACAAGTCCGCTGTCCCTTTTACCCGGTTTCATCAACAAATGCACTTCTGCATAGTGGCGCAAAGGTTCAAAATGACCGATTCCCTCAACCGTATCCGAAATTGTTTCCTTATATATTATGTTGCCTTTTCCAAAGGACGCATGAATACCAAAGCGCTCAGCGATAATCGCCTGTAAAACCTCAAGCTGAATATCGCCCATAAGCTGAACCTGTATTTCTCCCAGCCGTTCGTTCCAAACAACCTTAAGCTGAGGGTCCTCGCTTTCAAGAATTCTCATTTTTTCAAGAATGGTGTGGGCGTCAATACCGTCGGGCAGAATTAGTCTGTATGTCAGTACAGGCTCAAGCACGGGCATACCTGCGCTTTTTTCTGCACCGAGCCCGTCACCCGGTCGAGTAAAGGTGATGCCTGTTACCGCGCACACAGTTCCCGCTGTTGCCTCATCTATTGCTGTGAATTTGTCGCCGGAGTATATTCTTATCTGATTTACCTTTTCTGAATTCTGATTTTTAGAGGAGTGGAGTATTTCCTTGACCTTAAGGCTTCCGCCTGTAATTTTCAAAAAGGTAAGACGCTGTCCCTTGTCCTCCGAAATTTTAAATACTCTGCCTGCAAATCTGTCGCTGTAACTCGGCATTTCAGTGTATGTATGTAAGCACTCCAAAAGCTCACGAACGCCCGTTAATTTCAGCGCGGAGCCGAACAGGCAGGGAAATATTTTTCTGCATTTAACGCACCTTGCAATATCCTCTTTTTTCAGCGTTTCACTCTCATAGTACTGCTCCAGCAGGCATTCGTCACAAAGCGCAATGCTTTCATAAAGCTCGGATTTATTTTCACAGGAAAAATCAATGCAGCCGTCGCTGAATTTGACTTTCAAATCATTCATTACACGCTCTTTTTCAGCGCCGTCCAAATCCATTTTATTTATAAAAATAAAGCAGGGGATATTGTATTTTGAAAGAAGCTTCCATAAGGTCTGGGTGTGGCTCTGTATACCGTCCGTTGCGCTTATTACCAGGACGGCATAGTCAAGGACCTGCAAAGTCCGCTCCGTCTCGGCTGAAAAATCCACATGCCCGGGTGTGTCAAGCAGAGTGAACTCGGTATCATTATATTTTAAAACTGCCTGCTTTGAAAAAATTGTTATTCCTCTGTCACGCTCAAGAGAAAAGGTGTCCAAAAAGGAGTCTCTGTGGTCAACCCTGCCAAGCCTGTTGATATTGCCTGACTGATAAAGCATCGCTTCGGAAAGAGTGGTCTTGCCCGAATCAACGTGCGCAAGAATCCCTATAACAATTTTTTTCATTTTTTCACCACGCTTTGCAAAATTTAATATATTATATCATAGCTGAAATGAATTGTCCATTTTGATTGAGGAGTTATATAAGTTAATATTTATTTGTTTTGTTAATTTTATAATAATATTAAATTTTGATGACATTAACGCTTGGTCAAATTCACATAGCCGGAATAAGAATCGGCAAGTAATTCTACTCCGACTATAAAAGAATTCAATATAATCTGCCCTTGAGGTGATAAATCCGAAAAAGATATTTCTACACCTTTTTGGGCATAATTAAAGCCCACAGTATCATCTGTGAGCTTGTTAAAACTGTTTTGCAATGTATATGTAAGTATTGATATAGCGGCACACACAATATCCTGTCCTCTGGGCGCATATCCTGCGTGACCGGACAACGTTATGCCATTCTTTCTGATAATAATATTAACCGTATCATTCACCTCCTAAATAGGCATAAAAATAGCACCCTGCAATCAAATGCAAAGGTGCTTAATTTTGGTTTTCATTTTGTTTCCACAAAGGGATATATTTTCCCTTTTGCCAAATATCTATATTTTTATTAAAATAATTTCTTTCATTTTCGTACTCCTCCACTGTCATACCTTCTCGCCAATATGGCGCCTCTTTCAATGTTGGAGATGCCCATTCGTTATCCAAATTTTTTTACTCCTTTCGTGTAATCCCTAATAACATTATCAACTAACATTCGCTCTCTTTGATAAGTTCTTTCACCCGCTGTTATTAATCCGTCCCTTAACTTTTGATTTATTATTTTTATTTCATTTTTATATAGTAAATCAAAAGTAAGAGTATCCGGAATTTTCCCGTTCGGTTCCAAAATAAAACATTTACCATCGTATCTTGAAATTACAAACATATTTACAGAATTATCACCAAGCAATGTTTGCAAATCTCTTTCTGAAAATTCGGTTGGAGTATTATGATTATGTATAAAAGCATAATTCCCTTTTTTGTTACTGTTAATAAATTTCCAAAATTCAGTGCCACCTACAGAATCCTGATAACCTACTTCTGTGTATTCTGTTTTACCGGTATTTAAGTTTACTAATGCGAGATGCTCTTTCTTATCTATATATCCTAATTCAGCAATTCTCTTACATTCCTCTGAAATCCTTTTACAAATTTTTATAGGATAATTGTCAATATTAATAGAATACTGAGCATTGGGATTATAGATAAGATTTTCGTTATTAAATGGTGATTTACCTGCTGAGTTTATTATACCACGATTTTTACTTTTTTCAATAATATCATCAGATATCTTTTCAGCAGTTTGTTTACTGTGTTTTGTTACATAATCATCCATCCATTTATCCCAGTCATCAACAACTATCTCAAATGTACATCTGCACCATGGATGAAAAGGAGGGAAATTAATTCCGGGCTTCCTGTCTGTTATATTAAATTCACCTGTCATTCCGCTGCATATAGAACAGACCTTGCCGTCACCGACTGTAGATATTCTGTATTTCTCATAGTTATTTTCAAACGGACGGATTGAGCTTTCCGCCATTATATATGTACCCTCTGTACATATGAGCCTTTAAGAGGCTTTGCGGTTAAAATATATCTTGATTTCGGATTTATGCCTATTACGGAAAACGCCTTAAGCAGCTATAAAGGTTGGTGCATTATCAAAACGCTTACAAATCATAAAGCATTGAAAGATTTTAAATTTATTTCGGAGGACGAAATTATAAATTAAAATCTAAAATCAATTTAAAAATATAATGAGCCGATGATTCGTAAAGTATCTCTCGAACCATCGGCTTAGCTTTTTAATTAAAACATAAAAGTTTTTATTAAATTGCAGTTTTCTCTTGGAATTTATAAATTCTCCCAGTCAATTTTTTCATTTTTATAAAAAAATTCTCTGTCATGCTCATCGATTTCTCTGAGAATCCTGCATGGATTTCCAACAGCAACGACATTTGGAGGCACGTCCTTTGTAACGACGCTCCCTGCTCCTATAACAGAATTATCACCGATTGAAATTCCGGGAACGATAACCGCTCCGGCGCCTATCCATACGTTATTACCAATATGAACGTCCCTGTTGTATTGCAAAGCACACTCCCTAAGCTCAGGGAAAATCGGATGATTTGCCGTAGCAACCGTCACGTTCGGTCCGAACATTACCTTGTCCCCTATAAATATATTGCCGTCGTCAACAAGCGTGAGATTAAAGTTCGCATAAACGTAGTTACCCATAAACACATGTTTGCCTGCCCAATTTGCATAAAACGGAGGCTCAATGTAACAGCCATCACCGATTTTGCCAAACATTTTTTTTAGTAAATCAAGACGCTTTTCCGATTCACATGGACGGGTTGAATTAAAATCATATAATAATTCAAGGTGTGAATTCTGCTCCGTCATAATTTCATCAACTGTGGGATTGTAAATTAATCCTGCGTCCATTCTTTCTCTTTCGGTCATAAATTTTTCTCCCTTAGCTTGAATATATTTGCCGTTTATAAAATTATACCATATTAAAAAATTAATTCAACAATGACATACGCCGTTGCGATAGTGGTAACAAAAACATTCTTTAATCTGTTTTTGCTTATTTCTATTCATACAAATATTTTATCAAATCTTAAATTTTTTCTGAATTATTTTATCTATCGCAATATAATTTTGATATTTCATAAATTTTCTGTTTTATTTTATCCATATCCATTATCATTTCTTTTTTTCCGCGTTCGGTAAGCCATTTCGCCGTGCGTCCCCGGATATTCGTTCTTTTCATAGTATAAAACGCATAACTGCTTTCTTCAAAGCCTTTTATTGAGGAAAACAGCTTTTCAATTTTTGAGGAAATTTCGGGTGAGCTTTCACGCATTACATATAGCTTATTCACATCACGCACACCCTCATCAAGCTTCGCAAGACGGATTGAAAGTTTGCTTTCCGGTTCTTTATCTTCTTTTGATGATGGATATACAAGAAAACAGTCGCCTGCGGGAAACGAGCAATGAGTAGACTCCTCCAAAGGCTCCGCAACCCATGCATCATATGCCCATCTCAAAAATCCGGTTGCATTTAAAGCTCCCGTAAACATAATTGTCCAATAGCTTTCAACGGGAATTGACTTGGTAAAGCTGTTTGGAATGTGCTCTGTTGCTGTATACACTGAGGTTTCCTGTTTATTATCCCGTCTTAATTGCACCTGCTTTTTAAAATCCCGTAAATTATCTCTGACCTGCTGAAGTCCCACCGAGGCGTAATCAAGCCTGTTAAATATAGGCGCATTGTTCTTAAAATCATTAAAGGCTGCTGAAATTTTAAGTGAATGACCATTCTTATTTTTAACGGCTGAGATTAAATCAAGTGCCGTTTCCATATTGCGGCGTTCGTCAAAACCCATATATGTACAGTCAAACCAGCCCATCTCATCAAGGTGCGCAATAAACGCTTTTAAAAACGGTAACCAGACCTTGTTAAACTTTTCTTTTACGGCGGGATTAACCGTCATTTTAATTTCCTTTTTCTTTGATTCGTCAAAATATCTTATTACATTCTTCCACGGCATCATACTGTAACATATAATTTTATCAGCGATTCCTATATTTTTATTTAACCGTATCCATTTATCAAAGTGGGTATAGTCAAATTTCCATTCACCTGAAGCGGTTTTAATCCATTTTATCATTGAGGGATAATGAACTTCTCTGTTAAAACCATATGTCTGACCGCCCCAGGCTTCCTCAACGATACTTGCGGTAACAGCGTGACCGCCCAGATTTTTATAAATTGTCATATGCTGTTTTAAAATCTTTAAGTGTTCGTTTGAAAAAGGTTCAACGTCATAATAATACGCGACATTGTACGGGTGGCTCCAGTATTCTACATCGAACAAATAATTTTCGGTATCGGGCATTGTGATATCAAGTACCTCAAGGGTATAATCAAGATGAACTGTTTTTTCGGTATTCTCTGCCGAAACTGTAATTTTTCCGTGATAAATTCCGGGTAATGCATTTTTAGGTACACTGATTTCCGCCCATACTAACTGAAATCTGTCTTTACACACCGACACAGGCTCGTCGGAATAAATAACCTCAGGAAAATATTCTCTTTTGCCATTCGGCATTATATTGCATGGATTGTTGGAATACCAGCCCGCGTGACCTATGTATGCCTTAACCTCTTTTATAAATGAAAGCTTAACAATAGAGGACGGGAGTATGCCTGATTCACCATTCAAATTTGACGCTTTAACAGAAACATTATTAATATCTTTATCAGCGCATAGGACAGCGAATTCAGCCTCAGCCTTATCATTTTTCCATGCCCATAAATGAATACTTTTTTTCCGCTCTGTATTTAATATTTTGTTATAATCCTTTTGCTGATATTGGTCTGAACTATTAACATATACCGCGTCGAAATCCTTAAAATTATATATTCTTTGAACCGTATTTTTATCTGATATATTATTATAAAATCTCCGCTTCATAATCTGCCCTCATTGCTTATTACGTTTTATTTGATAAATGTTAATAAAAAATTGAAAACAGCAGTCATACTTCTGCTATAACTATAACATAAACAGGAATAATCAATCAATTATATTTTAAAAATTATAACCACTCGTAAGATGCATTGCCAAATATGAAATAAAAAGTCTTAAAAAGGCTGATTTGGAACAGAATCAAATAAATTGGAGAGTCCCAGAATAATTTTTATGTTTGTTAAGACATATATTTTTCCAGAATCGCTGCCAATTCGTTATAATCCTGACTGCTTAACGAATAAGAATAAGGTCCAGTATCTTGTTGTTCATTGTACTCGACAGATGGACTTATACACAACTTTTGAACAAAGATGTCTAACGCCGAAGGATCAAACACCAGTTCGCTTGGTGCGGAACTTGCGCTATAGTCAATATTTTTTCCCGGAAGTTCCAACTCTTGTCCGTCAGAGAATACGATTCTCAGTTCATAGACACCATAATCCGACATAAGTTTATAGTTATCATTTGTTACATTCCTGTCAAAATAGTCGGGATTATCGAAATCCGTGAATCTATTTTGTTCCCTTTCCAATATTGACAGAATAGACTGTATTTCGTTCTTATCTTTTATAATGCCTTTCTGAATGGGACGATCCTCTTTCCTCTCTATTCCAAGAGGTGCTCCGTTCTCGCCAAGCTCATCGGGAAACTCCAGAATGGTGTTCTGCCAGATTTCGATACCAATAATCTCGTTTGCGCCGCCTGCGGTATAAGCGTTTAACAGACCCGACATACCCTGATCATCCGTTAGCCCGAACAGAGAAAATAGATAATACGCACCGTCCGTTGTCTGTACAATCACGATATTATCGCTTTTTGCTCTCGTATATTTATATACTTTTGCTTTGTTAAATAGATTGTCTGTCCATTGTTCATATGAAGTACTGTATTTTGCAAGATTTTCGGCGCCCAGTTCACAAATCATTTCTCCAATATCCGACTGATTGATTTTAATTTTTGTTTCACTGTAACTTTTACCGAGAGAATACTGCCAATATATCTTGCCGTTTAAGGCAAAGTCCTGTGGCGGATGCTTGTCATTATTATTCTCAAGATAAATAACGGTATCATTTTTTGTGGGAGTATTTACGGGATTATCAGCAGTCGTGCTCTGTGTACCGTTTATTGTAGTGTTCTCCGATGGAGCAAGCTGATCCTGCTTAAAATATTTGACTGATACAATGGAAATTGCAAATACGGCAAGGCAGGTAGCGGTAGACAACAGTACCGTTCTTCTTTTTCGATGCACTTGATTATGTTTTGTAACCGCCGCCTTTACAGCGTCCTTCGTCCTTTCGCACAACTCTTCCGGTAATTCAATCTGTCCGTTAAATCCGTTATTATTCATATTTTTACTCCTTTTCAAGTTCAATACGCAGTTGATTTTTTGCTCGCAACAGATGGGATTTTACAGTGTTTTCGTTTAATCTCATAATTTTGGCAATTTCTTTTATTGTAAACTGCTCGTAATAAAAGAGATAAATTGCCATTCTTTGATTGGGGGTTAATTCGGATAGAGTGTTTTTCAAGTCAATTTTGGAATTACTGAAATCCTCAAATCTGTCATCGTTTATTTTGATGCTTTCATCAAATGGTATGTTTTTCCGTGATTTTGACCGCAATGTGTTTTTGCAAATATTTTTTGTGACTCTGAGTATCCATGCTTTTTCGTGTTCCTCATCGTTGAATGTTTTGTTTTGCGTGAAGTATTCTATAAAGACCTCCTGTACAATATCTTCCGCGTCATCCTTATTCCATACGACATTATAGGAAACACGATAGATTAAAGCAGCGTATTTTTTGTATACATCATAAAATCGCTGTTCATCAAAACTGATTACAGACAAAAGCATCACATCCTTTCGTTTTCTATTTAGCGGTCTTAAATTATCCTTCACTAATTAACTGACATCAGAAGGGTAAAAAGTTGCAGTAAATTTTATAAAATTTTTTATTTCAAAGTATGGTAGCAGTAATATATCAGAAACAATAAAAAAATAATCATATTGCTAATAAGGTATTTGAGCAAAATAGAAAAAGATTAGAAAATATGCTGATTAAAAAAGAAAAAGGCAGACAAGAAATTAAACTATTTGTCTGCCTTTATTAAATGTTAATTTGTGATGACTGTTTTTTCCGCAACCGGAAGAAGCAGTGGGTTTTACCGCATAAATTTTTTTGCGAGGTGACTTTTAAAGGGTCTATGATACTGATTTTGTATTGAAAAATAATATAAACAATATAATCATATATTCATAAACTGATATGCTATAAAATTATTTATAAAGCGGACCGTAATTTTTGCAGGCACGGAAATCTGCCGACTGAGTATCCTCGGTACCGAAAGCAGACCAAGCGTGCGGACGAAAAATCTTTGACCTGTCAACATTGTGCATATTAACCGGAATCCGGAGCATGGACGCGAGCGTTATCAAATCTGCTCCGACGTGGCCGTAAACCGTTACGCCATGATTGGCACCCCAATTTGCCATAACGCTGTAAACATCACGAAACGCTCCCTCGCCTGTAAGATTCGGAACGAACCATGTTGTTGGCCACGATGGATCGGTTCTTTTATCAATGGTATTATGAATTTTGTCGGGGAGGTCAACAGTATATCCCTCGGCAATTTGAAGAACGGGACCGATTCCGTCAATAACATTTACTCTAAGCATAGTTACAGGCATCTGTGCGTTGCATCGGAAATGGCTTGAAAATCCGCCGCCGCGGAAGTATTCGTAGTTCGCTCTGCACCAGTCAGTCGCGTCAAGACAAGCCTTGATATCCTGCTGTGTCATCTCCCAGAAAGGCTTCATACATCCCTCGCCCTTATCGTTTTTAACAGCACCGCTGCCGTCAAGGGCAGTTGCGCCGGAATTGATAAGATGAATAAAGCCGTTCTTTGCCAGACCGTCGGGGCGAATGCCTGTCACACGTTCACACGCATCCGCGCTCCAATAGGTACGTACATCATGGAAGCACGGCGCACAGTTGGAAACAAGTGTTCCAAGCATCATTGAAACGCCGTTTAGAGTATCGTTTTCCGTTGCAAAAGGAGTTGGCATCTTTGCACCGTTCCAGTCGAAAGTGGACGCCATAATAGCTTCTGTAAAATCAGCGTTAGGAAGCCAGTCTGTCCAGTTACGCTGACCCTGAAATCCGCCTGCAACAGCGTTTTTACCAAGTGCTTCCTCGTGCCAGCCCATTTCATCGAGCTTTTTATTTCCGTAAAGTATATCTCTCATAACCATAGTCATTTTAGTTATGAATTCCCAATCCTTGGCAGCGTCAACAACCTTAGATTTCGTGATGATTTCGGGTAAATCCTTGCCCTCGTTGATATCAAAGCCTTCCTTGCAGTTTTCCTTGACCCATTTAAGCGCCTTAACATATTCTTCCGGGTCATAAATCTCAAGAGTTATACGGCGGACAATCTCTGTCATATCAACCCATTCAGCGCGGATACCGAAATATTTTTGGAACATATCGGCATTGCAGTATGAGCCCGCAATGCCCATTGCTACACCGCCGAGATTAACATATGCTTTATTTTTCATCCAGCCGACTGCTACGGATGCTTTGGCAAAGCGAAGTATTTTTTCGGCAACATCAGCGGGAACGCTTGTATCTGTCATATCCTGTACATCGTGACCGTAGATTGAAAATGCAGGTAGTCCTTTTTGGGCGTATGCCGCCATAACAGCGGCAAGATAAACCGCGCCGGGACGCTCTGTGCCGTTAAAGCCCCATACTGCCTTGATTGTCAGCGGGTCCATATCAAATGTTTCGGAGCCGTAGCACCAGCATGGCGTAACTGTCAAGGTCGCACTTACATTTTCACAGGCAAACTGTTCGGCACATTTTGCCGCCTCAGCGCCGCCCCCGATAGTTGTATTGCTGATTACACACTGAACAGGTTTTCCGTCGGGATACCGCAATGTTGATTCAATAAGCTCTTTCGCGGCGCAAGCCATACCCATTGTCTGTTTTTCAAGGCTTTCACGTACACCGCCCCAACGACCGTCGATAACTGGTCTGATACCTATTTTAGGATAAATCATAATTTTTACCTCTCTTATTATTTATTTTTATTCTGCAGCGCAGATGCGCAGAATTTTTTATATGCTCTTTTCCAACTGTCAGCATTTTCGGGCTGATACCGATTAACACGCTCCTGCTCTCTTATAATCGTTCTTCCTTCATCAATATCCTTAATATCACCAAGCGCAATAAGCTGGAGAAGAATGTTTCCGAGCGCCGTTGCCTCAACAGGACCTGCGATAACGGGGATTCCGAGACTGTCCGCTGTCATCTGACAGAGAAAAGCGTCCTTTGTGCCGCCGCCAAGCAGGTGCAAAACGTCAAATTGTCTGTGCGTATTTTCAGAAAGCTGATTCATGGCAAATCTGTATTTCATTGCAAGGCTTTCATAAATACACCGCACCAGAGCGCCATCGTTTTCAGGCACATGCTGATTGGTTTTTTCGCAGTAGTTACGAATTTTTTCAGGCATTGAGCCTGCTGTCGAAAATTCCGGAGCGTCAGGGTCGATGAAGCAGGCGAAAGGTTGCTCCGCTCTCGCAAGCTGTTCCATATCGTTAAAGGAATATTTCCTGCCTTTCTCTTTAAAATTCCTGCGGATTTCCTGAATGAGCCACAATCCGCTGATATTTTTAAGATAATTTATTTTACCGTTTGCGCCAAGCTCGTTTGAAAGCTCATCAGACATACTTTTTTCCGTAAGCACAGGGGTGTCACATTCACAGCCGATGAGCGACCATGTGCCGCAGGAGAGAAAAGCGCTGCATTTTTCGCTTTCGGCAGGCATTGCCGCAACCGCGCACTGTGTATCATGACCGGCAACTTTGATAATTTTAATGCCGTTATATTCACCTGCGGTCGTTGCACTTTCAACAAGCGGCTGTAAAATATTCGTATCCATTCCGGATAGGCGGGCAATTTCGTAATTCCAGCCGCCGTTATTAAAATCGTACATCTGTGAGGTGGAGGCAATAGTTTTTTCTGAGGATTTATTTCCGCAAAGCGCCCAGACAAAAAGGTCGGGCATAAAAAGAAGCGATTTCGCGTTTTTCTTATCCTCGGCAGCAAGCTGAAACAGAGTGTTTATATCCATAATCTGATTACCTGTTGCCCTGTATAAATCATAAGGTGATATTTTTTTAAATATTCTCTCGGGAATACCGGCTGTGCGTTCGTCGCGATAGTTGACAGGCATACCCAGAAGCTTATCGTTTTCATCAAGCAGACCGTAGTCAACGCCCCATGTGTCAAAGGCAAGAGCGTCAATATTACCGCACATTCCGATTGCTTTTTTTACCTCGCCTAAAAGATAATTAAAATTCCAGCAAAGATGACCGTTTTCAAAAATCGGAATATTTTCAAATCTGTACACTTCGCTGTATTCAAGAATTTTTCCGTCATATTCTGCCTTTATTGCCCTGCCGGTTGACGCGCCGAAATCAAACGCGAGAACTTTACTCAATAGGTTACAACCCCTTTCTTGAGAAGTATGTTAGCGTAAACAGAAGTTTCGCCGGTCGCGATTATAAGATAAGCGTTTTTTGCCCTTTCATAAAAAGCAAATCGCTCTGTCATATCAATGCCGTGGTTTTCCGGCTCATACTTATTAAATATTTCTTCATATGTTTTCCATATCACAGGAGCGGTCACACTGTCGCCCTTAACAACCTCCATATAGGCAACCGGCTTATCTGTGTATCGGTCAAGGGGAATAAGATTTAATACCGCATCGAGAATTTCAGCGGTACCATGACCGTCCGCCCTTACAACAACGGCGTTTTTTCCAATACTTTCACAGGGGAAATTGCCGTCGGCAATAACAAGTTCGTCGCCGTGTCCCATTTCACAGAGCGCCTTTAAAAGCGCTGGCGAAACAATCGGCGAAATTCCTTTAAGCATATCCACTTACCTCCTTAATCTTTTTTATGTAAAACAGGGTCATCGGGATTAAAGGTCTTATATCCGGGATGCCTGCCCGTAACACGATAATATCCTCTCAAATCAATAAGCTTTTGTATGTTTTCCCTGCTGATATCGTGGCTTCCGCCGAGGATAACCGCGTTAATAGTAATTTTAGCCCAAAGCTCAAGGCTTTCCATTCTGTAAAACGCGGTTACAACATCACTCCCTACTGCAAGCGCACCGTGATTTTCAAGAAGCATAACATCGTGCTCCTCAAGATAAGGCTCAATGGCGTTTGGCACTTCGATTGTTGACGGAGTTCCGTATGGTGTGAGCGGAACGGCGCCTATAACCGCGACATCCTCAATCATATTGTACATATCCATTGCCTTGTGTGCTACGGCGAAACCCGTTGCTCCTGGCGGATGTGCATGAATAACGCTCATAACATCGTCACGTTTATCATAGCATCTCAGGTGCATTTTTATTTCACTTGACGGACGAAGCCCCTCCGCCGCCTCAATTACATTGCCCGCACTGTCAATTCTGATTAGTTTTTCAGGTGTTATAAATGATTTGCTCATTCCTGTGGGTGTGGCGAGTATTGTTCCGTCGTCAAGCCTTGCGCTCACGTTGCCGTCATTGGCGGCAACCCAGCCCAACTGCCACATTTGATGGCAAATATCACATATAAGCTCTTTTTGTTCTTCTATATTGCTCATTATATTTTACCCTCCCGGTATCACTAAATTGACTTATCGAATAAAAAATGATACACTAATTGTATTATAATGTATATTTTTATTTATTTCTATGTTAAAACAGATAAAATTATATGACAAAATTCACTTTTTGTGTTAAACCGCATTGGAAGGCGAATGGTGCGCTTGAATAAATGATTTGCGGCAATGAAATTGAACATATTATATGAGGTAAAAATATGGATTACAGTTCACTTCACGAGGATAAAAAAAGAGGAAAATTTGATTTTCCGATAGAGCTTTATTATGTTGATTCTTCGGCGCCGAGATATCAGATGCCGCTGCATTGGCATCTTGAATATGAGCTCATTTTGGTTTTAAAGGGTAAATTTCATCTTAGCATTGACGGTAAAAAGTATATACTTGAATCCGGAGACAGTGCGTGGATAAGCGACGGGGTTATTCATGGCGGAGAGCCTGAGAATTGTATTTATGAATGTGTTGTTTTTGATTTGACGGTACTTTTACGGGATACTCCGCTTTGTACAAAATCCGCAAAGGATTTTTTGACGCACAGCGGCTCATATACAGGCAAATTAAAAAAAGGCAGCGCTGAAGCGCTGCTTACCGACAAAATATTTGAGACGATGGAAAAAGAACAGAACGGGTATGAATGGGTAACAATAGGGCTTTTGTGGCAGCTTATGGGCAATATGATGAAAAAGAATATGTCCTATGCTGTGAGCTGTAATGATTCCCGACGTCAGATTTCAAAAATTAAAGCTGTTTTGACATATATAAGGAATAACTATGATTCCCCTGTAACACTTGAGGAGTTGTCTCAAATTGCCGGAATGTCGCCGAGATATTTTTGCCGCGCGTTTTCGTCAATGACAGGGAAAACACCGATTGCTTATCTCAATTATTACAGAATAGAGTGTGCAGGCGAATATTTAAGATTGACAGATAATCCAATTACCGATATTGCGATGTCATGCGGATTCAATGATATGAGCTATTTTTCAAAGCAGTTTAAACGGTATAAAAATCTTACGCCGTCACAATACAGAAAATTTAATTGATGTTTATATTTTGTTTTAAAGAGTAAACCAAATCCGAACACAGCGGGCATAATATGCAGATAGAACAAAGTAAAGAACTGGCAGCAAATAAATAAAATTTAAGATAATATTCTTACTGTTAATCTTTTATAAACTTTTTATCCTCTGAAGGAATTCCCTGTGTATCTGAAATATATCGTTCCACTTTCATATGCAGGTGGTATTTTTCCCTTAAATCTGCAATTTTAGTCATCATGGGCGATTGATGATGCAAATCAATTGCCTGCTGATTTTGCCAACTGTCAATTAAAAGAACAGTTTCCTTATCATCAATAGGGAAGAAGTACTCATATCTAAGATTTCCTTCTTCTGCGCGAATATCATCTACAATCGAGCTGTTAATCATTTCTTCAGCAAATTTTTTGGCGCTTCCGTTTTCACCTGTGTAATAAATATTTATTGTAATTGCCATTATTCATTCTCCTTACATTTATATTTGTCAATATTTTTTAAAAATAATTATTAATTTAACATTCGTCTGAACTTTTGCGGAAGATTTAATATGTGTTGAATTACGTTTCGGTTTGCCGGACTGACAATATTAAAACTTAATGTTTCTGAATTTTAGAGGAGAGACGCCTGTTTCTTTTCTGAAAAAGTAAATAAAATTAGAGGTGCTGTTAAAGCCTGTCTTGTAGGCTATGCTTTCAATTGAATTATCGGTTTGACGGAGCATCTCCTTTGCCTTGTCAAGGCGGACCGTCAGCATGTAATCATACGGTGAAAATCCTGTGTTTTGCCTGAATATTTTTGAAAAATAAGATACGCTCATATGAACCATTTTTGCAATATCGGCAATAGATATATTTTTATCATAATTTGAAAGTATGAAATTTTTTGCCGCTTCTACGCAATCTGCTTTTTTGTTTTCATAATTCATATGATTTTTTTTGCTTATATTGCAGAGCAGGGAATATAACTCATTTGAAATATCATATTCGCTTTGATTTTGTTTAATATATCTGATTATATTAAAAATGTATTCGGCAGTCTGCTGGGTGCATTTTATTTTTTGTCCTTTTTGAGCCGTGATTTCGCTGAACCATTCGTATGAGTTATCACCGTCGAAATGCACCCAGAGAGTGTGCGCTCTGTCTTTGGTAAAATATTTGTGTGCTTTATAGCAGTCAATCAGTAACAATTCATCCTTTTGCGCGTCAAGCTGAGCGTTATTTTGCAGTATTGTTATGTTTCCGTCAAGAACATATAATGCGAGAATACTGTTATAATTATCCCTTTCAACACAGTATTCGCTGTTGCAATAAAATTCTCCAGCCGCTATGGGATAGTATAATAATTTTTTTGCGGTTTGCGACGGCGTATAAAAATACATATCAGAGCCTTTATTGAGACCGTTTCCTGTAAGTTCCATAAAATTAAAATAAGATTTCTTAATTTTTTGATAAAATATCAAAACAAATCCTCTGTAAAATATATTACAATAAAGATAAATCAATGTCAAACAGGAGATGCTGATAAGTGAGTAATATTTCTAAAGTCAATGTGTGGGAAGAAGAAATAGTTATTCCCACATATGAAACAGGCGAGCCTGATAAAAATCCATTATTTCTTGAAAAGCGAGTATATCAGGGCAGCAGCGGCAAGGTGTATCCTCACCCTGTGATTGATAAAATAAGCAATTCAAAAATTGATAAAAAATATAAGGCTGTTTTTCTGGAAAATGATTACCTTAAAATTATGATTTTGCCCGAGCTTGGCGGCAGAGTTCAAAGGGCTTATGACAAAACAAGAAATTATGATTTTGTTTATTACAATCATGTAATTAAGCCTGCTCTGGTCGGACTTGCGGGTCCCTGGATTTCCGGCGGAATAGAGTTTAACTGGCCGCAGCACCACAGACCATCTACGTTTGACGCGGTTAATTATACATACAGAGAAAATCCTGACAAAAGCGCGACGATTGTTGTGAGTGAAATTGAGAATATGTTTCACACCAAGGGTGAGACGGAGTTTACTTTATATCCCGATAAGGCATATCTTGAACTGAAAAATCATCTTTTCAACAGGACTAATACGAAACAAACCTTTCTCTGGTGGGCAAATCCCGCCGTTTCGGTAAACGAAAATTACCGTAATATATTTCCGCCGGATGTTACAGCCGTTATGGACCACGGAAAGCGTGACGTTTCAACCTTTCCGATAGCGACAGGCACTTATTATAAGGTTGACTATTCAAAGGGCGTCGACATATCAAGATATAAAAATTTGCCTGTTCCCACATCGTATATGGCGGCAAAAAGCGATTATGATTTTGTAGGCGGATATGATGAAGGCATAGGCGCGGGAATTCTGCATATAGCCGATCACCATATATCGCCGGGCAAAAAGCAGTGGACCTGGGGCTGCGGCGATTTCGGCAGAGCGTGGGACAGAAATTTAACAGACAATGACGGTCCGTACATTGAGCTTATGACAGGCTGTTATACCGATAATCAGCCTGATTTCAGCTACATTGCGCCTATGGAAAGCAGAGATTTTACGCAGTATTTTATGCCATATCACGACTTGGGAACTGTTCATAATGCAAGCAGGGATCTTGCGCTTCACTTGGATGTTGATGATAAAATAACAGTCAAGCTCTACTGTTCAGGAACGCTCGGCAAATGCGAAATCAGGATAAATGATATATTCACGGAAGCGCTTGAATTGATTTGCGCAAACACTTATGAAATCAGCACAGAGAACAGTGGTTACTCTTTTAAAGATGTTACTGTAAAAATCATAAGAAACGGCAAAACGGTTTTATCATTTTGCGGTGATGTTCAAAAACAGGAAATTCCCGAGCCCGCGAAGTCAGCGCCTCTGCCGAGTGAATGTGAAAGCATTGAGGATTTATATTTGTACGGACTGCACATTGAGCAGTACCGTCACGCAACGCGCAGGGCGGAGGACTATTATATTGAAGGTCTAAGACGGGATAAAACGGACATAAGGCTTAACAACGCCTACGGTATGCTGCTTTTCAAAAAGGGTTATATTAAAGAGAGCGAGTATTATTTCAGAACGGCGATACAAAAGCAGACACGCTCAAATCCAAATCCTATCAGCGGAGAGATTTATTATAATCTCGGACTCAGCCTTTTTTATCAGGGAAAATACGACGACGCGTATGACTCATTTTATAAGGCTGTCTGGAATGCCGAAACAAAAAGCAATTCATATTTTTTTATGTCGCTTATCCGTTCAAAGAAAAGGGAATATGAAACGGCACTTGAATTTGTTAATAACGCATTGATTTATAACGCGCATAATTTCAATGCGTTAAATCTTAAAACAATGCTGTTAAAGGCGCTTGGCAGAGATTATAAGTCAAACGCGGATAATGCTTTATCTGTTGATAATCTTAATATTGTCGCGTTATATCAGTCGGGCAAAGACATATTAAAGCATATAATTAATTCCGATATGCTGATTGATTTATCCCTTGAATTTGCGTTTGCGGGATTTTATGAGGACGCGCTGAAATTGCTTGATATGGATATTTCAGGTTATCCGATGGTGGACTATTATAAGGCTTACTGCTCTTATAAAGCAGGTATGGACTATAAGTTATATCTTGAAAAAGCATTTTGCGGTAATTCCTGCTTCTGTTTTCCTAACAGGCTTGAGGATATAGCGGTACTCAAATTTGCAATAAGCAAAAATAAAAATGATTTTAAAGCTCCATATTATCTCGGTAATCTTTATTATGACAGGGAACGGCACGATGATGCGATAATATGCTTTGAAAGGTCCATAAACCTCGGCTGTGATTTCGCGACGCCATACCGCAATTTGTCCCTGCTTTATTACAATTATAAAAATGATGCTGACAGCGCGCTTGCGCTTATGAGCAAAGCGTATTCCATTGACGAAACAGATGCGAGAGTTCTCTATGAGCTTGATTTGCTTAAAAAGAGAATGGGAGCCGCACCTGAAAAGAGGCTCGAATTTCTGCAAAATCATTTAAAGGCAGTCGTAAGCCGGGATGACCTGTATCTTGAGTACATAACACTGCTCAATCTTACAGGTGAGTATGATAAGGCTTTGGAGCTTATCCTTTCGCACAAATTTCACCCGTGGGAAGGGGGAGAGGGTAAGGTGCCTGAACAATATCTTTTTTCAAATATTGCTATCGCGTCGGAATGTCTGAAGGAAGGGGATACTCAAACGGCAATAAATTATCTGAACAGCACCTTTGAATATCCTCACAATTTAGGAGAGGGCAAGCTTTACGGCGCACAGGAGAACAGGCAGAACTATTATCTCGGCTGTGCTTATGAAAAACAGGGCAAGATTGATATTTCAAAAATATATTTTAAAAAAGCGTCAAGCGGTATATCGGAGCCTGTTTCCGCCATGTATTACAATGACCAGCCTCCCGAAACTATTTTTTATCAAGGACTTGCGCTTCTCAGACTTGGTGATACCAAAAACGCAGAGAGCCGTTTTAATAAATTGATTTCTTATGCTGAAAAGCATATAAACGACGATGTAACAATTGATTATTTTGCGGTTTCACTTCCCGATTTGTTAGTGTTTGAAGAGGATTTGAACAGAAAAAACAGATTGCACTGCTTATTTATGAAAGCTCTTGGGTTATACGGGCTTGGCAGAAAAAAAGAAAGCAAATTAGTATTTGAAATGGCATTAAAGGAGAACAGTAATGTTTTCCAAATAGCAACGCATTATCAATTATTATTCAGGCAATGTGAATCAAATCTTAAGGAGAAACAATTATGAGATACAGTATTTCGTTAAATAAATGGAATTTTTCAATTAAGGAACTAAACTATTCGGCAGATGTTACTGTTCCGCACACCTGGAATGTGGACGACAATGTTATGAAACACAGGGGATTAGCGGAATATGAGACGACTGTTTCAATAGACAAGGCGTTAAAAAATAAAAAAGTATTTATTTCATTCAACGCGGTCTATCACACAGCAAAGGTTTACATAAACGGCGACCTTGCGGGCTGTCACAGCCGTTCGGGCTTTACCCCTTTCAAATTTGATATTACTGACAAGGTAATTTTCGGTGATGATAACAAAATCAAGGTGATTGTCGATAATACCCATATTGATGAAATGCTGCCGCATAAGGATGATTTTGACTGGGCGGATGACGGTGGTATAATCAGAAAAGCCGAGCTTCAGTTCACCGAACAAAATGCGATTGAATATTTGCGTGTCGAGGAAGAAATCAACACCATAGATAATGGGCTGTGCAACGGTACACTGAATATAATGACCGCGTTTCTTGACGGAAAATCACACAGCGGTACGGTTAAGATCATTGATTATTCAAACAGCGAAACAATTATTAAAAGATATTTTGACAGCGTTAGAAATGTTATTGCTCTTGATTTTAAAAATCTAAAGCTCTGGAGCTGTTATTCTCCGAATCTTTACAGAATTGTGCTTGAAACTGAGAACGACTGTTATGAAATCAGAACAGGGCTGCGGAAAATTGAAGTTCAGAGAGAAAAGATACTTCTCAACGGCAGGGAAATATATCTCAAAGGCTGTGAATGGATGCCGGGCTCTCACCCCGATTACGGTATGGCAGAGTCGCTTGAACACAGTATTAAATGCTTAAGACAGCTTAAAAACGCGGGCTGTGTGTTCACACGCTTTCACTGGCAGCAGGATGACGGCATTTTTGATTGGTGCGATGAAAACGGTCTTCTTGTACAAGAGGAAATACCGTATTGGGGATATCCCAAGCAGGCGACGCCGTTGCAGCTTGATATAGCAAAGCAGCAGGCAGATGAAATGGTTTATTTTCACTCTTATCATCCGTCAATAGTATTCTGGGGCGTCGGTAACGAGCTCGGAGCGGAGAGTGAGCCTACTATTCAGTACGTAAGAGATATGGTAAAATATTTTAAATCACTTGACGGCAGACGTCTTGTAAATTATGTTTCAAATACATTGAGCAGAGTTGAGAACGCTGATAAGGACGACGCAACCTTATACGGTGACATAGCAATGTGGAATGACTATCTCGGTCTGTGGGAGCCGAGCGATGATATTAAAAATCATATGATAAGGACCTGTAAAAAGGCGGAGGGTATGCCGCTTGTTGTATCTGAATTCGGACTTTGCGAGCCGCACTTTAAAGGCGGTGACAAAGAGAGAGCGCGGATACTGAAAGAGCGGTTGGAAATGTACGCAAAGATAGACAATATCAAAGGCTATATGTGGTTTTCACTAAATGACTACCGCACCCACTGCGGTGAGGAGGGCAGTGATAAAATGCGCCGCCGTGTACACGGCTCAACAGACTTATACGGCAACGAAAAGCCGTCATACAGATTGCTTTGTGAATTACAGGAGTAATAAAAATCAGGCAGAAAATAAATCTGCCTGATTTTTTATTTGGATTTACTAAAAACAATTGTTGGCACACTTTTGTTTGATGCAATTAAATCTGATATCGGCGTTATGGCGAACTTCGGTATACCTGACTTTTGAAAGTCCCGATCTGTATTTTTTACAGTTTATTTTATAATAAATCAAGTGCCTCGTTATAGTCGTCCATATCATAATTACCCGCAGAATTTTTGAGTATTTCAAACAAATCCGCTTTTTTACCGTCAATAGTTTTAATATTGATTTTTTTGAAAATCGGATTCATTCGTTTTAAAAATCTTATGAAAACATCACCCTTCGGCGTGCCTTCTTTAAAGGTCTGGTTGCCTTCAAATACACCACGTACAAGCTCTGTTATATAATTCTTTAAAAGCATATGCTTAATTGATTTATCGCATTTTATCCACAGCAGTCTGCATACGCCGCCCATTGTTATTTTGTTTATTGTTCTGCCTATCATCTTAACAGTGCTGAACAGAGCTTTTTTATTGCCCGCGCCGAATCTTGATAAAATTCTTGCGGGATTGTACTGCATATCGTCCAGCATATTCAGTATCATGGAATCGAATAAATCGGAGAGATACCGCTTGCAGTCCTTGCCGTTTGTATCCCATTCAAAATCGGGAGTCTCAATACTTTTTATTATTGCCTTATTATCTCCGGTAATCGTCACATGGCGGATAACGGCAGGGTCCGCTATAATCGAGCCTGTACACACATCATAAAATTTATTGCCGTTTTCAGTAACCTTTAAATTAATGCTCTGATTGTGCATATGACCTGTAAACGCAAGGTGTACGCCCTCATCTGCAAGCATGGTTGTAACCGTGTCGCTTTCCCTTTGTACTGCTGACGGAACAATAGAGAAAATCGGCTGTCCGGGAAGCAGGGGATAATGATTCATCGCGAACATAATCTGACCGTCCTCACGGGCTTTTTTGGTCTGCTTCTTAATCCATTTGATATGCGCCTCATCAAAACGCCTTTTTCCGTCATCGGCACCGTCGTTGTTAAGCGCCAGCAGTCTTACCCCTTCGCTGAGTTGGGCTACATAGGATAAATGTTTTTTGTCTACGGCAATAGCGTCCTTAAATCCGAAATCAAAATATAAATCATATAATTCCTCACGCTTTGTGCTTTCGGGCGTAAGCCGTCCGTTTTCGTCAAAGGCAAAGCAGTTGTCATTTTTATTTTTAAAATCATGGTCGGCGGTTATCACATAGATCTTTTTGCCCGCATCTTTAAGCTCATTAAGCAGCTTTATGAATTCAAGATGACTTTCCTTTTCTCCGTTAAAGGATAAATCGCCCGCAATAAGAACAATATCTGCCTCATCCGCTTTTTTCAGCCAATTAAAAACAGAACGGTTGATAGATTCCGTTTCGGCAAAGCATTTCTGTTCAAAGCGCATAAATTCATCATATTCTTTTCCCCTTGCGCCTAAGGAATTCTTGAAAAAATGAGTGTCGGTTATTAAGTAAAATTTTAAATTTTCCATAGTTTCACCACAAATATTTTTATTGCATATCATCATTCTGCCTGTTCTGTATTATCAGCGTCTGCCCCGTCACCGTAATTTTTCTGTGCCGCAAGTTTTTCACGCTGAGCAAGTACTGCATTGTGTATATCCTCTTTGGTTTTGCCCGTCAGCTTATAGAAGAAAAACGGCACACCTGCAAGGAACATCATAAGACCGTGAACAATAGTGTAGAAGAACAAAAGCATAATTTTTGTATGCAGGCTCTGCTCCTGAGTTACGCCATTAACCGCCTGAACATATTCAATGATAGGAACCTTTGTGCCGTAAAGAATTGTGGGCGCAAAGGCGGATGCGATTGTACCCGAAATCATTGTGCCGATACCGATAACAAACGGGAGCGACGCGTCAAGACGCTTACCTGTTTTAAGCTCAATCGTCTCAAGAACATCAGCCTGAAACATTGTGGGAAGAAGATTTGATGCGCCGAACTGTAAGCCTATGAGAAACAGGGTTAAAACAAATACAATCTGAAGAATACTGCTTGGACTTTTGAAATACGTATAACCTACTGCAAAAGCAACACAATTGGCAATAACAGAATATATACCGCTTGCAATATAAAGCTGTTTGGAATTAAATTTGTTGAGCAGGAAGTTGATGATTAGCATTCCCACCGCAGTTCCGATACCTGTCGGTAAACCGAAAAGGAGGAATTTGCCCGGTCCCAAAAGAGCCTCGGCAAGGAAAATGCCCATATATGTAGATATACCTCTGAAGTTCTTTAAAAATTCGGATATAATTATCGTCCACGCGTATTTATTTTTAATGACATCGGCATAGCCGACAATGGGATTTTTCTTTTCGTTATTGTATGTTATTCTTTCCCGAACCGTTTTCATTCCGAGAAGCATTGTTATAATTCCGAAAACACCGCAAAGTGACGCAACGCAGATATAGCGCAGTCCCTTATCCTTAACAAATATTGCAATTACAAGCTCAACAACAAGCGGAGCCGAGTTTCCGACAGCGGATACAATAGATCTGAAGGATATTACGGTATCACGCTCTTTCATATTAGGCGTCATAACAATCGCAACCTTGTTGACGCAGTCGCCGAAGTTTGTACATACAGCCCACGCGACGGCAACTGTTACAAGATAAATCATAAGTGTTGAACCCGTAATTCCTTTCGGAGCCCAGAAGGAAAGCACCAAGAAAATTCCCGTCGGAATTGCGACGAGTAACGCCAAAGGTCTGAATTTTCCGCCTTTGCCCGTTTTTCTTGTGTCAATATACATAGCAATGAAGAAGTTGAGTATAAACGGAATAACTGAGGTTAAGGTGTTGAACAGGCTTACAGAGCTGTCAGGCAATGATAACACGTTGATTAAATAGTCACTTCTGTAGGAGCCGACCGTGCCTGTCATCATCGTATAAAAGAACACGGCGATAAGATACAGAATAAACTCTTTTCCTTTAATATTTTTTTGTTCTTTTTGTGTTAAAACGGATTCCGGCATAATTTTCTACCCCTTTAAATATTTTGTAAATTTTAAATTAGTCAGTCCGAAGATGTGAAGAGTGACAGAAGAGCTTTAGCTCTTTAAAAGGCGCTGTACTCTTTCTCCTTCGGCATCGCCAAATAGTCTGCTGCCGTTTAATGGTACAACATCCGCAAAATGATATATCATTTTATTTTAATGTATACCCATTAATTTATAATAGCATTTTTCGCCTTTATATGTCAATTGACAGGATTTACAAAAATATTGTTTCTCTGTTGTTGACAATTCAAATTAAATGATATATCATTTAATGAGGTGACAATATGAAATTATATGAGATAATATATACTCAATTAAAGAAACGAATAAACTCGGGAGAATTTGATAACGGCAAGCTTTTACCTACGGAAAAGAGCTTGCAGGAGGAATATAATGTCAGTAGGATAACAGTAAAGCAGGCATACAGTAAGTTAAGCGAGGAAGGACTTATAACGAGAACCGCCGGAAAAGGTACTATGCTTGCTGAGAAAAGCGCGACTGATAAAAGGAACGGATTAATAGGTCTTGTTCTTTGCGATTTCGATTCGGCATTCGGAGAAAGACTTATTAAAAGTATTGAGGGAAACGCCCGAAAGTACGGTTACAGTATAGTATTGAAACGAAGCTTTGATAATCACGAAACAGAAAGCCGTGTGCTGAATGAGTTGATTGAAACGGGTATTGACGGAATCATTATCCAGAATTGCCACGGGAATTTTACAAAAAATCTGATTGAACTGGCTGTCAAAAATTTTCCGTTGATTTCCGTAGACCGTTATGCGAAGGGGTTGCTTATTCCTTCGGTAACTTCTAATAATTTTTCAGCCTGTGTAAGCGCTACTGAACGGTTGCTGAAAAGGGGACATAAAAAAATACTGCTTGCGTCTGTAAATCCTAAAAGTACATCAACCTTGACAGAAAGAGCCGAGGGCTTTAAACAGGCGCATATAAATTACGGAATTTCATTATCCGTAAGCAATTTTATTAATGATTTAAAAAGCCCGATATCGAAAAAAGCTGCTGATATAGAAACAGATGTTTTAAAAATCAAAAACCATATCAGTGAAAACAATATTACCGCGATAATTGCAACGGAACGCTTTGTAGCAGACCTTTGCGCAAAAGCAGTTCAAGAAAACGGAAAAGAATTTCCGAATGACTGTGAAATGATTTGCTTTGATTATGAGGACTTATTTTTATCTCGGAGCGATTACACGCATATACTGCAAAATGAAGAAGAAATGGGAAGAATATGTATTGAGCAGTTAATTAAAAAAATCAATAAAGAGGATATCTCCATGCGGAGCGTTATAGAATCAAAGCTTATAATAGGCAATTCTACAAAAGAGTGATTATAATAAGTACGATAAATAAAAAGCAGAGGTACCGTATAATTTGTTGTACCTCTGTCTCATATTTTTCAGCGGACGACTTTGATAGGCGCATATTGCATTTTGAACCGGTTACTCAACTGATAACATATATGCTGTGCTAAAATAAGCTGCGTGGGAGGGTAATAAAATGTGGATTTCAGCGGCAGTATTATCTGCGTTTTTTGCAGGCATAACCACGATACTTGCAAAATGCGGTATTAAAAAAACAGATTCGGATATCGCAATCGCAATAAGGACATTCGTTGTTTTGTTTTTCTCGTTGGCGATGACATTCATTGCGGGTTCATTCAAGGATTTAACCGCAATCAGCAGCAAATCATTTGTTTTTCTTATACTTTCGGGAATTTCAACAGGCGCTTCCTGGATATGCTATTTCAAGGCATTGTCTGTCGGTGATGTCCATAAGGTCGTTTCTGTTGATAAATCAAGCACCGTTTTGTCCATTATTCTTGCGATAATTATATTCAACGAAACTAACCATCTTGCTGTAAAGCTTATCGGAACAGCATTGCTCACCGCCGGTATATTTCTGATGGTTGAGAGGAGGGAAGAAAGCGGTATTCAGGAAAAACCGCGCTGGATTATTCATGCGGTTTTGTCTGCCGTTTTTGCCGCTTTAACCTCAATTCTTGCTAAAATAGGAATGGAGGATATTGAATCAAATCTCGGCACGGCAATAAGAACTTTTATTGTACTTATAATGGCTTGGATAATTGTTTTTGCGAAAGGAAAACAGAAACAAGTTAAAAAAATTAACAAAAAAGAGTTGGCTTTTATCTGCCTTTCAGGTGCGGCAACAGGAGCGTCATGGCTTTGCTATTATTACGCAATACAAAACGGTGTAGTAAGTGTTGTTGTTCCGATTGATAAGCTGAGTATAATAGTTTCAATAACCTTTTCATACATAGTATTCAGGGAAAGGCTGACAAAAAGCGCCTTTATAGGCTTGTGTCTTATGATTATCGGTACACTTATAATGGCAATATGGGCATAAAAAAATCTGTTTATATCGTTCTGCTAAAGGAAAGATTTGTATATACTATAATTGAAAGAACAGGAAAGAAGGTAAATCCAATGGGTCAGTTATTTACAGCGGTATATGTGAATCAATAAAATGATTTATAGTTAAATTTACCGCTTAAAGCGATTTCCTGTCTACCCTATAGGTATATATTCAAAAAGGGCAGGCATAATATAATACAAATAATTTGGAGGTATTTATTATGTTTGAACTTAGACCTTATCACAGGCACAACCATGAAATGACTTACAATCCTTTCCGTGAGATGGAAGAATTTGAGAGAAGATTCTTTGACGGACCGTTCGGCTCTTTCTTCCAAAGCGGGGATATTGCTGAATTCAAGACGGATATTACCGATGAAGGCGACCACTATGTTCTGGAAGCGGATCTTCCCGGTTTCGATAAGAAAGATATTCATATCGACCTCTCCGATAATATGCTGACAATTAACGCGGAACGTCACTCGGCGCACGAGGAAAAGGACAAAGAGCATAAGTATGTCCGTGTGGAACGCTCATACGGAAAATACAGCAGGCATTTTGATGTTTCAACAGTTGATACTGAATCTATAAAGGCAAAGTATGAAAACGGTGTATTGAGCCTGACCTTGCCTAAAAAGCATGAAGTGCTTCCCGAAGCCAAGCATTTGGAAATTGAATAAATATACGGCATTGTACTTTTGCGTACTGTTTTGGACTGCCGATAATATTTATTAAAAACTGTTAGCCGATTTATAATTAAATTTATTTTAATATTGCGAAAGCCGCTTGAATTTAATGTTCAAGCGGCTTTCAGCGTTTTTCCACTATAATACCTATTTCCAAATTTGCGTTTCTGTAATTTCCCCGTAACCGTTAATTAATGTTTTATCTGCTGAACAATATTCTAATTTAGTTCCTTCTTTAATATACATCGGCATTGTTTTCAGGTCAATTTTTCGTTCTGTCCACATACCTGTTGATTCTATTCTCTCTTTCGTAAAGAAATCAAACCAAACACCCTGCGGAAGATAGATACTTCTGACGTCAGTTCTTGACATAGGCACCAAAACAGGAGCAATAAGAATGCTGTCGCCGAACATATATTCGTCGTCAATATGATAAACGTTTCTGTCTTTAGGATATTCAAGATACAAGGCTCTCATCATAGGAAGCCCTGTTTTTGTGCATTTTTCCGCTTCCTTGTAAATATAAGGCATTAATGAATATCGTAACTTGTCATAATATCTGAAAATATCACAAGCCTCTTTTGAAAATGACCAAGGCTCTCTGTGTGTTGTATCGCCGGCACCATGGCAGCGGGCGTGTGAAGAGAATAATCCAAGCTGTGACCAACGGATATATAATTCATCACTCGGCAACCCTAAAAAACCGCCGATATCGTGGGAGAAAAACGGAATACCGCTAAGTCCAAGTGACAATGCGCCTCTAAGTGTACTTGCGAGCGCCTCAAAGCTGCATTGGCTGTCGCCGCCCCAATGCAAAGGATAACGCTGACTGCCTGCCGTACCGCTTCTTGCCCAGACTATGCTTTCGCCGCTTGCTTTTTTTGTTGCATTAAAAACAGTATGATTATATACCAGAGAATAAAGATTATGAAAATGCCTGCCACTGATATTTTGGTAAACAGCTTCTTCCGGAATACCCTCGCCAAAATCTGTTTTTATTGCGCCCGCGCCCATTTTAATAAGATTATAGATTTTATCACCATACCATTTTCTTGCGCTTGGATTTGAAAAATCAATGATAACATCTTTTACCCAACTGCCCTTACATTTTTCAGGAAGCTGATAAGGCTTGCCGCTCTCATTCTTTGCAAGATATCCGTTTTTTACTGCCTCCTGATAATGCGTATTGTCTGCGTTAGGCGGAATAAAATTATACTGCCAAAGCGATGTGTGAAAGCCCTGTTCCTTTAATTTTGCCATATGCTCGGTCGGATGCGGAAAACGCTCGTCGGAAAATTTTAAATCACAATCCCAGTCTGTTTTAAACCAAGCCGTGTCTAAATGCAAAACATCACAGGGTATATCATTTTCACGAACTTTGTCAGCAATATCATCGACTACATCCCAAGAAACATAGCTGTTTCTGCTCATCCAAAGTCCGAATGACCAAAGCGGAGGGAGCGGTGCAAATCCGGTAAGTGAACAGTATGATTTTATTATTTCTTTAGGATTTCCATGCATAATAAAGTATTCCATTTGATTGTCCGAAACAGAAAACTGAAGACTTGAGCAATCGTCTGTCGCTATATCCCAGGTCGTTTCAGCGCCGCTGTTGAGGAATAAGCCGTAACCTCTGGTGGAAATGTAAAACGGAATATTTACATAAGCTCTTTTGCTTGTTGTTCCGACCGCGTCCTTGTTATAAAAATCAACTGTCCTGCCATTTCTGACAATACTGTCCCAGCGTTCACCGAGTCCATAAATTATTTCATCGCTGTCAAGCTCCAAAGCCTCATAGGTTTGGTATTCACTGTTAAAAGTACCTACCGCCATATCACAGGTATCAGGAGTTCGGAAATCATTTTTACGCTGTGAATAAAACATTCTGCCGTTATTGTCATAGGCGGATATTTTAAATTGTGTTTTATCAATATGTATTTCCGTTTTTGAGGTTTTAACGATGATCTCGCTGTCATTGTCCGAAACATTAAATTTAACCTTTTCAGGTTTTGCTGTCAGCATTCTCATTTCATTCGGAATGTTTTTGAAGGGGCTTTCGGGATTTTTTTCGTTAGAAATCAATACCTTGAAGATTGTTTCACTCCAGATTTCAATATGAACATAAAGCCTGTCTATTGCAGTGTCGCATGGTTTTAATAAATATATCGCTGTTTCGTGTGTATATGATAGATTTGCCTTTTTAGCAGATGTTGAAAGGGTTAAAATAATTCCCAAACCAGTTTCTTCAACGTCCAAAATTTTATCCGGTCTGTTGTGAACAACAGAGTATTTATTGATAGAATTTTTTTCTGCTTCTCCGCTTTCCGCTGTTTTGAATTGCGGAAATTCCTTATCATTCGGAATATTCATAATGATCACCTCATAGCATTATTTTACTATATGGTCTTGAATAAACAAGAAATATGTTATAGAATAATGGCGGAAAGTTAAGGTGATAATATGATTTTTGAAATCAAGCACAGCAATAATAATCATTATGAAGCAGTTGCTATTGATAATGTTCTATGTGTTTCTCATTGCCATACAAGCTATGAGCTTTTATTCGTTACTGACGGACGAATTACGGCAAATGTTAATGGCAGGGAGCATACTGTTTCAAGCGGAGAGTGTATTATGATTTTACCGATGCAAATACATTCATACAATACCGTTGAGAACAGCAAAGTGGAAATATCAATATTTTCCAAAGATTATATTTCTGATTTTTATAATGAAACAAAGGACAAGGAGTTTGAAAATCCTATTGCCGATTACGATATAACTGATACTGAAATACTGAAAATATCAAATGATAAATTTGAAATAAAATCAATTTTATATAAGTACTGCTCAAGATTAATGAAAAACGGTATAAAAAAAGCGGATAAATCTAATAATGATTTATCCACTAAAATAGTAATATATATTCAAAATAATTTTAAGAATAATATTTCATTGAAACAAATGGCTAAGGAATTCGGTTATAGCTATAATTATTTATCAGCGTATTTCAAAACGCAGTTTGGCTGCGGTTATGCGGATTATGTAAATAAATTCAGACTTGAAGAAGCGGTCGGAATGTTAAAGAAAACCGATAAGTCAATAACTCAAATCGCTTTTGAATCCGGTTTTACAAGTATAAGGAATTTTAACGAGGTGTTTAAAAAGGAATATGACATTAGTCCGCTATTATACAGAAAAACACAAATATAATTTATTAAAAAATTTTAACTGTTTATTTCCCGCTTATATTTTTCATAAATAGTATTTACAATTTCGCATAGGAAAAGTTCAGCATTTAATTCTAAATTTTGACTATGGTATGTCGTCTTCAATAAAATAATAATCTTCAACATCCATACTGAAATAATTCAATTTTTTGCAAGAGGTTTACATACATCTCATTTTTTAAACTAAACGCTTAAATCTGAATTAAACCTATTTAATGCTTATTGGCGGGCTTTAATTTTAATCTTTTTTATCTGGTGCCTGGCCGTCATGCGCAAGCCACTTGCAGTCGGTTAACTGCATATTAGTGAAAACCGCTTTAAAAGATGAATTTTCAGGTGAGCAAGCGTAAATTCCAAACTGAATTTCACCTGCGCCTTTGTGCATATGGCATATGCGCATCTGACTGAAATTAATACCGTCACGTGAACACTCAATGCAGTAATCATCCTCCCGGCGGCTTAATCGGTACCACATAGATTTAACACTTGTATCAATTGCAGTTGTTGCCCAATCTGAATAGCCGTTGTTTGTTACAACACTGCCAAGATGCTGAAATTCCTCATTTTCATATTCAACGGAAGCCTTCAGCCAATTTTCACTGTCAAGGTACATAACAATTCCGCATTGGTCAAAGCGATGGTGTCCTTCACTGAAATCTGTTTTAACAGTAAAACTGAAAAACTTTTCAGTCGTTTTCATCTGAAAAACAGGCGCATTATCATTCTGAAAATGATAATAAGTTCTCTGCCATAAATCTGTATGCGGATCCGTTATAATTTCAATTTTATCAGCAGATACAAAGTAATTCTCAGGCTGTCTTATCCATTCTGATTTATTAACATCAAAATCCATATTATACTCTCCATTATCGGAATTTATTATTATAATTTTACGAGTACACTATATCAACATCGCAATAACTTGTCAATTGATATTTCATCTTCCGATGGTATTACCGAATATTTGCTCATTCATTGGATTTGAACGTCCGATTATATAAATTATATTGCTTTGAGTAATCTTAAATATATTTAATTATGCAAACTTAAAACTCGAACGGAAATTCGTTTGGATAAGGGATGGTTGCAGGATGATTATATGCAATATCCTTAACGCCTAAATATTTGAACACCTCTGAAAGTATTTTGCCGTAATGACCGAATGCAACCGCACCGTGATGAGGATAACGCTTTGCAATAAGCACATTTCGGTAAAATCTGCCCATTTCGGGTATGGCGAAAACACCGATACCGCCGAATGATTTTGTGCGAACGTCAAGCACTTCGCCCTGTGCGATATATGAACGCAATGTACCCTCGCTGTCGCACTGCAATCTGAAAAATGTAATATCACTTGGGGCAATATCTCCCTCGAGTGTGCCGCGGCTTATATCGGGCTCACTGCCTTCGGGTTCAAGAACTCTGTGCTGAATAAGCTGATATTTTATTGCTCTGCCGTCGCACATTTTACAGCTTGGTGTGTTGCCGCAGTGGAAGCCCATAAATGTGTCTGTCAGTTTATAATCGGTTGACGGCTTAATGTATTTTTCGTACATATCCTTTGGAACAGAGTTGTTGATGTCGAGAATTGTAACAGCGTCAAGACTTGCGCAAGCGCCTATGTATTCGCTCAAAGCACCGTAAATATCAACCTCGCAGGCAACAGGAATGCCCTTTGAAGCAAGGCGGGAATTAACATAGCAAGGCTCAAAGCCGAACTGACTCGGAAATGCAGGCCAGCACTTATTTGCAAAGGCAACATATTTTCTGCTGCCCTTGTGCTGATTAGCCCAGTCGAGCAATGTCAGCTCATATTGTGCCATTCTTTCGTTAAGGTCGGGGTAGAAATTTCCGTCGCCCATTTCCTCTGCCATTTCTTTCATAACATCGGGGATTCTCGGATCTCCCTTATGCTCTTTATAGGATACAAGCAAATCCAGCTCGCTGTTTTCCTCAATCTCAACGCCTAATTCATAAAGTCCTTTTATGGGCGCGTTGCAGGCAAAGAAGTCCTGCGGTCTCGGACCGAAGGTGATAATTTTAAGATTTTTAACGCCGATAACAGCTCTTGCAATCGGAACAAAATTCCTTATCATATCTGCGATTTCATCTGCCGTGCCTACGGGATAATCGGGTATATATGCGTTAAGATGACGCATACCCAAATTATATGAGCAGTTGAGCATACCGCAATATGCGTCGCCTCTGCCGTTTATCAAGTCGTTTTCGCTTTCCTCAGCGGCGGCAACGAACATACAAGGTCCGTTAAAGCGCTTTGCAATAAGGGTTTCGGGTGTTTCGGGTCCGAAGTTGCCTAAAAATACAACAAGCGCGTTACAGCCTGCTCTGTTAACATCTTCAACTGCCTTTTGCATATTCATTTCATTTTCAACTGTGACGGGGCATTCGTAAAGCTCTCCGTTATAGGCCTCAACCATTGCTTTGCGGCGTTTTTCGCTTAATTCAATAGGAAAACAGTCGCGTGATACGGCAATAATGCCAAGCTTAACATTTGGAATATTCATTTATTTTTCCTCCTTATAAAACTTCTTTAATGCAGGATATAATTTTTTAAATTTTTCATATTTGCTCTTGTAAATTTCCGTTAACCGAGTATCGGGTTTAACCGTATATAAAATATCGTTTTTGACCTGCGGATTCAATCCGGTTGCCCGCGCCGCAAGAATTGCTCCGCCGAGCGCAGGTCCTTCATTTTTGATAACGCTTATTTCCATTGCGAGAACATTTGAAAGAATTTCCATCCACAGCCTGCTTTTTGTTCCGCCGCCGCAAACGGTGGCTTTTTTAATCCCGTTCGGTATAAGTTCCACGCAATCCTTAATTGCAAATGACACACCCTCAAAAAGCGCGGTCTGCAAATCCGCTCTCCCGGTATCCTGCGACAAGCCGATAAAAGCGCCTCGAATATCAGAGTCATTATGCGGGCATCTTTCGCCCGAAAGATAAGGCATAAAATAAATCTGTTTGCTTGCTGTATCGACATTTAACTCGGCAGTATTCTTACTGTAATCATCTGTATCAAAAATAGTTTCGACAAGCCATTTGTTTGCGCTTGCGGCAGAAAGAATACAGCCCATTAAATGGTATTTCCCGTTTGCGTGGCAAAAAGAGTGTAGCGCAGGATTATCAGTTTTAACATATTTATCAGTCGGGATAAATACCGTTCCGCTTGTGCCGAGAGAAATATTACATTGTCCGTTCAAAATTGTATTTGTACCGATAGCAGCGGCGGCATTATCTCCTGCACCGGCACAAACTGTGATATTGTTGCCAAAGCTGAGTTCTGCTTTTACCTTGCCGATTACCTCATAGCTTTCATAAACTGTCGGCAACATATCCTCTGTTATACCACAGATTTCAAGCATTTCAGTTGACCAGCATTTATTCTCAACATCAAAGAGTAACATACCCGAGGCATCACTCACATCTGTTGAAAAAACACCTGTAAGCATATAATTTATGTAATCCTTCGGCAAGCATATTTTAGCGCATTTCGCAAAATTTTCGGGTTCGTTTTCTTTTACCCAAAGAATTTTAGTGGCGGTAAAGCCTGCAAAGGCAATATTGCCTGTTAATTTTTGCAGTTTTTCTTTGCCGATTACGTTGTTGAGATAATCGGTCTCCCTGCTTGTTCTCGTATCGTTCCAGAGAATAGCGGGACGGATAACATTATCATTTTCATCAAGCATAACAAGTCCGTGCATTTGACCGCCGACGCCGATACCCGCGATGCCGTTTCCGACATTTTCGGAAGTTAATTCGTCAATTCCTTCTTTAACGGCATTCCACCAGTCGGCAGGATTTTGCTCGCTTTTGCCGTCTGCGGAAAAGTCAAGCGGATATGCTTTTGAAACCTGCCTTATACTATTCATTTTTTCATCAGTCAGAATCATTTTAACAGCCGACGTTCCCAAATCAATACCTATAAAATTCATTCAACCACCCACTTGGCATTATTTTAACATACCGCCATTATTTTTGAAAGGCTTTTTACATTATTTAATTTATTAATAATACTTGCAAATGGTCTGTATTCGATTAAGCGGACAGGAAAAATACGAAAAATAAATTTTTTCGTTAAGAATGACACGGTTGAAACAAAACAGATGATTTGGTATATTAATATTATGAAATATGAGGAGGTGTGATTATGGCATACAGCGAACTGATTAAAAATTTCTCTAAAATCCGAGAATATGTGAGTCAATTTTATATCTATGGCTTAAAGACCAGAAATGAATATACCGCAAAGAGCGCGAGAAGCTATGATAACGAACGACGACGCATTGAAAGCTGGCTGGGTGAGTATATGCAGTTTCGCAAGGACGGCAATGAAAAATACTCATTTTTAGCGATGAATTCCCGTGCCATTTCTCACAATCCTTTATATAATGCTTTTAAGGCAAAAAGCTTTACGGAAAACGACATTAACTTACACTTTTATATTCTTGACATTCTTGCCGAAGGAGAAGAAAAATCATTTAAAGAAATCCTTGACAGCATTACCGATGATTATCTGTCTATGTTTGAAAACGCAAGTGAGCTTGATGAGTCTACAGTACGAAAAAAGCTGAAGGAGTATGAAAAGCTTGGCTTAATCAAAAGCAGAAAACAAGGCAGAGAGCTGATTTATTCAAGAAACGATGACTGCGTTGATTTAGAGAATTGGAAAGAGGCTGTTGCTTTTTTCTCTGAAGAGGACCCGCTTGGTGTTGTCGGCTCATTTATTCTTGATAAATATGACCGTGCTCCGGATGATTTCACCTTCAAGCATCACTACATCCTCCACGCGCTTGAAAGTGAAGTACTTGAGCAATTGTTTGAGGCAATGCGTGATCATAGGGCAACACAGCTTTCAATTTATATTCCCCGTCAGGACAATATCAGAGAACATACCTTGTTACCGCTTAAAATATACTGTTCTACACAAAGCGGCAGACGTTATGTTCTCGGTTATCATTATTCATTCAAACGAATGGTATTTTTCCGCCTTGATAATATTAAAAAGGTAAAAATATGCGCAATTGATATTGATTTTAACAAGCATTTTGATAATGCGGAGAAGTTTAAATGTAATGTCTGGGGTGTATCTTCCAGTTCTCACGGAGGTCTTGATCATATTGAGATGACGGTGTTTGTTGACGAAAATGAGGAGTTCATTATTAACCGTCTTGAACGTGAAAAGCGTTACGGCAGGATATACGCAATTGATTCGCACCATTATCGCTTTGCTGCTGATGTATATGACGCTATGGAAATGATGCCTTGGATTCGTACCTTCACCGGCAGAATATCTAAGTTGGAATGTTCCAATCAGTCTGTGGTCGATACCTTCTATGGCGATTTTGCCGATATGGTAAAAATGTACGGAGGTGATGACAATGCTGTTTAATGAGATTTACTCAAGCTATTTCAATGTTGTTGCCGATATACTTTCGAGAGCGTGCGAAGGCAATTTACATGAAAAAGATATCAACGATATCATTACCAAAAAGGCATTTGGCGAGAGCGTTCTGAACATTCCGTCTGCACTGAAAAGCCAAGAGTGGAAGCTGCTGTCAAAAGATATGGAAACTCCGTTACTTTCGTCTCCGACGATGCCGCTGACCAAACTGCAAAAGCAATGGATGAAAGCATTGCTGGAGAATCCGAGAATAAAGCTTTTCAATCCATCACTTCAAGGTTTAGAGGATGTTGAACCACTTTATAAGCAGGAATGGATTGAATACTTTGACCGCTACAGCGACGGAGACCATTATGACGATGAAAGGTATATTGAAAATTTTCAATTAATATTACAGGCGTTTTGTGAATACAGAAAAATCTCTGTAAAATTCACAGGTCATACGGGACAGAAAATTTATCGCGTGTGTATTCCTTATAAATTGGAATACTCCTCGAAAGACGATAAGTTCCGATTAATCGGTATTGTTGACAGCCGAGGCGGTAATCATTTCCTAACAATTAACCTATCCCGACTGAAGACGGTTAAACTCCTTGGACAATATCCGAGCGGGGAATACCGACCGCCGGAGCCCGTTATGAGGGAATTAACCGTTGAGCTTGTAAATGAGCGCAATTGTCTTGAACGATTTATGCTTCATTTTTCCCACTTTGAAAAGGAGGCGGAAAAGCTTGATAATACGCATTACCTTGTTCGTTTAAAATATGAGAGGGATGATGAAACAGAAATCCTTATTCGTATCATTTCCTTTGGCGCAAAAGTAAAAGTATTATCACCGGACAGGTTTATTAGTCTGATAAAAGAACGGCTTGAAAAGCAAGAGAAGTTAAATGTTTTTCTGCAAGACAAACAAAAAGAGTTATAATAACAATACAGTTATGGCAGAGATTACTTTAACAGAGGTTAAGGTTGGTTGGCAAGTTGCCATTCGGTATTTCTGAATTAAAGGCAGCTTGCGAACACAGCTTCAACGAATTTTAAATAGCGCTGAAGTACTATTCAAAATTCACCTATGCTATGTTCTTGAAAAGTGCCATAGCTGTATATTTTGCAGATTGTTCCTAAAATCGTGAATTTCTCACTGAAAAAGAAAAAACATTATATTGAAGTAAGATTCAGCCTTGCAAATGCGGGGCTTTTTCTTTTCGCAACTTTTTTTCCAAGATTATTCTGGAAGATTATGGTATCGTGTAATCACAGCGAAGAGATATCGCCGGATCACAACTGAATAGCATTGCAAATCGCTGTATCAACTCAGTGAAGAGGGGTATCATCCTGCTGAGATGCTGCGGAAAGGTCAGAGGCAATATATTGGGATACTTATATATTCTTACTGTTTTGCTATGGTGACATAGTGAACGAAGCGTTAAAAACGCAACACCTAAGCAACGGTACTGCGGTTAGTGCCTGTAAATGCACGGTTCTTCTCGGCAGCATAATAGAGGCGTTGTTAATACCATCGCTGAATCTGTGCTCTGTATAAGAGGTGATAGCCTTATACATCACAGAAGAATCATAAGCTGTTTAGCCATGAGGTTCAGAAATGAACTATAAGAGAAGTTTACGGTATGAGTAGCCCAAGGCTGTAAGCGGATGAGGACTGTAAATCCTTATACTGCATCACTGTTGAGAGTGTAATGTAAAATACAATTACTGAAAGACGGGTGAAAATCAGGGGTAACCAATCTCCTATACTTTTAACCTTACGGTCGGGCAATTTGCTGCGGGGTAGCGCCCTTCAGCACAGGATTGTTTGAGTATTGGCAGAATATACAGGAAATTAATTGGCGGCAGCCCGAAGGGGCGATACAGAGATTTGCAATGTTATTCAGTAACATAAAAGGTGCTTGCAGCAAAACAGTAAAAGTACCATTAGTTCTAATGGAGAACACTTGCTTTAGAGGCAAGGAGTGTCGGGTTCGACTCCCGTATGATATTTTACGGCACCTTGCAGAAAGGCACATACAGCAACGATTTGGTAGCTAAATGGTAAAGCGGAGGATTGAAAATCCTCGTGATGCAGGTCCGAATCCTGCCCGAAACAATGTGCCTTGTGTTTTAATACGAACAGCGCAGCAAGAGCTATAAGAACAAGCAACGGCAGTTATAGTCCATTAACTGTCTGTTCAAACTGTTAATAATATAGATGCTGACAACAGTATACTAAGAATAGGCTATTGTCCCGCCTTAAGCTGATTGAAAGGCACTAACAGCAATTAATGAGACAGTCCTGAAAACGGATTATCATAATTAAGTGTCTTGAATCTTCGGCATAGGCACAACGGCAGGCATAACAAGGCATCTTGTAAAAGATAAAAGGCGCTTACAGCAACATCAGTTCACTAAGATAAGAGTGTTAATCTTCAAGCCATTTATGCGGATATGCGACCCGCAGAGCGCCTTGTCGTTTTAAAACATTTTAAGGAGGATAGAAATATGTTGAATGCAATTAAGAACGAAGCAAATAAGACGAGGACCGAAAACGGGGCTCTTTCTTTTACAAGCTCTCTGGACTGCTGTGTTGATTTGTTTGCGACAATCGGTGCGCTCCGCAACGCAAATGATGCAGATATTATAAACCGTTTTATCAGAGCTTATACAGAAAATCCCGATCTTGCGATGAAAATTCTCTTTTTTGCGAGAGATATTCGAGGCGGTCTCGGTGAACGGCGGGTTTTCAGAATCATTTTCAGATGGCTTGCCGTTAACAAGGTATCCTCTGCTAAAAAGAATATAGAATATATTGCCGAGTATGGCAGATACGACGACCTCATGGTGCTTTTTGGTACACTCTGCGAAAACGAAGCGCTTGGTTTTATTGCAAAAACTCTCAAGGCAGATGTTAAGGCAATGAACGAAAACAAGGAGGTTACTCTTCTTGCCAAGTGGTTGCCCTCTGTTAACGCGAGCAATACCGAAACCGTTAAGCAGGCAAAGCATCTTGCAAAGAGGCTGGGCATGGAACAGGTAGAGTACCGTAAAACACTTTCCGCCCTTCGTAAGTACATAAACATTATTGAAAACAATCTTCGTGAAAAGGATTATACCTTTAACTACGAAAAGCAACCGAGCAAGGCGCTCTTTAAGTACCGTCAGGCATTTATCAACAATGACGGTGAGCGCTACAGAAAATTCCTTGAAAGAGTCAACATCGGCAAAGCAAAAATGAATACGGGTACGCTTGCTCCGTATGAACTGATACGACCGCTTTGCGAGCTCGATTATAGCTGGCGGCGCAGAGTAATATCCAAGGAGCAGGCAGAAGTAATCAATGCCACCTGGAACGCGCTTGAAAGAAGCGAAAACTGTGAGAACGCTCTTGCAGTAATTGACACTTCCGGCTCAATGTACTGGGAGGGCAATCCGCTTCCTGCCAGTGTTGCGCTATCACTCGGTATCTATTTTGCCGAGAATAACAAGGGTGCATTTGCAAACTGCTTCATAGAGTTTTCAAGTAACCCTCAACTAATTGAGATTAAGGGTAAAACATTTGTTGATAAGGTACGTTTTATTGAAACATTTAACGAAGTTGGAAATACAGACCTTCAGAAGGTGTTTGAGCTGATACTGAATGCGGCGGTAAAGAACAATGTACCGAATGAGGAGTTGCCGAAAACTCTGTATATCATTTCCGATATGGAATTTGATTATTGCACAGAGAATGCAGACCAAACTAATTTTGAATACGCAAAAAAGCTGTATGAAGATAATGGCTACATGCTCCCGAATATTGTTTTCTGGAATGTCCAGAGCCGAAATACTCAGCAACCTGTAACGAAAAACGAGCAGGGCGTTGCTCTTGTATCGGGCTGTACACCGAGGCTGTTTGATATGGTGATGAGCGGCGAGCTCAACCCGTATAAATTTATGCTTGAAGCAGTATGCACACAGCGTTATGATAAAATAGCAGCATAGAAAGGCTTGTCCTTTCTATGCGGAAAGGATAAGTTATGTTAGAAATAAAAGGCACATTCGCCACGGCGAAGGTATTTGCCAAGACGGTGGACGACACCGCCATTGAACAAATTGAATTACTCTGCTCCCAGGAATTCACCAAAGGCGCAAAGATTAGAATTATGCCCGATGTACACGCCGGTAATGGCTGCACCATCGGCTTCACCGCAAATCTCAGCGAAATGGTTATTCCGAATATCGTCGGTGTAGATATCGGCTGCGGTATGCTTTGCGTAAAGCTTGGCGATATTGAAGTTGATTTTAATAAGTTAGATGAAATCATAAGAAAGAATGTTCCTTACGGACGCGATGTTCACGCAGGCAGAATCACAAAATTTCCAAAGCTTCAGGAAATGAATTGTTATCGCAATCTTAAAGATACAAAGCGTGTTGTCCGTTCTCTCGGTTCACTCGGCGGCGGCAACCACTTTATTGAAATGGATAAGGATGATGACGGTTGTATCTACCTTGTTATACATACCGGTTCCCGAAATCTCGGCAAACAGGTGGCAGAGCATTATCAGGCAATGGCTTATGACATTGCAAGAGGGGCAGATAAGCTGTTTGAAAAGCAGAAAACCTTAATTGATGAATATAAAGCACAAGGCAGACGCACCGAAATTCAGACAGCTATTATCCGGATGAAAAAGGAATTCAAATATCAGGGATCCTTAATTCCGAAGGATTTATGCTACCTTACCGGAGAATACCGTAAGATGTATCTTGACGATATGGCAATCTGCCAGGAATTCGCAACGCTCAACCGTGAATTGATTGCAGAACTGATTCTGACAAATTCCTTCAGCAAATCTCTTTCCGACTTTGAGTACTTTGAAACAATCCACAATTACATTGATTTAAAAAACAACATGGTCCGCAAGGGTGCAGTGTCAGCGGAAAAGGGAGAAATGCTCTTAATTCCCATAAATATGCGCGACGGCTCATTAATCTGTATAGGCAAAGGCAATGAGGACTGGAACTGCTCCGCCCCTCACGGCGCCGGCAGACTGCTTTCAAGAACCGATGCAAAGGATAAGCTGTCCATAGATGAATACCAATCCGAAATGGAGGGTATTTTCACAACCTGTATTAACGAATACACCCTTGATGAATCGCCTATGGCGTACAAGAACAAGGATGAAATAGTGGAAGGTATTGCTCCTACAGCGGATATTCTGAAGCAAATTAAACCGATATATAACTTTAAAGCTAATTAGGTATTATGGTAGCTTGCCTCTTAATCAGCGATTGCCCTGCACGGGACGGTCTTAAAAACCGTTTCTTTGTGCAGGGCAATTATGATTTGTATGCATTCGGCTTTCTGTAATTATTACCCCAAGGCTCTCTCTTTCTGTATGCTCTGAGCTTGTTAAGGTCGATAGAGGATATTGCTATCTGCTCTTTATTATCAAGCTCCGTGACAAGCATATTACGGTATTCTCCGTTTTCCGTATATGCCATACCGTCAAAGGTCATGGAGTGACCTAAGTTTTTGCCTGCGTAATTTGCCATTGAAATTGCGGTCATATTTTCAAACGCCCGAGCCTTAAGCTGTGATTTTCTGTTATCGTCAAAGGGACAGCAGTTTGGAACAAGTATAAGTTCAGCTCCCATAACGGCAAGCGTCCTCGCGCTTTCGGGAAATTCTCTGTCAAAGCATATCATAGTTCCGATATTGACCTTGCCTATATGCGTATTAAGTTCGGCAACACTGAATTTTTTACCGCATTCCAAAAATTTTTCAAATGAAAAATCACAGGTGTGTACTTTTGAATAGTTTAGAACAATATCTCCGTTTCTGTCAATAACCGAAAGACTGTTGCTTGGCTTATGTACGCCTTTTTTCAGATAGGTAATTACAATTGCAATGTCAAGCTCCTTGGCGCATTTCCTGAATTTGTATATAAAATCAGAGTCCTCGTCGATTGAAAGGCTTTTCCAGCGCATTATTTCGTCGTTATGTCCCGCTTCGTCGGGATAGTCGAACGCTCTTTCAAACGGAGGCTGATAACCTATGCTGTACATCTCAGGAAATAATACTATGTCCGCACCCATTTCCTTTGATTGATTACAATATTCAATTCCCTTTTTTAAAGCCAGATCTATATTCCATTGAATTTGCTCTGCCTGTATCAGTGCTATTTTTAGGTTTTTCATATTAATTCACATAGCCTTTTTGATTGCTGGTTTCTATAAAATTCAGCTAATACTCAATCTCCCTGAACATTTTTGTGACAGCGTTACAGAGCGGTTTGTTCTTTTCCGAATCAAGATTGTAATCCTCTTTGATGATGTCAAAGGCACAGTCCTGTGCAAGATGAAGAATGTCGATATTTTCAAGCATATCGGCTATTTTCAGCTTTGGGAGACCGTGTTGTCTTTCACCGAAAAAGTCGCCCGGACCGCGCTGTTTTAAATCCTCGTCAGCTATTTTAAAACCGTCGCTGTAATTTTTCATTGTCCTAAGGCGGTTGCGTGACACCTCGCTCTTACTGTCGGACACAAGCACGCAATAGCTTTTCTTACTGCCCCTGCCGATTCGCCCCCTTAACTGATGAAGCTGTGAAAGACCGAATCGCTCAGCATTTTCAATTACCATAATCGTGGCGTTCGGCACGTCAACACCGACTTCAACTACGGTTGTTGCTATAAGTATCTTAACATCACCGTCCGCAAAGGCTTTCATTACATTTTCCTTTTCCTTTGACTTCATCTTGCCGTGAAGCAGACCGAGATTGCAGCCCTTAAAGGCAGTTTCCGAAAGCTCCCGCGCAAGCTGTTCGGCGGATTTGACGCTTTCCATATCATCGCTTTCCTCAACCATAGGGCAGATTATGTAGCTTTGCTCGCCTCTGTCAGCCGCGTCACGTATGAATTTATAAAGCCTTTGATGATACCTTGAGTCGACAACGTCTGTCCTTATCTCCTGTCTGCCGGGCGGAAGCTCGTCAAGTATACTGATGTCGAGGTCACCATAAAGAATAAGCCCGAGTGTTCTCGGTATCGGGGTAGCGCTCATAACAAGAGTGTGTATGCCCTGTCCCTTATTTGCAAGGCTTGCTCTCTGTTTAACGCCGAAACGGTGCTGTTCGTCAGTAATAACCAAGCCGAGATTTTTAAATTCAACGTCATTTTGGATTATGGCGTGCGTTCCGATAAGCAAATCAATTTTACCGTCCGTCAAATCAGACTTTATTTCCCGCTTTTCTTTAGGCTTTGTTGAGCCTGTTAAAAGGCGTATTGTGATTTCCTGACCGTCAAGCATCTTTGAAAGGCTTTCAAAGTGCTGGAGCGCAAGTATTTCGGTCGGCGCCATAAGCGCGGCTTGATAACCGTTTTTAACAGCGGTATAGATTATTCCGGCTCCGACCGCGGTTTTTCCCGATCCCACATCACCCTGCAAAAGTCTGTTCATAGGATATTTTCCCCGCATATCCTTGATACATTCCGCAATGGCTCTTTTCTGTGCGTTTGTCAGCGTAAAGGGGAGAAGAGAGGTGAAATCGTCAGTATAGTCCGTTGCAATTTTTAAAGGGGTTGCACTTTTTTTATTGCTTTTCAGCTTGAGAAGCCCAAGCTGAAGTGTAAGCAGTTCTTCAAATATCAAACGCTTGCGTGCCTCAGTAATGTTATCCTTATTTTTAGGAAAATGGATATTCCTTATTGCGCTGTCAAGTGAAATTAAATTGTATTTTTTTCTGATATTATCATTCAGAGTTTCCGGTATTTTGTCGAGATTTTCAAGTGCGGTTTTTATGACCTTTGCAATTGCATTTGATGTCAGTTTTCCTGTTGTCGGATATATGGGATGAATACGTATGCCTGTATCAAGCTTTTCAATTTTAGGAGAGGACATTGACGCTGACGTAAGATTTTTTTCAATTTTACCAAAGAGGACGTAATCCTCATAAATTCTAAGCGCCTGCGCAAGATATTTATTGTTGAATATCGTTACGTTAATAATACTGTCACCGTCTGAAAATCTGCACTTATAAAGCGTCATTCCGCGTCTTACCATATGCTCTCTGACAGGGGTAATCATAGTGGCTCTTATGGTAATGCTTTCACCGTTTTCAGCCTCAGCAACAGTTTTTGCTTTAGTCCAGTCCTCATATTTTCTCGGAAAAAAGCGAATAAGGGAGTCAACATCAAAAATGCCGAGAGTGTAAAACATCTCGGCTCTTTTTTCGCCGACACCCTTAATAAATTTTATATTGCTTTCAGGATTTAACATGGTTTACTCCACGGAAATAATAAAGTAATAAATAGGCTGACCACCGTTTACAATACTGATTTCAGCGTCAGAGCCGTATTTTTTATCAAGCTTTTCCTCAACCTTTGCCGCATCCTCCTCGCTTACGCCCTCACCGTAAATGATAGTGATAAGAGAATGCTCGTTTCTTTTAAAGAGCTTATCTGCCGATTTATATGCAATGTCAGTTATGCTGTCGCCGATAAATCTGATTTTACCGTTGCACAGACCCATAATCTCACCCTTGTGTACCTCTTTGCCGTCAACCTCACTGTCTCTCGCGGCAAATGTAATCTGTGCTGTTTCAACGCCATCCGCGGCAGCCATCATTGCCATCTGGTTTTCGTCCGCACTTGACGTATCATCAAATGCGAGCATTGCGGAAATACCCTGCGGAATTGTCTTTGTCTGAAGAACTCTTACCTCTCTGTCCGACGCGAGAGGAATCGTCTGTTCGGCAGCCATAATTATATTTTTATTGTTAGGTAAAACAAATACTGTTTTCGCGGGTGTGTTCATAACGGCGTTTAAAATATCATCTGTCGACGGATTCATCGTCTGACCGCCGCTGACAATAACGTCAGCGCCTATATCACTGAAAAGCTCCTCAAGCCCCTCTCCGGCGCATACGGCAACAAAGCCGTAGTCATTTTCGGGAGCGGATACGGTAGGCTCAATGACCTTTTCACCCTCTTTGACACCGACCTCGGCATTGGCGTGCTGATAACGCATATTATCAATTTTTATGTTGATAAGCTGACCGTATTTGAGCGCAGCCTGAATTACATTTCCGGGCTCGTTTGAATGAACGTGTACCTTGATAATATCGCTGTCGTCAACAACTACAACGCAGTCCCCGATTGATTCTAAAAACGCGCGCAGTTTTAGAGGGTCCTTTTCTTTTGCGGTTTCTGATTTTTCAATTAAAAATTCAGAGCAGTAGCCGAATTTTATATCGTCCGACGCATTAGCGACAGTTGATTTTGAAACAGGTGCGACAGGATTGACGCCCGAGCCTTCAAGCGGCTGAACGATAACTCCGTTGTGCCATACGCTCTCCATGCCCTCAAAGATAAGGATAAGTCCCTGTCCGCCGGCGTCTACAACGCCAGCTTTTTTAAGTACGGGTAAAAGCTCGGGGGTTTTTGCAAGCGCCGCTTTCGCAGCCTGAAGAGCCGCAAATGCTACCTCGAGCGGGTCATCTTGTATATCTGCCATTTCAACGGCAGCGTCCTTTGCTTCTCTGACAACAGTCAGAATTGTACCCTCGGTCGGCTTCATAACAGCCTTGTATGCGGCTTCAACACCCTCTTTAAATGCGTTCGCTATATCCCTTGAGCCTGCCTCTTTAAGTCCTTTAAAGCCTTTGGAAAATCCTCTGAAAATAAGCGAAAGAATAACGCCTGAATTACCTCTTGCGCCCCTTAAAAGAGCGGAGGCGCATTTTGACGATGCTTCGTCAATAGTGCAGCTATCATCAAGTGTCATCATTTCTTTCGCGGCGGCACTGATGGTCATACTCATATTTGTGCCTGTATCGCCGTCGGGAACAGGAAAAACATTCAATGCGTCAACAGCTTGTCTGCTGTTAGCAATGTTGTTTGCAGCGGAAATTATAGAATCACGAAACATTAAACCGGTTATCATATTTTATCTCCAATCAGTTAAGTGCGTCAACATACACATTTACTTTTGATACCTTTAAATCGGTAGCCTCTTCAACAGTATATCTTACCTTATTGACAATGCTTTCAACAATGGCGCTGATATTTACACCATATGAAACGGAAATGTGTAAATCAATCGTAAGATTACCGTTTATGCTTTTAACGGAAACACCCTGGTCATAATGCTCGCGGGATGTCTTATTTTTTATCGCGGATTTAATATTCTGGTATGCGTTGCTGTTTACCATACCTGTTACGCCAAAGCAGCTTTGTGCCGCCCTGCCTACAAGGTTTGCAAAATAGTTATTGGTTATTTCTATATATCCGTTCGGGTTTTCCAGCTTTATCATAAGAATACCTCCTAATTATCACATATGTTATAACTATTATATGTCTTACAGCGATGTAAATCAAGAAATAAAATTCCAGCTGTCAATATTTGAGAAAAAGTTGCCGTAATATCCCTGCATATCACCTTTGAGCGCTTTGCTGTAACAAATCATACCCTTTTTATAAAGAAGAGGGATATAAGGCATTTCATCATTGAAAGCAAGTATGAATTTTCCAAGTTCTTCGTCACCTGAAAGATATTTTTTGTATATATCGTCGCAGGTGAATTCGTCAAGGTCAATTCCGTATTTCGCACCGCCTGCTGAATTAAAAAAGGGATAAAGATTCATATCGTCTGAAAGCTTGATTTCCCCGATATATAAATCAAATTCAAGATTTCTAACTTTTCGTCTGTATTCCTTAACGTTTTTCTTTTCAATAGTTATGTTAAAGCCCGCGCTTTCAAGCTGGGACTTCAAAAGATTTGCACAGGCGAGCTTGTTTTCGTTTGTATCAACAAGAATGGAGAGTGATAGCTCCCTGTCAGAATATCCGCACTGATTGACTGCCTGCCGGGCAGTTGCCGAATCGGCAGAGACGGAAAATAAATTTACGTCTCCGACTGCCTTGAAATCGGGGTGAAACGGTGATGATGCAACGCTCGCGTATCCCGCATATGCGCTCTCCGCGAGAACGGTTCTGTCAACGGCAAGCGAAATCGCACGTCTTATCTGAGCATTAGACGTTACACTGCCCATTGTGTTAATACCTATGAAAACCAGATTGTTCATTGACACAGGCTTTTTAGCGCAGGATAAGCGCTTTGATGTATCCGCGCTCATATCTCTGAAAGCATATGAAATATTGCCGATATTAACGGCATTGTCTATTGAGTCTGCCGCCGCGATATTAACGAGCGTTATTGTAGTAAGATATGGGTCAAATCCGTTTTCGGTATTAGCTTTCAGCACGACCGTGCCGTCAGAATTTTCATAATAGTACCTGCCGTTTCCTATCGGAAAGCCGTTTTTATCGTCCTTTATTGATGTTATGGGGAAGGTTAAAAGGTTTACTGCGTAAGGATTTGCGTAGCGGAGATATATTATTACCGAATTGCCCTGTGCCTCTGCTAATCTGATACAGCTCAGCGCACTGCCGTATGCAGGCGATTTTTTAGCCGCATTTATTGAAAAAATAACGTCATCAACATTCAAATCACTGCCGTCTGAAAATTTAAGTCGGGGATTGATGTCAACTCTCAGAGTTTTCTCATCAGTAAACGCATATCCTGTTGCGATATTGGTAACAGGCTCATAGCTTTCATCAAGGTCAAAAAGCGACTCGAAAACAAGCGACGCGAGCACCTGATTGTTCTGTGTTTCGGCTTTGAACGGGTCAAGACTGTCCGACTGAGTGTAGCTCAGCTTAAAGGTGGAATTGTCTCTTTCCTTTGCGGTAGTGGATACGGTAGTGGCGGTATTATCTGTGTTGTTATTTGCATTGCAGCCGGCAAGGCAGGAGATAAGTATAGCGATTGCCGAAAATAAGGCGATATATTTTTTTCGCATTTCTACCTCCTGATTAAAGACGTGCTTACAGTTTTTCCGCTGTCGTTATCAATTTCAAACAGGCATCCCTCTAAAACGCATGGACCTCCGGGATTTGTAAATTTTACAGGCAGGGAAGTCCTGAATTTTTCAATGACGCATTCGGGTGTAATGCCTAAAACGCTGTAATACGGACCTGTCATACCGATATCCGTAATATATCCCGTACCGTTTGGCAGTAACTGATTATCGCTCGTCTGAACGTGGGTGTGTGTGCCGTACAGTGCTGAAATTCTGCCGTCAAGATAAAATCCCATTGCCTTTTTTTCAGACGTCGCTTCAGCGTGAAAATCAATAAGTATTATTTTAATACCCTGTTCTTTAATTTTATCTACAATTTTGTCGACGACCGAGAAAGGATTTTCAATGGGATCCAAATACATTTGCCCCTGAAGATTTATAATTGCCGCCTGACAGTAACCCTTATCAATAATCATATATCCGCGTCCCGGTGCGGAGGAATGATAATTCGCAGGTCTTACAATAGGATTGTTCCTGTCGAGAAATTCATAGATTTCTTTTCTTTTTAAGCTGTGATTGCCGAGAGTTATTGCGTCAACACCGCTGTCTAAAATGTGTCTTGCGCTTTGCGGCAGAATACCGTTTCCGACGGCGGAATTTTCCCCGTTTGCAATAACGATGTCCGCACCAAGTTCTTTTTTGAGCTTTGGCAATTCCTGCCTTAAATAGTCGCATCCCTGCCGTGAGACAATGTCACCGATAGTTAATATTTTCAAAGTTACACCTATTTCTATAAAACAGTTATTAATAATTATACTATAATCAGGAACCAAAAACAATAAATTGACACAAAATTCACACTGTGTTAAAATAATCAGTAATAAATTTTCTCTAAAATCATATATTGATATTATGAACTTTTTAAGGAGTAGCTATGAATATATGTGTATTTGGCGCTGCAAGCAGTGAAATCGACAAAAAATATATAGACGCTGTTGAGCATATGGGCGAAAAGCTTGCGAAAAAAGGTCATAATCTTGTTTTCGGCGCAGGAGCGCAGGGTCTGATGGGCGCCGCGGCACGCGGATTTAAAAAAGGAGGAGCCAAAATAACGGGAGTTATTCCGACCTTCTTTAAAGAGGCTGATGTTGAGGTTATTTATGATGACTGTGATGAATTAATATTTACTGAAACGATGCACGAGCGCAAGGCGAAAATGGAGGATTTGGCGGACGCTTTTATAATTGCTCCGGGCGGTATCGGTACCTTTGAGGAGCTTTTTGAAGTGATGACCTTAAAACAGCTCGGCAGGCATAAAAAGGCGATTGCAATTTATAACATTGACGGCTATTATGACTCAATGGCGGCAATGCTTGAACATTCAATAGAAGAGCGATTTGTTAAGGAAAACTGTAAATTGCTTTATAGTTATTTTTCCGATTTAGATTCAATGATTGATTATATTCAGGCGGATATTCAGGTCGATTTCACTATAAAACAGCTTAAAGACGGATAAAAACAGATTGAAGCATTTGCTTCAATCTGTTTTTTTATGCGGAAATTTATTCATAATCATCTAAAAAAGAATGCTTTTTACCGCCTGTTTTGTATGCGGGGAAGGTGTCAAGACATACTGAATGAATACTTTTGAAAATATTTTTTTCAATATTGGGGTTATCCTGTTTCAAACGCTTAATAAGTGTTTTAACCTCTTGCCGTTTTGAGCTTCCATCAATGTTATCATGCATTGTATAGCTTTCCGTAAAACGGCAGGCGCACTGTAAAAAGTCAAGATTGTTATATCTTTTCCAGGCGAGGATATCCTCCTCGTTTACGCAGTACAAAGGGCGGATAAGCTCCATACCCTCAAAATTCCGGCTGTGCAGCTTTGGCATCATTGCCTGAAGCTGAGAGCCGTAGAACATACCCATTAATGTCGTTTCAATTACGTCGCTCAGGTGATGTCCAAGCGCAATCTTATTACAGCCAAGCTCCTTTGCTTTATTGTAAAGGTGACCTCTTCGCATCCTTGCGCAAAGGTAGCAGGGATTTTTGTCAGTGCTGTTCGCAACAGCGAAAATATCCGACTCGAATACGGTAATCGGAATATGCATTAACGATGCGTTTTTTTCAATCTTCTGCCGGTTTTTTTCGCTGTATCCCGGGTCCATTACGAGAAATACCAAATCAAACGGAACATCACTTATTCTTTGAAGCATCTGCATGAGCTTTGCAAGCAGCATTGAATCCTTACCGCCCGATATGCAAACGGCTATCTTATCTCCCGCGTTTATCAGATTGTATTCCTTTACAGCGCTGATAAACGGATTCCATATTACTTTTCTGTATTTTTTTATAATGCTCCGTTCAATTAACTGATACGGCTCCAATTCTCTGCTCATTCAATCAACTCCATGCATCAGCTTACTGATGTGATATAAAAAATGCCAATACCGCAAAAACAGCATCGGCACAGCAGTTATAATATCTAAAAAAATATGACTTATTTCAGCAGTAATATTATATCATCTCACATCGGTTTGTCAAGCAGAGGCAATTATAACAACGTTAGCTTTGATGATTTCAAAAAATGATACTTGTTTATTGAATGATTTATCAGATTGTGTTATTCTTTAAGTAAGATGAATTTACGGGTGTTTGATATGAGTATAAAAATATTGACAGTGGAAGATGATGAATTTCTACGTGACGGACTTTGTGAAATTCTTGAAGATAAGGGCTATGATGTTCAAAGCGCAAGTACGTATAACGAGGCGGCAGCTTTGCTGAAAACAGAGAGCTTCAGTCTTGTAATACTTGACGTTATGCTGCCTGACGGGAATGGCTTGGATTTATGTACCTCAATCAGAAACAGCGGGAATAATGTTCCGATTTTATTTTTAACCGCTTGTGACGACGAGATACAAATTGTACGCGGACTGGATTCAGGCGCAGATGATTATGTAACAAAGCCGTTTAAGCTGCTTGAGCTTCTTTCACGTGTAAGCGCGCTTTTAAGGAGGAATAACCATTCCGTTTACAAAAGCAGCGATATAGTGATTGACGTAAATAATATGACGGTCAAGAAAAACGGCGAAAGTATTTTTGTTACACCTACTGAATTTCAGATAATATCATTACTTATCCGCAATAACGGTGTTATTGTAACACGTTCGGTTCTCCTTCAAAATATATGGGATGATAACGGAAGCTTTATTGACGATAATACCCTGTCAGTACATATCAGCCGTCTGCGTGAAAAGATAGGCGCACAGCATATTGTAACGGTAAGGGGAGTCGGCTACAGATGGGAGGGAGGCTCTTGAGTTATTCTGAAATCATACTTGTTATAATTGCTTTAATTTCATTTATAACGGCAATCATTGCCGCTCACCTTTATCGCAGGCGGAAAAGAGACATAGCTTTATTAGCGCAAAGTGTTGAGGCGTACATTAATAACGGTAAGCGCACCGATTTCAGTACAAAGGACGACTGCTTTGCGCCGCTGCAAAACAGTATTTCCGATTTGGAAAATCTCCTGGAGCTTGAAAAGCATAATACTGCTGTTGAGGCAAAAAAGAATACGGAATTTATCTCGGATATATCCCATCAGTTAAAGACTCCGCTTGCGGGAATCAGACTTTACTGTGAAATGGAAAATTCAGTTAATCCGTCACAGCATAACCAAAAGGAGCTTTATCTTATTGAAAAAATGGAGAATTTGATACATAGGCTTTTAAGGCTTGAGAAAATCAGGTCGGATTCTTATATTATGAATTTTCAGCTTTACGATGTCGACAATATAATTAATGAGCTTATAGAGGAATTTCGTCCATTGTTCAGGAACAAGCAGTATTTTGTTTCGGGCGGCGGAAAAATGAGGTGCGATAAGGAGTGGCTCAGTGAGGCTGTCGGGAACCTGATAAAAAATGCAAGCGAGCATACCGCTGATGACGGTACCGTTTCAGTCCTTATAGAAAGCAGCGAAAAATCGACTATTATTACCGTGCAGGATAACGGAGGAGGAGTACCCGACGACGAACTCACTAAGCTTTTTACCCGTTTTCATAAAACGGAAAACGCGCTTCCGGACAGCGCAGGTATCGGGCTGGCAATCACAAAGGCGATTGTTGAAAAGCATCACGGTACAATAAGCGCCGAAAACAGGGAAGGCGGATTATCGGTTACTATGTGCTTTCCCCATATTGACGGATATATATCAATATAATTACGCCCTGTCTTTTGACAGGGCTGTTTTAATGAATAAAGAATTCTTACGAAATCTTAAGATTAAAGTCACCTTTATTTAAGATTGACAGGGTATAATGAGATTATAAAAAAGGAAAGGAGCAGAAAAATGAACGTAATTGAATGTACTGATCTGACGAAGGAATATTTAAGCGGAGATAATGTAGTCAGAGCCGTTGACAATATCACAGTAGGATTTGAGCAGGGAGAGTTCTGTGCGATAACCGGACCGTCGGGTTCAGGCAAATCGACCTTTCTTCATGTGCTGAGCAGCCTTGAAAATCCGACTTCGGGCTATGTTAAATACGGTGAAAGGAAAATGAGCGATTATAATGACAATCAGCTTTCTATTCTTCGCCGCCGCCGTTTCGGCTTTGTATTTCAGTCCTATAATCTGGTTCAGGAGCTTACGGGCTATGAAAATATTTTACTGCCTGTTATGCTTGATAAGAAAAAGCCTGATGAAGAATATTTGAAGAAAATAATAAAAATGCTCGGTATTGAGAACAGACTTGAGCATTTGCCGTCCGCGCTTTCAGGCGGTCAGCAGCAGAGAATCGCAATCGCAAGAGCGCTCGCAAACAAGCCGTCAATCCTTTTTGCCGATGAGCCTACAGGTAATCTTGACGGCAAAAGCGGACGTGAGGTGCTGTCGCTCCTTAAATATGCGGGTAAGAAATTCGGTATTTCTCTTATTCTTGTGACCCACGATTTGCACGTTGCCGAACAGGCGGAGAGGATTATATCAATAGAGGACGGAAAAATAGTTAAGGACACAAAGCAAGAGGTGCGGTAATGAAAAGAAAATTAACTGTAAACACCCTTGCGTTTGGTAACCTTAAACATAGAAAAAGGCAATATGTCATAATGATTGTGGGAATTATTCTCGCAATGGTGTTTTCATCAAGCATATTATTTTTAATTTCATCTTTTGATTCGTCAATCAAGCAGATGAACGCCGAAATGTACGGCAGGCAGGACCTTATATGGTCAGACGTCGATGAAAAAAAGATAAACGAGGCTGAGAAAGAAAAGCTGATAGGCAAGGCGGGATATTCACACATTATCGGATACGGCTTTTCAAATGAAGAGGAAAAGTACAACGGTACCTATATTGCATGGCTTGACGATATCGCTATGGAGCTTGCGTACCCCGTTTTGTCAGAGGGCGAATTTCCCAGCTCCGAAAATGAAATCGCTATGGAAAGTCTTGCTCTTGTGAAATTGGGTATAGATGCCGGAATAGGCGATACCATTACATTAAAGGTCAATAATCAGAACGGCAGGCAAACCTATGATGATTACGCCGAAAAAAGCTATAAGCTTGTGGGTATCTTAAAAAACAGGCGCAATTATTTAAAGAATGCACACGGAGGCAATAATGATTTAATACCCGCGGCGTATGTTGCAAAAAACACAAAGGTTGATTTAGGCGGAAAGGAAACGCTTGCGGCGTATCTTGATTTGTATAATAACAGCGACGCGGTAAGAGAGACCTTTCGCAAGGAATACTGTGATAATCCTTCGGGTTATAACGCAGACATAATTTGGTTCAACGAATATGATATTCTTTATATGGGCACAAACGAATCTTTCAGTGTTCAACAAACAGTTAGTTTTGCCGTAATTATGGCGGCGGTTTTGACGCTTGTTTCCTGTACGGGTATAGTAAATTCTTTCAATTCAAACCTGAAGGAACGCAAAAAGCAGATAGGAATGCTCCGCGCGGTAGGCGCCACAAAAAGACAGATCATAAAAATATTCGGCAGGGAGGCATTTATAATCAGCCTGATTGCGGCGCCGCTGAGTATAGTTCTGTCATATCTGGCGGTTTTGGGAATAGTTAAGCTTTTGGGTGATAATTTCATATTTGTTCCTAATTTCGGCGTGCTGATTTTATGCGGAATATTCAGTATAATCTGCGTTATTCTCGCGGCGCTGATACCTTTGATCGCAGCGTCAAAAATCACTCCTATTCAGGCAATCCGGAATATTGAAAACAACAGAAAGATGAATAACCGTAAAATTAAATCGAAAAAAGATTTTAATGTTTCAAGCCTGATTTCAACTCGAAGCATCACTTTCGGAAGGGGAAAGCAGGCAATAGTCAGCATAATTCTTGTTGTTTCCATTATCGCGTCGGGCTACGTCTTTTCATGGTACTCATACAGTAAGGATAATTTTTATCACAATAACAGCGATTATGAGATGTATTTATCAGGAGGTACAAATTATAATATTAATTATATGAGCAACAATATAGGCTTTTCACAAGAGGATAAGCAGATGATTGAAAATATTCCGTACATTAAAAATACTGTCGGAGTAAAATCGGCGGTAGTCGCAATGATTGAGCCGTATTCAACATCTGATTACCGAAAAACCGTATTAGGTAATTATTTACCGTCATATTGGGATTCTGATTCTCCGGAGGAAGAATTAGAGGCGGAAAGGAAGGTAAATAAGGACAATTATGAGGATATTCTGTTCCCCGAAAAGGGTAACTCACTTAATCCCGAATTTCAAAAATATTTAAACTGCACAGAATACGTAAACACAGCGTTAAATTCTGCCGACGCGGATTATATAAAAAGTCTGCAAAAATATGTTTCAGAGGGTGAAATCAATACTGACCAATTAAATTCGGGAGAGGAAATTATCCTTGTTGCGCCGAAAAAGGTCGGAATGTATTTTGAAGATGAAAAATACGGCGGAATACGTACGATGTATAATGATGATGTTGATAAGCAAGACTGTATTTTTTCCGATGAGCGTGATTTTCACGTCGGCGATAAAATTGATTTGTCAGTATTGTCATCATCACAGCCTCCAAACGAAGATGATACCGATTCCGCTTCTATTCCGGCTGATATTAAAAGCAGAAGAAAAACCGTGAAAATCGGCGCGATAATTGATGAAATACCCTATAGCGAGTTTAGTTCTGCGTATAAATCGCAATTTTATATTTTAACAACAAATTCGGGATTAAACGGCTTTATAAGCGGTATAAAGTATAATAATATAACCGCCTCTCTTGACAGAAAGTGTACAAAGGAAATGGATGACGAGGTAACAACAGCTATTAAATCCATAACCGATAATGTTGAAAATGCTGATTTCATCTCTGATTTCAGTTTTCAAGAGCAGCAGAAGGTTGACAACAACAAAACACTTATCGCAATGCTTGCGCTTATTATTCTGTTTTTGGCAATCTGCCTGTCAATAATCAATAATTCGATTACCTCAAATATAAGAAACAGTAAGCAGAAAATAGGAACGCTCAGGGCTGTGGGAGCAGGCGAAAGTGAGCTTGTTTTAACATATATCAAACAGCTTGTTTCAATGCTTCTTTGGGGTATGGGAATAGGCTTTACAGGCTTCTTTGCAAGCTATATTATTATTGATATCGTTCACAAGGCTCATCAAACTACAATGGATATGATTTTTAATCCATTAGGCGCCGTGCTGTTTTGCGTCATCGTATTAGCGGTATGCTCAGTCAACCTATGGTCAAAAATCCGTAAGGAAATGAAAAACAGTATTGTTGAGAATATAAGGGAATTATGATGAAAAGGTTATTTATAATTTTATTAACATTGGTTATTTATTTTTCTTTCGGTTTCACCGCCTATGCAAGCGGTGAGACTGAACAGGACAGCGCTAATGAAGCTGTGGCGGTTACGGAGAATATGTCACAGCCGAGATTAATGGTAAGCGATTTTAAGGTTGAGGGCGGAAGTCTTACACCCGATAAAACCTCAAAGGTTACTATTACCTTTAAAAATTACAGCGGCACAAAGGCGGTTAAAAATATCAAGCTGACACTGACGGAGGAGAGCGGGGATATAAAGCCTGTCGGTACAGGCACAAAGTATGTAGATACAATATATGCGGGCGGCACATATACATGGACAGTTAACCTGACCGCGTCCGCGAACGCTCAGATAGGGGAGCATGCGGTTACTGTATCAAGTGAATACGAGGACAAACTGTATAATCCTTATTCATCGTCGGATATTATCCGTATCAATGTAAAACAGCGTATCGGCTTTGATTACAGCGGTATTCAGCTTCCGAAAAAAACATATCAGGAGGATACTGTTACAGTTGATTTTACTTTTATTAATACAGGTAAAAGCAAGATAAGAAACAGTAAAATAGATTTTGATATAAAAGGGCTTGAAAGCGGCGGCTGTGTATTTGTAGGTGAGATTGAGGCAGGTGAAAGCGCTTCGGGAAGCGCTAATCTCCGTGTCGGCTCAGAAATTACCGGCGAGACTAAAGGCAAGGCTGTCATTACCTATGAGGACGAATTTGCAAAGGAATATACAAAAACAATTGATCTTTCAACAAAAATAGAGGAGAAGATTGTTGAGGACACAGATGAGGACGAAGAGGAGGAAAAGAAAAATCCTCTTTGGTGGGTATTTGCACTTGCGGGCTTAGCGGTCGGCGGCGGAATCGGCTGTGCAATCCCGTTAATCATAAATGCAGGAAAACAGCGCAAAGAGGATGAGTTAAGATTATAGAATAATATCAAAAAGCTGATTGAAGTATAATGTCAATCAGCTTTTTTGCATAAATAAAGAAAACACGCTATTTATTACTCTGTTCTTCAAGCCGGTCTGCACGCAAATCAGCAAGCTCAACAATCATCTGATCCTTAAGTCGTCCGTGTATTGGATAGAAAATATAGGAAATACCGTAAAGCAGACGCGCGAAGCCGGGAAGCAGACAGAAAACCGCCCAGATACCGCTTAATATTTCAGGATTGCTCTGCGGCAGTGCATTACCGAGTGAATCTGTCAGAGGAACATAGTTAATCCACGTTAAAACCATACCTGACAGCCAGCCTGTTATAGAGCCTGAGAGCTTGCCGAAATATCCCTGAACTGTTGTGACGAGTGCTTCGTTTCTGGCACCGTGCTTCCATTCCATATAGTCAAATGCCTCCGCGCTTAAAATTGGACCGACAACAAGCATAATCTTATTTGGAAGTCCGCAGACCGTCAGTGCAAAGAATATCCATGCTAAATTTAAAATGTAATTATCGTAAATGGTTTGACCGAACGGGCGAAAACCGACAAAAAACATTGTTATGTAAGCCGTTCCGGCGAACAGTCCGCATCCGATTGCCGTTGTTCTCGCACCGAATTTTTTTATTATCTTTGCCGCAATCGGTACCATTATGTAATTCGGCGCGCCTGTGAACAGACCGCAGATTGACGCGTTTGCGACCGAGCCGGTATTATTGAGCCAGAAATATGATTCAGTTGAGCCGCCTACTGCTTTGAACCCATTAAAAAAATCAGCAGAAATAATGGCGAAAAGCGGTCGGTTTGTAAATATCTGCTTAATGGATTCAAAGACAGAGGTTTCGTTCATTTTCTCTCTTGACTGAAGCGGTATTCTTTCCCTCATATTGAAAAAGCCGAAAATTGAAAATGCCGCGGCAAGGATAAGAATGAAATACGCAAAGAAGGAGTAAATTCCCTGCATTGTAAATTTGCTGCTTATTCTCGGCAGAATTTCAACAAATATCGGAACAAAAGAGGGTATCCAGTCCCCGAAAAGCTCAAAGAATTTTGTTGTGGTTATGAGATTGTTCCGCTCGTCGGTGTTTGGAGTGATGTTATACATCATCAAATTCCAGGCGTTAAAATAGCTCATTCCAAGCCCGTAAATAAGTATCGCTGTTGCGGACCAGATTACTTTCTGAACAGATGAAAACTCGGGAGCGGTAAACATCATAAATCCGCCCATAACCCAAAGAGGAAGAGGGAGTATAAAAAACGGTCTGATTCTTCCCCAGCGTGTTCTGGTTCTGTCTATTATCAAGCCTGACAGCGTATCGTCAAGGGCGTCGTAAATAGACGCGAAGAGATTTATGTGGGCATATGCCGTTGAATTCAGCTTTAAAAACTGAATCATAAAAAATTCCTTATAAACACTTACATACTGACTGAGATTTTTCTGCCCAAAGTTTACAAGAACGTATGCCGCAATTTCCTTAGGGGACAGGTAACGCTTTTTTGTGTACGCGAGCCTGTCAATCTCGGACGCAGCAGTTATTTCCTCATATGCTGTTATTATATCGTCTGCCATTTTTACACCGCCGTTTTTTTATTTTGTTCTTTTTTCTTTTCTCTAAAGCTTTTTCCGTAGTATTTTTTTAAAAGCCGCTGTGTTTGCCTTTCACACAATCCGATTTTGCCGGAAAGCTCAGCCAAGGTTAAATCGGGTGTGTACAAAAATGCCTGCTCAATTATAACAAACCGCCTGTCGTTAAGGCTTTTTGAAATGATAATTTCATTAAAATCATCGGGCAGAATCAATCTGATTATATCTGTTAGCAGCTTCATCGTAAGACCACTGACCGCACTCGTATAATCTGTTTTTTTATTCTTATATTCCTTTAATATTTCCTGAGCCGAAGTGAAATCATAACCCTCGCAATAATAAAAATGTGTTTCTAAAAGAGCAAGTGAAATTGCGTTTGCCTTATTTGTATTGACTGCCTGAAGCATAATAAAAACATCCTGTACGGGACTGTTCTTATCGGCGATTTGTTCGTGATAAATATTAGGTCCCGTTATGAAAAAGTCACCCGATTTTAATTCATATTGCTTTGTATCGGTAACAAGTCTGCCTTTTCCGCCGGTAATAAAATGAAGCTCATAGCTGTTTTTTGAATGCGCGTGCCTCGGTATATCGGTACCAAGCAAGCCCCCGCCTATATCCGTTATGTCAAACAAAACCTTGTTCCAGGTAAGGCTAATCATAATTATCACCGAAATGATTATATCATATTTTATACCTTTTTTCTATATATTCACATAAATACAGAAAAGCATAAAGCGAGCAGTTTAAACTAAACTGCTCACTTTATTAGAATATACTGATTATTTTCTTGGAATACGTATAACCGTCGCGGAGTATTGAGAAACTGTGTAATTAAAGCTTTTTTTAATTCCCGAAACGTTGAATTTCTCCATAGTGCAGGTATCCTTGTCGCCGAGAATATTTTCATCGTCAAGGCTTTCGCCTGAAACCTGATAAACTGTAGCGTTATCGGCAATGCTTTCAGCTCCGGAAATATCAACTGCAAATGTGCGCTCGGAATCAGTCACATTAACAAGCTTAATAATAATGTCGCCGTTTTCATCTGTGCTTACTACCTGATACGCCTCTGCTTCCGAAGAGCTTCCCGCGTCATAATCAACATAGAGCTTATCGTCAACATAGCACTTAATATTTGTACCGTCAACTGTAATCTTTAAGGTATAGGTTTTGCCTGTTTCAGCCTCAAACGGTTTTACAGTGCCGAGAATCTGACCCGTTTTAACACCGTCCTGCATATGCTGCAGGCAGGAAACAGTGTTTTCCCAACCTCCGAGATTCCAGAAGTAATTTGTTTTGCTGTCCTTTACGGCGAAGGGAATAATAAAGCCCTCCGCTCCGTCGAGCTTAGTTGCTTCAACGGTAAATGTGTAATTTGACCAATCGGTGTCACCGAAATAAACAACTGAGCCGTTTTCGCTGTATTCCATTTCGGTTGTTGCCTGGCGCAGCCTGCCGTCGACAATGCCGAATTCTCCGTCGGTAACCTTTTCCCAGTTCTTTTTAAAGCCTTTGCCACCTGATGAAAAATCGTCCTCAGCAAGTATTTCACCCGTATCGTTATTGACTATTTTAACATTATCAAATTCCGCCGAGGTGTACCAGGTACCGACTCCTACCTTACCGCTGATATCCTTGCCGGATAGTGACGCGCCCTCAAGCGTTGATGAAAGGAGCTTTGAACCCGTGTTTGTTGAAAACAGCTTTTGTATGTAATAGTTTACTGAGCCCGTACTTGTGCTGTTATTGAACCAAATGAGGTCGGGCTCCCAATGCTTTGCGGTATTGTTGCCGAAAAGCGGAGCGTATGCCGCCATGCGGACTATATCACCGTTTCTCTCAAGACCTGTCATATACGCGGCCTCCGCAAGTGCGGAGTTAAGTGTGTTTGACTTTGATGCATATTCGCCGAGAAAGACATTAAGTCCTCCGCCGTAGGGCGTATCGGTCATACTGTCAACGTCTCTCGGATAATTATTTTCATCATAATAATTTGTATTTTTCAAAAACCATTCAGGCTCGTTATAGTAGTGGTGGTCGGTAGCTGCCGCAAAATCGGAAGCGCTTTCGCTGTTTCCAAGCTGTTTCTTTGCGTATTCGTAGGAGGCTGAATAATTTTCTCCTCCGGCAGCAGATGCACCCGATGAATAAATCAGCTCAATTCCCTCGTACAAATCCGGATTTTTTGCCTTTGCAGCATTGAGCGCGTCGAGGAAAGCCTTGTAACGTACAAAATAATCCTTGCCCTCATTCTCGTTTCCTATACATATGTATTTAAGCTCAAAGGGCTCTTTATGCCCAAGGTCCGCTCTCACCTTTCCCCAGGTTGATGAGGCGTCTCCGCGGCAGAATTCAACAAGGTCAAGCATATCCTGAATATATGATTTAAACAGCTCTGTATTCATATCAACGGGACCCATACCTCTCATCTGGCAGTAAAGTCCGCAGTTGAGAACGGGAACGCCGACAGCGCCGATATCTTCAGCAAGCTGGAAATATTCGTAAAAACCGAGACCGTATGACATAAAGCTCGGCCACTTGTCGTCCGTTGCGGCGTGATCCGTCCATATATTTTCACCCTGCTTTCTTGCGGCAACGTCGCCGTATCTGCCGTTGAATTTAAGAGGCAGACCGTCGCTTCCGACGCCGATAGAATCCTTCCAGTGATAGGCAGTACCCTCATCGCAGCCTTCAATCACGCAGCCGCCGGGGAAACGGAGGAATTTCGGCTGAAGCTCTTCAAGCATAGTGGCAAGGTCGTTTCTTAAACCGTTTTCCCTGCCTTTATATGTATCTTTTGGAAAGAGAGATATCATATCAAATGCGGCTGAGCCATTGTCTATTAGGACTTGCAGCCTTACGTCCTCATTTGCGTCAACAGATGAGGTGAATGAAAGCTCATATTTATCCCATTTGTCAGTAATGCGGTCAATCTGTGCTTCGGCAGCTACAGATTTGCCGGCCATAATGCGGACGCTCACAGGACCTGTATAACCGTCTATACCTTTTGCGTAAAGCGAAAAATTATAATTCTCGTCTTTTTTGACCGATAATCCGTCAAGAAAGCCTACGTTTTCAATACCTGCCTGCTTATTTTCATCGTTTGTAAGAACAAGATAATTAGTATTGTTCTCATTCAGGCAGTTTTCGGTGTCGTTTATTTTAACCTCCGCTCCTGCGTTACCGACAGTTCTCCAGCCGTAAAGTTGGTCGTTTTCAGCAAGCTCGGTAAACTCAAACGAGCGGTTAACTATTTTTTCGGCATAAAGACCCCCGTCTGCCGCAAAATTGATGTCCTCAAAGAAAATGCCGAAAAGCAGGTCGCTTATATCGTGTATCTCATTTGAGGAGTCAATATTGAGTGTATAGTCCGCAAGCTGTGCGTTGTACTCACTGATTTTGTTGTTATTCGGACTTTTTGCGCCGGAGCCGCAGCTGTTCAGACAGATAACCGAAAAGGCAAGCAGCACGGCAAGTAAAGGCTTAAATACTGATTGCAGAAAATGCTTCATAATCAAAATCCCTCTCAATAAATTTTATACTTTATTTTATCATAGATATATTATTTAAAACAACAATAATTACTTAAAAGATAAATAAAAGGCAAATCAAAAGCACTTTATTACATCCGAGCCTTGTTTTACAAAGGCAATATATTCATCAATATTCGCTGATATTTCGTGCCAGCCCTCTGTGTATGTCTTCTTGTTTTTAGTCAGTACCCATTCTCCTTTGGGAAGATAAACCTTCTTATTTGTTTGTCCTCGGTTTACAATCGGAGCAAATAAAATGTCATTTCCAAACATATACTGCTCACCGAGTGTATAACAAATTTCATCATCGGGATAATCAAAAAACATCGGGCGCATAACAGGATAGCCTTTTTCCGAGGCGATTTTCATATGATATTCAATATACGGTCTCAGTCTTTCCCTCAAAAATACAAGCTCTTTCAGAATTTTAAAGTTTTTCTCGCCAAAGCTCCAAAGCTCGTTCGGATCACCCGACGGCTCTTTTACATTATGCTTCTCACCGTGGCGGTTTCGGTTTCCGTGCAGACGCATAACCGGTGAAAATACGCCGTACTGAAACCACCTGACCATAAGCTCTCTGAATTCGTCACTCCGAGTATCTCCTCCGTAAAAACCGCCGATATCCGTGTTCCACCATGGAATACCGCACATAGCCATATTAAGCCCCGCCTTTACCTGAGCCCTTAGACTTTCAAAGGTTGACGGAATATCGCCCGACCATACCAAAGCGCCGAATTTTTGACTGCCGAGATAAGCACAGCGGGTAAGCGTTACCGGATTGTCAATTCCGATTGATTTGAAACCGTCATAAGCCAATTTTGCATAATAGTACGGATAAAGCAGGGCAGTCTCACCGCCCCCTCCTTTATGAAAAATTAAATAGTCAAAATTTTCCGGATGAATTTCAGGCTCAGCCTCGTCAAACCAGAGAGCGTCAACGCCGTTATCTATGTAATTCTCTTTAAGTCTGCTCCAGACAAATTCACGTGTTGCGGGATTTGTAACATCAATTTCAGCCTGCCAGCCGTAAAAGCTGAATACTCTGTCTGAGCCTGCGGCGGTTCGGATAAGCATATTGTTATCACGCATATAGGAATAGTTTTCGCTGTTTCCGTTAATTGTGGGCCACATTGAAACTACAAGCTTTGTATTCATCTTATGCAGTTCGTCCGTCATAGCTTTTACGTCCTGCCAATAAGAAGGGTCGAATTTATAGTCTCCCTGCTCTGTCCAGTGGAAATAATCCGCGACAATTGCGGAGAGGGGAATATTCTCTTTTTTATATCTTCGTGCAACCTCAAGGAGTTCCTCCTGCGTTTCGTATCTCAAACGGCTTTGCCAAAAGCCTGTTGCCCAGTGCGGCATAATCGGAGCGTGTCCCGTCAAATCCGCGAGCGCCCCGGCTACCTCTTTTGGAGTTCCTCCTATGACTGCAAAATCAATTTTTTGTGTGGAATGTACACTCCAGCGTGTTCTGTTGTACGACAGTTCAACATTGCCGACAGCGGGATTGTTCCATAAAAAACCGTATCCGAGAGAGGAATAGACAAACGGTATTGTGCATTTTGCATTGACATGGCGGATATCAAAGGAACAGCCCTTTAAATCAAAACAGTTGCTTGCCTCGTGACCGAGTCCGTAGAAATGCTCGCCGTCAACGCTTTCAAACGTAACACGGGCGGACCAAAGACCGCTTGATTTGTTTTCATAGTGTCGAAACCCGCCGTTAAAGGTAAGCTCAGGCTTTTCCTCTAAAATTACTTTATCATCACGATAATATGTAATCTTGCCGTTCCCTTCCAGCTTAATTGTAAGACTGCCGACAGTCATTGAAACTTCGTTCTCATCTTCAACAATTTCGGCATCGGCTTTTTGCGGCATTAAAGTGAAGTCCTCGTCAATTATTTTGCAGTCGGGGAAAGCCTGAAAGCGTATGGAATTGTTATAACAAGGGGTTATACGCACAAGCTCCCCGCTCCGTGAAAATAAAATCTCATTTTGATTTATAACAGTATTTCTCATTTTTCATCACCAGTTTGATTTCCTTGCTTTTTATGATTGTGTACAGGCTGTAAGTTTGCGGTAAATTAGGCTAATCTATTTCTATTTTAAAGCAAATAGGTGTATCTGATTTGAAGTGCGTATTTGCTTTTATAATCATTTCGTTTTCTGTTCTTTCAAAGCGCATGGATTCACCTGTTGAGAGCAGGGTAACGCAAGTAACCAAGAAGTCGTGGGGGATATGCTTTGCAAAGGTCTTAATTTTCACGTCGTTTCCGTCAGGTCTCATCTGAAACGCGTAGACACAGCCGTTTTTATATGTAAATCTGAAATCTTCAAAAGTATATTCTTTCTCGTTATAATCCTTGAAAAATCCTTCTTCCGCGTTGACATTTCCTTCTCCGAACCGTTTCCAGAAAGTAGTGCCGTAGATTCCCTCTCCGTTTGCTTTGAGCCATTCGCCGATTTCAAGCAGGACTTTTGTTTCCTCCTCTGTAATCGTGCCGTCAGGCTTTGGACCCACGTTGAGCAGGAGATTGCCGTTCTTGCTGACTATATCAATCAAATCGCAGATTATCTGACGGGCAGGCTTATATTCGTTATCTTTAATATAACCCCACGATTTTTTGCCGATTGCGGTATCTGTCTGCCATGGGACAGGCGAAATATCTGTAAGCGCTCCGCGCTCAACATCAAAGGTTGCCACAGTCGGGGGAAAGGCTTCGTGTTTATAATGGATTGTTACTTCCTCACCCCGTTCAGCCGCTCTGTTGTAATAGTAAGCGGCGAGCATTTTAAGATACGGTTTAAATGAATGATTATGAATCCACCAGTCAAAATATAATATTTTCGGCTGATATTTGTCTATAATTTCACAGGTGCGTACAAGCCAGTCCTCAAGCCATTCTTTGCTTGCACCGCGAGAGTATGTGTCTGCCGTTGTCCTGTGGATTGTACCGCTGTCAAATTCAGGGCAGTAGTACGCGGGACCGTAGAAATCGGCATACTCTTCACGGTTTACATCACTGTCAAAGGTTCTGCCCATATTCATAAAGAAGTAGTGCTCCGCTCTGTGTGATGATGCACAGAATACAAGATTGCTTTTATCACAGGCTTTTTTCAAATCAGCGACAATATCCCGGCAGGGACCCATATTTTTTGCGTTCCAGCGGTTAAATTCCGTTTCATACATAGCAAAGCCGTCGTGGTGTTCGGCAACAGGCATAACATATCTTGCGCCTGATTTTTTGAACAATTCCACCCACTCATCAGCATTAAATCGTTCAGCCCTGAACATAGGGATAAAGTCCTTGTAACCAAACTCATTTTGAGGACCGTAGGTTTTGATATGATGTTCAAATTCTCTCTCGTTTTTATCATACATTGCTCTTGAATACCATTCGTTTCCAAACGCGGGCACACTGTAAATGCCGAAATGAATGAAAATTCCGAATTTACCATCAACAAACCATTTTGGTGTTTTATGATGAGATAAGGATTCCCAGTTATCCTTGTATTTACCGTTTTTTATTACATTATTTATCTGCTTTAAATATTTCTGCTTTGTCATAAGAGTCTCCTTTTTAAACAATATATGTTTACATAATCAGGATTATATGGTAAACTTCATATTGACAACCTCATAATATCATATTAATGAAATGAATTGAATATTAAAATTAAAATTAATCTACAAAATTTAAAAAATACGGGGTGACGATATAATGAAAATTACTTTTATGGGTGCCGGCAGTACTGTTTTTGTAAGAAATATTATCGGCGACTGTCTTTTGACAGACTGCCTGAAAAACAGTGAGTTTGCTCTTTACGATATTGACGAAGCGAGACTGAATGAGAGCAAAATTATCGTTGAGGCAATGAACAATTACCTTGGCAATCCTGCGTTAATAACAACATATCTCGGTGTTGAAAACAGAAAATCAGCGCTTAAGGATGCGTCTTTTGTAATAAACGCAATTCAGGTGGGCGGTTATGATCCCTGCACGATTATTGATTTTGAAATTCCCAAAAAATACGGGCTAAGGCAAACGATAGGCGATACTCTCGGCATAGGCGGAATTATGAGGGCGCTTCGTACAATTGTCGTTGTTGAGGATTTTTGTGAAGATATGAAAGAGGTCTGCCCAAACGCAATGTTTTTGAACTATGTCAATCCTATGGCAATGATAACAGGTTACATACAGCGATATTCCTTTAAAAATACGGTGGGTCTCTGCCATTCTGTCCAGACCTGTGCGTCCTCAATTTTAAAGGGCGTTGGTATGGAGAAATATATAGAAAACCGCAAGGAGCTTATCGCGGGGATAAATCATCAGGCTTGGCTCCTTAAAATAGAGGACGGGCAGGGGAATGACCTTTATCCGGAAATCAGAAGAAGAGTTCATCAGCGTCTTATTGATGATAAGGAATTTGACGATCAGGTAAGGAATATTTATATTGAGCGTTTCGGATATTACTGCACCGAGAGCAGTGAGCATAACGCGGAATATAACCCTTACTTTATCAAGAGCAAATATCCCGAACTGATTGAAAGGCATAATATCCCGCTTGACGAATATCCGAGACGGTGCGTCAATCAAATAAAAAGCTGGAAAGAGGAATTTGAAAATTTAAAAGTAAGCGGAATAAAGGAGTTTTCACGTTCTAAGGAATATGCCTCAAGAATTATGGAGGCGGTTGTAACAAATACGCCGTATAAAATCGGCGGCAATGTGCTAAATACAAATCATTTGATTACAAATTTCCCCGAAGAGGCTTGCGTGGAGGTACCGTGTCTTGTCGACGGCGTAGGTATTCATCCGACAACGGTAGGCGCTTTGCCGACAGCGTGTGCCGCGCTTAATATGACAAATATAAATTGTCAGTTAATGACCATTGAGGCGGCAAGAAGCCGCAAGAAGAACGACGTTTATCTTGCGGCAATGCTTGACCCCCATACATCAAGCGAGCTTGATATAGATACAATCATCAGAATGTGTGACGAGCTGATTGACGCCCACGGCGATTATCTTCCTGAATTTATATAATAAAAAACTATAAATAACGCTAAACACAATAAGCAAAGAGCAGGTTTTTTAACCTGCTCTTTGCTATTAGAAATCTATATCCGGAATCGGCGCAAGGCTTCGCTTGAGTATACCCTGCATATATGCAATGACAGTTCCGTAATTTGTAAAAGGAACTCCCTGCTTTTGCGCTGTTTCCATTCTGTATTTCATTTCATTATCATTAAGCATACAGCCGCCGCAGTGGATGACCATATCATAATCCTTAATATTTTCAGGGAATCCGGTTCCGCTGCTCCATTCAAGGCTTAAATCCGCTTTGGTATAATTCTTCAGCCATTTCGGCAGCTTAACCGTTCCGATATCGTTACACTGCCGGTGGTGCGTACAGCCCTCGCTTATCAAAATACGTGAGCCGTCCTTTAAGTTGTCAAGCGTTTTGACGCCCTGTACAGCCGTGTTGAGAAATCCTTTGTACCGTGCCATTAAAATTGAAAATGATGTCAACGGAATTTCATCAGGTACGATTTTGCCGACCTGCTTGAACGCCTGCGAATCCGTAATAACAAGGGCAGGGGATTTGGAAAGCGACTTGAGCGTATATTTAAGCTCTGTTTCCTTTGTAACTACCGATACGGCACCGAAATCAAGTATATCACGAATTGCCTGCTGCTGAGGAAGAATCATTCTGCCCTTCGGCGCTGCCGAGTCAATCGGCGTTACAAGTACAACAATGTCGTTCGGGCTGATTAAATCTCCCACATAATTTACGGCTTTTGATTTATCCTTAACGCTTGCGCCGATAGCGTTTTTCAGTTCCTCTATGCCCGTTTTATTCAAAGCGCTTGTGTATATCGTATTCTTTTCATTGACGGCGGGGGAAACCGAAATGTCAACCTTATTTTTTACAATCAAAAATGGTATATTTCTTTCCTCAAAAAGTGAGATAAGCTCACGTTCTGTTTTGTTCAGTTCTCGGTCAGCTTCGGACACAAGAACAGCTATATCGCAGCTTCGCAAAACTTTTTTTGTGGAATCAACTCTTTTTTTACCTAAAGCGCCCTCGTCATCATAGCCCGGTGTATCAATAATCAGAACAGGTCCGAGAGGTAAAAGCTCCATAGTCTTTTTAACAGGGTCCGTAGTTGTTCCCTTAACATCGCTGACAACTGATAAATCCTGCCCCGTAACAGCGTTTACAAGACTGCTTTTTCCCGCGTTTCTGCATCCGAAAAAGCCTATATGCAGTCTTTCAGCCGAGGGGGTATCGTTTAATCCCATAAATTCACCTCTTTAAAGTTAAAAGCGAAAATCTCTTTCGCCGTTTTCTATTTTAATAAGTCTTTCCCTGACAATGTCCTTAACTTTATCCTTACCGATATTGTCAATTTCCTTTTCAATAAGAGCTTCGCCTATTTTGCGTGTATCCTCGCTTGCGTAATCCATAAGGAATTCCTTGAGCGTCATAAGCGCGTTAGGGTGGCAGCAGTTCTGAATCTGACCTGATTTGCATAGGCTCATAAACCTGTCGCCCGTTCTTCCCTCTCTGTAGCACGCCGTGCAGAATGAAGGAATATATCCTGCTCTCATAAGCCAGTTTACAACCTCGTCAAGTGTTCTGTTGTCGGAAACATCAAATTGTTCCGTATCGTGGGGTCTTTCCTCCTCGCAGTATCCGCCGACGGATGTACGTGAGCCGCCGCTTATCTGACTTACGCCGAGACGTATAATCTCTTCGCGCACCTGCGGTGTTTCACGGGTGGATATAATCATACCCGTGTACGGAACGGCTATTCTTATGCACGCCGCAATTTTGCAGAATATTTCATCGCTGAGGGAGTTGTCAAAATCCGAGGGGTCAATATCGTCCGCCCTTTTAACACGGGGGACGCTGATAGTGTGCGGACCTACGCCGTGAACAGCTTCAAGATGCTCCGCATGCATCAAAAGCCCCGCAAACTCATAACGGTATTTGTCAAGTCCGAAAAGCACGCCGATACCGACATCGTCAATACCGCCTTCCATAGCCCTGTCCATCGCCTCTGTATGATAAGCGTAATTGTGCTTAGGACCTGTCGGGTGCAGATATTCGTAGCTTTCCTTGTGATATGTTTCCTGAAACAGAATGTATGTGCCGATGCCCGCGTCTTTAAGCTTTTTATAATTTTCAACAGTTGTAGCGGCAATATTGACATTAACTCTTCTTATAGCTCCGTTTTTGTGCTTTATTGAATAAATAGTTTTTATGCACTCCAGTATATATTCAATAGGGTTATTTACAGGATCTTCTCCTGCCTCGATTGCAAGGCGCTTATGTCCCATATCCTGAAGAGCGATAACCTCTTTGGCTACCTCCTCCTGAGTAAGCTTTTTACGCGCGATGTGCTTGTTTTTCAGATGGTACGGGCAGTACAGACAGCCGTTAACGCAGTAGTTTGAAAGGTAGAGCGGAGCAAACATAACTATTCTGTTGCCGTAAAAATCCTTTTTTATCTGCTCAGCCAAATCGTATATTTCGTTGATTTTATCCTTGTTTTCACAGGCAAGGAGAACACTTGCCTCCCTGTGATTAAGCCCTTTGCGAAGCTTTGCTTTCGCGATTATTTCATCAATAAGTGCAATATTGTCCTTATTTTTATCTGCGTATTTTAGAGTTGCTTTGATTTCTTCATCATTGATGAATTCCTCCGCAACAAGTGATTTCGGATTATATTCAGCCATCATTTTTCTCCTTTATAGTCACCTCGGCTGATTTCAATTTCACAGCCTGTGGCGCTTATTCTTCTTTTTAAACATTCGATACACTGCGCCGCCTCGTCGCCGGTGCAGATTTTATTGTCGTAAAGCATATACTTTTTTCTGACGTTAACAGGTGAAAGGTTAGGCATAAGAACATTTGCGCCTGCCAAAATCCCTTTTTCCCTGCCTGAATCATCAATAGTTCCCAAAGCGGTTGTGGCAGGCAAAAGAGCATACGGAAGTGTCAGCCGTACAAGCCCGAGCATAAAGAGTGTAAGCTCCGCCGTGCCTGAGGTCTGATTGCAAAAAGGGGTGTCCTTATGGGAAATGAACGGTCCTATGCCTACCATATGAGGATTAAGTTTTTTTAAAAATAACATTTCCCGAGCAAGATTTTCCTCAGTCTGAAACGGTGAGCCGACCATAAAGCCCGCACCGACCTGATAGCCGAGCTTTTTTAGATTTTCAAGACATTCGAGCCTGTTCTTGTGGCTCATTTCGGGTGGATGCAGTTTGCCGTAATGCTCAGGGTCGGCAGTTTCGTGGCGAAGCAGGTATCTGTCCGCTCCCGCGTTTCTAAGCGCTTTATAGCTTTCAAAGCTTCGTTCGCCGAGCGAAAGCGTCACGGCACAGTCGGAATGCTTTTCTTTTAGTTGCTGTACAATATCGCAAAGCATCTCATCTGTATAGTATGCGTCTTCACCGCCTTGCAATACAAAGGTGCGAAAGCCGAGATGGTAGCCGTAATCGGCACAGCTTAATATTTCATCTGACGACAGCCTGTACCTGTCGGCTTTTTTATTATCCCTGCGTATTCCGCAGTAAAAGCAGTTGTTTTTGCAGTAATTCGTAAATTCAATCAGACCTCTGATATAAATTTTGTTTCCGTAAATACTTTCACGCACCTGAGAGGCATTTTTATAAAGATAGTCGGCGCATTTATCTCTGTTTTTAATTAAGAACAGATACTCGTCAAATGAGAGAGCGGTTTCTTTGCGAAGCCTGTCAATTAATGAATTACACATTGCTGTATGCTGCTTTTGCATAAACACCATCAAGCCTTCCTATTTTTCCGCTTAAGGCATTAATATCATTTTGCGGCGCGTCAATAGCGACTGAAATAATATTAATGTCCCTTTTATGATATGGAACGCCCATTCTGCCTATTATATAATCTGCGTATTCTGAAAGTATTTCGTTTAAAGCGGCAACGCTTTCCCTGTTTTCAATTATTATGCCTATTACCGCTACACGAGTTTCCATAAAATCACCTCAATTATAAAGTAAAAAAACTGCACCTTTGAAAGGTGCAGTTTTAGCTTTAAAACTATTTGCACTCTTTCGGTCAGAGGGCGGTTAATCCGCCTGCTTTGCGTCAGAAAGCATTTTAATTTCAAATTATTCTATATTTTATATTTCTTTCTCGGAGTATATGAGGTATGCAAATCGTGGTGAGCCTTATGACCTCCGAATCCGTCATACCATTCCTCATAGAGCTTCTTAATGACAGGGGATTCGTGTGACATACGAAGTGTCATTGACTTATCCTGGTCGTAAAGTGCCTTTGCCCTTACAGTCTTAAGGTCAACAGTATCACGTACATACTGCGGCTGAATCGGCTGACCGCCGCCGTTTACACATCCGCCCGGGCATCCCATAATTTCTATAAAGCCCCAGCCGTTAGGGTTGCCTGCCTTGAGGCTGTCCATAACAACCTTTGCGGCAGCGGCTCCCGATGCTACGGCAAGCTTAAGCTCTGTTCCGTTAAGATTTACGGTCGTTTCCTTTAAGCCCTGTGTACCTCGTACAGCCTTAAGTTCTATCGGCTCGGTTGAGCCGTTAAGCCATGCGTTGGCAGTTCTTACCGCTGCCTCCATAACGCCGCCTGTTGCGCCGAAGATGACGGCAGCTCCTGTATCGTCGCCGAGAGGACTGTCAAATTCTTCATCGGGAAGGGCTGCAAAATTAATTCCGAGCCTGTTGAACATTCTGCTGACTTCTCTCGTTGTCAACGCGATATCAACGTCGGGAACACCTGCGGCTGACTGGTTCTCTCTTCCGATTTCAAATTTCTTTGCGGTACAAGGCATAACAGATACGCATACAATATCCTCAGGGTCAATGCCCATCTTCTGAGCGTAATATGTTTTGATTACCGCACCTGCCATCTGCTGCGGTGATTTGCAGGTTGATAAATGCGGGAGTAAATCAGGATAGTAAAATTCACAGAATTTAACCCAGCCCGGTGAGCAGGAGGTAATCATCGGGAGAGTACCTCCGTTTTTAATACGCTCTACAAGCTCGTTTGCCTCCTCAACAATGGTAAGGTCAGCGCCGAAGTCGGTATCAAATACCTTTTCAAAGCCGAGCCTGCGAAGCGCGGCTACCATTTTACCCTCAACATTTGTGCCTATCGGCATACCGAAGCATTCACCGATTGTTGCACGGATTGAAGGTGCAGTCTGAACAACAACGTGCTTTTTAGGGTCTGCAAGAGCATCCCAAACCTTGTCTGTATCGTCCCTTTCGGTAAGCGCTCCTGTAGGACATACAGCCGTACACTGACCGCAGGAAATACAAGGAGTATTATTAAGCGGCAAGTCAAACGGCTGACCGATTGAAGTATCCATACCGCGGTCGTTAGCCCCGATTACGCTGACATACTGCTGTTTGCAGGCAGCAACGCATCTTCTGCAAAGAATACATTTGTTATTATCTCTTACAAGATGAGCGGTGCTTGTATCCTTTTCGTAATGCGGTTTCTCGCCCTCAAAGCCTGAACTGTCAACACCGTAGTCACGGCAGAGCTTCTGAAGCTCGCAGTTAGTTGAACGTATGCAGGAAAGACAGTTTTTATCATGAACCGATAAAATAAGCTCAAGTGTTGTTTTCCTGTATTTCTGTATTTTTTCTGTATTTGTAAGAACCTCCATACCCTCTGATACAGGGTATACGCAGGAGGTGACAATTTTAAATCCTCTTCCCTCGTTAGCCTCGACTATACAAATACGGCAGGCGCCGATTTCATTTATATCTTTCATATAGCAGAGTGTGGGAATTTCAATACCTGTTTGACGGGCAGCATCTAAAATAGTTGAGCCCTTAGGTGCGCTTACGGCAATGCCGTTAATTTTTAAATTTACCATTTCCATTTTTAGGCCCTCCTTATTTATTGCTTGCTGATTGCTTTCAATCGGCAGTTTGAAATACAAGCGCCGCATTTAACGCATTTATCAGGAATGATTTCGTATGACGGGAGCTTGTGTCCCGGTGCGGTATAATCTGTTTTAAGAATAGTTTCGGCAGGACAGTTTCTAGCGCACATACCGCAGCCGATGCATTTATCCTTATCAATCACATATGTAAGGAGATCCTTGCATACTCCTGCCGGACACTTCTTATCCTTAACGTGAGAAATATATTCATCACGATAAAATTTAAGAGTTGCGAGAACAGGGTTCGGAGCCGTCTGTCCGAGACCGCACTGTGAGTTAGCCTTAATGTAATAGCAGAGCTCTTCAAGTTTGTCAATATCCTCCATTGTGCCCTTGCCCGATGTAATCTTTTCAAGCATTTCAAGGAGTCTTTTTGTTCCTACACGGCACGGAGTACATTTTCCGCAGGATTCGTCAACTGTAAATTCAAGGAAGAACTTGGCGATATCAACCATACAGGTATCCTCATCCATAACGATAAGACCGCCGGAGCCCATCATACAGCCGATTGCCGTAAGGTTGTCATAATCAATCTCGGTATCAATAAGCGAAGCGGGAATACATCCGCCCGAAGGTCCGCCTGTCTGTGCCGCCTTAAACTTTTTGCCGTTTGGTATACCGCCGCCGATATCCTCAATGATTTGGCGGAGCGTAGTTCCCATAGGAACCTCAACAAGTCCCGTATGCTTAATCTTACCGCCGAGCGCGAATACCTTTGTACCCTTTGATTTTTCTGTACCGATTGAAGAGAACCATTCTGCGCCCTTAAGAATAATCTGAGGAATATTTGCAAAGGTTTCAACATTGTTTTCTACTGTCGGTGAATTATATAAACCCTTGACAGCAGGGTACGGCGGACGCGGACGGGGCTCGCCTCTGTTGCCCTCAATCGAGGTCATAAGAGCAGTTTCCTCACCGCATACAAATGCGCCTGCGCCAAGTCTTATTTCAATATCAAAATCAAAGCCTGAATCAAATATGTTCTTACCGAGCAGACCCTGCTCTCTTGCCTGATCAATAGCAACCTGCAGGCGGTGAACGGCGATGGGATATTCAGCACGTACATATACAAAGCCCTTTGTAGCGCCGATAGCATAGCCCGCAATAGCCATTGCCTCAATAACGCAGTGCGGGTCGCCTTCAAGAACCGAACGGTCCATAAATGCGCCGGGGTCGCCCTCGTCGGCATTACATACAACGTATTTTTGCGGAGCCTTGTTTGGCGCGCATAACGCCCACTTAAAGCCTGTCGGGAATCCGCCGCCTCCGCGTCCTCTGAGACCTGAGTCGGATACGCATTTGATAACATCGTCAGGTGACATTGTTTTAAGAGCCTTATGAAGCGCCTGATAACCGTCTCTTGCTATGTACTCATTTATGTTTTCAGGGTCTATAACACCGCAGTTTCTGAGAACAATACGGTCCTGAGAACGATAGAACGCTGTTTCTTTTAAAGTTACGTACTTTGGATTTTTAGGCTTAACATTTCCTGTATCGTTATAAACAAGTCTTTCAACAATATGTCCTTTTAAAAGGTGAGACTCAACGATTTCCTCAACATCCTCTGGTTTTACCTGGCTGTAAAATGTACCTTCGGGATAAACAATTACAACAGGACCGAGAGCGCACAGACCAAAGCATCCTGTTTTAACAATCTGGACCTCATCCTGCAAACCATATGATTTTATAAGTCTCGCAAATTCCTGCTGAATCTTTAAACTGCCTGAGGAAGTACAGCCTGTACCTCCACAAATCATTACATGTGAACGTATCATACTTTATTCCTCCTTGCTTGTATCATCAATCAATAGATATTCTTCAATAATTTTTCCGCCTTTGATATGCTCCTCAACAATACGTTTTGCCATATCTTTCGTAACATTTGAATATACGGCGGTTTTTACGCCGTCCTCAACTATCTTTACAACAGGATTGTGACCGACCTTGCTGACTCTTGCCTCCTGTGTAACAATAACCTTTCCGCTGAGACCCTCGTCTTCAATCAGCTTAACGAGTGTCTTGAGTATATCGCGCGCACCGGCAACAATACCGCTGTTGCCCATTCCGACAATAATTCTTGTTTCATAATCGCTTGTGCGTATTGTTACCGCACTTCTGTATTCCTGCTTAATAGCATTAAGCTCATCAATTGACTTCATTTCGCTTCTCCTTTCAATTATATTAGTAAGTTAATCCTGATATTTTGCGAGAATACCGTCAATATCATCAGCCGTAAGCTTACCGTAAACTTCGTCATTAACGGTCAACACGGGACCTAAGCCGCACGCGCCGATACAGCGGCAGGCTGTCAGTGAAAATTTTCCGTCAGGAGTACATTCATCAATGCCTATGCCTAATTTTTCGGTAAGAGCGTCAAGAAGAGTTTGAGAACCCTTTACATAGCAGGCAGTACCCATACATACCGATATATTATACTTTCCCTTTGGAGCTAATGAGAACTGAGCGTAAAAGGTTGCGACACCGTATACCTTTTCAAGCGGGACGTCCATACCCTCAGCAATCATTTCCTGCACCTCTATCGGAAGATATCCGTAGATTTCCTGTGCCTCCTGCATAACAGCCATCAAACGGCTTTTATCGTGCTTGTTTGCGTCAATAACGGCGTCAAGCTTTTTTTTCTGCTCGTCTGTGCCTTTAAAAGGAAGTGTGCTTTTTTTCTTTTGCATTAAATTTATTCCTCCCAAAAATTATTTCATTTATTAAACTGTATTTCTATATGAGTAGATATATATTAACATATAATTGTCAAAAAATAAACAATTAATTGTCAAAAAATAAACAATTTTTTTATTTGTACTCAAAATATAAAAAATTATTGCGAATTGCACTAATATAATATTGTATAGCAGTCACAAAGTCAATAAATAATTTTTACCATTACAATTAAAATTTTGTAATATAAATATTGCGAAAAAAGACTTTGTGCGTAGACCTGATTTATTTCAAAATGCTTGAAAAAGATTGCTGTATGTTATAGAATTATAATGTAATGTGTGTATAGTGTTTGTTTACCGCTATACCAAAAATTTAACACACCGGCAGACATAGATATAAATTACTATAAAGAAATCAGGTATAAAGCTATTAATACGACATCATTATGATTATAATGTCGTGTTTTTTATAAGCTGTTATGCTATAATTTTTATGAGGTGATAGTATGAATAAATTAATTAAAAAAGCACTTTGTTTAGGCTTATGCTCAGCGTTTGTTTTTTCTCTCTCCGCCTGTTCGGGCGGTAAGAATACAAATGCGGAGATTGAAGGTCTTTTTACCGATTTAAGCAAGATTTCTTACAGCAGTGATTATAAGGAGCTTTCAGCGTCAAAGAAAAACAATACCGATAAATGGAGACACGGTATGGTATCGGGCAACGGACTGCAGGGCTTTGTCGAAAGCGGTTCGCCGTACTCGGATACTTTCATTTTCCAGAATATGCATTTTATTATGCCGAATGAAAATGTGCGCTACTGCCCTGAAACCTTTGACGAGCTTGAAACCGTTAAGCAGTCAATAGTCAAGGGTGAGGATATTGTTGATAACGCAAGCTATGACGATGTTTACCGTTATCATCCCGGCGGTCAGTTAAGGCTTGATATTGACGGAAAGGGCGAGTCGAATTATGCCCGCTACACTGATTACGAAACGTCACAGGTTGGCGTATATTATGAAAGCAAAGGCGGAGTATGGCAGAGAAAATCCTTTACATCAATGGCTGACGGCGCTGTAATTACACAGCTTAATTCGTCTGACAAGGGCGAAAAGATTAATATGACGCTTTCCTTTGATGATATTTCAACCCTTGCTAATTTCGGCGACAGCGACGAGAAAAATCTTAAATATAAAAAGCTTGCGGACGATAATGCCAACTCCATAGCTTTTGTCGCTCATTATCCGAATTATGAGAACAGCGAGCTTAAAAACGGAGGCTATGCGACGCTCACATATGTTGTTATACAAGGAGGCTCTAAGGAAAGGGTTATACTTGATAAAAATACAGAAGAAACACAATTTTGCGGTGATAACAACGGTATTAAAATTACTGACGCCGATGCGGTTTATTTAATTACAATTTCCGACCGTACTTATGATATGGGTGCATATGATGAGTTTGAAAAGCAGGAAAGCTATGCGCTGACTGAAGAGCTTTTCAAACAGACTAAGGCGGTTGCGGATAAGTATTCTGCGGACGGCGGCTTTGATTATGACAAGGCGCTTGAAAATCATCTGGCGATTTACAAGCCTCAGTTTGACGCTGTTACATTAACGCTTGGTGACGCGGATACCTCTTCAAATGAAAGTATGCTGAAATCACAGAAGGGCAAGGACGAAATTAATTCCGCCCTCGCACAGAGAACGTATTATGCGGGCAGATATGCTTATCTTTGTTGCAGCGGATATTCCACAAGCCGTCTTTACGGTATGTGGACAGGTGAGTGGAATACCGGCTGGGGAAGCAAATATACAATGGACGCAAATGTTAATCTGCAAACCTCGTCTATGAATACAGGCAATATGTCTTCAACACCTGTCGGTTATACTTATTTTATACTCCGTCAGTTGCCTGACTGGGAGGAGAACGCATACGCAACGCACGGCTTTAAGGACGCGATACAAGCGCCTGTAAATTCCGACGGCGATAAGGCAGTAATAACGGAAACCTGTTATCCTTATCCTTTCAGATATTGGAACGCCGGAACTTCATGGATGCTCCAGCCGTTATATGAAACTCTGCAATGCTACGGAAATATCAATATTCCTCTCAGTGACGAATTTGATTTGAATAAGCTAAAATCTGTTCTTTCTACGACAGAAAAGGATTTGACAGACGCTCAGCTTAAAGTAATTACCGACAGGGGTTATTTAAGACTTCAGGAGGATATTCTTCTTCCTCTGCTGACTAAATCGGCTAATTACTGGCAGCAGCTTATGACGCCTGAATATTATACCGATAAAGACGGCGGTATTCATTATGAGCAGGGAAAGACCGAGCTTAAGGACGGGGAAAGCTACTGCATTCTCCCAAGCTACTCCCCCGAGAATAATCCCTCCAACTATCCAAGCCCGTCCGATGCTAACTGCGCTATTGATATTGCCGCGTGCAGGGATAATCTTAATATGTTGCTTGATGTTATGGCAAATGTAACACCAAATGCGGATACATCAAAATGGCAGGCTTTGCTTGAAAATTTACCTCCTTATCTTTATGATGAAACGGGCGCGTTAAAAGAATGGGCAACGACAGCCTTTGAGGAAAATAACGAGCACAGGCATCTTAGCCATCTCTACTGCGTATGGCCCTTGTTTGAAACACAGGATAATGAGGAGCTTACAAAGGCTTGTATTCAGGCAATTGATAACCGTGAGAGTGAAAACGAGGCGAGCCACGCACTTGTACACCGTTCTCTTATCGCGGCAAGGCTTAAGGACAGAAACAGTCTGACAGACGCATTGACAAAGCTGATGAATCATAAGATACGTTATGATTCACTTATGACAAACCATGATTATGACAGAGGTAGCTGTTACTGTACGGATTTCGCAATCGGATATCTCGGAATAATCAATGAAAGCCTTGTTTATTCAAACACAGGTGAAATTGAGATTTTGCCCGCGCTTTTAAACAGCGGCTTTGATAAGGGAACCGTAACAGGAATAAAGGCACGCACACGCGCAACCATTGAAAAGCTTGAATGGGATATCACGGCAGGAACTGCGGTTGTTGAAATCAAATCTGATACTGACCAAAAAATAAATGTCTCCTGCGGTCTGTCAAACGATATGCAAGAGATTGAGTTCAAAACGGGAGAAACCAAAACGCTTACGTTTAAAATGGATAATATTAAGTAGAATGATTAGTTTTATATTTTTGTGATTTATTCCTGCGATAATCCTTTAAACTTTTTATTGCTTTTTTAAACGAATAACCATTAAAATATGATGACTTGTACCCGTTATTATAGTATATCATTAAAGCCTAATACCAAAAAGGAGATTGCTGTGGAGCATATTGAAGAGCTTATTCAAAGCAGAAGAAGCGTCCGTACATTTGACGGAAGAGAAATTGACGAGGAGGATATCAATAAGCTGTCCGAATTTATGGAAAAAATAGAAAATCCATATGAAATACCGATTGAGTTTAAACTGCTCGACGCAAAGAAGCAGGGATTGACCTGTCCCGTTGTCAGCGGAACAAATCTTTATGTCGGAGGCAAGGCGCAACGTGTACCCCATATAGAGGAGGCATTCGGATATTCATTTGAAATGCTCGTTCTTTGCGCACAGTCGCTTGGTATCGGTACGGTTTGGATTGGCGGAACAATGGACCGCTCCTCGTTTGAGCGCGCGATGTCGCTTAAGGATCATGAGATAATGCCTTGCGTCAGTCCTCTTGGATATACGGCAAATAAAATGTCTGTACGCGAAAGTATGATGCGCAAGGCTATTAAAGCTGACAGCAGACTGCCGTTTGAAAAGCTGTTTTACGACTGCTCATTTGATGTACCGCTGAAGGAGGAAAAGACCGGTAAGCTTAAGGAAGCTCTTGAAATGGTACGTTTGGCGCCGTCGGCAGTTAATAAGCAGCCGTGGCGTGTTGTGGTGAGTGAAAGCGCGGCTCATTTTTATCTGAAGAGGAGCAAGGGCTTTAGCGGTAAATCATTCGATATGCAGAAAATTGACTTGGGAATAGCACTCTGCCATTTTGCTCTCACGGCAAAGGAAAAGGGCTTGAATATCAGCTTTTTAATCAGCGATCCGAAAATCGTAACGGAGAATGATGTGGAATATATTGCGTCATATCAGCTTAAATCATAAAAGTCAAATGGATAAAAAATCATAACCACCAGTTTAATCAACTGATGGTTATGATTTTTTTGTATTATGAATTGTTTAAATGCTTAGGCTTTTTTTATTCTCCTCATGGATTCGATTTTTGAGAAACATAGCGGATAGATTACCATAAGAAGTATCAATTCAAAAAACGTTAAAGCAAAGCTTACCCACGAGGAACTTATTGCTTCCGTTATCATCGGCATAAAGGCATTTTCGTAGAATATAATCAGCAAAACGCCAAAGCAGCATCTTGTCACCTTTTGAATTGCCGTTACATTAAGAGTAAATCTTACAAACTTTCTTTCCAAAAACCATCCTATTGTAACACCGAGAAATCTGCCTGCATCTTTAAAGCCGTCTTTCATCATCTTACTCGGGTCAACAAGGAGCTCCCCGTCAACATAATCCATAGGATATGTCTTGAGAGATATATATACCAAAAATAAAGCGGTGAAAACCAAGCCAACACAAGGGATTATATAATCTCTTTTTTTGTTTTTATCAATCCATTCCCAAGCCTTTGAGCCTAATATTACTACAACAGCTCCGAGCAGAGCACCTACCAACACGTCCTGCGGAGTATGAACGCCTATGTAATTTCTTGAAAACATTGTAAGCAAAATCATAATAATCATAAAAACGCACAGCATTTTATGCTTTCTGTTGCGTTCAATGATTGTTCCGTAATTTGCCGTTGCAGTCACACTGTGACCGCTTGGAAAAGAATAACCTGAAGCCGTTTCAACAGGGACGATTTTATCGGATTTTATCCACGGTCTGTAAACGCAGAATGTAAGCTTTAATAATTGCATAAAAAATCTTGAAAAGCCGATATTCAAAAAAAGAAAGCTGCCGCTTTTCTTATCAACTGCCCAGAACATTATGCTTGCAAGCATCCATATAAAAATACCATATGACAAATCGCTGATTTGCAGAAAGAAATCATTAAAAACCCCGCTGATTGCCTCTCTTACTTCCTGTAAAAACAATAAATACTGAATATCCATATAATCCTCCTTTTGGTTATATTTTACACTACAAATTATCAATAAACAAGAGTATTTAAATCAAAATTATTTTATTAATAACAGTTTTGATATCTGCATTAATGCAAATTGACTGATTTTCAATTTCTTCGTGGCAAATTTTCTCACCTACATTTATACGGGCATAGGTTGCTTTTGGATTTTCGGCAGTCATCTGCCGGAAAGGATATTTTATAATGACAGGGATGTTGTATCCCACTCCGAGTTCTAAATACAGCACGTTTAAATTTTTGGGACTGCGTCATTCTCTTCATTCAATACTGCCTTATATACACTTGATAAATATCCGTTGAGTTTTTTAAATAATTTTTATTTTTATATCAGTTACAATCCATTCCTTGTAGTACTCATCATCTGTAACATATTCTAAAGTTACTGTGAGTGAAGCGGCGATTACTTCATTTTCAGAATTGTAAAATCCGGAATTTTTTTCAGGTCTGCCCTTGATTTTTACCTTAGCATAATATTGGTTTTCATTACTGTCTATATATCCCTGCTCGGTGATTTTGATTAACTCTGCTGATTTAAAACCAAACAGGATGTTATTTTCAAAATAACATTTAATAAAATCAGCGCTGCAACAATATTTGATTGAATCCCAATCACTGTCTTCGAAATCAGAAAAAAATCTTTCGATTTTTATTATTGCATCTTCCTTTTTCATCTGTTGCTCATACGATAATATTTGTTCATAAGTTATTTTTTCATAGTCGTTATTGTAATCAGTGTAAAATTTGAGTTTCCCGTCAGGCGTCCAGTAGCAGTCGATTATATCATAATAAATATTTCCACTGTTATCATAGCATACTCCTAAAGCCGAATAATTAATACTGTTGTCATAAGGTAATATAACGATATATCCGTCCCTATCAATGAAAAATTCGTAATCATCTGACAGATATTCTTTATTGTTTTGAGTGCATTTGTAACCATTAATGTCGCGTATATCATCATAGATTATCGGTGTGTATTTATTACCGTTGCGGTCATAATATGTCATATTTCTGCTTTGGAGAAACGTATAGGAATTTCCCATTTTATCATAGATAACATCCTGATTTTTCTCATTTTTATATGTTGCGACGCTGTTGTCAAAGTGCTTGTATGTATAATCATCATAATATTGATCTGTTATTTGACTTCCGTAAAAGAATACCATTATTAGTAATATTGATAATACATTTAAAACAATATTCCTTTTTCTTATTTTTTTGTTTATGCTTTTTCTGCTCTGAAAGTGAAGAATACATAAACTACGACGCAGGGAATGTCAAATATGATTGTCAAAAGCGCCCATATTCCCTTCGAGGCAAGCTGTTTTTCTTTAGCGTCTGAATAAACTGTATAGGTCAGTAATATAACGTGCGCTACACACGCAATGCTTAATAATGCCCATATAATAAAATACAGAGTAGAAATTTTATAAGATAATCCATCATACGAGACAAAATACAGACAAAATAATAAATACAGTAAAATCATATTTTTCTCCTTATCCAGTACTGAAAAATGATATAAAATAACTGATGATAAATGCTGTTGTAATAAGAGAACAGATTATTAAAAATACAAGAAGAAAACGTTCGTAATATTCATATCTCTTTAAAATAATACTGTTGGCTTTGCCCTTTATCAGGGAAGTGATTTCACCCGAACAGGTAAAACAGATTATGCAGTAAATAAAAAAGAAAATTCCGCAGGTAATCATAAATACAGGCGTAAAAAAGTATAAAAGCTGTTCAGTTTTTGTGACGTCAGACGGATGCTCAGTGTTGTAAAAATTTATTATGCCGTAATAAATATAATACGATGATACGCTGATGCTTACAGCTCCCTGAAGAAATAAAACAACTCTGCACCTTGATATTAACGCATATTTGTAGACTATATATGCCATTAATAAAAATATGCAGATGCTGATGCAGGATAAAATATTTGAGAAAGTATTGAAGAATGAAAAAATACCGGAAACAGAAAAGTATTCAGACCTTTCAAGCAAACATCCGATAGTAAAAATTACAAGTCCGGCTATGCAGATTATTTTATGTTTTTTATAATCATGGAGTATATTCATTTCTTCGCCGATTCTGTCAGGGTTTCCCATATGTTCAATCGCTCTCTGACAGGCGGTATTTTCATCATATCCTATTTCCTTGTAATAAAATATTCTGTCATCAATGTGTCCCTCAAGCTCCTGCCTGACAGTATTTATAAATGCCTTATTTTGTATGTGCTTTAAAACGCTTTCAATATATTCTTCTGTATTCATAAATTCACCGTATTATTCTGACAGCTTTTCGTATGTTATTTTTTTAAGACCGTCACTAATCAAAAGCTCGCCGTTTTCGTTTTTTAAGGTCGATGCATAATATTTGTCATAGTTTATGTCTGCCGATTCGGCAGCAGGATAACTGATAAAGCAAAACAATGTTATATTTGCAAACAAAATAATTATTCCCGAAAGAATTAATGAAAATGTCTTCTTTTTATTGCTGTTTCGCTTGATACCTTTAGTAAAAATCAGATATGTTATTAAACCGATTATGTCGGTGCAGGCAGTAAGTATAGCATAGCTTTTGTACTGTTCAAGCCCCTTGCTTTTTGCGTCAAAGTAAACCCCGATTGAAAGCAGAATATGTACAATAACAACAAGTGCAATGTGGCTGATTATCAAAGGTATTGGGATGGTTAAAGAGCTGTCTGAAAAGTATAAAAAGATAAAAAATATTAATGCAAATAAAGTCATATTTTTCTCCCGAATTATATAAACATATTTAATACAAAGACTGCATTAACGGCAAATACCACAAAAAATACCACGCAGACAGAAATAATTAATTTTTTGTAGCTGTCAAATCTGTTAATTACAATCATATTTCCTTTTCCTTTTTCAAATGATTTGAATTCATATGAGCATATGAATGCCGATATACCGTGAACAAAGACAGAAATAAGACATAAAAAGAATATAACAGCGAACATAAATTTATATATTTCGTAATTTTTATAAATATCAGAAAAACCGCCCGCGCCTTTTATTTCCTCTATGGTTATTTGAAAATCGGCAAGTGGAAATATTAAAGCAATCATTTTAATCGTTAATGATATGCTTAGAAATACAGATGTGTATGCACAGCTATACATAAGACGGCTTTGCCTTGTCTTTACTGTACAGCAATACGACACAGTCATTAATATAAGAATTGATACTGCAATAAACAGATGAATAGCATCCTGCAAATATCCATAGCATAGTGCTGATAATGATGTTATCGGCACTATGTCATATAAAAAATAAATAACCGCAGCAAGTATTATGGATATGATGCTGTATGTTTTAAGACCCTTTTCATTATGAAGTCTGTTCATTTCTTCGCCGAGTAAATCGGCATTGCCCATATGCTCCATAGCCTTTAAGCACGCTGTTTCACTGTCATAGCCGATTTCAATATAGTAGCTTTCGCGGTCTGAAATATGACATTCAAGTTCATTTTTTATTGTTGCTGTATATGCCTTGTTTTGTATGTGTTTTAATACATTATTGATATATTCCTCTTTTTTCATACAAATCCTCACGCAAAATTCAGTACCTTTGTAACATTATGAGAGTATGAAATAAATTCCTCTTTTTTCTCATTGAATTGCTTCAGTCCCTTATCGGTTATGTGATAATATTTTCTGCGCCTGCCGTCAACCTCCTGCCAGTAGCTGGAAAGGAGCTTTTCCTTTTCAAGCGCGTGGAGAATAGGGTAGAGCGTTCCCTCGCTCATTTCAAATACGTTTTCGGAGCGTATCTCAAGCTCTCGAATAATTTTATATCCGTAGAGGTCCTGTCCTCTCAGTACGCTCAATACAAGAAGCGGCGTGCTTCCCTTTAATAATTCCTTACTGTATCTCATCATCAATGCCTCCAAAATATACCTTGTAATTCTATGTATATACATTGTATTACAAGGTAATTGTTTTGTCAATAGATTTATTAAAAAATAACGGCGGACTTTGTCCGCCGTTAAATATTCTATTAAATTTATTCCTCAATACCTTTAGCGGTACGCGCCGCCTCAAGCTCTGCCTGTGCCTTTTCCTTTGTCTTGCCTGTATAATCATTGAAGAACATAGGAATAATCGTAAGCAAGAAACCGACTGCAGGTACGATTGTAACGAGTGCCAAAAGCATTTTTTGTGTTTCGGGCGACTGCTGGAAGAAAATCTGTCGTCCCTCAACATCAACGAGTGATTTGTCAACAGCCTTGAAATCCGTTACGTCAAGAATCTGACCGAATACGAATGTTGCTATTGCGGCATTTACCTTTGAAAGGAATGTCTGGAAGGAGAAGCATACGCCCTCGTGTCTTTCGCCTGTTTTCCATTCAAGATAGTCAACGGAGTCGGCAATAAGCGCGTATGTTATAACATTATAAATACCGAGCGGTAAGCCCATCAGGAAGAGGAATATCCAGAGAATAATGATGTTGATATTTGTAATGTTCTGTGCAAATATAACGTAGCAAAGCGCGTGAACGACCAAGCCGAAAATAGCAGAGCCGATATAGATTTGCTTAAGTGAGAACTTCTTTCTGAGCATCGGGAATATAGCCATTGCGGGCACCATTCCAACGCCGATTGCGACCGTAAGCGTTGTAACGATTGTTCCTCTCGGAATCCAGAAATCATAAGCGGCAGCGGCATCAACATTCGGGAGAAGATTGCCTGCACTGTCAAATATCTGACTGAAATTAGTGTAATTCTGAATAATTAAGTAATTTCCGATATAGTCCGCGCACTGATTGGCGGTTACCATTGTTGAGCCGAGAATAGACGCAAAGATAACGATGATAAGCAGTTTGTCTTTACCGAGAACAACAAAGGTTTCCTTAAATGACGGTGTGTGATCCATCTTAGGTACTCTTTCCTTTGATACAAAGAAAATGAGAATTGAAAGACCGCAGCCGAGAAGGGCAAATATTACAGCACTGATAAAGAAGCCCTTTGTGTAACCCATATTGCTCTGATAAAGAATCGGAACAAGAAGGGCAGGGAGAATTCCTCCGAAGGTTGAGCCTAAGCGCGCGGTAGAGATAAATGATGTTCTTTCACTTTCAAGGGGAGTGATAACCGATGAAAGTCCCCAGAAAGGAACATCCTGAACCGTAAAGGCTACACCCCAAAGAATGTATGTAACAAGCGCCCATATGAATGAGGCGGTTGAGCCGTGTGAAAAAGGAGCTGAGAACAAAAGAATTGTACAAATCGCAATAGGTACGGGGGAGAATAAAAGATACGGTCTCATTTTACCCCATTTTGATTTTGTTCTGTCAACTATCATACCCATAAGCGGATCATTCAAAGCGTCAAAAATTCTGCCTATAAGAATAATCGTTGTGCCCTGCTTAAGCGTAAGCCCTGCACCGTTCTGGAAGAATACGAGTGTGAACATTGACATAAGTGTGTAAATTCCGGATCTTCCGAATGCGCCTATTGTAAAGCACACACGCTCCTTCATAGTTAAATATTTTTTGTCTGCCATATTAATTTCCATAGCCTTTCTGGCTACATAAAGTTTATTAAAGATTATTATGCGTCTTATTGTAGCCTGATAAGACGTATAAATAGAAATACTGCCGTATCAAAATGATGCCATGGGCAGATTTTGAATGTAATATGATTGCAACAGTGTGATTTTTAACACTATTTACTTCTTTTTATTATCGGTGGAAGAATTACGGGAGGCTCCTCCTGCGCAAGCTCCATTTGCTTTAATAACAGATATTTAAGCTCCTGTCTTATGTGTTTGTAACGAGGGTCTTTAATGAGGTTGTTTTTCTCATTAGGGTCCTTTTCCAAATCATAAAGATAATTTTCAAAATAAATCTTTGAGCTGTGGTGTGCGTAGCCTGTGACCGCCCAGTCGCGTACCTCATACTTGAATCTGTCTGTTCTGATTGCGCGCGAGTTTGACGCCTCGCTTATCTGCATAAATACGCAGTCTCTTTTTTCTTCGGGATTATTAATCTGCTTCGTCAGGTCAACACCCATATATGAATCGGGGATAGGTATTCCCGCCATGGAAAGAAGAGTAGGCGGAATGTCAATAAGTGATGAAAGTCTTGTCTCAATTTTACCGCCCTCAAAGCCTCCGCCTTTGATAATAAGAGGGGTATGCGACGCGCTTTCGTGGCAGCTTCGTTTGTATTCGGGATTTCTTGTTTTAAAGTGGCTGCCGTGGTCAGATGTGTAAATTATGATTGTATCATCATAAATTCCCAAATCCTTGAGCTTTTGAACAAGTCTTCCCACATTATAGTCAAGCCTGTTGATAGCGGAAATGTAATCGGGATACATTTCCTTATAATCTCCCTTCAGAAATGTCAAATCATCGGGAAGAGGATAGTCCTTGTAGCTGTCAACGGTTTCCTTATAGCCCTCATATGTGTGATGGTCATTTTGATGATGAGGTTCAAGCTGACTTACAAACATAAAAAACGGTTTTTCCGTATCATGGTTGTCAAGATATTCAAGCGCAAAATCGTTTATACAGTCTGCACGGTAGCCTTTAAATTCAATTTTGTTTCCGTCGCCGTCAAAGACATATCCGTCATAGCCGTGAGATGTGAATTCCAGCACGTCGGCTGCTCTCCAGTATTGATATTCACCCTGCTTGTTTTTTGGAACAGGCTTGCTTTCACAGTGAAGACCTATACCGGGCAGTCTGTCAGACGCGAGATGCCATTTTCCTATGTAGGCTGTCTGATACCCTGCCTCATTAAAATAATGAGCAAGAGGCGTGATGTCCTGCGGAAGCGGGATACCGTTCCAGTAACAGCCGCATTGCGTTGCGTAAACGCCTGTTTGCAGGCAGGCTCTTGCGGGACCGCATACAGGCTGGCAGGTGAAGTTTTTTTCAAACTTAACACCCTCCTTGGCGAGCTGACAGAGGTTTGGCGTTACCTTTTCATTTACCGTGTCCCAGCGCTGCTGGTCGGAAAAATAAAAGATAATGTTTTTCTGTTTCATAAAATTCTTACCCTTCATATTATTAACAGTCAGGCGGTAAAGCCTGAAACTGCATTGTACACGTTAATTACTGCGACAAGGATAAGAACAACCGAAAAAATATGTGTAATTATCCTGTTTGACAGCTTTTTATTAAGCTTTGAGCCGATTATTCCGCCGATTACCGATACAGCCATAGCTACAAGCACAATTGGGAAATATTCTATGTACGGCTGAAACTGATTGTTGATAAATATGGTTACAAGCTGGCTTAGCTGGCTGAAGAATATGATTGCCACCGAGTAAACCGCACTTTCCTTAAGAGTAAAAGAGAACAGCAAAACAAGAAACGTAGTGTTTATAGGACCTCCGCCGATACCTAAAAACGCGCTCATTAGTCCAAGCAGTAAACCTGTTAAAACTATAAGAACGGGATTTTTTATTTTAAAGGATTTTATATTTTTTGAATTAACATAAATAATTACAAATATTATGAATGCAGTTATAATAACCGCCTGAACGCCTTTAACTATATTCGTGTTGAAGCTCTCAAGGGCAAAATCAAATATTTCATTGCCGATAATGCCTCCGAAAACCGAGCCGAAAGAAACTAAAATTACAATTTTTTTGTCAAATTTTGTTTTAGATGTAATATGTTTAACAGTGGAGCTGATGCTCATTGCGAACACGGCACACGTTGAAATAAAGCCGACAACGTCAACGCTGTGCTGTCCTATTAAATCAAGCGCGGGCTTTATAATCACTCCGCCGCCTATGCCGACAATTGCACCGATTGTGCAGGCAACAAATATTATTACGCTGTATATTAATGTTACCATCATTATTTCCCCGAAAATAATTTACAATAAAATTATATCTTACGGTATAAATTTTGTCAATCTAAAACGCAGTAGAAATTGCATTCCCACGCCGGAATATATTTACTGTGTCTGAAATAAATCTTATAATTTTCATTAAGCTGTAAAATCTTTATGGGAAGCGAAAAAAGGTCCTCGTTTCTGTGATAGGCGCAGACATACAGCTTTGGTTTATTTTTTTCGATTATTTTCTTCGCTCCCTCAAGCGCGTGAAGCTCCGCTCCCTCAATATCCATTTTTATCATTGTTACATTGTCGTCTATGAGAGAGTCAATATCTGTTACCTCGACGGGTATGCCCTCTGAGGACAGCTTTGAATTTCTGCCAGCCTTTTTGTCAAAAATCAAGATATCCCTCTTGTCCCACGCGCCCATATTAAACGCTGTAATATTTTTCATATCAGCGGTATTTTTTATCAGCTTTTTGTAGTTTTTGGCATCAGGTTCAAGAGCATAAATGTGTTTGTACCTTCCGCTTGTAAAATCAGTAAATTCTCTTATTGTATCTCCGTCATACGCGCCAAGGTCGATAATTGTTTCGTTGCTTTTAAGTTTCAGAATATCCCTGTAAATGTTTTCTTTATCGCAGAAAGAATCAAAAAGATATTTAATTTTACCGCTGATTTTAAAGTTAATGATGTCAAGATATACACGTCTGCTTTCATCGTCAGCAAGACGGCTGTAAACAAAATCGAATTTTTCCTCATTTTTCTTCACATAATCTATAGTGAAGAGTCCGTTGCCCGCGACAGGCACGTCGGGTGCAAAAACAGGATGCTGTTGGCTTATCTGCCTGATTTTGTCAAGTACACTGTCAAGATGTGTGGCAAAGCCTAAAACTACGATAAAATCCTTATATTTTTCGCAAATTTCGGCATATTTCATAACCTTGAAGCCCAAAAAGGAATGACCCCTTACAAACTCGTCGCTTGCAAAAATGTCACTTACTTTTCCCCCGTGAGCTTCAAGTGTTTCTATTATTTTCTGTGCGCCGTTTCCCATACCGTAGACTGCAATCGGTTTGTCGGATTTTGACAGATAATCCCACACGTTTTCTTTTTCGTTTAAAAGTTCAAGCATAGATTCACCAACCGATATTTAATATATAAATTATAACATATTTTATAAGACTTTACAAATAATTCATTTTATTATATAATGTATGGAACTTAAGATTATAATTACGATTTGGAGGTATTTGCCTTTATGGGCAGTGGTCTGTTAAAGCGTTTTAAAAAAGAAAGCTCAACAGAAGAGGAAATTAAGCAACTGGTTGAGGGCGATGAACAGATCGGCGAGCTTGAAAAAAATCAGAGGGAAATGATTAATAATATTTTTGAGTTTGATGATCTGAACGCGGGGGATATTATGACCCACCGAACCGATGTTGACGCAGTTGAAATCAACGGTTCACTTGAAGATGTTGTTAAAATATCAATTGAACACGGCAGGTCAAGAATTCCTGTTTACAGCGAGGATTTAGACGATATACGAGGAATAATATATGTTAAGGACCTTCTTAAATTCGTCGGAAGCAAAATCACCCCTGACGATAAAATTTCCGATTATATCCGAAAGCCTCTTTTCGTCCCTGAAACTATTCCGTGCGGAAAGCTTTTTGCCCAGATGACAGAAACAAGGACTATGCTTGCCATAGTTGTTGACGAGTACGGCGGTACGGCGGGAATTGTGACAATGGAGGACTTGCTTGAAAGCATTGTAGGAAATATCCGCGATGAATATGATGACGAGGAAGAGGAGCTTGTAACGCAGATAGACGAAAAAACCTTTACATTTGACGGCGTTGCGGATATTGATGATGTTGAAAAGGTTTTAGACGTAAAATTTCCTGAGGGTGATTATGACACGCTTGCGGGCTTTGTTATTAATCTTTTGGGCTATCTGCCGACCGGTAAAAACGGAAACGAGGTTGCTACCTATGAAAATTTCACCTTCACTGTTTTAGAAGTGGACGAAAGAAGAATAGAAAAGATTAAAGTAGAGAAGAACAATGATTGAACAGATAATTGAATTTGAAGCAATGGAGCAGGCTGTAAGTCTGTTCGGCAGCTTTGACGAAAACATCAGGCTGATAGAAAATGAATACGGCGTATCAATTATTTCACGCGGCTCAGACCTTAAGGTTATGGGAGAGGCTGAAAATGTATCAAAGGCAGTAAGAGCGCTTAATTCTCTTTTGGTTTTAATCGGCAAGGGTGAGAGCCTCTCCGACCAGAATGTAAGATATGTTATGTCTCTTGTCAACGAGGGCAATGAGGATAAGCTGAACGCTATGACGACCGATACTATATGTATCACCTCAAAGGGCAGACCCGTTAAGCCGAAAACACTCGGTCAGAAAAAATACTGCGAGGCAATCAAAAACAATACGATTACTTTCGGTATCGGTCCTGCCGGTACAGGAAAAACCTATCTTGCGGTCGCAATGGCGGTCTCGTCCTTCAGGGCAAAAGAGGTGAACAGGATTATCCTTACACGTCCTGCCGTTGAGGCGGGTGAGAAGCTCGGATTTCTTCCGGGTGATTTGCAGAGCAAGGTTGATCCTTATCTAAGACCGCTTTATGACGCGCTTTTTGATATGCTCGGCGCAGAAAATTTTCAGCGTTATCAGGAGAGAGGAGCTATCGAGGTCGCTCCGCTGGCTTATATGCGAGGCAGAACGCTTGACGACAGCTTTATAATTCTTGACGAGGCGCAGAATACCACGACCGAGCAGATGAAAATGTTTCTGACACGTCTCGGTTTCCGTTCAAAAATGGTTATAACAGGAGATATAACCCAGATTGATTTGCCTGACGGTAAAAAATCAGGTCTTAAAAAGGTTATGCATATACTCAGAGATGTTGACGATATAGAAATGTGCGAATTCAACAAAAAGGACGTTGTGCGCCACAGACTTGTTCAGGATATTGTTAATGCTTACGAAAGGTATGAGGAGGAAAGAAGTAAGTAATGAATTCAGTAAAAGTTATTATATCCAACGATCAGAAAAATGTTAAGATACCCGCCGGTATACGTTTGCTTATAAGACGCTGCTGCCATGCTGTGCTTGAGTTTGAAAAATTTGAAGGTCCTGCTGAGGTAAGCGTTCGCTTTGTAAACAATGAGCAGATAAGAGAGCTAAATGACAGGTACAGAAATATCGACAGAGAAACTGATGTGCTTTCGTTCCCACTCGGTGAAAACGGTGAGTATGACGTCAATATGGATACAGGCGCAAAGCTTCTCGGAGATATTGTCATTTCAATTGAAAAGGCTGTGGAGCAGGCAGAGCTTTATAATCATCCGCTCCAGCGGGAAATCGGATTTTTAACTGTACACTCAATGCTGCATCTTCTTGGATATGACCACGAAAACGGCGGTCTTGAGGAGGTACATATGAGAGAGAAGGAAGAAACCGTACTGACTCAAATCGGATTAAAAAGGGACAACAGCTACTATATGGGTGACGAATAATGACAAGGACCGCTTTTATAGCTATTGTAGGAAAGCCGAATGTAGGAAAATCATCGCTGCTTAACAGATTGTTAGGACAGAAAATCGCGATTGTTTCATCAAAGCCCCAAACCACGAGAACAAAGATTATGGGCGTTTTGACCGAGGGTGAAACCCAGCTTGTTTTTACCGATACCCCGGGTTTTCACCGTCCTCACAATAAGCTCGGCGAAAAAATGAATGAGGCTGTCGGGGATACGGTAGGCGGTGTGGACGCCTGCCTTTTCGTGACTGAGCCTAAGGGCGAGATGAATGAACAGGAAATGCAGCTTCTGCAAATGTTTAAAAAGCAGAAAATGCCGGTTATTCTTGCAATCAATAAAATTGATATGCTTAAGGATAAAGAGGAGCTTTTGAGCAGAATTGTTTATCTTACATCTCTTTTTGATTTTTATGCCGTTGTGCCTGTAAGCGCTTTGCGGGGTGATAATGCTGACGAGCTTAAAACGGAGCTTGACAGGCTTGCCGTTGAGTCTCCGCATTTCTTTCCTGACGATACGTTGACAGACCAGCCCGAAAGAGTGCTTGCCGCGGAGATTATACGGGAGAAGATACTCCGGCTTATGGACAAGGAAATACCTCATGGTATTGCTGTTGCGGTTGAAAAAATGAACGAGCGCGTGGATAAGGATATTCTTGATGTCGACGCGACAATTTACTGCGAAAAAGAGAGCCACAAGGGAATGGTTATCGGTAAAAACGGCGCGATGCTCAAGAAAATTTCCACCTATGCAAGGCAGGATTTGGAAAACTTTTTTCAGATTAAAGTCAATCTTCACTGCTGGGTAAAGGTTAAAGTGGACTGGCGCAACAGAGAGGGACTTATTCACAATTTCGGCTTGGATTAATTTGGAACAAATTATTGATACCGCCATAGGATAAAATAACTTTGGTGGTGTTTTTATGACAGATAAAAACTGGAATCAATTTTGGAACTCCGGCTCGGTGCTGGACTACCTTATTTATAAGAAAAACGAAAAGGCAGAAGAGGATGACGACTTCGACCAGGGGATTAGTAATCAGAGAGCAGACAATAGGGGAGAGTGACCGCTTAGTTACTCTCCTTACTGCTGATTACGGTCTTATACGCGCCTTTGTCCGGGGGGCAAAGCAGGTGAAAAACCGCCTTGCGTCATCAACCTCTCTTTTTGCGTATTCCGATTTTCAGCTTTATAGGGGACGTGACGCGTTTGTTGTTGATAACGCGTCGCCTGTTGAAGTTTTTTTTGATTTGAGAAAGGATATTGAACGCCTTGCCGCTGCACAGTATTTTGCGCAGCTTTCTTATGAACTCGGAGAGGAGGAGCAGCCGTCAGCCGAAATGCTTTCGGTAATTCTTAATTCTCTGCATCTCCTTTGTAACAGCAGTAAGGATATACGTATAATAAAGTCGGCGGTGGAGTTCAGACTTCTGTCACTTGGCGGATATATGCCAAATATTCTTGCCTGCGCAAGCTGTGCGGCATACGAGACGGATATGATGTTTTTTGATACTCTTGACGGTTGTATATACTGCGAAAACTGCGGTAAGGCAGGAGCGATTCCCTGTCCGAAAAATGTTATTACCGCAATTCGTTTTATTTGTCTTACCGAGCCGAAAAAAATTTTTTCCTTTTCCCTGTCCGGCAGTAATCTTGACCTTTTATCAGATATAAGCGAGAAATATCTCCTGTCACGTATACAGAAAAAATTACCGACACTTGAATTTTATAAAGGAATTCGATAATGGATAAAAATTTTAAAACACTTGAGCTTGATGTGATTTTAAATATGCTGTCGCAGGAATGCTCCTGTGATGACGCGAAAGAGGCGGCGCTTTCGCTAAAGCCGACCTCCGATATGACCGAGGCGGAGCTTTTGCTTTCACAGACAGAGGACGCCTTTTCACTTCTGGCACGTTTCGGCGCACCATCCTTTTCGGGACTGAAAAATGTTAATAACCCTTTACATAGAGCGAATGCGGGCGGCTCTCTCAATCCTAAAGAGCTACTTGATATTGCATACTGCCTGCGTTCAATGAGAACGCTTGACGAGTGGCATAATCATTGCAGCGGCGTGAGGACAAGCCTCGATTTTTTCTTTGACGGGGTTACTGTTAATAAGTATCTTGAAAACAGGATTTTTACCTGTATTATTAATGATGAGGAGATTTCCGATAAAGCGTCGGAGACGCTCAGCGATATACGCAGAAAGATAAGATCAAAGGAAAGCTCTATCCGTGAAAGGCTTGACTCAATGCTCCATTCACCTCATTATCAGCAGTATTTGCAGGAGCCGATTATTACTCAGCGCAACGGACGTTTTGTTCTTCCCGTTAAAGCGGAAAGCAGGGGAAATGTTCCGGGGCTTGTTCACGATACGTCATCAACGGGTGCGACTGTATTTATTGAGCCTTCCTCCGTTGTGGAAGCAAACAACGATATTAAGGTTTTGCAGGGCAAAGAACGTGATGAGATTATGCGTATTCTTTTTGAGCTGTCGGCAGAAGCGGGGGAATTTGCCGAGTCGATTAAACATTCTTTTGACAGTGCCGTTATGCTGAATTTGATTTTTGCCAAAGCGCACCTTGCGTATAAGATGAAGGCGGTCAAGCCGATTTTAAATAATGAGGGAATTATTAATATAAAAAAGGCACGCCATCCGCTTATTGATCCCAAGAAAGTTGTACCGACTGATATCACTCTCGGCGGCGAGTATGATACGCTTGTTATTACAGGACCGAATACGGGAGGCAAAACCGTTTCTCTCAAAACGCTCGGATTGCTTACCTCAATGGCGATGTGCGGTATTCTTATTCCTGCGGGCGACAGGTCACGCATTTCGGTTTTTAAAAAAATTCTTGTTGACATAGGCGACGAGCAAAGCATTGCGCAGTCCCTTTCAACCTTTTCATCCCATATGGTTAATATAATTGATATAATGAACAAGGCTGATAAAAATTCACTTGTTCTTATTGACGAGCTCGGTGCGGGAACAGATCCTGTTGAGGGCGCGGCGCTTGCTGTGTCCGTTATAGAAAATCTGCGTTCAAAGGGCGCTGTTATTGCCGCCACAACTCATTATGCGGAGCTTAAAGCATACGCTCTTGATACAGAGGGAGTTACTAACGGATGCTGTGAGTTTGATGTGGATACTCTCCGTCCGACTTACAGACTTCTTATCGGTGTGCCGGGAAGGTCAAACGCCTTCGCAATCTCCGAGCATCTCGGTATGGATAAATCTGTCGTTGAGCATGCTAAAAGCATAGTCGGCTCTGATAACAGGGATTTTGAATCGGTGCTTGAAAAGCTTGAAGGCTCCCGTCAGGCGCTCGAGGACGAACGTAAAATTGCCGAGGAAATGACTGAAAGAGCTAAGAAAATTGAGGAAAACGCTCAGTCCGAAAGGGATAAAATCGAAACATTGAAAAAGCGTGAGCTTGACAGGGCAAAGCGTGAGGCGGAAAAGCTTATTAACGCGGCGAAGAGGAAGTCGTCGGAATTTCTCCTTGAGCTTGAAAGGCTTAAGAAAGAGCAGACAGAAACAAACGCTACTGAAATTGCACGGAAAACCCGCCGTGCCGTCAAGTCACAAATGGGTGAAATGGATGAGCTGATCAATCCTGCCGAGCTTGCGGAAAACTGGGATTATGACTATAAGCTTCCCCGTGAGCCTAAGGTCGGTGACAGAATAATAATAAAAGGTATCGGCGAGGGTGAGGTCGTAGAGACAGGGGATAAGCTCCTTGTTAAATCGGGAATGTTGAAAACAAGAGTTAAGCTGTCCGATATTATGATTTTGGATAAGCCGAAAGAAAAGGCAAAGACTCCGCGTCATAATGTCTATCGAACCTCATCACGTGCAGACGCCGATGTTAAAACAGAGATTGACCTTAGGGGAGAAACTGTTGACGAGGCAATAACGCAGCTTGGACTTTTCATTGACAAATGCGTGCTTAACAATATTGAAGAAATACGAATTATTCACGGCAAGGGCACAGGAGCGCTGAGAAACGCGGTGACAGATTATCTCAGAACACATTCAAATATCTCCGAATACCGTCTCGGTAAATACGGCGAGGGCGAAAACGGAGTAACAATCGCCAAAGTTAAATAAGTGACAGCAGAGGACTTATACGGAAAACGGTATGAGTCTTTTGTTTTTTTCAAGATTTAGTGAAAAGATGATTTGCTTTACACAATAAATTGTGTCAATATTTTTTGATTAAATTTAATAAAATTTTTTATTTGTTTTTCACTTGACATAGCTCGTACTCTTTAGTATAATACCTTTTGCTGTAAAGAAAAATCACTTTACACTCATTTGAAGGGAGAGGTAGTCGTGGCAAAGAATCTTGAAATTCCTTTTTTGCTTGATTTTTACGGCGAGATGCTGACAAAGAAGCAGCACGACTTTCTTGTATATTATTATGAAGAGGATCTTTCTCTTTCCGAAATAGCTGAAAACGAGGGTATTACACGGCAGGGTGTCCGTGATTCAATAAAACGCGCGGAGGCACAGCTCTTTGATATGGAGGAGCGTCTTGGTCTTGCAAAGCGTTTTAACGAAATGAAAAAGGGCATTGACGAGATAGTCGAGTGTGCGGAGATTATCAATAACTATAATCTCAATCACTCGCTTTCTATGGAGATTAACGACTGTGTTGCCCGAATTAAAACACTTGCCTCTTTTCTTAAAGAGGGATAGGGGTTGATAACTTGGCATTTGAAGGCTTAAGCGAGCGCTTAGAAAATTCATTTAAAAAATTACGTGCTAAGGGTAAACTGACTGAGTCTGATGTTAAAGAGGCAATGCGTGAGGTCCGCCTTGCACTTTTAGAGGCTGATGTAAACTATAAGGTATCCAAGGAATTTACCGCTAAGGTAACCGAAAGAGCAATCGGCTCCGACGTTATGGAGTCGCTTACTCCCGGTCAAATGGTTATTAAAATAGTAAACGAAGAGCTTACTGACCTTATGGGAGGAAATGAGGCGCGTCTTGCTATTGCCAATCATCCGCCGACCATTGTAATGATGTGCGGTTTGCAGGGCAGCGGTAAAACGACTCATTCCGCAAAGCTTGCACTAAAGCTGAAAAAAGAGGGACACAGACCCTTGCTTGTTGCCTGCGACGTTTATCGTCCCGCGGCTATCAAGCAGCTTCAGGTTGTAGGCGAGCAGGTTGGAGTACCCGTATTTGAAATGGGAACTCAAAATCCCGTTAAGATAGCCGAGGAGGCAATTAAGTTTGCCAAGGATCACGGAAACGATTATGTTTTCCTTGATACAGCCGGCAGACTCCACGTTGACGAGGCGCTTATGGATGAGCTTAGAAATATCCGCTCCACAGTTCATCCGCACGAAATACTGCTTGTTATTGATGCGATGACAGGTCAGGACGCAGTAAATGTTGCGAAGAGTTTTAATGAAACACTCGGAATTGACGGCGTTATTCTCACAAAGCTTGACGGTGATACAAGGGGCGGCGCCGCTCTATCGGTAAGAGCAGTCACAGGCAAGCCGATTAAGTTTGTCGGTACAGGTGAAAAGCTGGATAATCTTGAGACGTTTCACCCGTCACGTATGGCGTCCCGTATTCTCGGTATGGGTGATGTTCTTTCCTTTATTGAAAGAGCGGAGCAGACGCTTGATGAAAAAAAAGCGGCCGAGCTTGAAAAAAAGCTTGCTAAGAATAAATTTGACCTTAATGATTTGCTTGACCAGTTTGCACAGATTGAGCGAATGGGAAGCATTAAGGACACAATTAAGATGATTCCGGGTATCGGAAGCAAAATCAAAGATGAAGACATTGACGAGGGCGCTTTTACCAGATTTAAGGCAATTATCTATTCAATGACAAAGCAGGAAAGGGAACACCCCGATATCATTAATCCGTCACGCAAGCGCAGAATTGCGGCAGGCTGCGGAATGCAGGTTGAGGACGTTAATAAACTTCTCGCCCAGTTTAAGCAGATGCAGAAGATGATGAAACAATTCGGCGGTAAAGGCACGCCGAGAATGAGCAAAAAGATGCGCCGTATGATGCAGGCAAATCCTGAAATGGCAGAGAAAATGATGGGCAAAATGGGTTCAGGCTCAAATCCTTTCGGAATTTAAATTCGGTATATAAACCTATTGGTTTTAAATAAAAATTTTCAATATATTTTGGAGGTAATCAAAATGGCAGTAAAAATCAGACTTCGTCGTATGGGTGCAAAGAAGGCGCCTTTTTATCGTGTAGTTGTAGCGGATTCAAGATATCCGCGTGACGGCCGCTTCATTGAGGAAATCGGCACTTATAACACAATGGTTGACCCAGCTGAGGTTAAGATTGACGCGGAAAAAGCTAAGAAGTGGATTGCAAACGGCGCGCAGCCGACAGATACGGTAAAGAGCATTCTTAAAAAAGAAGGCATCCTTTAATCTTTGATTTGTAATTGAATACAAAGTTTAACAGGAGGTGTTTTCTTTGAAGGATTTGTTAATTTCTATCACAAAGGGATTAGTCAATAATCCCGAAAAGGTTTCTGTTGATGTTAGCGAACCTGACGAAGAGGGCGTAACTGTTTATCATCTTCACGTAGCTGAGGAAGATATGGGCAGAGTTATCGGAAAACAGGGAAGAATTGCTAAGGCAATCCGTGTTGTTATGCGTGCAGCGGCAACAAGAAATAACGCTAAAATTTCAGTGGAAATTGATTGATAAAAGGATCGTACTTTTAAAGTACGGTCCTTTTTGTAAAAATTTATATAAGCGCTTATACTATTGATAAATTATTTAAAAACATATATAATACACGCGGGTGATTAAATGAAACGGTATTTGGAAGTGGGAAAAATCAATAACACCCATGGAATTAAGGGCGAGCTCAAGCTCACTCTTTGGTGCGATGGTATTGATTATCTTAAACAGTTTGATGTTTTATACCTTGACGACAAGGGTGAAAAACCTATTAAAGTTCTTTCCGTACGCTTTCAAAAAAATACAGCGATTATTAAACTTGAGAGTATTGATACTATTGAAAAGGCAGAGCAGTTAAAAGGGCGCATACTCTACTGCAACCGTGATGACGCGGAGATTGATGAGAATGCAAACTATATTGCCGACCTTATTGGATGTTATGTTGTTGATATAGATACTGAGGAGGAATACGGCAGGGTTGATGATGTTCTTAACTACGGCTCCTGTGATATTTACGATATTGAATCATGGGGCAAGCACACACTCATTCCCGCAATTCCCGATATTGTTAAGGAAATCAATACTGAATATCAGGTTATCAGAATTAAGAAAATGAAAGGGCTTTTTGATGAGAATTGATATTTTGACGTTATTTCCCGAAATGTGCAACGCCGTAATGAGTGAATCAATAATCGGCAGAGCGAGAAAGGCGGGTAAGGTTGAGATAAACTGTATAGATATCCGTAATTATACACTCGACAAGCACAGGCGCGTTGACGACAAGCCATACGGAGGCGGAATGGGTATGATTATGGCGCCCCAGCCGATTTATGACTGCTATTTATCTCTCTGTGAAGAAATCGGTACAAAGCCGCATTTAATTTATCTTACGCCGCAGGGCAAAACCTTAACACAGGGTAGGATTAAGGAGCTTGCCCGGCTTGACAATATAGCGCTTCTCTGCGGTCATTATGAAGGCATAGACGAGAGAGTAATAGAGGCGCTTGAGCCGGAAGAAATTTCTGTCGGCGATTATGTACTTACGGGCGGAGAACTTCCCGCGCTGATTGTTGCTGACGCTGTATCAAGAATACTTCCGGGAGTCCTCAGCGGCGAAGAATCCTTTGAGGAGGAGAGCCATTTTAATTCACTTTTAGAATATCCTCAGTATACGCATCCTGCCGAGTGGCAGGGCAGAGAAGTGCCTGAAGTTTTACTTTCCGGTCACCACGCAAATGTAGAAAAATGGAGGCGTGAGCAGTCGCTTAAAAGGACATTAGAACGACGCCCGGATATGCTTGATAATGCGGACCTTTCAAAAGAAGATATAGAATTTTTGTCGAATCTTAAAAGAGATTAAAAAATTATGTGAAAATTGCACAAATAGCAGTCATTTATTTTGTTTGAAATTAACAAGTCAAACGAACTTCATTATAACTTATTGACCGAAATTAATTTGGTGATATAATATGGAAAGAAGAATAAAATAAGTTTAATTTATACAATATATTGTATATTCAAGGAATGAGAGGTTATTATTATGTTTGTTAAAGATGTAAAGGTTGAAAATCAGGTTGGTCTTCATGCGCGTCCCGCAACTTTCTTTATCCAAAAAGCTAATGAGTTCAAGTCATCAATCTGGGTTGAGAAGGAAGAGAGAAGAGTAAACGCAAAAAGTCTTTTGGGCGTTCTTTCACTCGGCATTATGGGCGGAACAGATATCCGAATCATTGCTGACGGCTCAGATGAGGAGGACGCTGTTGAGGGTCTTGTAGCTTTAGTAAAAAGCGGTTTTACTGAGTGATTAAGAATTTACATTATTACAAATTTACAAAGCACAGTATTTTGCTGTGCTTTATTTATTTTTTGTTTGAATTGTGTTAAAATAATTTTATGATATATTAACGCAATAGTTTTACTGAAGGGAGTGATACCGTGACCGAAAAGGATCTTAGGAAAAAGGCAATGGCTCTGCCGCTTCAGCCCGGCGTTTATATAATGAAAAACAAAAATAAAAAAATTATTTATATCGGCAAGGCGAAAAAGCTTAAAAACCGCGTGTCATCGTATTTCGGCTCACATTCAAATCATTCTCTTAAGGTTATCAGAATGGTTGAGAATGTTAACGATTTCGACTACATTCTCTGCGACAGCGAGTTTGAGGCTCTCGTTCTTGAGTGCTCACTGATAAAGCAGCACCAGCCCAAGTATAATATTCTTTTAAAAGACGATAAGGGCTATAATTATATTAAAATAACCAAAGAGGAATTTCCCCGTATTCGTGAGTGCAAGCGTATGGACGATGACGGCGCAACGTATATAGGTCCGTACACGTCAAATTTTTCCGTAAAGCAGGCTGTTGAGGAAACGCTGAAAATATTTAAGCTTCCTCGCTGCAACAAAAAATTCCCGAGAGATTACGGTAAAAGCAGACCTTGCCTTAACGGCTTTATGAATCTTTGCTCGGCGCCATGTGCCGCGCGTATAAAACAGGAGGAATATGCCCATAATGTAGAGGACGCCATTTCATTTTTAAAGGGCGGCAGCGTTAAAGCAGTCCGTGAAATGCAGGCGCAGATGCTTGAGCTTTCTGAAAATCTGCAATTTGAGGAAGCGGCAAAGCTCCGTGACAGAATCAAGGCAATTAAAAATCTTGAGGAAAAGCAGAAGGTAGTTTCCATCAATGTGCCTGAGGAGGATGTTTTTGCCTTAGTTAATTCAAATAAAAAGGCTTGCTTTGAGGTTATACGCTTTGAACACGGCAAGCTGACGGACACGGAATACTGGCTGATTGAGCCTGTTGATGATTTACCGCAGGCACGCTTTGAGCTTATAGAGCGTTATTATTCAATGCGTGAACGTATTCCGTCGCGCATCGCGGTAGACGGTGAAATTGCAGACGAGGAGCTGCTCGGAGAATTTCTTGAAAGCAAAAGAGGCAGAAAGGTCGAATTTATTCATCCTCAAAAGGGCGAGCATCTGTCAATTGTAAATATGTGTATCAACAACGCCAACGAGCATCTTGCCCAGCAGCAGGGCAGGCTCGGCAGGGAGCTTGCCGCGCTTGAGGAGCTAAGGGATTTACTCGGACTTGATAAGCTGCCTGAATATATTGAATCCTATGATATTTCACACACTTTCGGCGCGGACAATGTTGCGGGAATGGTAGTATTCCACAATGGCAGACCGATGAAAAGCGCTTACAAACGTTTTTCAATTAAAGGCTTTGACGGGCAGAATGATGTCGGTTCTATGCAGGAGGTACTGGCAAGGCGCTTTAATCATTACTATAACGACGAAGAGGGGAGTACGTTTAAAATTCTTCCCGACCTAATTCTTCTTGACGGCGGAGAGCCTCAGGTAAACGCTGTTTTACCTGTCATAAAATCAATGGGACTTGATGTTCCTGTTTTCGGTATGGTTAAGGATAATAAACACAGGACAAGAGCGATTGCTCTGAGCGGCGGCGAAATTGAAATTAATTCTCACAGACAGGTATTTACGCTTGTTTCCTCCATACAAGAGGAGGTACACCGCTTTGCAATAACCTATCACCATAATAAGCATAAAAAGAGTACGCTATCCACTTCACTGACAAAAGTTGATGGTATCGGAGACGCAAAGGCAAAGGCGCTTTTAAAGCATTTTAAAACTGTTACCGCCATAAAAAATGCTGACATTGATGATTTGATAAAAGTTCCCGGCATAAGTGAAAAAAATGCTCGGCAGGTGTTTAATTTTTATCATAATTTGTAAAAATAGTATTAATCGTCTTGACTAATAAAATTCTAATTTGTATAATAGGTAAATAGTAACAGTTGGAATATCTCATTTGAATGAGATACTCCCGCCGATTTACAAGGAAGAGCATAAATGATGCGTGTTATTACAGGCATAGCCAGAGGCAGAAGACTTGAAACTCTGCCCGGTGAGGATGTCACAAGACCGACAACCGAATCTGTTAAAGAGGCTTTATTTTCAATGATTCAGTTCGAGATTGAGGATAAAAAAGTGCTTGATCTTTTTGCCGGCTCCGGTCAGCTTGGTATTGAGGCGCTGTCACGCGGTGCAAGGCATTGTACGTTTGTTGAAAATAACAGGCAGGCATTGAAGGTAGTGGAGGGTAATCTTTCACATTGCGGGCTTGCAAATAATGCAAAGGTCGTTTTAAGCGACGCTCTATCCTTTTTAATGAAAAAGGATAATTTTGATATTGCCTTTCTTGACCCGCCGTATAATCAGGGCTTGATAGATAACTCTCTTCCGTTGCTTTTGCCTATGATGTCAGGTGACGGAATAGTTATTTGTGAAACTTCAGCCGGTGAAAAGCTTCCTGAAATTATCGACGGTTGGAGAGCAGACAGAATCAGAAAATACGGCAAAACTAAGCTTACTCTTTACCGAAAGGAATAATGCCGATGAAGATTGCTATTTGTCCCGGCAGCTTTGACCCTGTAACGCTGGGACATCTTGATATTATTGAACGCGCGGCAGAGCTTTTTGATAAGGTTATTGTTCTTGTTATGAATAACAGTACAAAAAAATCTGCTTTCACGGTTGAAGAAAGAATAGCGCTTTTAAAAAAGTGTACTCCAAATAAAGGGATTGAAATAGATACATATAACGGTCTTTTGGTTGACTATGCAAAAAATAAGAAAGCCGTTGCAATTGTCAAGGGACTTCGTGCCGTGTCTGATTTTGATTACGAATTTCAGCAGGCACTTATAAATAAAAGTCTGTATTCAAGGATTGAAACCGTATTTCTTGCCGCAAAGGGTGAAAATATGTTTCTTTCCTCAAGTATGGTGAAAGAGGTTTGCAGTCTCGGCGGCGATATTTCACCATATGTTCCCAAGGAAATAGTTAATGACATTAATTTAAGATGTAAAGGAGAAAAATAAAATGACAAATACCGATATTTTGCTTGAAGATTTAGAGGATGTGCTTGATGACGCTACCTCAATTCCGCTCAGTAAAAAATATGCTGTTGACGTTGATAAGATTAAGACCATCATTGAGGATATCCGTTTAAATACTCCTCAGGAAACGAAGCAGGCAAAGGCTATTGTCGATTCAAGAAATAATATTCTTGAGGAAGCAAACAAGCAGGCCGCCGATATCATCGCAAAGGCACAGGAGCAGGCAAGGGAGCTTGTCGCAAGAGACCAGATTACGCAGACGGCACAGGCTGAGGCCGCTGATATTATCGCAAAGGCTAAGGAGCAGGGCGACGCTTATATTACCGACGCACAGAATCAGGCGTCGGAAATTCTCGGCAATGCTACAAACCAGGCAAATGAAATGGTTACGACCGCACAGAACAAGTCACGGGAAATGCTCACGGCAGTCAATAACTATGCGGACGATACGCTCCTTGCAATTGACGATTCGCTTTACAAAGCGCTTTCGGATGTAAGACGTATCCGACAGGGAATAATGAACAGCCAGAATAAAAATAAGAATTAAGTTTTAAGGGCACTCATTGAGTGCCTTTCATTTTGTAACGGAGGGTGAATATGGCGTCTTGGGCAATTCATTTCAGGATAGCGGACTGGTTTCTTGAAAGAGTACCTAATCTTAATAAAAAATATTTTATAATCGGCAATATTGCGCCCGACTGCGGTGTTCCGTATAAGGACAAAAGGGGATATAACCCTCCGAGTGAAATAACCCACTACGCTTATGAGGGAGACAAGGGCAGGTGTGATTATCCCTTTATATATAATGAATTTATAAAAAATGAAACGGATATAAATAAAAAGTCCTTCTATATAGGTTACTTTGTTCATCTTATGACTGACTCTGCCTTTGTAAATGATTTCACATACAGTATTGAGGAAAAATACGGTTCCTTTGATACCCACAGGGAATTATCAAGGGCGGTTAAAAGAGAATGGTATAATCTCGATTTTTTATACTTTAAAAACAATACGAGCAAATCCTTTGAGCTTTTTAAAACCTATAAGGGCTTTGACGAGCCGTATCCTGATTTTTATAAGAACAATGAAATCGCAAATCGAATGAAATATATCGTTTCATTTTACGATACAAACGAGCCGGAGGAAATGACCTATAAATACACTCCGCCCGAGGTCTTGGAAAATTTCGTTTCAAAAATGCCTCAAAAAATTTATGAAGAGCTTATAAAAAGAAATGTAAAATTATGAATATGGCGTTAAAAAATCCTGAGTGAATGTTGATTCGCTCAGGATTTTTTGTTTGGGTGAATTTAGTTTTTTACAGACATTCATGATTTCGCTTTTCAACAATATAATCGTGTACTTTGTCGGCGAGCTCACCGTGAATTTTAAATTTGACTGAAAAGATAATAAGTGAAATCAGTACAAGAACAGGCGGTATACCAAAGGCGATAATGCCGATTGCGGATTTTGTTGAATTGTTTACCGTTCCCGTCATAATCTGCTGATTATATCCTACAAGCTTGAGTCCGCCGAAGAGTATTATCGTCTGTATCGTGTACGCAAGCTTTTGCAAAAAGCCCTTCATTGAAAAGGTAATTGACTCGTTTCTCTCGCCGTTTTTATATTCCCCATAGTCAACAATGTCCGCAAGGAAAACTGTTTGCGCAACAAACATTGAGCCGATACCGATTGATGCGAGAATATAGCTTATATCAAGAGCAATTGTAATGCCCAGAATCGGTCCGAAAAGGAACATAAGAGCGTAACCGGCAATCGTCAGAATCAGTGAAAACTGATAGATGCTTCTCTTGCTCATTTTCTTTGAAAGAACAGGGATAACTAAAAGTCCGAGTACCGAGCCGATTGCTCCGATTGTCGAGAAAAGGCTTTGCGCCGTCGGCTGTCCGAGTACGTCCGTAAAATAATAAACCGCCGTTGAGCTTGTAAGATACCAGCCTGAATTTGATACCATCGCGAATATTATGAAAACTACAAGCTGGTCATTGTGAGCGATAACCTTAAACATCTTTTTAAAAGAAAATTTTTCATTATTATTGTAAATAACGTGCTTTTCCTTTGTTGACAATACGCATATCAACGAAAAAGCCACAAGTGCGGCGGCACATATGAATGCCCATCTTGAAAAGCCTGAGGCGGAGTATCCCTTATCGGTCGTCATACCTGTTGAAAGGAGGGGCAGAATTATAGGTGTCATAACTGTAATAATTCCCTGACCGAGTCCCGAAAACGTCCTCGCGACTGTAGCAACAAGATTTCTGTCCGACGGGTCTGTTGTAAAGCTCGGTACCATTGACCAGTAGGGGATATCAGCCATTGTATTTGTCATACCCCACAGTATGTACATAACCGCTATGTAGATATAAAGCCTTGTTCCGCTCATACCGAAGCTTGTAAAAAGAAGTGTAAGCACAACTGCGTTTGACAGCGCACCTATGACTATCCAAGGTCTGTATTTTCCCATTTTGGTTTTTGTGTTGTCAACGATTGTACCCATCATAGGGTCGTTTATGCCGTCCCAAATTCTTGCGAGCGGAGTGAGAAGAAGAAGGAATCCCTCTTTAAGTCCGAGAACGCTCGAAAGATAGTAGGATAGATAGGAGTAAAACAATCCGTAGCTTAAATCAAGACCGACCGCGCCGATACCGTAGCCGATTTTCTCCCGCCAGGTAGATTTGTAATCATTCATACAGGCTTCCTCGTTTTCATAAGTTCTGATTATTTTAATTATATCATATTAAGGTTAAGTTCACAATATTTGAAGTCAATTAAGTTAATTGTTACAAAATAATTACAAATATAGTACCGCCGAAAAATTTCCTTGACAATGTCTTTGCTCCTATTTATAATGTACTTGTGGCAGAAAATCCATTAAATTCCCATAAATTTATTCAAAATCCCAATTAAAACCCACAAAAAACTTATGAGAGGAGAGAAAGATATGCGATTACTCGTCGGTACCCTTGAGGGCTATAAGCTCGATTCTAAGGGTCGTCTTTTGATACCTACTAAGTGGCGTGAGCGTTTGGGAAGGGAATTTTATATGGCTGCTGTTACAGTAAGGGGATGCAAGTGCCTTACTCTTTATCCCGAGGACCACTTTGAGTCCATTTATGAGTCTATTCAGCACGGTACTGAAAATCAAAAATATGATGCGGTTACAAGTCTTTTTGACGATGCGGAAGAAGCTGTTCTTGACTCGCAGGGCAGATTTACAGTAAATCAGCGCCTTAAGGAAGCGGCTAATCTTTCTAATGACACAACCGTAGTGTTCAAGGGAAAGGGAAAGATTATTGAAATCTGGAATCCCGATGAGTATGAAAGATTTTATAACAGCTATGATCATTCACAGGGTGTATATGATTTAATGGACAAGCTGAAGGGCAATGAAAACTAATGGAATTTGTTCATAAAAGTGTTCTTTTTGATGAATCGGTCAAGGCTTTGAATGCCGAAAATAAAATTATTATGGACGGTACCGCAGGCGGCGGAGGTCATTCGAGCAAGATTGCGGAATCTGCCAAGAGAGTAATTGCCGTTGACCGTGACCCTGATGCGGTTTCCGTTTTGCGGGAAAGGCTCGGCGGAAGAAACAATGTCACAATCGTTCATAACACCTTCTCAAATATAAAAAGTATTTTAAATGAATTAAATATTGAAAAAATTGACGGACTTCTTCTTGATTTGGGGGTAAGCTCCTTCCAGCTTGATACAGCAGACAGGGGCTTTTCTTTTCATAAGAATGCGCCGCTTGATATGCGTATGAGCAAATCGGGGCTTAGTGCAAGAGATGTTGTCAATACATACAGCGAAGAAGAGCTTTCAAATATAATATTTAAATACGGCGAAGAGAAATTTTCACGCCGTATTGCGGCAAATATTGTTAAAAGCAGGGCGGACAAGCCTATTGAAACCACCTTTGATTTGGTAAATATAATTAAGGCTTCAATGCCTCAGAAGGCGATGCGTGACGGGCACCCGGCAAGGCGTACCTTTCAGGCTATCAGGATTGAGGTGAACGATGAGCTTGATGAGCTTAAAAAAGCTCTTGAGGATGCGTTTGACTGCCTGAACAGCGGCGGCAGAATTGCGGTCATTACTTTTCATTCATTGGAGGACAGAATTGTTAAGGAAAAGTTCAATGAATGGTGCAAAGGCTGTACCTGCCCTAAAGAATTTCCGGTATGTGTCTGCGGCAACAAGCCGAAAGGAAGGGCTTTAAAATCAATTTCTCCGAGTGAAAAGGAGCTTGAAATAAATCCGCGTGCAAGGTCGGCGCGCTTACGTGTTTTTGAAAAATTTTGATTGTTAATCAGTAATGAAAGAGGTGAATCAGGTGACTAATACCGGTGATTTCAGACGATATTCATATTCGAGCGACACATCGTATGCGATTGAAGCATTTAATTTAAGCAGGTCATCTGCCGCACCCGCCTATACTCCTGAAACTAAAAAAGATTTAAAGGTAAGGGAGAACAATAAACGCAAAAGTAAAAATCAGCTTTTACAGGAGCAGAGGCTCAGCTTCTCAAAAACAGTGTCTATTGCCATCGTATCTGTTTTGATACTTGCAATGCTTTTAGGCGTGCTTTATACCTACGCGAAAAAGAACGAGCTAAACCACGAAATTTCTAATCTTGAAACACAGCTTGCCGTTGCACAGAGTGAGAACACCAGAATAAACAGTGAGCTCAATTCTCTTGTGTCTATGAGTATGATTGACAAATATGCGGTTGAGAAGCTCGGCATGACTAAAATGCAGTCAAATCAGATAAGCTATATTGATGTTTCTCAGTATAAGGAAAAGCATAAAACTGCCGTGGAATATGTTGCTGAACAGGCAGCTAAAAAGTAATAATATAAATATAATTTGCGTAAAATATTGAGAGTTAGTTTTCTAACTCTCATATAGTTTTTAATAAATAAGATAACAATTGCGAGGAGGAAAGCTTGATGAAAGCGAACACAAGTAAGAATATGCTTAAAAGGCTGTTGATTTTGGCAGTTGCAATTATCTTTCTTCTTTGCACAAACGCGACGAGAGTTTTTTATTTGCAGGTTGCGCGGGGAGAGGAGCTGTCCCAAAAGGCGGAATCACAGCAGATGAAGGACACGGAAATTTCCGCAATGCGCGGTACGATTTATGATGCTGAAGGAAATGTGCTTGCCCAGTCGGCGACGGTGTGGAATATTTATATTGACCCGCTTGCCATTGACCTTGAAATAACTGACGACGATACCGAAGAACAAATCGCATTGAAGAAAGAAAAGAGTGAAAAAAGGCGAAATCTTATTGTTGATAAATTTTCAGAGCTTTTTAAATACGACGAAAAGGAAAAGAAAGAGTTCCTTGAAAAAACAAAAGAGGAAAATCATTACGTCGTAGTTGAGAAAAGAGTTGAAAACAATATCAAGGAGAAGATTTCCGAGTTCATCTCCGAAAATGATTTAAACTGCATAGGTATGGAGCAAACCTCAAAGAGATATTATCCCTATGGTACGCTCGCGTCAGCGGTTATCGGATTTACAGGCGCTGACGATCAGGGACTGAACGGTATCGAGGCTTATTATGACGAGGAGCTTACAGGTACGAACGGCAGAGTGATTACCGCTAAGGACGCTGTTTCAAACGACATTTTAAATGACTATGAAACATCGGTCGAGGCAACGGACGGCAACTCTGTTGTTTTGACAATAAATCAGACAATTCAGTATTATCTTGAAAAAGGTCTGAGGGAAGCGCTTGATGAATATCAGCCAAAGGGCGCGTATGGTATTGTTATGAACTGTAACACCGGTGCTGTTCTGGCAATGGTGTCACTTCCTGATTATGACTGCAACGATCCGTATAAAGTGACCTACAGCAAGGATAAAAAAGAGATAAAGAAAATCACAAACAAAAAGAAAAAACAAGAGGCAGAGAGCTCGGCGGTTCAAAACCAGTGGAGAAATTTCACCATTAATGATACTTACGTTCCGGGTTCTGTTTTTAAGGTCTTTATTTCCTCGGCGGCGCTCGAGGAAAATGTTGCCACACTAAATACTACATACACCTGCACAGGCAGTATCAAGGTCGATAAATACACTATGAAATGCCACTATCATCCGGGTCACGGTACGGAAACATTTCAGCAAGGACTTGAAAATTCCTGCAATCCGTTTTTTATTACGATAGGTCAGAAGCTCGGCGTGCATAATTATTTCAAATATTTTGACGCCTTCGGATTTACGCAGACAACAGGCATTGACCTTCCGGGTGAAGCGCTTCCTCAGTATTATCAGGAGGATCAGTACGGTATTGTTGAGCTTTCTTCTGCCTCCTTCGGTCAGACAAACTCGCTGACGCCTATTCAGGTTTGCACAGGTCTTTGCGCAATAGCGAACGGAGGAAAGCTCGTTCGTCCGTATCTTGTTTCATCAATTCTTGACGCAGAGGGAAAGACTGTTAAAAAGACCGAGACAAAGGTTGTCAGACAGGTTATCAGCAGCGAAACCGCGGCAACTGTCCGCCAGATGATGAAGGGCGTTGTTGACAACGGTACAGGTAAGAATGGTTATGTCGCCGGATACAGTGTCGGCGGAAAAACGGGAACGTCCACAAAGCTTGGTGAATCAAAGGCGGGCGAGGGAGATAAATATATTATTTCCTTTGCCGGTATTGCACCGACCGATAATCCCGAAATTGCAATGATTGTTATTGTCGATGAGCCTAATCAGGATTTGGGCGGCGGCGCCATCTGCGCTCCTATTGCCGCTGAGGTAATTGAAGAGTCAATGAATGTTCTTGGTATTGAGCCTAAGTATGATGACGAGGAATTGAAGACGCTTTCAAATTACGCTCCGAATGTAGTCGGCAAATCTATTGAGGATGCCAAGGAGGAAATCGGTCAGTATAAGCTTGATTATAAAATTATCGGCAGCGGTGACGAGGTAATAAGACAATGCCCGACAAGCGCGGGTACGATACCGAATGACGGAACAATTTATCTTTACACCGATGATACGAAAAAGAAAATGACTAAGGTCCCTGATTTTTCAGGTCTGACTGTCAGCGAGGCAAAAAGTCTTGCAGGTACAAATAACCTTAATATTGAAATCAGCGGAAATAATATGAACAGTGGTTCTGTGGTTGCGTTCAGACAGAGCGACGAAAAGGGCGCGTCGGTGGAACAGGGTACAGTTATCACAGTAACATTTAAGAACACGGAAAGTGTGCTTGACTAAGGGGATACAGTATGAGGCTTTCAGAAATATTAAAAGGAATTGATATTAAAAATTCATATGAAGACGTGTCTGTGCTTGATGTAACGCAGGATTCCAGACTTGTTAAGGAGGGATCACTCTTCGTTTGTATCAAGGGCGCGGCTTTTGACGGTCACAATGTGGCTGAGGAGATGCTCGGCAAGGGAGCCGCCGCAATTGTTGTTGAACGTGATTTGGGACTTAAAAATCAGGTGATTGTTGAAAATTCGAGAGCTGTATTTTCAATGATATGCGCAAACTTTTTCGGCAATCCTGCCGATAAGCTTCAGCTTATCGGTTTAACAGGAACAAACGGAAAGACTACAACGACCTTTTTATTAAAGCAGATTTTAGAAAATGTCGGAAAAAAAGTAGGTCTTATCGGCACTGTTCAGAATATGATTTGCGACAAAATTTATCCCGCTAAATATACAACTCCCGACCCGTATGAGCTTCAGAAGCTGTTCAGGCTTATGGTAGACGAGGGGTGCGAATACTGTGTTATGGAGGTTTCCTCCCAGGCGCTTGCTCAGGGAAGAGTAAACGGTCTAAGATTTGCGCTTTCCGCTTTCACTAATTTAACTCAGGACCATCTGGATTATCATAAAACGTGGGAAAATTATTTTAAGTCAAAGCGAATACTTTTTGAAAATTCAGACATTGCCGTTACAAATGCCGACGATGAAAACGGACTGAAAATATTAGAGGGCTTAGATTTTGACAAGGTTGTAACATATTCCGTCAATAAAAATGACGCGACATATGTAGCTAAAAATGTAACCTTTAAATCAAGCGGCGTTGAGTATGAGCTTGTAGGGGATTCTATCGGAAGATGCAGCTGTCCCATTCCGGGCAGATTTTCCGTTTACAATTCACTTTGCGCCGCCAGCTGCGCGTTAACTCTCGGCGTTGATTTTGACGATGTGCTTAAAGCGATTAGTAAATCACAGGGCGTTAAAGGAAGAATTGAGGTTGTGCCGAACGGCGGACGTGATTTTACAATCATAATCGACTATGCTCATTCGCCCGACGGACTTGAAAATATTATCACATCCCTTAAAGAAATAGCCAAAGGAAGAGTTGTTACGCTGTTTGGATGCGGTGGTGACAGGGATAAAACAAAGCGTCCGAAGATGGGAAAAATCGCCGCCGAGCTTTCTGATTTTTGTATTGTTACATCCGATAATCCGAGATCAGAAAATCCGTCTGAAATCATTAAGGATATTCTTGTCGGGATGCAGGGAATCACAACTCCGTATGAGGTAGTTGAAAACCGCAAGGAAGCGATTGCCTACGCTATAAAGAATGCGAAAAAGGACGATATAATCCTCCTTGCAGGCAAGGGACACGAAACATATCAGATTCTGCCGACAGGCACAATCCATTTTGACGAAAGAGAAGCGGTGGCTGAAATTCTCAGCGCCCTTGATTAGTATGGAAATTTTGAAGTTAAGTGAAATTGCGGGCGCCTGCGGCGGTATATATAATATCGACTGTGAAATAAGCGGTGTCTGCATTGATACAAGAAAAATAACAAAAGGCTGTCTTTTTATCTGTATTAAAGGCGAGAGGTTCGACGCCCATCAGTTTGCGCAGGAGGCGCTTGACAAGGGCGCCGCAGCCGTAATGATTCACAGAGATATTGATATAAACGGAAGCTTTGTGAAGGTGGCTGACACATCAAAGGCGCTCCTTGATTTGGGCAGCTATTACCGTTCAAAATTTAATCTGCACCTTATCGGGCTTACGGGCTCTGTAGGAAAAACGACAACAAAGGAGTTTACGTATCTTGTTGTAAATTCCAAGTATAATACAATCAAAACGCTTGGGAATCTCAATAATGAAATCGGTCTTCCGCAGATGCTTTTTCAGATTGACAGCAAAACAGAGGCTGCGGTTATTGAAATGGGTATGAACCATTTTGGCGAAATGCACAGGCTCTCTCAGGCTGCCAAGCCGACGATTGCTCTTATTACAAATATCGGTACGTCGCATATTGAAAATCTCGGCTCACGAAAAGGAATACTTAAGGCTAAGCTTGAAATTCTTGACGGACTCGCAAAGGGCTCAACTCTCGTTTTAAACGGGGATAACGATATGCTTTCCACCGTTAAAAATGATAATTATAACATCGTCTTTTATGGAATAGAAAACGGGGATTTTAAAGCGCGGAATATTGTTCAGGGTGATAATGAAACATCCTTTGACATATCGTATTACGGAAAGAGCCAAAGGGTGGTTATACCGACAATCGGCATACATAACGTGTATAACGCTCTATCTGCTTTTACTGTCGGATACTTTCTTGATGTCGACCCTCAGCTTGCCGGTGATGCGCTGAAATCATATGTCCCTGAGGGTATGAGACAAAAAAATGTTTCGCTCGGCAATGTTACCTTTATTGAGGACTGCTATAATGCAAGCCTGGATTCAATGAAAGCGGCGATAGCGACTCTTTCAGATACAAAGGGAAATAAAAAAATAGCGGTTTTTTCAGATATGCTTGAGCTTGGCGATTATTCTGAAACGGCGCATACAGAGGTTGGAAAAATTGCTTCTGACGCGAAAATTGACTATCTCCTTACAGTCGGTGAAATGAGCAGGTATATTTCTTTATCCGCCAAGGAAAACGGAATGAAAAACGCGCTTCATTTTGACGGTAAGGAAGAGCTTGCGGATAAGCTTCTTGAGATTTTAGAGGAAGGCGACACGGTTATCTTTAAAGCGTCAAGAGGAGTGAAGCTTGAGGATGTAATCCATAGTGTATATGACAGGTGGGGAAAATAAATGAACAGTACAATTGCTTTAATTATCAGTATCGTAATAGCTTTCGGCATAACGTCAGCCTTAGGATTTGTAATTATACCATGGCTCAGAAAGCTAAAATTCGGGCAGACTATTCTGGAAATCGGTCCTTCATGGCACAAGTCAAAGCAGGGAACACCTAATATGGGCGGACTTATGTTCATAATAGGCATCATCCTTTCATTTATCGCAACCTGCCTGACCGTTCATTTTACAGGGGGTAATCTTGAAAGCGATTATTCGGCAATTATGAACGGTCGTGAACTTGTACTTCTTATTGCGGGAATATTTCTTGCACTCGGTTTTGGTGTTGTCGGATTTACGGACGATTTTATCAAAATCAAGCTGAAAAGAAATGAAGGTCTTTCCGCAAAGCAGAAAAGTCTGGGTCAGCTTATTATGACGTTAGGCTATATAATGACGCTTTGGTTTTCACATAACACAAGCTGGTATATTCCGTTTATCGGTACGGTTAATTTTGAAAAGAATGTTTTTACCGCAATTGTATTTTGGGCTGTTTCATTTTTTATCATCTACGGCTGTGTAAATTCAGTTAATCTTACAGACGGTATTGACGGACTCTGCTCTTCGGTTACCGCAACGGTTGCAGTCACCTTTATAGTGATTGGATTCATACAGGAATTTACGGGACTTAAAATATTTGCCGGCGCGCTTCTCGGCGGTGTAATCGGATTTCTTTGCTGGAACTGGAATCCCGCCAAAACCTTTATGGGCGACACAGGCTCGCTGTTTTTAGGCGGTATGGTTGTTGCCCTCGGATATCTTTGCAAATGTCCGCTTATACTTTTACCCATAGGCATTGTCTATGTTTGCGAAACGATGAGCGACATTATTCAAATCGGCTATTTTAAAATCACGCACGGAAAGCGTGTTTTCAAAATGGCGCCTATACATCATCACTTTGAAATGTGCGGCTGGAAGGAAAAGAAAATCTGCTTTGTCTTTTCATTTGTCAACGCAATCGGCTGTGTGACAGGTGTTCTTCTTCTTTATTTTGGTAATTTTTCTTACTGATTTTTTATAAAATTTTCTGAAAGGAGTGTTACAGTATGCCTGAGAGAACGTCCGGTGACAGCTCTAAAATCATCAAGACGAACACGAAAAAATCAAAGGGCATAAACAGAGATGATATATTTATCACGGGAAGTATAGATATACCGTTTCTTGCTTTGACGATTGCTCTGCTTACAATCGGACTTGTTATGCTCTTTTCAGCGTCATATCCGTATGCGTACTATAATAACGACCACGATTCATATTATTATTTCACACGCCAGTTTATATTTACGATAATCGGCTTGGTTGCGATGTTTGTAATGTCAAAAATTAATTATAAGTGGCTCAAGGTGACGGTAATTCCGCTTCTGGCGGTTACGATTCTTCTGCTTATAGTCGTTTTGTTTTATCACACGACAGTAGGCGGAGCCGACGGCTCCGATTTTAAACGCTGGATACCTCTGCCCGGAGGCTTTACATTTCAGCCTTCGGATCTCGCAAAGTTCACAATCATACTGACCTTTGCGTCATATATAAGCGATTATTACGGTAAGATGAGAAATTTCAGGTACGGTATACTATATCCGCTCGGAATTATTGCCGTTTTCTGCGGACTGATTTTCCTTGAGCATCATATGTCATGTACAATTTTAATGTTTCTTATCGGAGCAACGCTTATGTTTGTCGGCGGCAGTGACTGGAAGCTGTTTGCTTTCGGCGTTGCGGTTTTGGTACTCATAATATTTGTGGTTGTTACTTTTCCTGAACTGCTTGAAAACTACGCAGGCGACAGAATCAAGGCTTGGCTTGACAAGGATTTTGAGCCGACAGGCAGCAGATGGCAGACTAATAATTCACTTTATGCTATCGGTTCAGGCGGATTATTCGGCGCGGGGCTTGGAAATTCAAAGCAGAAATATCTGTACGTTTCTGAACCGCAGAACGACTTTATATTTTCAATAGTCTGTGAGGAGCTCGGCTTTGTCGGCGCCGCGCTGATTATATTTTTATTCGGCGCACTCGTTGTTCGCGGCTTTGTAATAGCCGCAAGGTGTCATGATAAATTTGGAGCTTTAATGATAATCGGTATTGTTTCGCAAATCGGTATTCAGGTCGGATTTAATATAATGGTTGTTACGGATACAATTCCGAATACGGGTATCGCACTTCCGTTTTTCTCCTACGGCGGTACGGCGATGATGATGCTTCTGTTTGAAATCGGAGTAGTGCTGTCCGTGTCACGAAAAGCCAGTCAAAAGAAAGTATAGGGTGAGAATATGAGAATTTTGTTTGCAACAGGGGGTACGGCTGGTCACATCAATCCGGCGCTTGCCGTTGCCTCCTATATAAGAGAAACGAATAATCAGGCACAAATTCTTTTTATCGGTACGGTCGATCATATGGAGGCAAAATTAGTTCCGAAGGCAGGCTTTGATTTTAAAACTATTGAAATATCAGGCTTCAGGCGTTCCCTTTCTCCAAAGGCAATAGCGCATAATATCAAAACCGTATTAAGGCTTATGAAATCAAGCGGAGAAAGCAAAAAAATTCTCACTGAATTTAAGCCCGATGTTGTAGTCGGATTCGGAGGCTATGTTTCAGGTCCTGTTCTTCAGACTGCTGTTAAAATGGGTATACCAACCTGTATTCACGAGCAGAACGCATTTCCCGGAATAACGAATAAAACGCTCGCCAAAGAGGTGGACAAAGTAATGCTTACCGTCGAGGATGCGAAAAAGCACCTTGAATCAAAGAACGAGCCTGTCGTTACGGGACTTCCGGTACGCGGAGAGCTTCTTAATGCCGACAGGGATATCGCAAGGGCGAGGCTTGGTATTCCCGACGATAAATATTTAGTCCTTTCTTTCGGAGGCTCGCTCGGCGCAAGACCTCTTAATGAAGCGATGTTTGACATTCTTTTAAGCAGTGCAGAAAGCGGCAAATATTGCCACATTCATTCGGTTGGCACAAACGGGGCTGAATTCCTTGAAAAGTTTAAGAGCGAAGGCTTTGTAAACGGTAAAAAAGGAACGGTTGAGGTTAGACAGTATATAGATAATATGGATGTATGTATGGCGGCAGCGGATTTGGTGATCGGCAGAGCGGGCGCGTCATCGCTTTCGGAAATCGAGGCAATGGGCAAGGCGTCAATTCTTATTCCGTCCCCATATGTTGCCGAAAATCATCAGTATCACAATGCAATGGCGCTTGTCAACAGAAACGCCGGTTGCATTATTGAGGAAAAGGATTTAAGCGCAAAGACATTAAATGATAAAATCAATGAGCTTATGTCTGACAGAAAAAGGCTCGGAGAAATTGAAAAGAACGCAAGGGCAATGGCGATAACAGACGCAAGAGAGCGTATTGCCTCAATCATTCTTTCACTTGTAAAATAAATAGCAAAAAAATCACCGGTGCATATTATATGGTGATAAGGAATTTTCCTTATTCCCACATATGCAGAGGTGATTGAATGGAAATATTTAAAATTAACGGGCAGCAAAAGCTATCCGGCGAGGTTACACTTCACGGTGCAAAAAATTCAGCCCTGCCGATTTTATGTGCGTCAATCCTTATTAAAGGTGAAAGTATAATACATAATTGCCCGGACTTAAGCGACGTTAAAGCCACTTTAAAAATACTTGAGGATTTAGGTTGTACTGTAACAAGACAAAACGATATTGTTACGATTGACGCAACTGAAATAACAACCTCAAAAATAGATGAAGGCGTTATGAGAACAATGCGTTCTTCAATTCTATTTTTAGGCTCACTCGTTTCACGAACAGGCTGTGCCTCAATTTATCTGCCCGGCGGATGCGATATCGGTACGCGTCCTGTTGATATGCACATTAAAGCTCTGAAGAGCTTGGGAGCGACTATTACAGAGAACGGCTCAAGCATTACCTGTTGTGCTGACAGAATAACAGGAGCAAAGATTATTTTGCCCTTTGCCTCAGTAGGAGCAACTGAAAATATTATTATTGCCTCGGCAATATCAAAGGGTAAAACAACGATTATCAATCCTGCGAGAGAGCCTGAAATATGCGACCTCGCTGAGTTTTTAAATAAGTGCGGTGCGAGAATATACGGAGCGGGCGAGACAACAATTGAAATTGAAGGGGTAGATAGTCTCACTCCCTGTGAGCACAGAATAATTCCCGACAGAATTTTAGCGTCAACCTATATGAGCGCATGTGCGGCAACAGGCTCAGAGATAGTTATTAAGGATGTAAGACCGACACATCTTTCACCGGTTTTTCCTGTTTTTAATGAGATGGGGTGCAGGCTGTATCTTAATCATAATGAATTAAAGGTTGTGGCGCCGAAAAGGCTCAGGCGTGTAAAAATGATTAAGACAATGCCATATCCCGCATTTCCCACTGATTCACAGTCTCCGGTTACGGCGGCGCTTTCGGTAGCGAGAGGGACATCTGTTATAAAGGAAAATATATTTGAAAACAGATTCCGCTTTGTAAGAGAGCTTAACCGCTTTGGGGCAGATATTGATATAAATGATCAAATGGCTGTAATTAACGGTGTTAAGGAGCTTCACGGCGCAAATGTTTTCGCGACTGATTTGCGGGGAGGAGCGGCATTAGTCATTGCGGGGCTTGTTGCCGAAGGACAAAGTACAATTCATTCGATAGAGCATATCGACAGGGGATACGAAAAGCTTGAAAGTAATTTAAAGCAATTAGGTGCGGATATAAAGAGGATGCAAGATGAAGAAATCTCAAAAGACAAGGAAACAGAAGAGGGAAAGCAAAACACCTGTCAGGGAAGAGCAGAGCCTGTATGATTTAGGTATTGAGCCTCCGAAAATTTACAGAGAATCGCAGAGGTCAATTTCAAGCAAGCAGGATAATCTTTCAGCGCCAAAGCGCTCATCTTCTCAGAACAAAAGCAGTAAAAACAACCTGACACGCGCGGAGAAAAGATATAAGGATAATAAAAAGCGAAAAAAGAGAAACACATTCAGAAAAATTATAATATGGCTTACAGTAATAATTGCGTTTACAGCAACCGGCACGGTACTGTCACTGACAGTCTTTTTTCACATAGACGCTATAACGGTCAGCGGAAATACAATCTATACCGAAGATGAAATACTTGCGCAGTGTACTATTGACAAAGGTGAAAATCTGTTTTTATCAGATACCAAAACCGCAAAAGAAGTGCTTGAGAAAAACCTCCCTTATATATATAATGCCGAGATTAAAAGAAAATTACCATATACAATACAAATTAAAGTAACAGAGGCTGAACCCGCGTATTCAATAAGAAATAAGGATAAAACGTATATTCTGCTTGATGATCATTTCAAGGTGCTTGAAAACAAGGCAAAGAAGTCAAAGGGAATAACAATCAGCAAAGCGTCAATAAAAAAAGCGGATTTGGGACGCGAGATAGTATTTGAAAATGCTGATATAGGGAACTGTCTGACACAGCTTACGGCAGTAGTCAAGGCAAACAGCTTTGACGAAATAACCGCCATATATTGCAACAATATCAGTGATAATTATGTAGTATATGACGGGCGTATTGAATTTAAGCTCGGCACCTGTGATGACCTTGAAAATAAAATATTTCAGGGCTTAGCAGCATGTGAGAAGATGAATCAGACAAATCCTAACGCAAAGGGCGTTATGACAATAACAGGTGACAAGAGATTATACTTTACAGAGAAATAAGCGTAAAGCAAATTTCTTGTCGAAATAATAGACATCTGTTTATAATTGTAGAATATAAACAAAGAAAACCTGAATAATATTTATAAGTTTGTCAAAAATCTTAAAAATAATTGTAAAAAAGTATTGCAAAAAGATTACAATATTGTTACAATAGGAACTGTAGCAAATCGAGTAGCGATTTAGACTAAATATAAGGAGAGTTAAAATATGGGACGTTATGAAATCGACACAGATGATTCAAAGACAGTACAGATTAAAGTTGTTGGTGTTGGCGGAGGCGGCGGAAACGCCGTTAACCGAATGGTACATTGCAATATACAGGACGTTGAGTTTGTAGCAATTAACTCAGATAAGCCCGCACTTGCCAAATCAACAGCAACACATAAAATTCTTATAGGCGAAAAGGTAACAAAGGGTATGGGCGCAGGCGCTAAGCCTGAGGTCGGCGCCCGTGCTGCAGAGGAGAGCAAGGAGGCTCTCACAGATGTTCTCACAGGTGCGGATATGGTATTTATTACTGCCGGTATGGGCGGCGGAACAGGTACAGGCGCGGCTCCTTATGTTGCTAAAATAGCTAAGGATATGGGTATTCTTACAGTAGGTGTTGTTACAACTCCTTTTGCTTTTGAGGGTAAGCGCCGTATGGACCAGGCTTCCAAGGGTATTGACGAGCTGGCAAAGAACGTTGATTCAATTATGGTTATACCTAACGAAAGATTAAAAGAGGTTGCCACAGAAAAAATTACTCTCCTTAACGCTTTTGAAATTGCAAATGATGTTCTCCGTCAGGGTGTTCAGTCAATATCCGACCTTGTTAATGCGACAGGTCTTGTAAACTCAGACTTTGCCGATGTTACTGAAATAATGAAGGATGCGGGCTATGCACATATGGGTGTCGGTCGCGCAAAGGGTAAGGATAAGGCTGAGGTTGCCGCACAGCAGGCAATTTCTTCTCCGCTTCTTAATACTTCAATCGACGGTGCGCACGGTGTTCTTTTAAATATCACCGCTTCAACAGATATAGGTCTTGAGGAAATTACAGTTGCTTCACAGATAGTTACAGACGCTGTTCATCCCGACTGCGAAATCATCTGGGGTGCAAACTTTGATGAAAATCTTGAGGATGAAATGATTATCACCGTGATTGCTACACGTTTTGGTGAGGACGGTCCTAACGGTCAGATTAAATCTATAACCGCTAATAATGAAGTAGCTCCTCCACAGCCGATTGCCGCTGCAACAACAGCTGCCGCATCAAGCTTTACGGACAATGATGATGACGCTTTTTCAGATATTGTCAATTTCTTTAAAAAATAAATTTCCTTCGTACATAAAAGCATTTCCTGTTTATATCTGCAGGGGATGCTTTTATTATTGTTATACTTTTGTCAGAATGTATATTTTTTCTTTTATTTTTTAATTTTGTTTAAAAAATGTGAAAGACAAGTTAAAGGCTTTACATTTTTAACATTTTAAACATAGTTTTCAGCAAAAAAATTTTTAATAAAACTAAGTTTTCCACATTTTTAACACAGTTTTCCACATTGATTTTAACAAAAAATTTATGTAAAGTTTAATATGTTTACAACAAAAATAAATCCCATATACATTTATTGTATATGGGACTTATTGCATATTATGGTTTACCATTCACTTTTTGTGTATGATCTGATTATGTTTGTTATGATATTATCACGTTTAAAGCCCTTTCCTTTTCCTGATTTAATCTGGTCCTGAATTTTTCCCGCTCTTATCGTGACAAATTCCGCTTTGTCAATTACCTTGTCAATCGGTGGAATATCATCGTGAAAATCATATTTTTGTGTTACAGTATCATACATTTTAGTTGCAAGTCCGCCTCTTGAGCGTTCCTTAATCGCAGTCATGGAGAGAATAACTACCCTGTTATTTACAGGCAGTGTTATCGTAACAGGTTCTTTGCTGTTTATTGCCATACTGTATAGATAAAACTGTACTTTTTTGGGAATGTTGCCCTCAGGGTGGTGAACGTGTGTAAATTCGTAACCGAGTGCCTCATTTTCATTTATATCGGCAATCTGATTTAATGCCGCCATATCCCATCTGCTGACAGGGGAGTCAATCGGCTTGATCGTAAACGGAACTTTCTTCTTTCCGTAGGAAATACATATTTCCTGATTACCTGAGGTAGAACCTGCTATAAAATATACCCTTGTGCATACAGGCAGTTTGATTTCATTTCCTCTGCAAACAAGTACATCTTTTTCACATTGAGGGTCTGTCTGAAATTTGTATCTTATTCCTCCTATATAGTAACAGTTGTTTATCAGCTCTCTCGGGAGTGAAAAACCGCTGCCCTGAAGGATAACATGTCTCATATTATCGTCAGATGTAAAGCCTCTTGCGTTATAAGGCAAATCAATCGTTTCATAACGTTCACTCGGAATCAGCGGTGCAGCCATCGCATATCTTATCTTAAAGGTTTTAACCTCAAACGGCTTCATATTGAATCTCAGTCTGCCGTTTGTAACCTTTAAGTCACTGATAGGTTCCTCAAGAGCGGTTACAAGCTGTACCGATCCTATTTCGCCGAGCATTTTAAGCGATACGTTTCTCTGCTCCCTGCCTGCTGCCTCATTAACTCTGATAATAAATGAGTCGTCATCTTCGCAAAGCTTAATTGCCCTGATTATGACATTGTCATTACTGATTTTACAGAAGGATACGCTGTCCTTAAGAGAGCGCTTATTTCTGTAATCTGTTGTAATACTGAGGTATGGATTTGCGTATATCTCGCTGTATTTTTGAGTGCCGTTTTCAAATCCCTTTTCATGACTATAAATGGCAAAGGAAAATACATTTCTTCCTATATCCTGTAAATCCTGTCTTGTTTCCTTAGTGAATGCGCCGGCAGGAGTGTGAATACAGGTTAGCCTGAGTGTATGGTCATCGGGTTTATCCCAGCCGTATTTCGAGTCGGAAAATATTGAAATGCCGAATTCTCCGCTTTCATCTGTGATGTCAGCCCATTTTTGCGCGGGCACCTCATAAAGCTTATCTGTATTCGTTCCTCTTTCAATTACGCCGAGACCTAAATCATAGCTTGCTTTATCATTGTGAGCGGCGACGGGGAATGTTGCCTTGAGCATAGTACGTCTCGTTTTCCAGTCAACAATGTTTTTAACCTCAACATATTCGCAGTCAGCGCACAGAGATACAAGCTGTGTTATTACAGAATATTCCGCTTCACGGACAACCTTAATTGTTGCTCTTAACGGACCGTTTTCCGTAACGGTAAATTCGGGAGTATTCGCGTAGCAGTAGGGTGCTCTGTCAATATCCTGCTTAGTTATTTCCCAGCTTGGATAGGCAAGCGAGCCGGTGTCGTGAAGAAGGGCCATTTTAATCGGTGAGTCAATAATCTGCCTGCCGAGTTTTTTATCATACAGGTACGCAATGTCGCCGTTTTTGTTGAAAATTAATTTATATTTTCCGTTTTCAAGTGAATGGTTTGTTGCATTGACCTTTTTGCTTCCCGTATACTGCTTGTCTGACTTTTTAACCTCATATACCTTGTATCCGAAAGAATCAATCTCAACCTGCAACAGCACATTAAGATTTTTACCCCTTTTACTCAGTACTTGGCTTGGTATTTCATTTCCTTGCTTATCAAATATAGATATATTCGTGCAGTTTCTTGTTGTTCTTATCTGAGCCTCAACAACTCTTTTAACCTTGTACTGAGTAGGATTGTTTACAACAAGAATTATGCTTTTTTCGTCAACCCAATTTGTATCAAGCTCGTTAATTATCATTTTGCTCGCACCGAGGTATTCTGTTGTAAACTGTGATATTGACAGGTAATAATCGGACCATGCGGTGTTATAAACGTCCATAACGGATGTGCCTGTAATATCATCGTGGAACTGATGCTGTATTATTCTTTTCCATGCTTGGTTGAGATTATATCTCGGGTAGTTGTACGCACCGATTGAAGATGAAAAGGCACATGCCTTTTCCGTGTAGTCCGCAATACGCTCGCATGCTCTGTTAAGGCGCTTGCTCATAGCCCTCGATGTGTATGTGCCTGCTCCGTGACTCGTCATAAGAAGCTCATTGTTCCAGACAGGCAGCTGCTCTTTTTCTTTTTTTGACAGCTTATCCATGTCAAGAAATATTTGATCCGAGCTTGCGGATATTATTTCAAAATCGTTATTATTCTTTGCAATACTTTCTTCAAGCGCAATTACGCTTTCTTCGGTTGGGGAGCCGCCCCAGTCGCCGGTGCCGTAAAGGTGATTAGCCCAAGGCAGCTTACCGTTTGAGTAGTTATCCGCAATTCTGTCTATAATGCTGATGTCTGCTCTTATGTCACCCGTAAATTTATATCTGTAGGATTTTGCATTTAGGCTTACAAAAGACTCCTTTCCGTCCGGACCTTTCCATATACCAAGGTCAAATGGTATGTCGTAAGCGCTGCCCCACGATAACTTCTGAGTAGTAAATCCCTTTAAGCCTGCATGATTTATAATAGAGGGAAGCGACCAGCTGAATCCGAAGCAGTCGGGCAAAAACATATCCTTTGAGGTTGTATTGAATTTTTCTTTAAAGTAGTTGTTTCCAAGCAAAAGATTGCGAAATATCGCCTCGGGAGACGGAATGTTTACATCTCCGCTTTCGTATGCGGTACCGGAGATGCACCACTTTCCCTCTTTAATATATTTTTTGATAATTTCAAATGCCCTCGGATAGAACTCCTCAATAAGCTCATACCTCTTGGCGCCCTCTAAATTAAACCTGTAATGCGGGTATTTTTCAATTAAATCAAAGTTTTTTGTAAGTGTATCAGGTATGTATTCCTCAATTGTTTTTGCAATAGTCCATCTCCAGACCGTGTCAAGATGTGCTGTTGCAACAACGTACGCTTTTTTCTTGTCCATAAGCTGTCCTTATTTTTCAATAATTTCGTAAGTGAATTCGTATTTTTCCTGCAATGCCTTTACCTTGTCCTCGTTATCCTCAATAAAGGTTTCGGTATAAACGCTTTTGCCGTTGACGGAGTAGTCCTTGACAATTTGGTTGAGTGCTTCCCACGCCTCACTTTCTTTCTCATATCCGTCCTCAAATTTAATTAAAAATTCCCTGTGCTTTGGTATTCTTACTTTCATTTTTTATACCCCCCTAATTTAAGTCAGTTAATTATTCCTATTATATATTTAAAACAATTTTATTTCAATATATTTTTTGCTTTATCCGTTAAAACTTTAACAGGATTTTCCATTGCCTGCTCGGCTGTGGTGTTTTCGTCAACAAGACTTATCATTCTGTCACCGAGACTTACACCGTCTATAATACCGCTTAATACTATACATTTTTTGTTGTATTTACTGCAAAGGCAGCTTATTTTATACGGCAGCTTGCCCATAAGTGTTTGTTTGTCCGTTTTTCCTTCACCTGTAATTACAAGGTCTGATGATTTGATTTTTTCTTCGAGTTTATATGTATCTGAAAGTATCTCAAATCCGCTTCTTATTTTTCCGCCGTAAACAGAATAAAGCGCGCCGCAAATACCTCCGGCGGCACCTGCGCCACTTACATTGCTGATATCATTCGGAAGAAAAGCGTTTAGCATTTTAAGACCGTTGTCAAGTTTTTCAACATCATTTTTATCGGCACCCTTCTGCGGAGCAAATACATATGCGGCGCCGTTTTTTCCAAAGTAGGTATTGTTTACATCACAGGCATATATAAAGTTTATATCCTTTACACAATTTGTGAAATCAACACCGTCTATTTTTTCTAAATCATTTCCGTGGGGAGTACAAATAATTTCCCCGTCAATATTCTTGAATCTGACACCGAGGGCAGCTAATACGCCTGCTCCGCCGTCACAGCAGCCTGTTCCGCCCAAACCGAGGATAATATTGTTAAATCCGTTTGATACAGCGAAATTTATCAATTCACCCGTGCCGTATGAGGTAGCGTTCATAACATCCTTTTTCTCTTGCATACCGCTTGCCGACGCACAGTCGATTACAGCCGTTTTGTTATATGTAAATATGGGCGCTTTTCTGTTTTTACCATATATATCAGTACAAGTGGTGTAAAGTGTTTTGCCATTACAGATATTACTCATACACTCGGCAAAGCCTTCTCCTCCGTCTGAAAAGGGAAGAGCTGTGATTTCCGCGTCTGAAGTCTGAAGGATTCCGTTTTTAATACACTCGCAGACCTCAGCGGAAGATAACGTCCCTTTAAAGCTGTCGGGAACAATTAATATTTTCATTTAAAGTACCTCTGTTAATTTATATGCCTATTTTATCATAATTACAGTTATATATCAAATTGTAAGGCTAAAGCCTTCTTCTGTAAAAATTGATTATTTTAATGATTGTGCTGCTGATAACTGCTCCGAGCGCGATACCTAAGCCTGCGTATAAAGTTGATTTTATATAACCTATAAACAGCTTAGTGTCAGACTGTATTGCGTAAAACATTGCATAATAAATTGAGCTGCCCGGCAACAGCGGAATTGTTGACGGCATAAGGACAACTGTTGTAGGAATTTTAAATGTTCTCGCCATAAGCTCACAGTAGAATGACAGGCATATCATTGAGCTTAGACATCCAGCGAAATCTCCGTAGAATCCGGTTATAATTCTTTCAATCGTGGCAGAAATCGTACTCCCGATTGCCACAATTACCAAGTTATTTTTCGGTACTCTCATTATTATTGAAAATGCGATTGTACCCAGCACACAGCTTACTATTTCAATAATCATACTTTTGTAAAAATTAAAATTGCTCCTGCAACACCAAGCGCAATCCCGAGCGCGGATATTATTGAGTTAAATAGTCCGAACAGCCCCGCTACCAAATCGCCGTTCATCATATCTCTCATAGCATTTACAATTGTTAAACCCGGAACAAGGAGCATAATTGTTCCTATAATTATTTTATCAGGTTTGACATCTGCTCCGAGAACGGACGGCAGATAAGCCAAAATTCCGGCGATAAACGCGTCAATTAAATTTGCTGAAAACAGGGGAAAGCTGATTTTTTTGTGAGGGGAATAGGTTATAATCAGCCCTATAATGGCGGAAAATACAGCGTCGATAATACTCCCTTTAAAAAAAATACAAAATGCGGATGTTGCCACGCAGACGCAAAATGCTTCAAGAGCTTTCGGATATACTTTTTTTCTTGTAATATTTATTTCTTCGTTTTTTTCATAGCAAAGCCTGCGCGAAAGCTCATTGAGTCGCGCGAGTTCTGTCATATCAAGTTCCTCGGCTTCAATTTTTCTAATCTGAATATTATCACCGCTTTGCGCAATAATAAGCGACGGTATGGCAAATACATTGCAACTGTTTCCGTATGCTCTGTTGATTCGTTTTATTGTGTCCTCGGCTCTGTGGACCTCACCGCCGCATTTGATTATTGACTCGCCGATATCCAAGGAAAGAGAAAATATTTCATCGCTTTTCATCAAATCACCAAAATATTTGTTTATTTTAGTTTTTTTCATTTTAAGTTTATTATGCAAATATCAAATAAAAGCAAATTACCTATTGACAATAAATTTTATTCTGCTATAATAATAGCACCAAGTAAATAACGCGGGGTGGAGCAGTTGGTAGCTCGTCGGGCTCATAACCCGAAGGTCGTAAGTTCGAGTCTTACCCCCGCAACCACCAAAAGCTCATTCACTTGAATGAGCTTTTTTCTTTGAAAATATATGAAAAAATTTGAACTTTTTATATCTTATTCAATGATTTGTATAATTTAAACTTTTGAAAAAATAGGTGAAAGGTAATATGTTTATTCATGATTATATAATGCGACTTATTCACGAAATGGTGAGGACTCTTTTAAAGACATTGTTTAATATTGATACAGAGACATTAACGTCTGAAATGGTTGAGGACAGTCAGTATAAGAGAATATACGAAGATTTAACAATGATGATTGACGACGGAAAAATTAATGAAGCTGAAAATATTCTTTATTCTGTCAGTGATGAAAACGATAAAGAGAGTTTGAAAATTATTCTTATGTTTTATTCATATCTCAACAAAAAAAGCGATGAATTTTTAACAAAGCATAATTTCAGCAGAGGGGAAATTGTACAGGATATTCAAGCATTGCTTGATAAGTACGGTCTTGGTGATATCTCTAAAATACTTTTAATGGATTAATAAAGAAAGCAAGTTGTTATAGACTTGCTTTTTTATCTGACTTTTTGTGCGGACTTTTAGTGAAAGTATTTATTCTTTGAATTATAGTGATATAATATTAATGCACAACAAAAAGTTATATAACAATCTTGTTTTATTTTGAGGTGAAATATGAATCATTGCGAATTTTGTAATTTATCCGAAAAGGACAAAAATCTGCTTTTGTACTCAAATGAATACTGGGAAGTTTTTCTTGCTGACAGGCAGGATTATATCGCAAGATGTATTATTGTGTGCAAAGAGCATTGCCCTGATATTTCACATTTGAATGACAGAGCATGGCTGTCGTTAAAGTCAATTATAACTTATTTTGAAAAAATGATATCCGATGAATTTCAGGCAACAATGTTTAATTTCTCATGTTTAATGAATGATACATATAAAAATGAAGAAGCGAATCCGCATTTGCATTTTCATTTAAGACCGAGATACGCAAAAAAAGTTAAAATAGGTGATAAAGTATTTACAGATAAAGAATTTTCACATCATTACAATAACAAAGCTGATATACAGATAGGTGAAAAAGAAATTGAAATAATATATAAAAGATTGGAAAATTATATTAATTGTTACAATTTAAAGGAGAACGATTATGGACATTACATTTAAAACCGAAGAAAGAATCTTTAATTACAGGGTTTGTGCAATTATAGTCAATGACGGAAAGATACTCGCAATGAAGGACGAGTGTTCTCCTTATTACTATCTGCCGGGCGGAAGAGTACATATGAATGAAACAGCGGAGAATGCTGTAATAAGGGAGTTAAAGGAGGAACTTGATATTGAGGCTGAAATCATAAGACCTCTATGGCTCTCTCAAAGCTATTTTGATGAGGATGTAACAAAGCAGAAATTTCACGAGCTGTGCCTGTATTTTTTGGTTGATATAAGTAAAACCGGTCTTTTACAAAAGGGTGACGAATTTACATTAACAGAAAGACATCATATTCATAATTTCAAGTGGATTAAGTTTGCGTGTTTGGAGAATGAGTATATTTATCCACTGTTCATTAAAAAGAATATTTTTAATTTGCCTGAAAATCTTACGCTACATACTGAAACAGAATAATAAAAATCCGCACTAACCGTGCGGATTTTTATTATGAAAAGATTTACTAAAATATTCCGACAGCCTGCATCAGTAATGCAAAAATAAGAACAGGAACGGCAAATTTAATCATAAAAATATATATTGATTTGCGTGTGAATTTCTCTCCGTTTTTTGTAACCTCGTCAATAATATATTCGGGCTTTGCTATCCATCCGATAAGTATGCTGGTGAGAAAGGCGACAAGCGGCATCATAATATTATTACTTAAATAATCAAATACATCAAGTATCTGACCGACTGAGCCGTTAGGCAGCTTAACTTCAAAGTAAAGTAAATTGTATCCTAAGCAAACGATTATTCCAAAAACAAGCGTATATATAAGAACAAGAATTGTGCTTTTCTTTCTCGTCAGCTTGAATCTGTCCATAATACTTGAAACGATAGCTTCCATAACGGATACTGATGAAGTAATAGCGGCAAATATGACCATAAGGAAAAACAGTATGCCAATGATAGTTCCGATTTTTCCCATATTATCAAATACCTTAGGCAGAGAAATGAACATAAGACCGGGACCGGCTGACATACCGTCTTTTCCCATAAAAACAAATACTGCGGGAACAATCATAAGTCCTGCTAAAAGAGCGACAATCGTATCAAAAATTTCAATTTGGTTAATGGATTTCATTAAATTTGTTTTATCATTTACATATGAGCCGTAAGTTACCATAATACCCATTGATACGCTTATTGAAAAGAAAAGCTGACCCATAGCGTCCATAAATGTAATTAAAAAATCTTTAAAGGTCATTCCGGTAAAATCAGGTGTAAGATATATTTTTAATCCTTCAATTCCCGTTCTTAATGTGCCGTCTGAGTCTGTGTGGCTGAGAGTTAATGAGTAAGCGGATATGCCTATAACAAGCACCAAAAGCACAGGCATCAGAACTTTACTGAGATTTTCAATCCCTTTGTTTACACCGCTGAATACAATAAATGATGTGAATGCCAGAAAAACGATCATACAAATTACCGGCTGCCATTGCTGTGTAATATATCCTGTAAAGTATCCGTCTGCCGCCGCGTCGATACCTTTACCGCTTATGAATGTAAAAAAATATTTTAATACCCATCCGCCGATTGTGCAGTAATAGGGAAGAATGATTACGGGTATAAGCGTGGTAAGGGTACCGATGCCGCCGAATTTTTTGTTTATTTTTTTATAGGCGGTTAAGGGACTTTGCTTTGTTTTTCTGCCTATAGCAATTTCTGTGGTTAAAAGCGCAAATCCGAATGTGAGCGCGAGAATGATGTAACAGAGAATGAACACTCCGCCGTTATCCTTTGCTGCTAAATAAGGAAATCTCCATATGTTTCCAAGACCTACAGCACTTCCTGCGGCAGCCATAACAAATCCGATTGAGCACGTAAAGCTGCTCCTTTTTTTATTTTCCATATGTATTCTCCAAAAGCATATTATATTTAGTATAATATTTGTTTTTGTAAAAAATTTCAAGTCCTTACAATATCATATTAATTTGCTAAAATTTGAGGTAAAAATATTATATTTTTTGTTGTTGACTATCACTCTGATTTATATTATAATACATAACAACTTTAAGTAACCTTTAAATATATAAAGTATAAATGATTTTAGGTAGTTTTTATGCTAAAGCTTATGTATATAACAAATCAGCCGAGGATTGCTGAAATTGCACAAAATTCAGGTATTGACAGAATATTTATTGATATGGAATATATTGGTAAGTATGAACGTCAGGGCGGTATGGATACAGTCCAGAATCATCATACAGTCGATGATGTCAAGGCTGTGAGAGCTGTTTTGGATAAGTCCGAATTACTTGTCAGAGTTAATCCTATTCACAGAGGTTCCGAGAATGAAATTGACGCGGTAATTGATGCCGGTGCCGATATTATTATGCTTCCTATGTGGAAAACGGCGGATGATGTGAAATATTTTTTGGATTATACAGGTGGACGAGTTAAAACTGTTCTTCTGCTTGAGAACAAAGAGGCGGTCGGCTGTATTGACGAAGTTCTGAAAATTAAAGGTATTGATGAGATACATATAGGGCTTAACGATCTTCATTTGAGTATGGGACTTGATTTTATATTTGAGCCTCTTTCAAACGGACTTGTGGAGAGTATTTCCGCGAAAATAAAAAACGCCGGTATTTCCTTTGGTTTTGGGGGATTCGGCAGAATAGGAGAGGGTCTGCTTCCGGCAGAATATATTGTTTCGGAGCATTACAGGCTCGGTTCATCAATGTCAATTTTATCAAGAACATTTTGTAATTTATCCGAAATAACAAATGAGGACGAAGTTTTGAAAGCTTTTGACAGCGGTGTAAAAGATCTTAGAAAGTATGAGGATTTTTTATCAACCTGTGAAAAAGAATTTTTTGATGATACACACCGCAAGCTGTGTAGCTGTGTCAAGGGGATTATAGGGGAGAATTAATAATGTATAAAGTCTTTAAAAGATTTTGTGATATAATAATTTCATTTATAGGTCTTATTGTTTTGTCTCCGCTTATGCTTATTACAGCCATAGCAATTAAGCTCAATTCAAAGGGACCTGTTCTTTTTAAGCAGACAAGACTCGGCAAGGACGGAAAGGAATTTCAAATATATAAATTTCGTTCAATGTGCGAAAATGCAGAGCATATGGGTACAGGACAATATTCATTCGCGGATGATATGAGAGTAACGAGTGTGGGAAAAATAATTCGCGCAACAAGTATTGACGAGCTTCCTCAGCTTATCAATGTCCTTAAAGGAGAGATGTCATTAATCGGTTTCAGACCTCCGCTTACATATCATCCCTGGCCTATAGAAGATTATACTCCCGAACAGCTTCGTATGTTTGAAGTCAGACCGGGAATTACCGGTTGGGCGCAGGTGCATGGAAGAAAGGATGTCGAATGGCACGAAAGAATCAGGCTTAATGTCTGGTATGTTGATAATTTAAGCCTGTGGATTGATATAAAAATTTTATTTTTGACGTTCATTAATGTGTTTATGAATAAGGATAATGTTAATGTAGCAGTTACCGTCCAAGGCACAGCAAATGATATAAATGCCCAGACGGATAAAGAGACAGTTACTAAGTAGTTTTGGAGTAAGGAATGAAAGTTTTATTTGTAGCGACTGTTCGCAGCCATATCGGACAATTTCATATGCCCTTTATTGAAGAATTAAAGAAACGCGGCTGCGAGGTTCACGCTGCATACAAGGACAATTCAGCCGATAAACAGGGACTTGACACTTCCGCGCTTGATAAGGTTTTTGAAGTTCCTTTCAGCAGAAGTCCGTACAGTACCTCAAACATAAAAGCCTATAAGGTACTTAAAAAGATTATTAATGAAAATAATTATGATGCCATTCATTGTCATACCCCTATGGGTGCTGTTGTTACTCGTCTTGCCGCAAAAAAAGCAAGAAAAAAAGGAACAAAGGTTATCTATACCGCACACGGATTCCATTTCTATAACGGGGCTTCAAAGAAAAACTGGCTTTTGTTTTATCCTGTTGAGAAGTATTTGGCTAAATATACCGACTGCCTTATTACAATCAACCATGAGGATTACAACTTAGCAAAAGCGAAAAATTTTAAAACTAAAAAAATTTATTATATAAACGGCGTGGGTGTTGATATCAGCAAATTTCATAGCGTATCGCCGGAGGAAAAAGCGGAAATCAGAAATGAGTACGGTTATAAGCAAGACGATTTTTTAATGATATATCCTGCTGATTTTTGCGAGAGAAAAAATCAGAATATGCTTTTTGATACTCTCAAAATACTTCTTCAAACAAGCAATCATTTTCAGCTTCTCCTTCCCGGATTAGAGGAAAAGGCAGCACCGTTCATTGAATACGCAAAGCAGATTGGTGTTTTTGACAATGTGAATGTTCTTGGCTACCGCAGAGATATTGACAAGCTTGTTGCAATGAGTGACATTTCCTTATCCTCAAGCCGTCAGGAGGGTCTGCCTATAAATCTGATTGAGGCAATGGCTATAGGTAATGCTATCGTAGCAACTGATGTAAGGGGAAACAATGATTTAGTTATTGACGGCAAAAACGGTTTTCTTGTGCCGTTGAATGATTCAAAGGCGATGGCTGAATGTATAATGAAATTGTATTCTAACCCAAATTTGATTAACGATTTTAAAAAGAGAAATCTTGAAATGGTTAAGGATTATTCAACAGGTAATGTTATATCACAAATGGTTGATATTTATAAGAGCTTAGGATTAGTGTGAAAAATTATTATGAGAATATTGCATATGATACCTGATATCGGTGTTGCAAACGGTGTAATGAGTGTGATACTCAATTATTTTAAAGCGATGCCTGATGATATTAAATTTGATATTGTCTATTTTGCTCAATCGGAAAAAACGAGGCAGGCAGATATTGAAGCACTCGGAGGAAGAGTGTTTAAAATAAATCCGCCATCGCCCAAAACGCTTCTCAGAGGTGAAATGGACAAGTTTTTCAAAAGTCATAAAGACGAGTGGTCAGCGCTTCATATTCACGCACCGCATTTTACGGTATTTATTGCTCCTGCAGCAAGAAGAGCGGGAATTAAGAAAATTTGCTGTCATTGTCATTCGACCTTATTTTCATTGAAACCGGAAAATCTAAAGCGTAATGAGCTCCTTAATAAGCCTACCGAGCATCTTGTGGATAAAAAATTTGCGTGCAGTAAAGCGGCGGGAGATTATTGGTATAAGGGCGAATATGAGGTACTTAATAATGCAATTGATTGCAGTAAATATACCTTTAATGAAAATATCAGAAAACGTGTAAGAGATGATTTAAACTTAAACGGCAAACTGGTAATCGGTCATATCGGCAGAACTGATATAATTCAAAAAAATCATCCGTTTTTATTGAAAATATTTGCACAAATATATAAAATAAATCCGGATTCGCAATTGCTTTTAATCGGTGCGGAAAAAACTGACGAAACGGTTAAATTGTGCGCTGAATACAAAATAACAAACGCTGTACATTTTTTAGGAATAAGAAATGATGTAAATGAGCTTTTGCAGGCGGTTGATGTTTTTGTATTTCCGTCTACAAGAGAAGGCTTGCCGGTTTCTGTAATTGAAGCACAGGCAGCAGGCTTGCCTGTTTTGATGTCAAATTCCGTTACTGATGAAGTAGCCGTTACGGAAGAGGTTTTTGAAATGTCATTAAATGATTCTGTAAACGATTGGGCAAACAAAGCAATAGAACTTTCAAAATCAGAGAGAAAAGACAATTTTCAAATTATGCAGGATAATAATTGGGATATTATAAAGTGTTCTGATTTATTATTAAATTACTATAAGAAATAGGAGAAAAAATGCTGAGAATTAAGGTTCCGGAATGGTGTTGTGCTATCAGATTTAATGATAGCGATGAAACTTCTCTTTTAAATAACAGTGAAAATAAATTTTATGTTCTAAAAGATTCCTACAGATATTGGACTGCAGATCCGTTTTTATTTAAAAAGGACGGAAAATGTTACCTGTTTTTTGAAATGTTTGACAGACTTAAGAGAAAAGGACTTTTGGGCTATAGAGAAATTTCAAATAAAGGTGTCGGAAAGTTAAATGTTATATATGAGTGCGATTGTCATTTGTCATATCCATATATATACGAAAAAAATGGGAATGTCTATATAATACCTGAGAGCAGTGATTCACGTACATTATTCAGATTGAAATGTGTTAAATTTCCTGACGTTTGGGAAAAAGAAACTGTATTAGCAAACGACAGATTGGTTGATACTACTCTGTTTCAATTTGACGATGTTGATTATTATTTATCTGAAAGAGTTTGTCAGGATTATGTGTTTGACAGATTCGATTTGTTTTATACTGATGAGTCCGGTCAGTTTTTAGAGTGTAAGAATAATCCTATAAAGGTAGATGCCAATACGTCCCGTTGTGCCGGAAAGGTATTTAGCTATAAAGGTAATTTTATAAGACCTTCTCAAAACTGTGGTAAGTTTTATGGAGAAAAACTGAATTTTAATAAAATTGTTGAAATTTCAAAGGAATCCTATAAAGAAGAATGTATTAAAACTGTTTCCGTAAATGATATTAATTTAAATTGTAAAAAGAATTTCATCGGTATCCATACATATAACAGATTGGACAATATTGAGGTTATTGATTTAAAAATACCGAATAGTTTCAATTTGTTGAATATTGTTGGTGCAGTAGCTAAAAGATTATTTAGAAAGCAGAGATAATTATGAATAACAAAAATATTGTATTAATTTCTTTATATTTCGGTAAATATCCTGATTATTTCAATCTCTGGTTAAAGAGCGCTTCTAAAAATCCGGACATAGATTTTTTCCTTTATGGTGATTGCAATATTGATGATTTTGTTCCATTACCTGAAAATATAAAATGTTTTAAAATATCTTTCGAGGATATGAAAAAGAAAATACAAGATAAATTTGATTTTGAAATTGTATTAGATGCTCCGTATAAACTTTGCGATTATAAACCAACATATGGATATATTTTTGAAGATGATATAAAGGAGTACAAATATTGGGGACATATTGATATAGATACAATTTTAGGTGATTTAAATAAATTTTTACCTGATGAAGATTATATGAAAATCTACCGTTTCGGTCATTTGACTTTATATAAAAATACACCTGAAAATAATACTCGTTTTATGGCGGGGGGGGGTATGAATTATAAAAGTGTATTTAAAACCTCTTTTAATATGATTTTTGATGAACTTCCCGGAATGAGTAAAAAATATAAGATTTTAGGTTTATCACAATGCGATGATGCTCCGTTTGCCGATATAGCACGGAGAAGAAAAAATTTTACTCTGAATAATGAAATTTGCAGAGAAAATTATAAATATCAGATTTTTTATTACGATAACGGAAAAGTTTTAAGAGATTATTTTGATAATAATGAGATAAAGACTGATGAATTTAATTATATTCATTTTTCACACAGAAGGATGGAGGATAAATCAAATGGGAGCAATTCCTTTTATATTACAAGGTTTGGCTTTATTGAAAAAAATTCCGATACAACGCTTAAAACAATTAAAAAGCTTAATGCTCCCACTCCTATCGGTAACATCTTTTGTTCATTAAATACACAGGTTATCAGACGTATCAAAAGAGTTTTGAGGTTTCTTTATACTAAAATTACAAATACATAAACAGAGGTAAATAAAATGGTAAACAACATAAAAATCCTTCGAAATACGCGGGGGGGGGGGTATAACAGTAAACTAAAACCTCAAAAAAGGATTGAATGGATAGATTTAGCTAAGGGTATAGGTATGATTTTAGTTATGCTTGGTCATGCTAAAATGCCTTCATATCTTGTAAAGTTTATTTACAGTTTTCATATGCCTTTGTTTTTCTTTTTGTCAGGCTGTGTTTTTTCAGATAAGGATATAACGACAGGTAAATTTATTATTAAAAAATTTAAAACACTTATTATACCATACGTGTTTTTTTCAATTGTATACATAGTTCTTGAAATTGGAATGGAATACTTTAATAAAAGTTTAAATCTTTCTTTTGTTTTAAATGAATTTAAATTATACTTTATCAATACACGTGAGCATGCAATATGGTTTTTGCCTTGTTTGTTTTTTGTTGAAGTTTTCTTTTTCCTTATTTGTAAGGTTTCTCGGAAAAATTATATTTTTATTTGCTGCGCAACTGTTGTTTTACTTACATTTGGTATAGTGTACAAAAAATTTATAGGTACTAATTTACCATATAATTTGAATTTGGTTTTAATAGCTTTTCCGTTTTTTGCTTTAGGGTATTTGTTAAAAAAGATAAAATTTTACCAAGAACGATTATCCTTTAACTTCTTATCACTTGTTATAATTATTGTTTTACTAATATTTAACATAATTACAGACTATTTTAATATAAGATATTTTGAACCGCATTATGTTGGAATTTGGCAAAACGAATACTGTAATTTCATATTGTTTTATCTTTCCGCTTTTTTTGGAATTTTTGCCACAATTATGTTTTCAAAAGTTTTTGAAAACAAGTTTAACTCGATTAAATACATAGGAAGAAATTCGATTATTTATTTAGGCATACATCAAATCTTCTTTTTTGTTTACAGAAGTTTTATTCCAAAATTAAATTTGCCTGAATACGCAAATTATTTGATATGGATTGTTTCAATTATCTTTACCATTATTGTACTTTCATTTATTAATAAAATAATAATCAATTCACCTTTTAAATTTCTTATAGGAAAATTTGACAAGGCAAAATAATTGATAGGAGCATTATTATGAAATATTCAATTATAATACCAATTTATAATTCCGAAAAAACCTTGAACAGATGTATTGACAGCATTCTGGTTCAGGGCTTTGAGGATTATGAAATAATTTTAGTCAACGATGGTTCTCGTGACAGCAGTTTTAAAATCTGCTGCGAATATAGAGATTCAAACGAAAGAATCAAAGTTGTAGATAAATCTGGGGGGGCCTCATCAGCGAGAAACGCAGGGCTTGATATAGCCCGCGGTGACTTTGTTCTGTTTGTCGACAGTGATGATTATGTTGAAGAAAACTTTTTTGAAGAGATAAGTAAACATTCAATAAAAAACAGTTTAACTATATTTACCGTTATGCAGAAAAAGATAAACGGAACTAAAAAGAGAGAAATTAAGGATTTAGACAATAGTTTTTCTATGTTTGAAAAAACAAAATATCTAATATCCTCCAGAACCATTAACTGTGTCTATTCAAAAATATTTGACAGAGATATAATTGAAAAATACAAAATCAGGTTCAATGAAAAAATTCCGGTTGCAGAAGATTTTGTTTTCTGTGTTAAGTATCTTTTGCTTTGTGAAAGTGTTTTGGTTTTTAATACATCATTATACGTAAATGATCAGACAAATTCCGATTCTCTGACCAGAAGCAGAAAAAAGAATTTAATTGATATTTATCCTATTGTTTTTAATGAAGTGTATAATGATATAATCAAGTCAAAATACACGGAAGAAGAAAAGGATAATCTCCTTTTGATTTGGGATAAGCTTCATGTTGACAGCTTTGGCACTTGTGTTATGGAGGAAATAAAGGATAGCAGTTTAACTAAACATGAGAAATTAAATGAGATAACTGTAATCTGTGATAAATTTTACTCCGAATACAAGGGCGGATACGGATATAGTGATATAATCCATTATATAATGAGACTGTGTATAAAATATAAATGGAGCAAAGCATTGTATTTGTTGGGGAAGTTATATATTAAACTTAAGGGATAGACATTCAACTGATATTTGTTTAATACTGCGCTTACAATATTTCGCCTTTGATTTAATAAATTCAATAAGGCAAAGTAGGTGTTGATATGAAATATTCAGTTATAGTGCCGGTCTATAATGTCGAAAAGTATCTTGACAGATGTATCAATAGCATAATCAGTCAGAAATATAACGATTTTGAATTGATACTTGTGGATGACGGATCTCCTGATAATTGTCCCGAAATATGTGATAATTGGGCAAAAAAAGACGGCAGAATAAAAGTTATTCATAAAGAAAACGGGGGATTATCTTCGGCGAGAAATGCAGGTCTTGATATAGCAAAAGGTGATTATATTCTGTTTATTGACAGTGATGATTATATAACAGATAATTTTTTTAATGAGGTTGAAAAATATACGCAAAAAAACAGTCTGATTGTATTTACCTGCATATACAGAAAAATAAGCGGTGACAAAAAAAGAGAAATAAAAAATTTAGATAATAATTATTCAATGTTTGAAAAAACTAAATATTTGATTTCCTCCAGAACTGTTAATACTGCTTGGTCAAAAATATTTGACAGGGAATTAATAGAAAAATATAATATGAGGTTTGGTGAAAAATTCGTTCCCGCTGAAGATTTTGCTTTCAGTGTGAAATATCTTTTATTATGTGAAAAAGCTTCAGTTATAAATACAGCTATATACATTTATGATCAACGAAATCTTGACTCACTATCAAGAGGACGTAAAAAGAATTTAATTAATATTTATCCGGCGGTATTTAATTCTGTTTATAATGATATAATAAATTCAAAGTTCACTAAAGAAGAAAAAGACGAATTACTTTTAATTTGGGATAAATTGCATGTAGACAGCTTCGGTACTTGCGTTATGGAGGAAATTAAATATAATAATCAAGGTAGAAAAGCTGTTATAAATGAAATCGCTACGCTATGTGATAAATTTTATTCCGAATACAAAGGCGGATACGGATACTATGATTTGATACACTTTATAATGAGGCTGTGTATTAAGCATAAGTGGAGTTCCGCTTTATACGTGTTGGGAAATTTGTATATTAATATGAAAGAATAAGTTATATGAATGAAAAGAAAAAGGTTTTAATAGTTAATGCTCCTCTTCAGTACGGCGGATCTGATTTGGTGGCGGTAAGACTTCAGCAGAATCTTGACAAAGATAAATTTGAATGTGTTTATTGTGTCAGGGAAAGTGCTAAAGGACCGATGGAACCGGTAATTGAAGAGACAGGAGTAAGAATTATTCATCAGCCTGATGATAAATTAAGTTATATAAAAAGTTATAAGTTTTACTTGAATTTATTTAAAAATGAACATTTTGATATTGTACATTGTCACTTACCGTTTTATAGCGGAATAGTTATGATGGCTGCCTATAAAGCAAAAATAAAAAAGAGAATATCGCATTCTCATTTTACACAGCCTCTTATATTTAGTAAATCAAAATTGAATCTATTTTTTGCCAATGTTTTCAGAGCCGTAATGAGAAAAATAATAGTGCTTTTTTCAACAGATATTATAGGCTGCAGTAAAGAGGCAGGTATTTATCTTGCCGGGAAAAAAGCTTTCAATAAAAAAGGAATTGTTCTTAATAACGGCATTGATACAAGCTTATATACTTATGATATAAATGTTAGAAATAGAAAAAGAAAAGAACTCGGAGTTAAAGATCAAACAGTAATCGGTCATATCGGTCAAATGTATTATGTGAAAAACCATGATTTTTTAATTGATATATTTTACGAATTTCAAAAAAATAATCCTAATTCTATTCTTTTATTAGTGAGCGACGGACCGGACAGAAGTAAAATTGAATTAAAAGTAAAAAATTTAGGAATTGAGGATAAGGTTAAATTTTTAGGCTTCAGAGATGATATTCCAGAACTAATGCTTGCTATGGATTGTTTTGTCTTCCCCTCAATTCATGAGGGCTTTCCGTTAACGCTTATTGAGGCGCAGGCTTCAAAGCTTCCATGTGTTATTTCAGATTCCATTAATAAGGTTGTAAAGCTTAATGATAATTTATGCTTTTGTTCGCTTAATGACTCAGTAAGTTGTTGGTGCAATGCAATTGACAACCAACTTAAGTTTGATAGAGAAAGTATTGATAATTCAAAGCTGATTGATCAGTTTGATATACACAATATTGCTAAGGAATTAGAAAAGATTTATTCTTGATTTTTAACAGGTGAAAGTTATGCAGAAATTAAGAACTGATAGAATTGAATGGTTGGATTTAGCGAAGGGATTTGCAATTTTCTTAATAATTTTTGGACACTGTATGGAATGGTACTCCTCAGATCGGGGGGGTATATCAACTCCTTCCTATAATCTATAGTTTCCATGTACCGCTCTTTTTCTTTGTTTCAGGATTTTTGTTTTCAGTTGATAAGTATAAAAATTTTTGGAAATTTCTTCTTAAAATTGCAAAAACAATTTTGTTGCCATATTTAACATTTGCAATTATTTTAACATCATCCGACGCTGTTAGATTTTATATTTTACATTCTCAAGATAATATTAGTATTATAGGGGATATCAAGGGTAATCTTTTACAACAGCATTTTAATAATTTGTGGTTTCTGGCTACATTATTTTTTGTTCAAATAATTTCATATTTCATTTGTAAAATAAAAAAAGAAAAAATTATTTTTGTTTTTATTGCCGTATTTATAGTAGCGTCATATTTATATGAGCTATTCATTGATAAATTGTTATATTGGTGCATTGATGAAGTTTTATTTACAATCCCGCTTTTTTTATTTGGGTTTTTATTAAGAAAATTAAATTTTTATGATAATATACTAAAAATTAAATTTCTCCCGTTATTTTTAATAATCTCTTTTACCGCTAACTATTTAAATCTTTATTTAAATAAAGATTTAAAATTTGTTAATATGTGTAAAGGATATTTTGGAAACGTATTTCTGTTTTATATCAGTGCTTTGTTTGCAATATTATCGGTACTTGCGGTTTGCAAAAAGATTGGTAGGATTTCGCCGATTAATTACATGGGTAAAAATAGTCTTATTTATTATGGATTACACATTATTGTTTTAACATTTTTATTCCATTTTCTTAATCCAATTTATTGCAAATTGAATAATATTCCTCATATGTATATTTATATTTCATTTTGTCTTGTAACTGCTGTTTTAATTTCTTTGATTATGACGATTGTTAATATAATTTTTATCAAAACACCCTTATGTGTTTTGATTGGAAAAAAGTATAAAAACAATTAAAATATAAAAATATTTATCTATCTTATGTTTTAAGGAGGTTCAATATATGTTTGGATTAACAGCAATTGAAGTGTTTATTGCTATTGTCATTATTTTTATCGTTTTATATTGGATTACTCCTCAAAGGTTTTCTTGGTTTCCGCTTATTGTTATAACTGTTTTATTTGCTGTGCTTGCATATAATATGACGCCTAATGATGCTGACGATCTAATGAGATATTATCATGAGATAAATTATATGAGATCTGACGGATTTAGAGAGCTTGAAAGAGCAATTAATGATGATGTATATGAGTTTAATACTTATAGGGTATGTGCCTATTATTTTTATTTCATAAGCAGGTTTCCAAATAATGATTGGTTGCAAACTGTAACAATTTTTATTGTTTACGGTTTAATGTTTTTGGTTATTTATAAAGCTTCAAGACATTTTAATGTGGACAAGCTTAATACGTTTTTGGGAATAATGTTTTTTATATCCACTTACTGGTATTATGATGTGGCAAGCGGTATCAGAAACGGTTTGGCATTTACAGTTGCCTGTGCCTGTGCGTATTATCATTTAGTTGAAAGGAAAAATATAATATTATGCTATGTTGGCTATTTACTTGTCTGTTTTATGCATCCAACAGGATTTATCCCTGTGGTACTGGCAATTATAACAGAAATCACTTTAAATACAAGCGGCAAATTTTTTAATTTCCTTTTATTGTTCGGCATTGTAGGCGGAGGCGCTATTCTTAAATCTTTGTCTGAAAGAACCAATAGTAGTTTTATTCAATCAGTAGCAGGTGAGGCTGAGAGCCATATGTCGGCAACCATATTTGTAGCGGGAACAATGGGTTTAGTGAATTTTTCAGCTTTGTTAATTGTAACCTTTTTTTTAATTTATGTCTCATATTATTTTCTTCATGGAGATTATACTCCCCAATTGAAAAGACTATTTAAATTTTCATCAATTAATATTTATTTTATGATTGGAAGCGCTATATCAAATATCCTTCTTTTTTTCAGGCTTACAAGATGGATATTGCCAATAATTGGAACACTGCTGTTTATGATCGGTATGCAAATTCAAGGTGATCAGATAAAAAAAGAGGGAATTGTGAAGCTTACTTATTATACACCTCTTAATCAGTCAATTCGAATTAAAACAAGATCAGTTGTGTATATATTGTATACTGCTTATACGGCAGTTCATTTTTGGTATTTGTGTGCAGGCAGTTCGCTGCATTGGATTATGTTTTAGAGGTAAATTATGATTAGTATTATTGTACCGATTTATAAGGTTGAAAAGTATATAAAAAAGTGTGTAGACAGCATAATATCTCAATCATATAAAGATATTGAAATTATTCTTGTTGATGACGGTTCACCCGATAATTGTCCCGCGATTTGCGATGAATATGCAAAAAAGGATAACAGAATCAAGGTTATCCATAAAGAAAACGGCGGTCTTATTTCTGCCCGTAAAGCTGGTTTAAAAGAGTCAACAGGAGAGTATGTATGTTTTGTAGACGGCGATGACTGGATTGAGCCCGATATGTATGAGCATATTGCAGATGCAATTAAGAAATACAGTTGCGACTGTGTAATAACCCAGTTTTATTTTTCTTTTCCCGATAAAGAATTGAAAAGTAATTATTTGTTAAATAAAGAATACTACACCCGAAATGAAATTGAGAAGGAAATTTTCCCAACAATGCTTTTTGCAGGTGAGTATTATCAGTTCGGTATTTATCCGTGCTGTTGGACAAAGGTATTTAAGCGTGAGCTTCTTGAAAAACATTTAATGGATACCGATGACAGAATACGCATGGGTGAGGATATTGCTTTTACTTATCCCTGTTTGATGGAATGTAACAGTATTGCTTTTATTGATAAACCCTTATATCATTATCGCAATAATCCGTCATCTATGACAAATGCATATGATTCGAAATTACCTGATATTTACTTTTTACCCTATCAAACTCTTGCTGACAAAAGTGATGAATTAGGTGTGGATTTATCATCTCAGCTTCCTTATTATCTTTTATATCTAGTTAGTTTTGTTGTCCGCAATGAGGCTTATGTAAATAATCCCAAAAGCATACGGGAAAGAAATACAGTACTTAATGAAATTTTAAATAATCAGGAAGTTTTATATAGTGCGAAGAAAGTGGAAATGATACGTTTCCCGATTCAAGCAAAATTTCTTGTTAGCTTTATAAAAAAACGAAGCAGATTTTTGCTCAAACTATATATAAAGATTTTAGAAATGCATATTAAAAATTCTTGATAAATTAAGAAAGAAGGATAAAAAATTTTGATAGATAAGCAACCATTAATTTCTATAATAGTGCCAGTATATAAAACTGAAAAATATCTTGATAAGTGCTTAAAAAGCATTGTAAATCAAACATATAAAAATCTTGAAATTATACTTGTAGATGACGGTTCGCCTGATAATTGTCCAAAAATGTGCGATGAGTGGGCAGAAAAAGATGATAGAATTAAGGTTATACATAAGGTTAATGACGGACTTGCTAATGCAAGAAATAGCGGTATTGAAATGTGTACCGGAGACTATGTTATGTTTGCAGATAGTGATGATTTTCTTGAATTAGACATGGTTGATTTCCTTTTAAATTTAATACTTAAGTATGATACAGATGTTTCACGATGCGGTTTTTATTTTAATTATGAAAATACTAATGAAGAAAAATCAGCAAGTAATGATACAAGTATAAAAATATTTAATTATGAAGAAAGAATGATTGATTTGACGATAGGTGGTCATATCAGTGGAGTAGCTTGGAACAAGCTTTACAAAAGTAAGATAATTAAAACACATTATTATAATAAAAAAGATGGTTGTTCTGAAGATATAATGCATAATTATAGAGTTTATAAGGATATTTATAAAACAGTTTTTTGTGACATTCCGAAATATCATTATGTTATTAGAGAAAATTCAATTACGAATAATACTTTTGGCTATGGAGCATTTGATATTATTCGTGCAAAGAAGATTATTCTTGAAGGCGAACGTGATAACGAGAAAATATTACCTTATGCATTAAAGGGTTACATTGTTTCGGCGTTTGTCGTTCTTAGTGGATGTATTAGAAACAATGCATTTAACAATGAATACAGAACTCTTAGAATATCAGTTTTGTCCAATAAAAAAATAATAATTAAATCAAATTTATTCACTAAATTAGATAAAGCTAAAGTTATGTTATTATGGTTAATGCCAAATACTTTTAAAATAGTAATTAAAGCTTTAGCTAAAATTAAGATAATGGTTAAAAAAAGAATTTGGTGAAAAAAATTACTATCAAAACATTCAAAAACACTTGACAAAGGAGCAGAAAGGATGGACAATCTTGACAGACAGACAGACAGACAGACAGACAGACAGACAGACAGACAGACAGACAGACAGACAGACAGACAGAC